>NZ_JBYCZP010000004.1:0-494628 GCF_057586295.1 Rhizobium sp. SRI_017 | reverse complement strand
GACGGCCGTTCCCACATCAACGGTCTTGGATCGCTTGAGGAACGATTTGACATGCGCTTCGACACGCTCGGCCTCGGCCCGGCTCTGTATCCAGACCGTTTCCTTGGACAGGACCGCGCTCTTATTCTGCGCCGAGGAGAACCCGGCGTCCGTGGCAGTGAATTCGTTGGAAGCGCAGCTTGCAAGGAGAAGTGCCGCGGCGAGTGCCCCTGCTATCGAAAGTTCTCTCATGACTGGTCGCCTCCTTCGGAAGCGGCGTCGTCATTCAATTTCTTCCACGGCTTGGGATCGACTGGATCGCGGTGCTGGTAGCCCGCGACCGGGTTATGGTGATGTGTCGAGACGACTTCGGCGCGAGGGTCCGAAGGGTCTCTGGAGGCCGTGACCTCCGGAAGATAGGTGGACGCGCATCCGCCGAGCAAGAACGGCAGGATGGCCACCGACAACAGGTGTCTCATTGTGGATTCCGGGCATGGATTTGAACGGGGCGCGTTCGAAAGACGAACTACGCCCGGCGAGCCGCATCAGCGGCTTTCGGTCATGCGCGGATACTGGGGGGACGATGCAGGCTTGAGAGCTGGCCGACGACTGAACGCTCGTCGAAGTGCAGACGGACGGAATCCTGCACAGGAGCCAGAATGGCAGGTGCCTCGGCCAGAATGGCGAAACTGATGCAGAAATCAGTGCAACAGTTGGGCTTGTCCTGCTTCTGGTCCTTCTCGGCCGTTTCCTTGGCGACCCCATGGTCGTGGTGATCGGAGACATCCATCGAGGCGTGATCGGCGAGCGTATCGTCGAGGTTCACGACAACCGACGAAGAAGCGCCGCCATGCATGGCGAACGTCGCAGTGGGCAATGTGTAAAGCACCAGCGATGCCACCATCGCCAGGCGAAACAGAACCAGCATATTCGTCAATGCGATTCGCAACACGCTTCCCATGATCTGCTTCTTAACATTGACATTGATCATGTCAATTACGACCGATTGAGGGCGACCCGCCGCTGGACGTTTGTTTCCAACAGGGGTTAATACATTGCCACGCATGCTCGAGCCTTGACGTCGATGACGAGCATCAGTCCGCCCCCGCCCGTTTCCTCGACATTGTTGTTGGTCGTGTGGTGCGGGATATGGCAGTGGACCAGCCACTTGCCGGGCCTCTGCGCCTTCCAGACAACGTCGTACCGTTGACCCGTGCCTACATTGACTGTGTCAGCCTTGTACCGCGCCGACGGTTGCGGGGTCTCGCCATCGACAGCCACCACTTCGAACGGGCCGCCATGGATATGCATCGGATGGATGGCCATGGTGTGCGAGCCGACGAGCCGCACCTTCATCGTCTCGCCAACTTTCATCGGAAGGGTCTCGGTTGATGGGTAGGATTTGCCGTTGATGGCGAAGCAGCTCGGCATCGCCCCTTCCAACGGCATCGCCGGGAAGGTCAGCCATTGCCGCTTGAGCCACTCCCGGAGCTGGATGGTGTGTCCGTGGTCGGCACTGACCTCGGAGGCCGGGTCCTTGGGATCGATGATCAATGCCTAGAAAACAGAGATTGACAGCGTTGGAAGGTCAACCGCGCTCGAGACTATTGTGGTCGGCAGATGGCGGCTTGACCTTGTATCGGTCCAGACCAAGTAATCTCCTGGCGGAATCCTGCCGCCCGGAGACCTCCTGCATGAGACTTTCTTCGATCACTTTTGGTTCGATGATCGCCATCGGAGTAGCTTGCGCGAGCTATGGCGAGACTAGTGACGGGATTCGTAGCCGCCAGGAGGACATGAAAATCATGTCGGCGGCGGCGAAGAGGCTCAGCGACTACTTTTCGGGCAAGCGAACCTACGACATAGACGACTTCAGAACGTCCGCGAGGCAAATCTCGGCGCGGTCCGGCGAACTCCTATCTGCTCACTTCTCAGCCGGCATCGCGGCTGAGGGCAGCAACGCCAGCCCGTCGATCGCCAGTGACGGCGCGAAGTTCGATACTCTTGCCCGCGACCTTGAGCACTATTCGCGGCAGATCGCCGACAGCGCCAAAAAAGGAGACATGCTGCCGGACGAGATGAAAATGCGTTCGGGCGAGGTTCTGGAGGGTGGGCCGTTCGCCAAGAAGAAGGCCGATACCGATATCACGTCCTTCAGTTCCGAACACGCGTTTCATATGATGCTGCAGACCTGCACGGCTTGCCACGCGGCGTTCCGCCTCAAGCGGCAGTGAGAACGGTTCCCGATTTCCGTGGTTGAATGAGTGGAGGCCCTGCCTGGGAGTCGAACCCGGATCGGCTGCGAACGAAGCAGCTGCTCTGACGTTAAGCTACGAGGGCCGTTGACTTAGATATCCTCGGGCCCTGTGTGCGTTGCAAGCGGTTCCCGGAGTTAAGGTTACTCCTCATAACCAGCGGGAGCCGATTTCCGCCTCCACCTTCTTGCGGCTGTTGCCGACCTCGTGGTCCTGTCCGGCTGCGGTGCCCTGCCCCGCGATCATTTCGTCAGCCGACTTCTCCTGCTTGGATTCGATGTGTCGAATCCAAGCAGCTCAGCTCGGCGAAGGTTCCTGATGGACACAGCGGTCAAACGTAGGAGATGTCGAGCGGCAGCTTGCGGCCCGGTACCGCCATCTGCTTGGCTTCGTGCCACCGCACCTCCAGCCCGGGCGAATGCGTCGCCTTCTTGAGCTCGTCGGACACGACCAGGGTCGCGCCGACAGACTTCGACACAACCTGCAGTCTCTGCGCGACGTTCACGACATCGCCGAGCACCGTGTACTCGCTATGGCAGCCCGCCTCCAGGACACCAGCCATGGCGGTTCCCGCATGGAGGCCTATTGCCGCCTTCAGTGCCGGGCGGCCGGCCGCTTCTTCGCGAGTGCGCCACTGTTCGAGCGCCTGAACCAGTTCAAGCGCGCAGGCGAGCGCTCGATCGGCGTCGTCCTTGCGGGGAGCGGGATGTCCGAACACCGCCATCACCCCGTCGCCAAGGTATTTGTCCACCGCGCCGCCGTGCCGTACGACGACTTCTGAGACGATGTCCCTGAACTCGGCCAGCATGTGTCGCAACTGGTCCGAGGACGCGGACTCGGCGAAGCTTGTGAAGCCCCTGAGATCGACGAACATGACGGCGATGGTCCGACGCTCGAGCCGCAGGTCGTCGCCATCGGCGAGCTGGTCGACCACAGTCGGTGAGAAGAAGCGCGCGAGGTTGCGCCCCCGTTTCCGCGCCGCCGCGGCCTCGTCTGCTCTTTGGACGTTGTCGCGCACAATCGCGTAGACGGCAAGCGCGGTGACACCGAAGCTCAGAGCCAGCCCGAGTTCGCGCTGTACGTCCGCGTCCAGCAGCGCTTCCGGGATACCGAGGCCCGAGTTGCCCACGGCGACCGCGATTATCGAGACCCATCCCGCGAAGACGAGGCCGGAAAACCACCCAACCAGCTTCGCGTCAAACGAGAGAGCCGCGTTGATGAGGAGGATGAATGTGACGACCAGCCCGGGCGGCGTCAGGGCGTTCTCGTGGTCGAGCGGCCCTCGCCCGACATGCATGTAGAGCATATGAAGGATGGCCACAGCATCCAGAAGTAGGAACAGCGGCCGCCGCCAACCTGCTACCGAAAGCTTCGTCGTGAGGAACAGCGACAACAGCG
This sequence comes from Rhizobium sp. SRI_017, assembly GCF_057586295.1. NCBI lineage: Bacteria > Pseudomonadati > Pseudomonadota > Alphaproteobacteria > Hyphomicrobiales > Rhizobiaceae > Rhizobium > Rhizobium sp. SRI_017. Next base: position 490,996 of record NZ_JBYCZP010000004.1, on the reverse strand, counting down.
TCACCGCCAGATAGCCGCCGATGAGGGCCGTGTGGACTGGACTTCTTTCGTAGGTGCCGAGAACGAAATTGCCCGCAAGAACCGCGACGGCGGCCAAGCGCAAAAGCTCGCTTCTGACGGCACCCATGCGAGCCGCGGGGCGCGACTGAAACAATTCGGGAGGATGATGGGGCATTGAATGGGCGGACATGGATTCCCTGCCTACGCAATACGCGGCTCGTAGCCAGCCCTGGAGACCGCCTCGATAACCGCGCCGGGGGCAGACGGATCGCTATAGGAAACGGTTGCGAGGTTCACATTGGCGGCTTGGACAACGGGAACGGCGGCGATCGCTTTCTCGACACTGCGGATGCACGAGGCGCAGGTCCTACCGCCAAAGCCGATCTCCGCCTTGGAGGTGTTGAAACCTTGTTGATCGAGCGATTTCAGTGCAGTCATGGAAGGTCCTTTCGCTAACTGCACCGATAGATAATCCTTCCAAGCTTGGTAAGGTCAAGAGCTTCCTACGAGAAATTCTGAACGGTTCAGGTGCTGAGCGATCATCGTCTCCGGCGCGCGGACATCTCGCGATAAAGCGCCTCCGGCGACACGCCGATTTCCTCCGCGACGTCTTTCCAACCTCCCTTCGCCGGCATCCCGCGTTCATTCCACGCCAGCCACGCGTCGAGGCGCTCACCGACCGTTCGCAGCGACACGAGTTCGGCGCGCTTCCGCGCCGCCAGGAGCTGCTGTGATAGCGCGGCCGCCCACGCGCGGCAGAACCCGACATCGGTGTCTAAGAGACGTCTGATATCCGCGACGGCATAGGCGTGCGTCACCGCATCCTCCGTGACAACCCCGTCGCAGTGGTACTCGGGCGAGAACACCGAAGCTTCAGCCAGGATGCCTCCGGACCCGGCCCGCTGGAGGACGGCTGCCTGCCCTTCCGACTGGTATCGCACCAGCCGGATTGCTCCGGATCGCACCACATGGAGATTTTCCACGGGATCGTGCCGATGGAAGATGAAGGCTCCGGCTGCGAAGTGGCGGTTTGCGTGATGTAGACATCGCAGGCGCTCTAGAAGTTCTGTGGACATGACAGCTATCATGTCACGCCTCAAAGATGGTGCGCAATATGACCAGACACAAAGGAGGAAAGCATGCGGTTCATTTCGATCCTCATCGCTCTCGCGATGGCGGCCCACCCTGCCCTCGGCAACGAAGCGCACCACAAGCACGACCACGCGTCCCCCTACGCTGGGCAACAAATGCGCGACATCAAGACTCTTTCCCAGGAGGATATCGAGGAACTCAGCCGCGGCGGAGGTTGGGGTCTTGCCAAGGCCGCTGAGTTGAACGGCATGCCGGGACCCACGCACGTACTCGACATGGCGTCCGACCTCGCTTTGTCAGCCGAGCAGACTGACAAGGTGAGCCGGGTGCGCGACGAAATGCGCCACAAGGCGGTGGTGCTCGGCCGACGGTTCGTCGCCGGCGAGGCCGAGTTGGAAGCCAGGTTCCGCGACGGCGAGATCGGAGAGGAGGAATTGGATCGTCGGGTGAAGGAGATCGAAATGACGAGGGCGAAGCTGCGCGTCGCCCACCTTGCCGCGCATATCGCCGTCTTCCGAATCCTCACGAAAGACCAAATCGCCCAATATGGCAGGCTGCGCGGCTACCACTGAAGGAAACCCGCCCGGCACCGCGATGCGATACCGGGCCAGTTGAGAGCGCTCAGGCAGCCTTGTAGGTCGCCGGGTACCCGGCCTCGTCGAGCGCCGCGCCGATCGTCTCGGGATCAGCTTGGCTTTCGACGGTCGCCTTGCGCTTGCTCAAGTCGACATTGGCGACGGCAGTCGGGTCGACCGATCTAATCGCCTTCGTTACAGTGCCGGCGCAGTGGCCGCAGGTCATATCGGGGATGTCGAATTCGTACATGGAAATATCTCCTGTCGCTGGAACTTGAGGGAATGTGGGGGTTCCAACGCTGGCAAGGTCAAGGGCTGCTTGAATCAATATTTGCGCCAGTACCAACTACTGGCTCAACCGTCTTTTCGCCATCATCGTCTTGACCTGAAAAACCTGACAGCACGGCTCATCGATGGCGATTAGTCTGGTTTTGGGCGCTTGCAGATCATCGTAACGGACCACGCCAAGTTCGACGACGATCCAGAGTTCGTCAGCCATATTAAGGATGACTGGTGGCAAGGAGGGGCATTGATCCCCGAAGAGTGGATTGGAACTCCGGGATAGAGGTAGTATTGTCGAGCAGAGTCTTGCCAATAGACCTCGCGTGGTCAATGCCTTCATTTCGCGATGACTGCTTCTCTAATCGGGCATTTTCGTCAAGCTCTTTTTGATCTTTGACGGCCTATCGTTCACGCGGGTCACGCTTCTCTTCGGAGTCTATTGGCTCCTAGCGTCTGGAGCCGCTGCACGCATGCATGGGATCAGGGTCTGGAGAGCCTCGCTTGGGGCGCGCTCGAAGCACAGCAGTCATAGTCGACTTCACGCGGCGCGCACTGCAAACCCTCTCTCAGAGTATTCCAACGGTATCGGCCAACTGGAGCCAAGGCAGCGGCCCGATAGCCTACCGACTCGGGAATCCGCGCCGTAGCGGTCAGCACGCGTTTGCCAGTCGACCCCGCGCCGTGCTTCTCTTTTAGGTACGGCATCCTATCGCTCCACGTATGTTAGTGATATCTTTTCTAGGAGGCCAAGGGTTGGTTCTGAGGAGGATGCCATGACGCCGTGGGAAATCGACGCGCTCGAGATCGCGAACTGCAATTGCAGCTTCGGCTGCCCCTGCCAGTTCAACTCGCTGCCGACGAACGGCAACTGTGAAGCCGCGGTCGGATTCATAATCAAATCAGGCTTTCACGGGGACGTCCGCCTTGACGGCGTGAAGATGGCGTTCACGGCCAAGTGGCCGGGTCCGATCCATCTCGGCAACGGGACGGTCCAATTGATCGTGGATGTGAGCGCCACCGACGCCCAGCGCGATGCGGTGGCCACCATAGCCTCCGGCGGCGACACCGAGGACATGGCGACCATGTTCTGGGTGTTCAGCAAGATGTCGCCCACCAAATTAGAAGTGCAGTCGAAGCCCATCAACCTGGAGGTAGACGTCGAGAAGCGGACGGGTCATGTCTATGTGCCCGACGTGTTCGAGATGGAGGTTCAGCCGATCCGCAATCCGGTCACCGGAGCGGAGCACCGGGCGAGGATCAACCTGCCGCACGGCTTCGAATATCGTGTCGCCGAGATGGCCAGCGGCACCACGAAGACGACGGGCGCAATCTCGCTCGCCAACAACAAGGACAGTCACGCCCACATCTGCCGGATCTACATGAACGGCCAGGGCGTCATCGAACACGCCGCCTGAGACCGGGCCATGGCGCAGTCCACAGCCGAACGCCTGCTCGTACGCGAACGGCTGGTCGTCGTCGTGGCGCTCGTGCTCTCTTTCACCCTTTCCGCCTGGTACATCCTCGACGGCGCGGGGACGGGAATGTCCTCCGTGGAGATGTCTCTGGAGACCGGGCCCGCGGGAGCTCTGATCGCGGGCACAGACGACATGGTCGCGCCTCATGTCTGGTCGTTTCGCTACGCCGTGGTCGTGTTCGTCATGTGGTGGCTGATGATGGTCGCCATGATGGTGCCGAGCGCCGCGCCGACCGTCCTGCTCTACGGGGCGCTCTACCGGGAGCGCGGCGCTTGGGGTCCGCTGGAATTCCTCGCCGGATATCTTACGATGTGGGCTGCGTTCAGCCTGATGGCGACGGCGGCCCAAGGCCTTCTCGCGGCGAGCGGGATGATGTCCGCGATGTACATGAACTTGGCGACCAACTACTTGGCCGCCGCGGTGCTCATCGGCGCGGGCCTATACCAGCTATCGCCCGTCAAAGCCGCTTGCCTGGACCACTGCCGGGGTCCCGTCGACGCCCTTACCCGCCATCGGCGCACGGGCCGGGCGGCGGCGTTTCGCATGGGCCTCGTCCACGGCCGCTATTGCTTGGGCTGCTGCTGGGCGATGATGGCTCTGCTGTTCGTCGGAGGCGTCATGAATATCTGGTGGATCGCAGCGATCACGATCTATGTCGCCGTTGAAAAGCTGGCTCCCGGCGGGAAGAAAGTCTCACGCATCATGGCAGCCACCCTAGTTATCGCCGGGATTGCACTCCTCGCGAAATCCATCGCTTCGATGTAATCTGGACCCAACGCCATTCAGACGTAGGCGATGTCGAGAGGCAGCTTTCCTCCCGAGATCGCCACCGACTTGACGTCACGCCAAGATGAGGCCGAGCCTACGGCCTTCACGGCCGACTTGACCTCTTAGAGACCACCAAAGTCGCACCCACTGACTTTGAGACCGCCTGGAGGCGCCGCGCCACGTTGACCAGGCCTCTGAGCACCGTGTACTCGCGTGTGTGTCGCCGTGAGCGGGACCTCAAGCTGCCGCATGATCGGCCGTTGGCGGATCGTCGACCCCGATCTATGGGATCGCGGCCATCTCGATCTGATGGAACTGGCGATGATAGCGATCGGAGCCAACAGTCACGGCGAAATCGCCCTCGGCGCGCTGCAAGTCGGCCTCGATATCGGCTACAGCCAATACTTGGTCCACTTCACGTGGACCAAATTTTGACGAAATGGACGAAGTCTCCGGCGACGGACACGCCGAACTGCTCGATAACGGCGCCATCAAGATCACATAGTGTATCGAGACGGCGAAGAGGACGTCCTCAGCGCCAAACGAGAGACTTCTTCAACAGACGGCTACTCGACGTTGATCGTACCTTTTATGGTCACATCCGGATCGTTGTCTTCCCTGATGATGACCTTCCTCTTCTTCTTGATAATAATGTCAGGGTCCTGACGCTCCTTAATGACGATGCTGTTCGTGGGCTCCGGATCGGTTTCGCGGATGGTCACGCTGTCGGCATAAGCGAAGGATGTCGCCGCAAATGTTGCAGCACAGGCAATTACAAGTGTGTTGCGCATCGTAGGTCTCCTTGTTGGATACGATGCGGGGCAAATGCGACACATCTGCAATTGTTCCGGCATCATTTCCTTGAAAGGCCCGCATCCGTCGGCGCAGAATAGCAGCGACGGGCATTTCTCACGTACGACAAGGGCGGCAGATGCGTGCGGTGCTACCTGGCAGAGAAGCCGATGCAATTTCGGATAATTTCACATGTGGCGCCTATTTTGCGGAGCCAATATAATAGATCCGCCCATTCTGGATCGGGCGCGTCGCTGCAATAGAATATCTATCATCCCCAAGCCGTTCCGGAATGACGAAGCCGATCTGGGCTTGTCAATGACTGTATTCGCCGAGGAACTGAAAATGATCAGGATTGTCCTTACTGCGATTGCCGCGGTCGCTGTCCTCACCGTCGTCGGCGCCTCGGCAGGCGTGGTGATCAATGGTCTGATCACGGCTGACAAGTGCGAACGCGGAGAATTGTCTATCCGGTGCGAGTTGGAATGGTGATATCGAGCAGTCAGCCTGTCATCGGGTCCAGATCGCATAGCATGTCGCCACGACGAGACCCCCGATTGTCATCCAGGGTGGCAAGAGCCAGGCGAGAAACAGGAATACGACAACGACCAGGATAATGATGTGCATCGGGTTCACCTGTTGTCCATGTGGCAGGTGACGGATGATTCCCGACGGATATTCGGACGACGAGGCGACCATTGTTTTGGGATGACGTTTGCCGGGGAAAATGCCGATCAGAAATACGAGGGCCGAGGCCCTCGTTTCCGAAGCCCCTTCAATGAATGACGTCGTAGCCTGTCTCGACATCCATCGTCCGGTCGCCTGGGCTCCAGGTGCCGGTCACCAGGCCGAAGCGATGGCTGTCCTCTCCAGAGGCGAGTTCGACCCGCTGGCCCCGCGCCATCTTGCCGAGGACGAGGCTGTCACCCATGACATGGCCACGGCCGACGACCCTTCCTGCGCCATCCTCGTATATATTGATCTCGAAGGCGCAATGGCCGGCGGCTGCATTGTCGACATAGACCGGACCTGTGCCGCTCACGGTTCTGATTCTTTCCATTTCTGGATCCTCCGTGTCTCGATGCAAGGTCCGGACAGGATCGCGCAACAACGGTCCAAATGCAAGTTTCCGCTTCTCGCGCTCCCGATTTGACGCGACGTCCCCGTGGGCCTTAGTGCCAAGTTAGGGACGATCCCGCCGCATGTTTGACAAAAGCCGCTGGTTCCTGCCCTCTCCCCGAACAGGAGGAACAAAGGATGGCAATGCCTGATACCGGCGTCGGCGCGGATCTCAATGGTTCGATCGCATTTTCGGCGGACAGCGAATGGAACATGCGCGTGGATTTCACGCCTATGGACAAACATTCGGCCAAAATCATCAAGGCAATATCGCCGGATCGCGGATTGCATGCGGATTTCGGCTCCGGCCTTTGGGACGGCGAGAAGATCGGTATTCCCTATATCGTCGTTGGTGAGGACGAAGAGCTCACCGATTTCCTTTGCACGCTCTGGCCGAGCGAAAGCGACGAAGGCCCCTTCCCCATCCCTGAGGATGCGCCGATCGAAGGCGGCGGCGACCACCACGTGATTGTGGTGCAGCTCGACAGTTCCGCGCCCAATGGGCTCGGCAAACTCTATGAAATCTACAATGCCGAATGGGACGACACGCACGATCGCTGGACCGGCCAGGCGGCGGTGTTCGACCTCCAGGGCGGCGACCTTCAGCGACCGGACGGCTGGACGTCCGCTGATGCCGCGGGACTGCCGATCTTTCCGGGTCTGGCGCGCTGGGACGAGGCCGAGGCGGCCGTGGCGACCGATGGCACACTCGGCCATGCCCTGCGATTCACGCTCTCGCAGGCGCTGACGGCGATGAAGGCGATCGGTGCCGCGAGCCACTGGGCCGACAGTATCGATGGCCCGGCAGCCTTCGGCATGCATGTCCGTCTGCGCGCGGGCTTCGAGATTCCTGACGATGTCAGTGCGGAGACCCGCGTCATCATCAACACGCTCAAGCAATATGGCATGATCCTCGCCGACAACGGCTCGGACTGGTACATATCGGGCGCGCCGGACGAGCGTTGGGACAATGACGCGCTGCATGCGCTCGGCCAGATCCGCGGGCGTGATTTCCAGGTGGTCGACAACGACAAGATCGGCGTCGTCTATGTCGGACGCAGTTCCGCCGACGAGATCCAGGGCAGCGAGCGCGACAACCGCATCTTCGGCGAAGGCGGCGCGGATACGCTGACCGGAGCCGCGGGCAATGATCGGCTGGCCGGCTGGCGTGGCCATGACGCACTGAGCGGCGGCGACGGCCGAGACATCTTCGCCTTCAATTTTGCCAGCTTCGGCAAGAATTCGTCACGAGCGCTGGGTAACGACACGATCACGGATTTCGAGATCGACGGCTCGGACCACGATGTTCTTCAGATCGACGGCAAGCTCGGAGTCAGCGAGTTCGAACGGCTGATGCTGAATGCCGACCAGCGAGGAGTTGACACGGTCATCACCATCAATGGCGGGACCTCGGTCACACTCCTCGGTGTCGACAAACTCGATCTGACGGAAAATCACGTCCTGTTCGTTTGACCGTAAGAATTCGGGCGGCTCCCGTCGTGGACCCACTTAGCCTTCGTTGCCGTCGGACACCCAGTTCTGCTCGACCACCGGCCGTACCGGATCGTGGTCGGGGCGATGCTCGAGGCACCACCAGCCGGAGACACCATCTCCGCCGTCATAGCCCCAGGCGCCCCACCGGCCGCAACTCTCGTAGTGACAGAGATGGTTGGCGCCGCTGAGGGTGTCGGAACCGTTGGATGGGGTGACCCTGGTCATGGCTTGTCTCCTCCCGAGATGCGGCTTTGAGGAGCATACATGGCTGCACGACCTGCGCAATGGTCAGGCGTGGCCGAGATCTTGGGCGCTAGTCGCTGCCATGGGTGTGTGGGCTTTGATATAGTCGACCATGCCGCGCGCGATCTCGCGCTCGCCCATGATGACGACGTCAGCACCGAATTTCTTGAGATGCTCGATCTCGTCGTCGGAATGCGCCCGCGCAATGATGCAGATCGTGGGATTGGCCGCCCGGGCCTGCTCCGTCACCTGTCCCGCTTCGAAGGCATCGGGTATGGCCACCAGGATCGTCGTGGCGCCGGCGAGATTCGTCAGCGCCAGAATTTCAGTCGAAACCGCGTTGCCGACGATCACTTCGACACCCTCTTGCCTGAGACCCTCGATGCGCTTTTCGGAATCTTCGATGACGATCAGCGGCGTGCCAGCGCTTCGCACGGCCTGGGCGACGATGCTGCCGACGCGGCCGTGGCCGACGACAATCGTATGACCGCTGAGCCTGGTCGGCGGTTGAACCAACACCTCATCTGGCTCCGGAGCGGGCTCAGCCTGTCCAGCCACCGTGCTCGCAGGGTCTTCCCGCGTGAAGCGTCGCTCCAGCCATGGTCGAGTCCGACCGCAGACAAAGAAGACGAGCGGATTGAGGATGATCGATATGATGGCGCCGGCGAGGATAAGGTCGCGTCCCTCCTTCGGCATCAACTCGAGACCGACACCCAGTTCGGCGAGGATGAAGGAGAATTCACCGATCTGGGCAAGGCTGGCGGAAATCGTGAGCGCCGTACCGGCCGACTTGCGGAAGGCGACGACGATCAGGAAGGCCGCGACGGACTTGCCGAGGACGATGATGACGACGGTCGCTGCGACCGGCAGCGGGTCGCGCAGGATGCTCGCCGGGTCGAAGAGCATGCCCACGGAGACGAAGAAGAGCACCGCAAAGGCGTCGCGCAGCGGCAGGCTTTCCTGCGCGGCGCGATGGCTGAGCGGGCTTTCCGAGAGAATCATGCCCGCGAAGAAAGCGCCGAGGGCCAGCGAGACGCCGAAGAGCTTTGCCGCACCGAAAGCGACACCGAGCGCGATGGCGAGCACGCCGAGCCGAAACAGCTCGCGCGAGCCGGTATGGGCGATGTGATGCAGGATCCAGGGAATGAGCTTCCGGCCGAAGACCAGCATGAAGCCGATGAAGCCCGCAACCTTGAACAGCGTCAGCGCAATCATGCCCGCTATGCCGAGATCGACGCCCAGCATTTGCGATAGCTGCAGAGCCACCGGATCTGGGTATGCCTGCTGACCCCCCGCGACACCGGCAACAGCCGGAATGAGAACCAGCGCCAGGACCATGGCGAGGTCTTCGACGATCAGCCAGCCAACCGCGATCTTGCCCCGTTCCGTGTCGACGATGCGCCGCTCCTGCAACGCCTTGAGAAGCACGACCGTCGAGGCGACGGAAAGTGCGAGACCGAAGACGAGGCTGCCGCCATGCCCCCAGCCCATAACCCGGCCGAAACCCCAGCCGAGCAGCGTGGCAAAGGCGATCTGCACGATGGCGCCCGGCACCGCGATGAAGCGAACGGACAGCAAGTCCTTGAGCGAGAAATGCAGGCCGACGCCGAACATCAGCAGGATGACGCCGATCTCGGCCAGCTCCAGCGCCAGGCTCTGGTCGGCCACGTAACCGGGCGTATAAGGGCCGACAAGGATGCCGGCGATCAGGTAGCCGACGAGCGGTGGAAGCTTGAAACGATTGGCAATCGTGCCGAAGACGAAGGCAAGAACGAAACCCGCAACGAGCGTTGTGATCAGTGGGGTTTCATGCATGCGCCACTCCGTGTCTGGAAATCTTTGATCGAAAATGCCATATATGGCTTATATTGACCAATATGGTTGAGATTGACGATGATTCAAGAACAGGACGGTGCAATTTTGTCTCCAGCACTCTGCCGGGCGGCGCGTGGGCTTCTCGATTGGACGCAGAGCGACCTTGCCGAGCGTGCCGAGGTGTCGCGCAGCACGGTGCGCGACTTCGAAGGCGAGCGCCATGACATCCACCGGGCGACCGGTGCACAGCTGCGTCGCGCCTTTGAAGACCATTCTGTCGCCTTCGTGATGATTGAGGGCATCGGCCCCGGCGTCTGTCTCAAGCACCGTTGATGTCAGACCTATTCCGTGGTCACATGTCTCGAACGGCTACCGAACGAGGATTGGGCAATGACCGTGGAAACGACCGAAGGCACGACGATTTCCGTAAGCTTCGATGGCGCGCGCTGCATCCATGCCCGCCGTTGCGTGACCGGCGAGCCCGCGGTCTTCCGGGCGAATGTCGAAGGCCCCTGGATCGACGCGGATGGTGCGAGCGCCGATGAAATTCTCCGCGTCGCCATCAATTGTCCGTCCGGGGCTATCACGATCCGGCGCAAAGACAGTGGTGCCAACGAACCTCCACCTAAGGCGAACAAGATCCTGGTTCGTGAGAATGGTCCCTTGGCTGTTCATGCCGACAGTGAGATTGAGGGCCACGGCGCGATGCTGCGCACCACGCTCTGCCGCTGTGGACTCTCGAAGAACAAGCCGTTCTGCGACAATTCCCATATCAAGGCGGGGTTTGTTGCGACGGGCGAGCCCGAGGCGCGGGAATCCACGCTGGCGATTACCGAACTCGTCGGACAGCTGATGATCACGCCGACACCGAACGGCCCCTACATGGTCGTCGGCAAGGTGGAGATCGAATCCGGCACGGGCCGCAACGTAAACCGCGTAGGCAAGTGCTTTCTCTGTCGGTGTGGGCATTCAAAGAACAAGCCCTATTGCGATGGATCACACAAGGCGGCGGGTTTCGAGGCACCTTGAAGCAACCAGCCGTAGAAAATGCAGTCTCCCCAGAAATAGTTCTATCAACTCATTGAGAACCAACTACACTGCCGAAGCCTGAGAAGTGCATGAAGCACTTCCGGCGATGTTTTCGGGAGAACTATAATGAAAGTTCACACCAAGCTTGCCTTCACGGCTCTCGTTGTTTGCGGAACTTTGGCTGCAACCGTGCCGGAAGCTTTCGCATGGTCCTGCCAGGCGACCGCCAGCGACGGCACCTACGGCTACAGCTACGGATATGGAAACCGTCGTGAGGCGCGGCGCCGGGCGCTGGCGGAATGCAACGCCCGGACCTATGACGATTGCTACATCGTCGATTGCCAGCGTAACGGCTGATCTCAGGATCATCGCCGCCAATACTGGCGCCCGATAAATCAGGCGAGCAACGCATCCTTGCTTTCTTCGAAGAAGGCGCGGAAGGGTTTGGGTTTGCGACCTGTCAGCGTCTCCACGTCATCAGTCAGCGCGCCGAGATTGCCCTCGCGCGCCGCGGTGTCGAAGCTCACGAGCGTCGGGATCAGGAATTCCGGGACGCCAGCCGCCTTCATCCCGCCCGCGAGTTGCTCATCGCTGAGATGGATGACTTCGATCGGCTTGCCGGTGACCTCGCTGGCGAGCGCCGCGACCTCGTCCGTTGATCGCAGTTCGGCACCCGTCAGGGTGTAGGTCTTGCTTTCCGTCGAGCCCGAAGCCAGTGCGGCGGCGATCGATTCGGCGCAGTCTTCGCGCGCGATATGCGCGATTTTGCCGGCGCCCGACGATGTGTACCAATGACCGCTTTTCAGAACCTGCGGCAGGTTCATGAACAAGTTTTCCTGATACCAGGTGTCGCGCAGAAACGTGTAGGCCAAGCCAGAAGCCTTGATCGCCTTCTCGGTATTGAGATGATCGGGGGCGAAGATGACCTTGGAATTCTCGGCGTCCGGCAATGAGGTGTAGACGATATGCTTGACGCCGGCGGCCTTGGCAGCGGCAACGGCATCCGCCTGTTGCTTCTGGCGAGTGCCCTTGTCGTCAAGCGCGTCGGTTGAGATCAGGGCCAGACGATCGGCGCCGGTGAAGGCTTTCCCGGTAAGTTCGGCGTCATTGAAGTCGGCTGCACGCACCTCGATGCCCTTGGCCGCATAGGCAGACAGCTTCGACGGATCGCGGGTCGTCGCGATAATATTGGCGGCGCTGACGCCGCGGGTGAGCAGTGCGTCGAGTACGAGTTGGCCGAGCTTGCCGGACGCGCCGGTGACGAGCAGTTTCTGTGCCATTGATCCATTCCTTGTCCTGCCGCCGGGCTCAAGTGCCTTGCGGTTTACGGGTGAAGTCTATATGGTCTCTTTTTGAGACTTGCTCTTATCTAGAGATTTCGAAATCGCTGTAAAGACGGCAGTTTTTGGTAGCCTGGTTACCTGGAAGGAACTACCCCATGACAATTTTGCGAGACAAGGGTCTGCCGACGTCGCGGCTGGAAGCCTTCGAGAAGATGGGCTTCACGCCCGCCAACTGCCCCGTGCGGGACGTCATGGATCATGTCAGCGGCAAATGGTCGTTTCTGATGCTGCTCGAACTGATTGACGGCCCATTGCGCTTCGGCGCGATCCGTCGGCGCGTACCTGATATCTCCCAGCGTATGCTGACCCAGACACTGCGTGACTTGCAGCGCGACGGCTATGTGTGCCGGACGGTCTATCCGACTCAGCCGCCGAGTGTCGAATACAAGCTGACGGAGCTTGGGCAATCCTTCTCCAAGCCATTGGTTGAACTGGTGGATTGGGCCGCCAGGAACCACGAGACGATCAAACAGGCCCGCGAGGAATTCGACGGCGCTGCGGCGGCTTAGACGGCCTATTTGATGTACCAGCCCCAGGGCTCGTCGCTGTTAAAGCCAGTGATCTGTTTGACCTCTAGATAATTCTCAAAACCCCAGCGACCGAGCTCGCGGCCGATACCGGACTGTTTGTAGCCGCCCCATGGCGCATCGGTAAATGTCGGCTGCGAGCAATTGATCCAGACGATGCCGGCGCGAAAGGCACGTGCCACGCGCTCCGCCCTCGCCCGATCCTTGGACATGACGGCCGCGGCGAGACCATATTTCGAGTCGTTGGCCATGCGGATCGCGTCGGCTTCGTCCTTGAACGGCTTGACGCAGACGACGGGGCCGAAGATTTCTTCCGTCCAAACCCACGCGTCTTCACCCATGTCGGTAAGGATAGTCGGCTCGATGAAATAGCCTATGTCGAGACCATCAGGACGCTTGCCGCCGGTGACGACCGTCGCGCCCTCGGCTTTGCCGCGCTCGATGGCCGCGACGATCTTGTCATACTGACCCTTCGACACGATCGGGCCAAGCAGCGTGCCATCTTCCAACCCATTGCCGATCCTGATCTTGCCGGCTTCCTCGACCAATCGCGCCAGCACTTTGTCATAGACGCTCTCTTCGATCAGCACCCGCGAGGTCGCCGAGCACACCTGCCCCTGGTTCCAGAAAATGCCGAACATGATCCACTCGACCGCCTCATCGATATCGCTGTCGGCGAAGACGACGAAAGGCGACTTGCCGCCGAGTTCGAGGCTGACATTCTTGATGTCCTGGGCACCAGCGATCATCACCTTGCGGCCGGTAGCGACCGAGCCGGTGAAGGCAAGCTTGTCGACCATGGGATGTTCCGTGATCGGCTGGCCCGCGTCACTGCCGAGGCCAGTCAGGATGTTCAGCACGCCGGCGGGGAGGCCGACGTCTTCAGCGATGACGCCGAGTTCCAGCGTCGTCAGGGAGCAAAGCTCGGAGGGCTTGAGCACCATCGTGCAGCCTGCAGCCAGCGCGGGCGCGACCTTCCAGGCGACCATCAACAGCGGATAGTTCCAGGGCGTGATGGCGCCGACGACACCGAGCGGCTCCTTGACGACCTTGCAGTCGAACCTGCTGTCGCCCAGTGGGATCACCTCTTCAGGGTTGTTGTCCTGCTCTTCGGCAAGACCGGCATAGAAATCGAAGCAGCCGGCGACATCGTCCATGTCCCACACCGCCTCGAGCAGCGGCTTGCCGTTGTCGCGCACTTCCAGGCGGGCGAGAAAGTCCTTCTTCTCACGCACCTTGTCGGCAATAGTGCGGAGGAACCGCGCTCGTTGCACGCCGGTTAAGCGCGGCCAAACACCTTCGTCGAAGGCTTTTCGCGCGGCCCTGACGGCGAGGTCGACATCGGCAGCAGTCGCGGCCGGAATGTGGTGAAACACCTCCTCCGTCGCCGGATCCACCACCGGCAACGTCCCGCCGAGAAGCGGCGCAACCCATCCGCCATCGATGAAGAGCTTGTCCTGCATCACATTCATCCTTCCACGAGATCGAGGATCGACCGGGCCGCCAGGGTCACCCCAGCCGCCTGCTTCATCTTCTCCGAATTGGCCTTCAGGCGCTGCCCCATGACAGCGTCACCGGCAAGGGACTCTATTGCTGCAGCCAGTTCGGCATCCGTCCAATCGTAGCGTGGGAGCCGGTGGCCCACTCCGGTTTCCTCCGCCCTCGCGGCGTTGTCGTGCCCGTCCCAGCAGTAGGGCATGACAAGTGACGGCACGCCGAAATAGAGCGCTTCGCAGAAGGAATTGTTACCGCCGTGATGGATGAAGACCGAGGATTGCGCCACGAGCGACGGTTGCGGAAACCAGCTTTCGATCATGACATTGTCGGGCACGGTGGCATATTGGTCGCGCCACGGTCCGACATTGACGACGAACCGGTAAGGCAACGCGGCGAAGACACCTATCATGCGCTGCATCATCTCGACATCCATCGCGCCGAGGCTGCCGAAGGAGGTCAGCACCAGTGGCCGGTCATTGGAGGCGGCGAAAGTCGGCACGCCATAGGGTGCTTCGTTGCGTACGCAGCCATCGAGATAGACGAACTTGCGGGGGTCAAGCGGCTCCTCGCGCTTGAAGCGCACGATGTCCGGCGAGAGCAGCAAGTTAAGATAGGGCGACGGCCCGAGGAATTCACCGGCTTGATAGGGTTTCCGGCCACACTCGGCGAGGAACGCATTCATACGCCGGTGAGCCGGTGTCACCTCACGGAGATAGCGGGCCGAGTAGGCGTGCCAATGCCCGTCCGGATTGCCGCCGCAACCTGAAAGGTAAGGCGGCACTTGCGGATCGGAAATCTCGGTTTCGGCGCAGGAGACGACACGTATCCAGGGAACGCCCGCATCTGCGATCGCCGGAAACATCACGACGTTATCGAGCACGATCGCATCGGGCTTGATCTGCGCCAGCAGCCGCCGCAGCGGCTGTTCAGCCCGGATGGCGGTATCAACGATCGCCTCCCAGGTCGGTGCCACATAGCTTGTGATCTGCTCGAGCGGCGATTGCCGGAAGGCGTCCTTGTGGCGATTGATGAAGTCGGTCCAGTTGGCCTCGCCGTTGCCGTCCGCCGCGAGCGTATATTCCGCAAAGCCATATTCGGCGAAGACTCCGCGGAAATTCTCCTGGCAGATGAAGACGGGCCGGGCGCCAAACCGCCTCAGTTCCTGGGCGATGCCGACGCAGTTCAGTGCGGCGCCGAAGCTCGCTTCAGGGAAGAGGACGATGACCTTCTGCCTTGCCATGCGCTACCCGACGATCCTGAAGGCCACGGGCACACCGCGTCCGGCAATACGTGGCCGCTCGACGTGACTGAGCTGGATATGGACGCGAAGTAGATCGGCGGCAAGATCGAACTGCCCGCGCTCGATCTGCTCGAGGATCTGCAGATGCTCACTATTGGACTGGATGAGCCTGAAGGCATTGACATGCATCGGCGGCTGCGAGGCCTTGCGCCGGCGGTGATGGGTCTGCAGCGTCTCCGACATGAAGGGATTTCCGCAGGAGCGCGCGATCAGCATGTGGAAGTCGTGATCGGTGCGTTCGAAGAGCTTCTGGTCGAAGGCGCCCTCGCCCATGCCGCGCAGAATCTCCATCGACTGGCGAAGGGATGTCAGCGCCGCTGTATCACGCCGAAAGCCGGGCATGGTCAGCGCGAGCGGCTCGCACGCCAGTCGGAATTCGTAGGACTTGGCGATCGCTTCGCCTGAGATTGCGAACTGCTTGATCAGCCATTGCTGACCGGGCGCACGCTCGGCGAGGTTCTCTTCAGCCAGTCGGGTCAACGCATTTTGTACCGCGTTGCGGGAAAACCCATAGCGTCGCTGCAAGCCGGCGACGGTCTGGGAGTCGCCGATGCGGCCCGCGGAGATATCGCGCAGGATAGCGTTATAGAGTTCGGTTTCCTCGGCCGGCAGGGCCTCGTCAGCCAGCCCGGGAAACGACGCGGGCTCGATCGCCAGCTGGTAGCCACCTTCCGGTTCGGGACTGACGATCGCCTTATCCGCCAGAAGCTGCAACGCCTTCCGGATCGGCGTTCGTGAGACATTACAATGGGATGCTAGAACCTGTTCAGTCAGCCGGCCACCACGCGGCAGGCCGCGCTCGATTGCGAAATCGAGTATTTTCTGCGCCAATTCAACATGACGCTGGCGGACTTTGCTTGAGGATTCTTCCATCCGTGCGGGCATTCCAAGCAGTGAAAAGCAGGCACATGCTGCATCTTCGGGCGTAGCCGCGCAAGAGGCTCAGAAAAAATTCCGTGCGGGCTTCGATTCATGGTTGACGTATTTTTTTTATAAATAATACTGCGATCTTCGAGAACGGCCAAAGAGACCGGGGCTGCCGGCATGCCGTAACGGGAACCATCGAACCAGCCAATCGGGAGAAAATCCGTGACCCTTTCCTCACGCCTTCGTGCCGGGCGCGCCGCGATCTACGCGCTTGCCGGCCTCGCATTTTCCACATCCACTGCACTTTCGGCCGATCTCGTCATCTCCAACTGGGATGGCTACATGGCGAAAGACATCGCCGAGAGCTTCAAGGCCGCAACCGGGCTCGAAATCGAAGTGGTGAACCACGCCACCAATGAAGAGATCATGGGCAAGCTGATGGCCAGCGGCGGCAAGGGCTATGACGTCGTTTTCGTTTCCTCGCCTTTCGCCGAAATCCTCAATGGCCAGGGCATGGTCGAGCCGCTCGACAAGGCCGCGATCCCGAATATTGCAAACCTCTATCCGGAAGCGGCGGCGCTGGCCTATGATCCTGGCAATGCCTATTCGGTGCCCTATACCTGGGGCACGACAGGTCTCTGCTATCGCTCGGACCTCGTGAAAACGCCGGTCGACAGCTGGAATGCGCTGCTTGCGCCCGATGCGGCGCTCAAGGGCAAGACGACCATGCTGGCCACCGACCGCTGGCTGATGGCCGCCGGCCTTCTCTCGCTCGGCTATTCCGTCAACGAGAAGGACCCGGCCAAGGTCGAGGCTGCCAAGACCAAGCTGATCGAGGCCAAGAAGACGCTGCTCGCCTACGACGACACGACCTTCTATTCGAAGCTTGTCTCCGGTGAGGCCCAACTCGTGCAGGCCTGGGACGGCTGGTGCAATTACGGCATCACCGAGAACAAGGACATCAAATTCGTCGTGCCGAAGGAAGGCTCCGACCTCTGGGTCGACACGATCGTCGTGATGAAGAGCTCGGAGAAGAAGGATGCTGCGATGAAGTTCATCAACTTCATCCTCGACGCCAAGAACCATGCCTGGGCGGCACAGAACATTCTCTACAACGTGCCGAACAAGCCGGCGATGGAGAGCCTCGATCCGACGCTCGCCAAGACCTATCCAACGATGGGCGTGACGCCGGCGGAATTATCAAAGCATGAGTTGCTGCGGGATCTGGGTAGCTCGATGAAGGATTATTCGAGGGCTGTGAGCGAGATCAAGGCCGCGAACTAAAGATAGAAATCTGCCCCTTACCCTCTCCCTCTCCCCGCTTGAGGGGAGAGGGAACGTTAGAGCCACCGACCGCGCTACAAATCCCTTCTCCCCGTTTTGCGGTGAGAAGGTGACGGCAGCCGGATCAGGTGCAGTCTGCGCATCTCTGAGTGAATACATGTCCTTCAACGCCGCAAAGCCGAACCTGCTTGCCGCTCCCGCCATTGCCTGGCTGGTGGTGTTCATGGTCGCGCCTTGCCTGCTGATCCTCGTATACGCCTTCTTCGAACGTGGAGCGTTCGGCGGTATCGAGTTCAATTTCACGCTCGACAATTTCAAGCGCGTCATTGATCCGCTGTACGCCAAGATCTTTCTGAACTCAGCCCGCATCGCGCTGACGACCACGGTTATTGCCATACTGATCGCCTATCCTGCAGCCTATGCCATTGCAAAGGCGCCGCGGCGCTGGCAGCCGATTCTGCTCTTTTTCGCCGTCCTTCCCTTCTGGTCCAACTACCTGATCCGAACCTATGCCTGGATCGTGCTGCTCAATCGCGAAGGCCTGTTCAACAATCTGCTGCGCTCGCTCGGCTACACCGGCGAACCGCTCTCGCTGCTCTATACCGAAGGCGCCGTCATCACCGGCCTTGTCTACAACTACCTGCCCTTCGTCATTCTCGCGATCTACTCGGTTCTTTCGCGGCTCAATCCGGAACTCACGGAAGCGTCTCGCGATCTCGGCGCCGGCGCCGTGCGCACGTTCTGGCGCGTGACTTTGCCGCTCACCCTACCTGGCGTGGCGGCCGGCGGTGTCTTCGTCTTCGTTCTCTCGATCGGCAATTTCGTGACGCCGGCACTGCTCGGCGGCGGCCGCTTCCAGATGATCGGCAACCTTGTCTACGACCAGTTTCTGACCGCCAACGACTGGCCCTTCGGCGCCGCACTCGGCATGGCGCTGATTGCGATCATGATCGCGCTGCTGTTGGTCCAGGCCCGCGCCACAGCGCATGCCTCCGGAGAACGGGGGGCACGTGAGGATGCGTAACGGTACGCTTACAAGGCGGACCATCCTGGTCCTCGTCTTCGGCTTCCTCTATTTGCCGATCGCAGTCCTCGTCCTGCTGTCCTTCAACGAGAGCGGCCTGCCGACAAGCTGGTCCGGCTTCTCGACCAAGTGGTATTCGTCGCTCGCCGGCAACACCGACATCCTCCAGGCTGCCTGGAATACCCTCGTCGTCGCCATCTTTTCCACCATGATCTCGACCGTGCTTGGCACGATGCTGGCGCTCGGCATGGAGGCACGACGGCGGAAGTCGAATACGCTGGAAGCGCTGGCATTCGCGCCGATGGTGATCCCGGATATCGTTCTGGCTGTCGCGTTGCTTAGCCTGCTGTCGCGGCTCAATATCACGCTTGGCTTGCACACGATCGTGCTCGCCCATGTGATCTTCGACCTCGCCTTCGTCTGCTCCGTGGTCCGTGCGCGGCTGAAAAGCTTCGACTATTCGCTTGTCGAAGCCTCGCGCGATCTCGGCGCCTCGGGTTGGACAAGCTTCTGGCGGATTACGTTCCCGGTCATACTGCCGGCGATCATCGCGGGTGGGCTGCTGGCCTTCACGCTCTCGGTCGATGAATTCATCATCGCCTTCTTCACCGCTGGTGCCGGCCGCTCCTCGATTACGCTGCCGATGCAGATCTATTCGATGATCCGCTTCGGCATCACGCCCGAAATCAATGCGCTCGCCACACTCGTCATGGGCTTCAGCGCCACTATCCTTCTCATTTCGCAATGGCTGAACCGGGAACAAAAAGCATGATAAACAGCCCGCCGCCCTTGCTCAGGATCGATCAGGTCGCCAAGGCTTTCGGCAAGACCCGCGCCGTCGATGGCATCAGCCTCGATATCCGCGAGAACGAATTCTTCGCGCTGCTCGGCCCCTCCGGCTGCGGAAAGACCACGCTGCTTCGCATGCTGGCTGGCTTCGAGACGCCAGATTCCGGCAAGATCCTGCTGTCCGGCAACGATATCTCGCCGTTGCTGCCGGAGCAGCGGCCGCTCAACCTCATGTTCCAGTCTTATGCGCTCTTTCCGCATATGAGCGTGCGGCAGAATCTGAACTACGGTCTGGAGATGGAGCGTCTGCCGCGCAAGACGATCCTCGAACGGGTCGACGAGACGCTCGCCTCGACCGACCTCACGGCGCTCGCAGACCGTAAGCCGGACCAGCTCTCGGGTGGGCAGAAGCAGCGCGTTGCGCTGGCGCGCGCGTTGGTCAAGCGCCCCAGGGTGCTGCTGCTCGACGAGCCGCTCGGTGCTCTCGACAAGAAGCTGCGTGAAAGAATGCAGCTTGAGCTCAAGCGTCTGCAGCACGAGGCTGGCATCACCTTCATCATCGTCACCCACGATCAGGAGGAAGCGCTGGTCATGGCCGACCGGATGGCGATCCTGAAGGACGGCAAGCTGTTGCAGGCGGGTACGCCCGAGGAAATCTATGAGGCGCCCGCCGACCGTTTCGTCGCCAATTTCGTCGGCATCATGAATTTCCTGGATGGTGAGATCGATGGTGGCGGCGCTTTCGTGGTCGATGGCGGTCACAATCCGCTCACCGTCCGTCACGGACCGCGCAAGGCTACACTTGCCGTTCGGCCGGAACATGTGGCGGTGACCGATCGCGCCGACGGCGTGCCGGTCGTGATTTCCGATATCGCCTATCACGGCCTCGACCGTGTGCTGCATGGCAGGACCAAGTTCTCGCAGCAGTCGTTCCAGCTTCGCCTCTCCGCCGAGGAAGGCCAGAAATATGCCACGGGCCAGGAGGTGAAGCTCGCCTTCAACGCCCATAAATGCCGGATTTACTGATCAGAGAAGGACACTCCATGGCAACGATCGCATTCTTTCCGGAGGCCGCCTTCGGCCCTGCACTGAACTCGGTGGGCATTGCCCAGGCCGTACAGGCGCTCGGCCACAAGGCCGTGTTTCTGTCCGACCCGGGCTTTGTTTCAGTCTACGAGGGCTATGGTTTTGAGGCCCATCCGGTGAACCTCTCGGAGCCGATGCCGCCGGAGCAGATGGCCAAATTCTGGGAAGATTTCATCAACGGCCATATCCCGAATTTTCGCAAGAGCCCCTACGACCAGGTCGACAACTATGTGAAGGATTGCTGGACCGCGATCGTCGACAGCGCCAAATGGGCGGAGAAGGACCTGCCAGGCGTGCTGGCTAGGATCAAGCCCGACCTTATCTGCGTCGACAATGTCATCCTCTTTCCGGCGATCAAGCATTTCGGCAAGCCCTGGGTGCGCATCATCTCATGTTCGGAAAACGAGATCGAGGACGAGAAAATCCCCCCGCATCTTTCCGGCTGCCGGCAGGACGACTATGCCGGCCACAAGGCCTATCGCGATCATTTCAATGCGGTGATCAAGCCGATCCACGACGACTACAATGCGTTCCTCGCCTCGACTGGCGAAGCCGCCTACCCGATCGGCCAGTTCTTCGAGGCCTCGCCCTACATGAACCTGCTGCTTTATCCGGAGTCGGTGAAATTCGACCGCGAACATCCGCTCGATCCGAAGCAGTTCCAGTATCTCGAGGGCTGCGTACGCAAGGAGGCTCCTTACGAGGTGCCCCCCTTCGCGGCGAATAACGACAAGCCTTTGATCTACATCTCTTTCGGCTCGCTCGGCGCCGGCGATACGGATCTGCTCAAGCGGCTGATCGCAACCATCGGCAAGCTGCCCTATCGCGCGCTGGTCAATGTCGGCGACTACAAGGACCAGTATGAAAACCTGCCCGGCAATGTGGTGATCGAAAGCTGGTTCCCGCAGCCATCGGTCATCCCGCAGATCGATGCGGCGATCCACCATGGCGGCAACAACTCCTTCACCGAGTGCCTGTATTTCGGCAAGCCGGCGATCATCATGCCCTATGTCTGGGATGGCCACGACAATGCCACCCGCGTCGACGAGACCGGCCACGGCTTCAAGTTCCACCGCTATGACTGGACCGAGGAGCAACTGGCCGAGAAGCTCGCCTTCATGATCAACGATCCAACGATGCAGGCCAAGCTTAAGGCGACGTCGAAGCATATGCAGACCCAGGATGGGCCGCAGAAGGCGGCCGGGATCTTGGACCAACTCGTGAAGACGGGGAAGTATGATGGTTGAGACCCTCAAATCCACCGCCCCGCACATCCACAACGCCAGCACCTTCGACGACCTGGTCGACTGGGGCAGCCAACCCGACATGCAGGAAGGCCAGTCGCATTCCTCGGGCCGGCTGCTGTTCAAGGGGCCGAACAATCAGCCCGAGACCGGAATCTGGGTCTGCACGCCGGGCCGCTGGCGGCTGACAATCCCGCGCGATGAGTTCTGCCATTTCGTCGCCGGCCGCGCGACCTATCGCCACGACAATGGCGAGGTGATCGAAGTCACGCCGGGCACCGCGGTCACCTTCCTCGCCGGCTGGACCGGCGAATGCACCGTGCATGAGACCATGCGCAACATCTACATGCTCGTCTGAGGAGACTTACAATGACCACACCGAACTGGCCCGACTACAGAGACGTTGCGATGGATGACTGGGGCGCGTCCAAGACCGCGATATCCGGCACACCACATGTTCATGGCAAGATCCTCTCGGCCAAGGCCGATGGCTCCGGCGAATGTGGCATCTGGTCCTGCACGCCGGGCGAGCGCACGCTGGCGTTCCAGAGCGACGAATTCTGCCACTTCCTGGGCGGAAAGGGCATCTATATCCACGACAATGGCGAGGAAATCCCTGTCCATGCCGGCGCGATGGTCTTCTTTCCAAAGGGCTGGAGCGGCCGCTCGGTCATCACGGAAACCCTCTCCAAGGCCTTCAAGAGCCGCTGAAAACAATAAGGAAACACACGATGAGTACCGCACCTTTCATGAAGAAGCCGCTCGAACGGACCGAGCTCGTCGACTGGGGCACGATCCCGACCATGATCGAAGGCGTCAGCCACGTCTCCGGCAGGCTGATCCACAAGGGACCAAACGGCGAGAGCGAATGCGGGCTCTGGATCTGCACGCCGGGGAAATGGGAATGCCACGTCACACGCGACGAGTTCTGCCACTTCCTCGAAGGTCGCAGCACCTATGTGCATGAGAGCGGCGAGGTCATCGAAATCACGCCGGATACGGCCGCCTTCTTCCCCAAGGACTGGAGGGGCGTCTGCACCGTGCACGAGACGATCAAGAAAGTGTACATGATCCGATGAGCATGATCGCTTTCGACCCGTCCGTACCGGCCCACTTCCTGCACCCGCACTATTTCGCAAGCGCAGGCAAGCGCATGGACATCGTCAATCCGGCGACGCTGGCGATCGAGGGGCAGTTGGCGGATACGACAGAGGCCGAGCTCGACGCGGTGCTGAAGCGGGTCAATGCGGCGCAGAAGGCGTGGAAACTGGTTGACGCCAAGACGCGCGCAACGATCCTGCATCGGATCGCCAACAGGATTGAATCCACCGATATGCGCCGCTGCGCCGAACTGATGGTGCGCGAGCAAGGCAAACCCTATCCGGAAGCGATCGGCGAAGTTGCCAATTGCGCCGGCGCCTTCCGCTATTTCGCCGAGATGGCGCGCGACGAAGCCGGCAAGGTGGCGGGGACGACGCAGGCCGGGTCGTTCCAATATGCCCGCTACGAGGCGCTCGGCGTGTCCGCCCATATCATGCCATTCAATTTCCCGATCCTGCTGATGTGCTGGACGGTGGCCGCTTCGCTGGCCTCCGGCAATGGCTGTATCATCAAACCTGCACTCGCTACGACGCTCTCGACACTGACATTCATGGAGGTCTTCGAAGCGCTTCCGGAAGGGCTGATCGCCTGCCTCCCCGGCGGAGCCGAGCTCGCACAGTCGCTGATCGCCTCCCCCCTCACCCATGCCGTCGCCTTTACCGGCTCGGTGGCGGCCGGCAAGGCGGTGGCGTCGGCCGCAGCGGCGCAGATGAAGCCGGCGGTGATCGAGGCCGGCGGCTCGGACCCGATGATCATCACGAAACACGCTCCGATCGATGTCGCCGCGGCGGGCGCGGTGACGGCCGCTTTTCACCTCACGGGCCAGGTCTGCACGTCGGCCGAACGTTTCTTCGTGGTCGAAGATGTGCATGACGCCTTCGTGGACGCTTTCAAGACCGAGACCTTGCGGCTGCGCGTCGGCAACGGCCTGGACAGGGCCGAGATTGGCCCGCTGGTCAGCGAGGCGGCACGCGCCAAGGTGATCCGCCTCGTCGAGGACGCCAAGGCCAAGGGCGCCATCGTCATCTGTGGTGGCAAGATACCCGAGGGCCTGCCGGTCGGCTGGTTCTACGAACCGACGATCCTGACCGGCGTCACCATGGACATGGCGATCATGCGCGAAGAGTGCTTCGGTCCGGTCGCCCCGATCATGACGGTCAAGGATTTCGACGACGCGATTGAACGCGCCAATGACAGCCCCTTCGGCCTCGGCGCCTCGGTCTTCACCACTTCGCTCGAGGAGGCAATGGAGGCGGCCGAGCGGCTTGAAAGCGGCATGGTCTGGGTCAACAATCCAATGATCGACAATGACGCCCTGCCCTTCGGCGGCTGGAAATCATCCGGCCTCGGCCGCGAGCTCTCCCGTCTTGGCCTCGACGCTTTCCGCCGCTCGAAAATGGTGATCATCGACCACAAGCCGGTGCGGCAGGGCTGGTGGTATCCTTACCCGGACGACTGGTTTTACGAGACCGGCGGTCGGAAACATGTCTGAGGCATCCATGAACGGGGAGCCTTCGTCGCGCATCGTCGAGCAGAGGCTGAGAAACCGTGCCCACGAATGCTTCGAATATCTCGCGGATGGCGACCAAGCCGTGCGGACACTTGGCTTCAAGGAGTATTTCGAGCTCTTCTTCGATCAATTTCCCTATGACGGCACCTGGTCGCTGGCGCTGCTGGACGATGCGGAAAGCCAGGCGACCCAGGAAGTGCTCGACATGATGCGGGCGGCACTGGAGGCGACACCATCAAGCATGGCCGAGGAAGACTTCATCCAATCCGGCTGGCCCGAGCGTATTCGACCTGTCGCGACACGCGCCGTCGAAATATTCCTGACGCGTGGAAGATCAAATGAGGAGGCGGAAGAAATCGCGCCGTCTCCATCGAAGCGATAATACACAGAAAGACATCACATGATCATCACCATTCTCGGCGGCGCGGGTTTCATGGGTGCGGGTATCGTCCGCGACATGGTTTCCGACCGCGCGATCATCGACATCACAAGGATCAGGATCTGCGACACCTCGCGGTCGCGGATGGAGGTGCTGGCAAAGGAGCTCGGCGACGGCAGGCTGGAACTGGTCGATCTCGATGTCACCGATCCGGCGAAGCTTGCAGCCGCAATTGCCGGCGCAGATATCTGCGTCAATTGCGTGCCGACGCTTACGGGTCACCAATTGGTGATCTTCGAGGCCGCCTTTGCCGCGCGGGTCCCCTATGTCGATCTCGGTGGTCTCGGCACATTCACGGTCAAGCAGATCGCCGAACACGAGCGCTTCAAGGCAGCCGGTGTCACCGCCGTGACCGGCGTTGGTGCTGATCCCGGCATGTCCAATGTCATCTGCCGCGCAGTGGCCGACGAGTTGGATGAGATCGACAAGATCAACCTCTATTGGGCCGCGGAATTTGTCGGCCCGGAGAACCCGGTGCTTGTGCCGCCCTACTCCCTCTCCACGGTGCTTGCCGAATATGCCCACCCTTCCACGCAGTTCCTCGACGGCAATCATGTCACGTGCGAGCCGATGGGCGGCGTCGAGTTCATCGACCTGCCGGAACCCTGGGGCAAGTGCGAGTTCATGTACTCGCCGCATTCCGAGCAGCTCACCGTCCCGCTCGCCGAGGGCATCGCCGAGAAGGGCATCCGCGAATTCACCTGGAAACTCCACCTACCCCACCGCGAGCACGAAGCTTGGGTCGGGCTGGTGAAGGCCGGATTCGGCGACTTCGATGCGCCGGTCGAAGTGAATGGCGTCTCCGTGAAGCCGCTGGATGTCCTGACAAAAGTCATCCAGCGCAACATCGAAACGAACGCTGACAGAATCCCCGCGCAGGACAGCCACGAGATCCATTTCGCCATCGGCCGCGGCAAGAAGAACGGTCGCCCGGCCATTGCCCGCTGCGACGTGATCGTCACACCCGATCCTATGTACGACGGCTATGTCGATGCATGTACATCGATGAACGCATCCATAGCGGCGCAGTTGATCCTGAAATACCCGAAGAAGCCTGGCGTCCATGCGCCAGAGAGCTATTTCGACGCCCTGACCTATTTCAAAGAAGTCGAGAAACGAAAGTTCAAGGTCACGAAAAACATCGAATATCTAGACTGATTGGGCGCTCAGGCAAGCTTGGCGACGCGGCCCTGCGATCTGCTTCTCTCGACCGGCTCTGGCAGGAAGGGTGTTGGGCGCGCAATGGCATAGCCCTGCACGTAATCAACACCGATTTCCTTCAAGGCGGCGAGGATCTCCTCGTTCTCCACGAATTCGGCAATCGTCTGCCGTCCCGAGAGATGCGAGATCTGGTTGATCATCTCCACGGTCGTCCGATCCATCCTGTCGGTCAGCATGTCGCGGACGAAGCTGCCGTCGATCTTGACGAAGTCAATCGGCAGTCGCTTGAGGTAAGTCAGCGACGACATGCCGACGCCGAAATCATCGAGCGCAAAGCGGCAACCCATATCGCGCACCGCTTTCATGAAGGCCACGGCCAGGTCGAGATTTTCTATGGTCGCCGTCTCGGTGACTTCGAAGCAAAGGGCTCGGGCCGGAACCCCCGTCCGCCTCAATTCACCACACAGGAACGCCATGAAGGTCTCGTCCTTGAAGGTGAGGCCGCTGAGATTGATGGAGTAAGTGTCGTGTTCAGTGCTCGAGCGTTTGCTGATGATATCGAGTGCATGGCGAACCACCCAGCGGTCGATGGCTGGCATGACGCCGAAGCGCTCCGCGGCCGGGATGAAAGCGTTCGGCGGCACCATCTTGCCGTCTTCCTCCAGCCGGAGGAGGATTTCGCAGTGCTCACCCTGGTTCCGATCCGCGCCTGCCGGCGCTATGGCCTGCGCGAAGAGGCGGAAGCTATCCTGTTCGAGCGCCCGGTGAAGCCGATGCACCCAGCCGAGATCGACGGTGAACTGCGTCTGGGCCGCATCGGCCGCTTCATAGACGTGGACGCGATCTCGTCCCTTCTCCTTGGCGATGTAGCAGGCAACGTCGGCCGCACGCAGCGCCTCTTGGGCGGTGAAATCGCCTTTGCGGAAATGGACGAGCCCGATGCTGCCGCTGATGGCATAGCGCTGGCCCTGCCAGGTGAACTCGAGATCTTTCAGCGCTTCGCGAAGGCTATCTGCGACCTTTTTCGCTTCCTCCTTGGTGCAGTCGGGCATGACGAGGCCAAATTCGTCGCCGCCGAGCCGAGCGATCAGGTCGCTTGGCCTGATATGACCCGGAAGCACTTCCGATACATGTTGTAACAGGCGATCACCGGCGGCATGGCCACCGCCGTCGTTTATCGCCTTGAATTGGTCGAGATCGATGAAGATCACCGCCGACGGTATTTCCGGCCTTGCGACGACATCATCGAGGGTCTGCTCGAAGAGACGCCTGTTTGGCAGTCCGGTCAGTTCGTCGTGATTGGCGTTCCACGACAGCTGTCTCTCTATCAACCTGCGATGGGTAATGAACGAGTTGAGCCGCCAGATCGTGAGAAGAACGAACAGGAATGCGACGCCAATATTGCTCCAGAGCAGAACCTGCTGGATGCGACGGGTGCTCTTGCCCAACCGGTCCGAGAACTGCTTGGTCAGCGGCGCAATCTCGGCATTGATGGTGTCGAGCCGTGTCCTGAGGGCAAGACGCTCGGCATCGGGCAGTTCGCCCGCGCTGTCGATGGACTCGGCGAAAGACACGGTTTTCAACACGCCGATATCGGCGACACGCCAGTCTTCGACGGCGCTGGCAAAGTCCGGAACCCAGCGGAAATTCCGGTACAGCCAGATCAGCGAGGAAATATCATCTGGGTGATTGCCACCCTTGCGGAAACCTTCGAAGGCGGCCTTCAGGTCTGGTGGATTCGCATCGAGCGCCAGCCTTGCTTCACGGTCGCCGAGCGGCACTGCGATAGACCGCTGAAACTCCCTGAGGAAGAAGGCGTCGCCCGAGTCAGCATAGCGGTTGAGATGATAGAGCGCTTGAAACTGTCCCTTGGACCAGAGGCTCTCACCCGCGGAATAGGCACGCAGAGACGCGGCCACCTGCAGGCTGAAAGTCGCGATGGCTGTCTGAAGGAGGATGATGAGGATAAAGGGCCAGGCGACGGAAACCAGCTTCAGATTTGCACTTCTCGCATGCTTCATTGCCAAACGCCCCTTCCCGATGCCGCTTGCATGGGCTTGAGTTCAGCCTTCGTCATGAGGCGATAAGCGCACAGAAGAGACATCGGCGCCGAATAATATTATGCCCACATAATATTCGCGCCGTCGAGTGTCAGATTCAGCACTCGTCAAGACTTTTGGTTGTAACTAGAGTGAGACACGCTTTGCCGGGATGGCGGCGTCAAGGGCGCTGCAGGGCGCCCATTTGGCGTTCGTGTCGGGTGCTCACACCGTCACATATTTCCGCCAGTCGTGCTCTTCCTTGAATCCCAGGACTTCGCGGATCTTGCGGTTCGAAAGCAGGCCCTCATACTCGCCGATCTCACGCTTGAAGGGCACATCCGGAAAGAAGCGTTGTGCTAGCTCGCGACTCGGCGTGTTGGCTGAGACTGTATCGTTTGCGGCGTTGAACACCTGATAGCCTAGCCCATCCTTCTCGATGCAGAGATGGACGATCTGGCCGAGGTCGCGCGCGTCGATATAGGACCAGGCGATGCGCTTGCGCATTTCCGGATTGGCGAAGAACGTCGGGAACATCTGATATTCGTGCGGTTCGATGACATTGCCGATGCGAAGCGCATAGATGTCGGCGCCGGAGCGTTCGGCAAAGGCGCGGGCGGTCTTCTCGTTGATCACCTTCGAGAGGCCATAGGAGTCCATCGGGTTGACATCGTAGTCCTCTTCCAGCGGGAAGTGGTGGAAGTCGCGATGTCCTTCGGCGAAGCAGACGCCATAGGTGGTCTCCGAGGAGGCCACGATGATTTTCCTCACGCCGAGTTTCACCGCGGCTTCGATGACGTTGTAGGTGCCCATCACATTGATGCGATAGGTCTCGTTGTCGGGCTTGATCAGGATGCGCGGCACGGCAGCGAAATGCACCACGGCATCGAAGGGCTGAGGCCCCTTGCCGTGGTCGAGATCCGGAAAATCGCGATGCATGCTCATCGCGTTGAAAACCTGGCCGGAATCGCAGATGTCGGCCTGCAGATTGGTCACCCCGGGATGATTGAGCGGCACGAGGTCGATGTTGTGGACCTCATAGCCGGCATTGACCAGCCATGGCACAGCATGCCGGCCCGCCTTGCCCGAACCGCCGGTGAAGAAAATCCTCTTGGCCATGATCCATCCTCCTCTGTTGCCGCCCGGAATAATCATATTTTTCCGAAACAGCAAGGCGGAAGCGGATCACCCGAACATGCGACGTACCATTGGGACGATCCGGTCGGTGAAGCCGATCGGCGTGCGCGGCTGGTTGGCCGGCAGGTAATGTGCAGGCTTGCCGTTGTCTTCCAGATTGTAGAGTGGCGGATCGATCTCGCCGACGAGATTGACAAAGAGGCGGCTGTGCGGGCTAGGCTGGCGCACGGTCACGCCATGCACGGAATCGAGCGAGTTGATGAAGAGCACGGCGAGGTTCTTGTCATAGGTCACCGTGCGGACCACATCGAGATTGTCGTCCTCGATATAGGCACCCTTGAATTTCCGATGCCGTTCCGCTTTGCCGGCAAGGTCGCTGTTGTAGCGGCTGATCGTGAGGTCCCCGCCCACGGATTCATAAGTCTTCGGGCGCATGTAGAAGAGACCGGAAAACAGCTTGTCGCCGGAATCGAGATGGCTTGATCGCACCGAAGATGCCTCCGTGACCGGCGTGTTGCCGGAGATCATTGCATCCATCAGCACGTCCTTGCTGGCGAAAGTGTCGTGCTTGCGAATGCCGATGCGCAATCTTTCGAGGCTGCTGCGGTCCGGGAAACGCTCCGGATAGAGCCCGTGGATGCCTTCGTAGAAGACATTGACAATGTCGCGATAGAAAGCCTCGGAGGCATGATAGGCAATGAAGTCGCGCCAGACCTGCGGCAGGTTCTTGTTGCGGCGGATCTTTCGCGACGCGTAGTTCCAGCGATGATTGTTGCGGCTCGCATCGATGCCCATCGACTGCGGTGACGGGAAGCTGGCCTCGAGCTCGGCATAGAGATCGTCGGGGAGCGCGTTCGGGATGACGATGTGGGGATACGGGTCGAGCTGGAGATCGGCGGCGGTGGCGCGCTGCAGAATGGACAGGTTGCGGCTCATGGCACCTCGGCTGGTTATTCTTGACTGAAGTCCGCCTGAAATAGGATTTCCTCCGGCCAAAGGCAACGGGCGAAAAGCGCCAACCGGGCAAAGAAAAGCCCCGCTGCTTCCAGCGGGGCTCAAGATCAGGCTTGCACCCGAAACTTACTCGATGATGGAAGCGACGATACCGGCGCCGACGGTGCGGCCGCCTTCGCGGATCGCGAAGCGCAGCTTTTCTTCCATCGCGATCGGAACGATCAGCTCGACAGACACCGTGACGTTGTCGCCCGGCATCACCATTTCCGTGCCTTCGGGAAGCGACACGATACCGGTCACATCAGTCGTGCGGAAATAGAACTGCGGACGGTAGTTGGTGAAGAACGGCGTATGACGGCCGCCTTCTTCCTTCGTCAGGATGTAGGCTTCGGCCATGAACTTCTTGTGCGGCTTGACCGAACCCGGCTTGCACAGGATCTGGCCGCGCTCGACGCCGTCACGGGCAACGCCGCGGATCAGTGCGCCGATATTGTCGCCGGCCTGGCCCTGGTCGAGCAGCTTGCGGAACATTTCAACGCCGGTCACCGTCGTCTTGGTGGTCGGGCGGATGCCGACGATCTCGACTTCCTCGCCAACCTTGACGATGCCGCGCTCGACGCGGCCGGTCACGACCGTGCCACGGCCCGAGATCGAGAACACGTCTTCGATCGGCAGCAGGAACGGCAGGTTGATCGGACGTTCCGGCGTCGGGATATAGGCGTCGACGGCGGCCATCAGTTCGCGGATCGAGTCTTCGCCGATCTTCTTGTCGCTATCTTCGAGAGCAGCCAGTGCCGAACCCTTGATGATCGGAACATCGTCGCCCGGGAAGTCATAGGACGACAGCAGTTCGCGAACTTCCAGCTCGACAAGTTCGAGAAGCTCGGCGTCATCGACCTGGTCGACCTTGTTGAGGAAGACGACGATCGCGGGAACGCCGACCTGGCGGGCCAGCAGGATGTGCTCGCGGGTCTGCGGCATCGGGCCGTCGGCCGCCGAGCAAACCAGGATCGCGCCGTCCATCTGGGCCGCACCGGTGATCATGTTCTTGACATAGTCGGCGTGGCCGGGGCAGTCGACATGGGCGTAGTGGCGGGCAGCCGTCTCATATTCGACGTGCGCCGTCGAAATGGTGATGCCGCGCGCCTTCTCTTCCGGAGCCGCGTCGATCTGGTCATAGGCCTTGTATTCGCCGAAATACTTCGTGATCGCGGCCGTCAGCGACGTCTTGCCATGGTCAACGTGACCAATCGTGCCAATGTTTACGTGCGGCTTGTTCCGCTCGAATTTGCTCTTACCCATGTGGATGCTTCCCTATTGTCGAAATACGGCCGCCAGCCCGAGGCACGGGCCGGGTTGCGCAGCCGTTTAGAGCTTTCGCTTGTATTGCGCAAGCAAAATTGTTGAAAGTGCCGGCAACCCCGGCGGTTGCGCCGAACGTGGTGAATGGTCGGGCTTTTTTCAAGGTCGAGCCGGGTTGGACAGTCGGCTGGAGGCAACGAGATGGCAACCCGCATGATTGCAGCTCTGGCTTTGACCGCCCTCCTCGGCAGCGGTGGCCTCTGGGCCTGGTCGAACTACTGCGAGGACTATGAACTTTGCTATCCGGACTGTCGTGTTGCTGCCAACGGCGTCGAATACTGGAAGACCCTACCACCCGTTACCGGGACATCGGATTGGGTGGCGGCCAGGGCGTCGCCGGGGTCGGAGTGCCTCGCGCTACTGTCAGTTATGAGAGCGAAATATCCCGGCAAGCAGGTGGCCATAGATTTCGTCAACCTGGCCAATGAACGCAAACCCGCGCCATTCTATCAATATGACTGCACCTTCGACATCAAGGAGCCCGCCTTCAACCTCGCGCGAAATGCTGAGTGCCAGGCCTTGGAGCGCTAGCTCAGTTGGGGCACCCGCGGCGATGACCCTCTCATCGAAACGCGCCGTGCGAACACAGCCGGCGACCTGCTTGATCTGGATCAATGGAAAGACTGGAGCGGGTAACGGGAATCGAACCCGTGTATTCAGCTTGGAAGGCTGCTGCTCTACCATTGAGCTATACCCGCCTTCTTGATCGATCTCAGGACGAATGGTGGAGAGAGTTGGATTTGAACCAACGTAGGCTGAGCCAACGGATTTACAGTCCGTCCCCTTTAACCACTCGGGCATCTCTCCAGTTTTCGTCCGGATCAAGCGACCAAGCATTCCAACCGCGGGTCGAAGCCCCTTGGTCTGCGGCGGGTTTATGACGAGCCATCCGCATCCTGTCAACACGGGTCGGAAAAATTTCCGCACATTTTCAAAGCACATGGATGACCAAGGCATTTCTGAGGTCTATAGCAGCATCATGAGCAAAGACCCCAAAGACGGCCATACACCCAAGGACACCCACTATGCCAACCTGCGCCGGGCGCACCGCGACCAGAAGCGCGAACGCGGCGAATTGCCCGCAAAGTCGCCCGGCGCGGGAAAGACCAAGGAACCCTGGAAGGCACCGCAGCTGCCTGCTGAAACCGTCTGGCTCTACGGCATCCACACGGTGAAGGCCGCGCTCGACAATCCCGAGCGCAAACTGCTGAAGCTCCGCGTGACGCGTAACGCGCTGGCGCGACTCGAACTCAACGACGCGCAGATGCTCGGCTTTACCATCGAAATCGTCTCGCCGCAGGATATCGACAAGCTCACCGGGTCCGACGCCATCCATCAGGGCGTGCTGCTCGAGGCGCGACCGCTGCCCGTCCGCAAGCTCGATTCGCTCAAGGATCGCCCGCTCCTACTCGTGCTCGACCAGGTCACGGACCCGCACAATGTCGGTGCGATCATGCGTTCGGCGGTTGCCTTCGATGCCGGCGCGGTTATCACGACGGAACGTCATTCGCCGACCGAATCGGGCGTGCTGGCGAAATCCGCTTCGGGCGCGCTGGAAATGATACCCTATGTCCAGATCACCAATCTTGCCGATGCACTGGAAGAGCTTAAGACTCTGGGTTTCCAGACCATCGGTCTAGATTCGGAGGGCCCCGCGCCGCTCGAAGGAACATTCGCGGGCAATAAGGTCGCACTGGTGCTCGGTGCCGAAGGCAAGGGATTGCGACAGAAGACACGCGCCACCTGCGACGCGCTGGCAAGACTGGACATGCCTGGCGCGATCAAGTCGCTCAATGTGTCGAATGCCGCGGCAATCTCGCTCTACGCCGCGAGAAGCCATCTGATGAAGTGATCAATTGACCAGCATGGACCGCGACAGGGCATTCTCCGTCACCGGACAGCCTTCCTGGACCTTGGTCCAGGACGAGACATTCAACTTCATCTCGCACCGAGCGAGATAGCTGCCGCCGTCGACGTTGAGGCAGGATGTCTCGCCGAGCTGGAACATGACGCCGCGATTGCGGCACTTGCAATTGTGGGCATCCGCCAGAGCGGGAATCAGCACCACAGCCAAGCCGGGCATGAGCACTCCAAGACGCATTGCCGATGCTCCGATAGATACACCGCCAGATTACACCCGTCCGGCGGCATCGTCAAAGCGGGTCGCCCGTCAATCCGGAACGCGGCAGGTTGTGTCGCCGGCGCGTGGCGTGTAGGTGACGGCGGTGCCGTCGAAGGTTGCCGTTACCGGGTAGGAAACCACGCTCGGGAGCTGTTCGATTTCCTTGGCGTAATCGGGCGTGCGCTTCTTTTCCGCATTATAGGCTTCGGTGCAGTCCGGCAGCTGGACCGTTGTACCGATGCCCGTCTCCTTCTTGATCTTCTGGGCGCAGGCGGTGCCGTCGAGATAGAGCGAGCAGTCGGCGGAAAAGGTTCTGATGTAGTCGAGCGTGAGCTTGCCGCCCTGCTCGTCGATCTTCTCGAAATCCGCACCTTCAAAACTGTCCTCGAACAGTTTCTTCATCGAGGTCGTATCGAACACTATATAGGGCATGCCACCGTTGAAGCCGTCCGGGGCCTGGAAGAAGGCAAGATTGCCCTTCGCGCCAAGGAAGTAGCCGGCGACCGGATCCGTCACCTTTTTCTCGGCCGCATCGTCGCGCACGCATTTTGCATCTTCGGGCAGGACAGCGAGCTTTTCGGCACCAACCTCGCCGAGATCGACCTCCTTCACCATGAAGCCCTTGAAGCGATAGCAATTGACCGACGGCTTGGCGTCCGGATTGTCCTTGTTCGCCGGCAAATCGACATTGTCGACCGCGACAGGTTGATCGAACGGGGTCTCGACGTCGTCGTCTTCGGGCGAGCAGATGGTCGGCGCCTTCTTGCCGATGGTCCATTCGAGCACGTCGCCCTTCTCGGCGAGCTGATGCTTGCCGTCGGTATAGAGAACGAAGGGATCATCGGTCTTGAAAGGCAGCTTGATGGATGTGCCGTCGGCGATCGTGACCGTCACGTCATTTTCGGTAAACAGAGCAGTGAGTTTGGTGCCGTCCTCGCAATTCAGCGGAAAGGGTTGATCCTCCTCCTGGTCCTGCGCCACGGCTGGCGACACCAGGACAAGCATCCCGAACATCATCGCGACCATACCCAGCATCAGGCGCAAGGAGCCGAACAGGCCCGATTCGACTGAGAGTGTCTTGTTTCGGCACAGTTCCGTCATCCGCTCGCTCCGCTGAAACTCCCGCGCAACCATCGAACCATGTCGACGTTGCGCGGGAAAGCCAAGATGTTCATTTTCAAGCCTTATCGCAAACCGGAAGGTCTGAACATGGCTTCGATGTCTCTCATACGTCTGTGCCGCGTCGCGGCAAGCGCCGCCCTTCTCGTCGCAGCGGCGAGCGGCATTTCTCTTGCCGGCACCAACCCGCTCGAGGACTTCAATTCCGAGCCGCTGACCAACAGTTTCCGCAGCAGCTATTCTGCGGTCGGTGACGCGACGGTCAATGTCGACGTTCCCTATGGCCTCGACGCTGCACAGAAATATGACGTCTATCTTCCCTCCAGCGCCGCGAACGCGCCGATAATCGTGATGGTCCATGGTGGTGCCTGGACCAGCGGCGACAAGCAGGGCAACGACGTGGCCGAAGCCAAGGCGGGCTACTTCGTCGCCAAGGGCTATATCTTCGTATCTCTGAACTACCGCCTGCTGCCGAAATCCGACCCGCTCATCCAGGCCGCCGACGTGGCGCGCGGCATTGCCAATATCCAGACCAACGCCACCAAATGGGGCGGCGACAAGAATAAGATCGTGCTGATGGGCGCCGGCGCCGGCGGCCATCTCGCCGCGCTGCTCTCGTCGAACCCTTCCCTCGCCTCCGACCAGGGCGCGACAATCTGGGCCGGCGCCGTGGTGCTGGAGACGGCGGCGCTCAACGTGCCCACCTTGATGTCGACATCGCACGACAATGCCTATGACACTGCCTTCGGCAGCAATCTCGAATTCTGGGAAGACTCCTCGCCGACGCATCTCGTCGACGCCTCCGGCGTGCCGATCCTCGTCGTCTGCTCGACCGAGAGCGGAGAAGACACCTGCTCCAAGGCGAGCGCATTCAAGCAGGCAGCCGACGCGCAGGGCGTGAACGTCACAGTCTCACCGCAGAATGTCGATCCTGGACAGGTCAACAGCCGCGTCGGCGTCTCGACGAGCTACACCGACACGATCGAGAGCTACATCGACTCCATCCTCTAACTCCTCCCTGCGATCGTGTCCCGGCGCCCCTCGCGGCGCCGGGATGTTCCTTTGTGTCGAAAGCAGTATCGGGTGGTGCGACTTTTTTCTTGAACCTCGGGAAAAATGTGCTAATCCGACGCCGGCTGCCCTTATAGCTCAGTTGGTAGAGCATCTGATTTGTAATCAGAGGGTCGGGAGTTCGAGTCTCTCTGGGGGCACCATCGCTTCAACAGCGTTTTCCCAACTAAGTAGATCAAGTCTTGGGCGACTGGCGCGCCTTCAAAGGCGATTCGCAGGGGATCGTCGATATAGAACGATCGCTGATCGGCTGGCACGGCCCAGCAGCCTCTCAAGCGCCGGCAGCCGGCGGAATCGACCCAATAAAAGTCGGAATTTCCCCCGATCTGGGGATGCAGGATTGTATCCGTGGTGCCATACCGAACCGTGCCGAGCGTGGCATCACTGATGCCAGGCGATACTACCCCTTGATCACCGTCCGGCGGCCCTGCCCGGATCGCTCGGCTTCTGATTCTTGCAGTGAAGAGACTCGTGACGATGCTTCGTGCAAAAACAACCAGACAGCCCTATCGGGACATCCCCAAACTGGCCAGCACCCAGCATCCGCAATGTCACCGCTGCGGGGGCGCGACGCGCTTCCTGGAAATGTTGGATCAACCAGTCTATGGCGAACCGGGCAAGGCGCTCACACAATATGCCTGCAAGACCTGCCACATCCTCATCGAAGAACTTCGTCCGGTCTAAACGGCACAGCCTGGGGCCTGTGCCAATCCGCGCCGGCATCAGCAGCCGCCCGTACCAGACCGGGATCAGCCCCACTCTTTGCCACTCGAAGTAAGGTTAACAGCGGATTTCAATGGCCCGCCCGCAGCCTTGTGTCATCCTGAAATCTCCGGGCGGTGCGGCTCAGCCATATGGCCGCAAGTGTTGCTCTCCACGGCAATGCGCCGTCCGGAGCCCATCTTTTTGCACCCCGGTGTGAACCTGGGCACCTCGCGCCTAAGGGGGGTCAACCCCGCGCGACGTCAGCAACGGCCTTCTTGAAATCGTCCTTCTGCATCAGAGCCCGGCAGCGTGCGAAGCGCTCGTCGGCATAGGCCCGGAAATCGGTGGCGGGGTTGTCGGCCGCCAGCTGGATGAGTCCCCAGAGGGTCCACAGCAGATCGCACATCGCCTTGTAGATGACGATCCTGCCGCGCTCGAACGGGGTGGGCTCGCCGCCGAAATAGGCGTGGATCAGTTCCGCTTCCTGGGCGGCATCGAAATTGCCCTCCACTACGAGATCGGCGAGATCCCACATGGGGTCGTTCATGCCGCAATATTCCCAATCCACCATCCACATGCGGTGGCCGGTATCGAGAAAGTTCTCACAGAGCGGGTCGCAATGGCAGGCGACATTCGGCAACGGATGGGCATTGAGTGCGGCGCGCACCGCGTCCGCCTCGCGAAGAACGTCGTGATAGCCTTCCGGCGGATCGACATCCTTGGTCGAGAGAATGCCGAGATATTCGTCGATCATCGCGAAGAGTTCAAAGCGCGCGGGAAAGACGGCACCGCTGTCATGCAACGTCCGGAAGGCAATACCGGCCCTGGTCGGCGCGCCGAAGACCGATTTGAAGGCCTCCGGAGACATGGTCGTGGCACCCTCGACGAATCGAGACACCATCTCGCCTGTCGCCCGGTCGACATAGAGAATTTCGGGGCTGACTCCGACAGCGGCAGCAGCCTGGGCCGCGACGGTCTCGTTGCGGCGGTTGATATATTCCTCGGTGCCCTTGCCCGGCAGCCGCAAGCAATATTCGCCGAGACGGAAGACCATGTTGGTCAGGCCGCCCAGCCTCTCGATCGGCCCCTTGTAGGATCGGAGGAAGGGAATGGTGGGCAAAGCCTGCCGTACGAGTGCGATCTCCGATTTGGTGGTCATGCTTTCAGTCTCTC
Source organism: Rhizobium sp. SRI_017 (assembly GCF_057586295.1). NCBI lineage: Bacteria > Pseudomonadati > Pseudomonadota > Alphaproteobacteria > Hyphomicrobiales > Rhizobiaceae > Rhizobium > Rhizobium sp. SRI_017. The sequence goes on along the minus strand of NZ_JBYCZP010000004.1, from coordinate 453,458 downwards.
CATCCGCGCATCATAAAGCGTCCGTGGCCCGCGCAGCGCGTCGTAGGCCTTGCCGAACGCCTCGATCTTGAAAGCTCTTTCCCCCGCGATCGCCACGGGCAGGTAGCCAAATGCAACCGTCTTGCCAAGCTGGTAGCTATACCCGGTGCTCGACGTCGTGCCGACGACCGTGCCGCCAAAAATGACCGCCTCACCGCCCAGAAATGGTGCGAAGCCATCGACGGTGAAGGAGACAAGCTTGCGTGTCACGCCCTCAGCCTTGATGCGTCGGAGTGCTTCGCGACCGATGAAGTCACCCTTGTCCAATGCGACGCAGAAGCCGAGACCGGCCTCGTAGGGATTATAGTCCGGTGTAATGTCGCCCGACCAATAGAGGTAGCCCTTTTCCATGCGGCAGGCGTCGATGGCGCGATAGCCGACATCGGCGATGCCATGCACCTCGCCCGCTGTGCGCAGCGTGTCATAGACATGCACGGCATAGTCCTGCTCGACATAGAGCTCATAGCCGAGTTCGCCGACATAACCGATGCGGACGGCCAGCGCGCGCGCATTGCCGATCTCGATCTCGCGGGCGGCGAGGAAGGGAAAAGCCTCGTTGGAGAGATCGTCGTCGCTGACGGACTGCAGAACATCGCGCGATTTGGGGCCGCAGATATTGATCGTGGCGAAACGGTTGGTGACATCGCGCATGGTCACGCCTTCGGGCAGGTGGCGCGAGACCCAATGGCTGTCGGGGACACCGAATCCGGAACCCGTGATGAGATAGAACAGGTCCTCGGCGCTATGGATCAGTGCCACATCGGCCTCGATACCGCCCTTCTCATTGCAAAGCTGGGTATAGACCCCCTTGCCAGGCGGACCGGAGAGGTCGTTGGCGGCGATACGCTGCAGGGCCGCTTGCGTGCCGGGCCCCGAAATTTCAAACTTGGAGAAGGACGTCTGGTCGATCAACGCCACGCCTTCGTGGATCGCACGCACCTCGGCGCCGATGGCATCGAAGGAACTGGGCTTGCCCTCGAAGGACGGAGTGTCGACCGCTTCCTGGCCCGGCCTCACGAACCAGTTCGGCCGCTCCCAGCCGAATTTCGAGCCGAACATGGCGCCACGCGCGGCAAGCCGTTCGTGCAGCGGCGAGCGCCTGAGACCCCTGCCCGCCTGGCTTTCCTCCCCCGGCCAATGGATCTTGTAGTAGGCGCCGTAGGCTTCGACCGCGCGTTCGTCGAGATAGCGGCCCTGGCTATGAACCTTGCCGAATCGGCGGACGTCGAAAGGCCAGAGGTCCATGCCGGCATCGCCATGCAGGATCATGTTGGAGAGCGCAAGGCCCGCCCCGCCCGAAGCCGCGATCCCTGCCGTGAAGCCGCAGGCGACGTAGAAATTGTCGAGTTCGGGCGCCAGGCCCATGATCGGCTCGCCATCGGCCGAGACCGGAATCGGGCCATTGATGACGGTCTGGATGCCGATTTCGTTGAGCACGGGCAGGCGACCTGCGGCCGGCACGGCGAAGCGTTCCAGCCGGTCCATGTTCGGTTCGAAAAGTTCGCGGCCAAAATCGAGCGGCGGCTTGCCGCGCCAGCAGGCTTTCGAACCATCCTCCCAGCCGCCGATCGCAAAGCTGCCGGTGTCCGGCTTGAGGTAAAAATTGTTGTCCGGATCGCGAAGGGTCGTGAGATAGGGATCTAAGGTCAGCTTCTTCTCGGTGAGGAAATACTGGTGCTCGACCACCCCCGCCGCGAGCGAAACGCCCGCCATCTCACCGACGCGCTTGGCCCAGAGGCCGGCGCAGTTGACGAGGATGTCACAGGATACGGTCCCGCCATTGGTGACGACGCCGACGGCCCGGCGGGTTTCGACGACGATTTCCTCGACAGTCACACCTTCTTCGATCTTCGCTCCATTCGTCCGTGCGCCCCTGGCATAGGCCATGGTCAGCGAATAGGGATCGATATAGCCGTCGCCGGGGATGAAGGCCGCGCCCTCGATGCCGTCCTTGACGATGAAGGGGAAGCGCGACGCAGCTTCCTCCGCCGAAAGCGAATAGCACTCGACGCCAAAGCCCTTGGCCTGGGTCATCGAACGGCGGATTTCGCTCCAGCGCTCCGGGCTTCCCGCGAGGCGCAGCGAGCCGACCTTCTTCCAGGCAATGTGCTGGCCAGTCTCGGCTTCGAGCCGGTCGAAGACGGCGACCGAATTCTGCATCAGCCGGGTGAGATTCTTCTTGCCCCTGAGCTGACCGACAAGGCCGGCCGCGTGCCAGGTACAGCCGTGCGTAAGCTGCGCCTTTTCAAGCAGCAGCACGTCCTTCGCCCCGTCGCGGGCGAGATGATAGGCAATCGAGGTGCCGATGGCACCGCCGCCGATGATGACGATATGGGCGTGCCGGTCTGCGCGGAATGCCATGCTGAGCCTCAAGCTTTCACTTTGTTCATGCCGGGATCATAGAGCGGCCCAAGGTGAATTTGCGCTGGCGTGCGTTTCATGGCGACGACGAGTTCGTAATCGCCGGAGCTTAGAAAGTCCTCGCTGACGCCATCGGCGTTGCGGACATAGCCGTAGCCAATGTTCTTGCCGAGCGTATAGCCATAGCCGCCGGACGTGAGATAGCCGACCGGCTCGCCATCGCGAAGAATCGTCTCGCGGCCAACCAGGACGATATCGGGGTCATCGACGGTGAAGCCCGCCAGGGCCTTCTTGCGCGGCTCGGTTTGGGCCCTTTCAAGTGCCCGCCGGCCGAGAAAGTCGGTGTTCTTGCGGAGTTTCACCGCCCAGCCGAGACCGGCCTCAACCGGCGTGTCGTTTGGCGTGATGTCGGAGCCCCAGGCGCGATAGCCTTTTTCGAGGCGGAGCGACTCCAGCGCGCGGTAGCCAATCGGGCGGATGCCATGCACAGCACCCGCCGCCATCAGCACGTCGAAGACCGTGCCGGTGGCCGCGATCGGCACGTGCAATTCCCAGCCGAGTTCACCGACATAGGTAACCCGCAGCGCACGAACCGTGTGACCAGCGATCTGGATCTGACGAGCATGACCGAACGGGAAGCCTGCATTGGAGACGTCGGCATCCGTAACCGCGGCAAGGACGTCGCGCGCCTTCGGGCCCATCAGCGACAGTGTGCCGAAATCCTCCGTCACATCCTTGAGCGCCACATCGAGGCCCGCTGGGATATGATCCTCGATCCAGCCGAGGTCATGGGTGCGGAAGCCAGTGCCGGTGACGATGTAATATGTCTCCTCCGCCAGCCGTGCGACCGTTAGGTCCGCCTCGATGCCGCCGCGGGTGTTGAGAAGCTGGGTGTAGGTCAGCCGGCCGACAGGTTTGGAGACGTCGTTGGCGCAGATCCAGTCGAGTGCCTTGCCTGCGTCAGGTCCAGTCATCTCATATTTCGAGAACGAGGACTGGTCGAAGATCCCGACCGCTTCGCGGACATGGCGGTGCTCGCCGCCGACGGCGTCGAACCAGTTCTGGCGGCCCATGGAATAGACATCCTTGGCCTCGGTGCCTGCGGGTGCGAACCAGTTCGGCCGTTCCCAGCCGAGCTTGGAGCCGAAAACGCCGCGATGAGTGTTGAGACGCTCGTAGAGCGGCGAAACGACACGCGGGCGGCCGCTCTCATATTCCTCGTGGGGGAAGCCGATCGTGTAATGTTTGCCATAGGCTTCGAGCGTGCGGTCGAGCACCCATTGACGGTCGCGGTGCATGCCGGCAAAGCGCTTGATATCGACGACCCAGAGATCGAGCGGCGCCTCGCCGTCGACGACCCATTGGGCCAGCACCCAGCCGGCGCCACCGCCAGAGGCGATGCCGAAGGCGTTGAAGCCCGCGCCAACGAACATGTTCTTGCATTCAGGTGCTGCGCCGAGAATGAAGTTGCCGTCGGGCGTAAAACTCTCGGGGCCGTTGATCATCTGCTTGACACCAGCCGTCTCGAGCGCCGGTATGCGGGCCATCGCCTGTTCCATATGCTGTTCGAAATGGTCGAAATCGTCGTCGAACAGGCGGAAAGCCCATTCATCCGGCACGTCGCCGGTGGTCCAGGGCTGGGGATTCGGCTCATAGCCACCCATCACCAGGCCGCCGACCTCTTCCTTGAAATAGGTGCGGCGGTCAGGGTCACGGATGGTCGGCGCGTCGGTCGCAAGTCCGTCGATCTTCTCGGTGATGATGTATTGATGCTTGACCGGCTGCAGCGGCACGTTGATGCCGGCCATCGCGCCCACCTGTCGCGCCCATTGGCCGGCGCAATTGACCACCTTCTCGCAGGCGATGTCGCCTTGTGTCGTCTTCACCGCCGTGATGCGGCCATCCTTGATGTCGAAACCGGTGACACGGATGTTCTCGAACAGTTTCGCGCCATGCATGCGCGCGCCCTTGGCGAGCGACTGGGTGATGTCGGACGGGCTCGCCTGGCCGTCCGTCGGCAGCCAGCTCGCGCCGACGAGATCGTCGGTCATCATCAGCGGCCACATCGCCTTGACCTCCTGGGGCGTCAGCAGATGCATGCCCATGCCGAAACTCTTGGCCGTCGTGGCGAGGCGGCGGTATTCCGTCCAGCGATCCTCATTGGTGGCGAGCCGCAGGCAGCCGGTCATCTTCCAGCCGGTTGCGAGGCCGGTCTCGGCCTCGAGGCCCTTGTAGAGCTCGACGGAATATTTCAGCACACGGGTGATCGAGGCCGAGGAGCGCAGCTGGCCAACAAGGCCCGCAGCATGCCATGTCGAACCCGAGGTCAAGGTACCTTGCTCGAGCAGCACGACATCCGCCTTGTGGTCGCGCGCGAGGTGATAGGCCGTCGAGCAGCCGATAATGCCGCCGCCGATGACGACGATCTGGGCGTGGGATGGCAGTGTCATGTTGCAGTCTTCCCGTATTCTGTTCTGTAATGGTCGAGCGCCTTGTCGAGGCGACCGAGATTTTCCTGCGTATAGGTCTCGTAATCGGCGCCGGGTGCCGAGAGGTGGAGTTCGGACACCATGCTCCACATCGCTTCGCGCAGCAGCGAGGCGCATTGCATGGCGGCGTGGGAGCGCTTGATCTCGGCCGTCGGCAGCTGCCCAAAATAGGCGGCGAGGAATTCGTCGATATGATCGGGCGAGAAGCCGGCATTGGAGGTGGTGCCGGCGAGATCGAACATCGCCGTGTTGAAGCCGGCATATTCGAAGTCGATCAGCCAGAGCCGCTTGCCGTCGTCGAGAATGTTGGCGGGCAGCAGGTCGTTGTGGCCGAAGATGACGGGCAGTGGCGCCTGTGCAGCTTCCAGCTCCTCCGCGAGCGCGAGATAGCGCGGAAGCTCTGGCATCATGCGGCTCTCGCCGGCCTCGAGCGTCCGCGCATAGTCGCGGATGACGTGGAAGACCCAGAAGATGAAGCCCGCGCCGCTCACATGCTTTGGCATGCTGTCATGGAAGCGTCGAAGGAGCTCTGCCACGCGCCTCCGCTCGCGAACGACGTCCGCGCCCGCAAAGGTCTTGGCGTCGAGAAAGGCCGAGACCATCACGCCAGGCTCGGCATAGCGCGCCTCTGGCGCAAAACCTGCCGCATGCGCCGCGCGGGCCGTCATGATTTCCCGCTCGCGAGACACATGATGGAAGGGGTAGTCGTGGCCGAAGCGGACGACATGGCGACCTAGGGCATCGCGCACCACGTAGCTTTCGTTGCTGATGCCGCCCTTGAGAATGGCAATCTCGATGCTGCCGTTCCAGCAGGGCAAGGCCCGGATGCGATCTTCCGTCTTCACGGCCCCTCCTCGCGCATCATCCTTCATGCCAGCCTCCGGCGCAGTCGAATCGCGCCGGCCGAAATGAGCCGGTCGGCAATGATGGCGATGAACGCGACGGCAAGGCCGGCGACCAGCCCGCGACCGGTATCGGCTTTGGCAAGTGCTGCATAGACTTCCTGGCCGAGATCGCGGGTGCCGACGAGCGCGGTTATGACCAGCATCGAAAGCGCAAACATGATGGTCTGGTTGAGGCCGAGCATGATCTCGGGCAATGCGAGCTTCAGGCGGATCTTGGTGAGTATCTGCCATCTTGTGCAGCCCATCGCGCGGCCTGCCTCGATCAGGCGCGGATCGACCTTGCGCAGCCCGAGCACCGTGTAGCGGATCGCCGGCACAAGGGCATAGGCAACGACGGCGATCATGGCAGTGAAGTCACCCACCCGGAACAGCATCACGACGGGCATCAAGTAAACAAAGGAGGGCAGCGTCTGCAGCGTGTCGATAACGACCTGCAGCCAGCGCCACAGCCGGTCGCGCTCTGCTGCGAGAATGCCGAGCGGGACGCCGATCAAGGAGGCTGTCATGACCGAGATGCCGCAGAGATAGACGGTGATCATCGCCTTTTCCCACTGCCCGGTTACCGCGATGAGCAGCGAGAGAGTGCCGGTCGTCAGAGCAAGCCTGGCGCCGCCCAGCCGCCAGCCGGCGAAAGCCAGCAGTGCCACGACACCGAGCCACGGCAGGCCTGTCAGCAGGCGCTTGAAAGGAACGAGCAGGTTCAGCAGGATGAAATTCTTGAAGGCTTCGAGCGCGTCGAAGAAATTGACATTGATCCAGCGTACCACCTCCGACCAGAAGGTGCCGGTCGAAAGGGTAAGCGTCTCGGGATAGGTCTGGACCGCCGGCAGGGCCAAGCCGATCAGGCCGGCGCCGAGCGCGACTACCAGTCCTGTGAGCAGGTAGGCGTGACGCGCCACGAAGGTCCCGTGTATCGCTTCTTTCGGCTGCCCGGCCTTGTCGGCATAGGCCTGGCTCAGTCGGTCGAGCGCCACGGCCAGCGCCACGATGGCAAGGCCGGCCTCGAGGCCGGCGCCGAAATCGAGCCGCCGCAGCGCCGCAAGCACGTCCGCGCCAAGGCCTCCGGCGCCGATAATCGAGGCGATGATCACCATGTTGAGCGACAGCATGATGACCTGGTTGACGCCGACCATCAGGCTGTCCTTGGCCGACGGCACCATCACCCACCACGTCATCTGCTGTCGCGAGCAACCGACCATGACGCCGAGGTCGCGGATTTCCGAGGGGACCGCGCGCAGGGCCAGGACCGTGATCCGCGCCATCGGCGGCAGTGCGTAAATCAACGTGGCGACAATGGCCGCCGTGGGTCCGAAACCGAAAAGGAAGAGGACCGGCACCAGATAGGCAAAAACCGGGATCGTCTGCATGAGATCGAGCACCGGCGTCAGCGCCCGTTCAAACCGCGGCCAGCGATAGGCCGCAAGCCCAAGAAAGAGGCCGACGGCGACTCCGATTGGCACCGCGACCACAATCGAGGCCAACGTGACCATCGCGCTACCCCATTGGCCGAAGGCAACGAGGAACACGAAGCAGACGCCGACAAGCGCGGCGAGCCGCACACCACCGGCATGAAGGCCGAAGAGGACCATCACCGTGATGACCGCAATCCACGAGATCGGGGGCAGCAATTGCACGGCGCTCGACCCCTGCCCCGAGAGCAGTCCGGTATGAAGCAGGCTCAGCGCAACTCGGTATGGGACGTCGATGACGGCAGCGACAAAACGGGTGAGATCGGTGAACGTGAACAAGCCGAAACTCGCCTCATTGACCAGCCACTTGGTTATCGTGCTGATCCAGCGCGCAACCGGGATGCGCCAACCCGTCGGATAATCGAATGCCCATTTCGCGAAGGGTTCGGCGAACTGCCAGAACAGGACGAAGGCTGCGGCAACCGCAAGCCACATCCAGCCGTGGCCGAGCCTGTCACCCGTCGGTGATGCGTCGATCCTCACAGCTGGTTGGGCGGAGGCGCTCATCGATCAGCCCCGCATCATCATATCGACGACGTCGGCCCGCCGCAGAATGCCGATGATCGCATCATCGCCATAGGTCACGCCGATCGTCTCCTGCCCCGCCCGAAACAGCGGTGCCGCCTCAGCGACCGCCGCGCTCGCGCGGACGGTCACAGCAGGCGCTGCACCATTCGTGGGCTGCATGAGCGACACGACCTTGACGACCTTGGCCTTGACGACGCTCTGCGTGAATTCGGCGACGTATGGCGTTGCGGGATTGAGCACGAGGTCCTCCGGCGTACCGGACTGGACGATCTCGCCATCCTTCATGATGGCGATGCGATCGGCGAGCCGGATCGCTTCGTCGAAATCATGGGTGATGAAGACGATGGTCTTTCGTAGCACCGCCTGCAGGCGCAGGAATTCGTCCTGCATTTCGCGGCGGATCAGCGGGTCGAGCGCCGAGAAAGGTTCGTCGAGGAACCAGAGTTCCGGTTCGACCGCAAGCGAGCGGGCAATGCCGACACGCTGCTGCTGGCCGCCGGAGAGCTCGCGCGGATAGGACATCTCCTTGCCCAAAAGGCCGACAAGTTCGATCATCTTGCGCGCACGCTCGATCCGCTGCACCTTGTCAATTCCCTGGATCTCAAGCGGAAACGCCACATTCTCCAGCACGGTCAAATGCGGCAGCAGCGCGAAATGCTGGAACACCATGCCCATCTGGTGACGGCGAATTTCGATCATCCGTGCTTCGTTGGCCGCCAGCAGATTTTCACCGTTGAAGATGATCTCTCCCGCCGTCGGCTCTATCAGCCGCGAAAGGCAACGGACCAATGTCGACTTGCCGGAGCCGGAGAGGCCCATGATGACAAAGATCTCGCCGGTCCGGACTTCGAGATTGACGTCACGCACGGCGCCAACCAGTCCCGCAGCACGCAGTTCCTCGCTGCTGGGCTTTCGGCCGGCCGCCGGCACTGCGCCAGCGGCGGCCCCGAAGATTTTCCAGACGTCACGGCAGACGAGTTTCGGTTCGGCAGAAGTCATGTCTTCGGTCGCGTGGCATCCTGCGGCCGTGCCGACCGCATCCCGGGAGAATGTCAGGCTCCGCGGCGCACGCCGCGAAAGCCCTGTTCAGACTGTGCTTTATTTCTTGATCCATTCGGACCAGCGGGCCTCGTTGGCGCCCATCCATTCGGCCACAACCTCCTCGAGCTTCTTGCCGTCGAGGTCGACCTTGGTGATCATCGCGCCCATTTCGTCATTGTTGAGCGCGAAAGCCTTGATCGCCTTGTGTGCGCCCGGCCACTTGTCCTTGATGCCGGACCAGCCGACCTTCCAGATCGGGCCGAAGGGCTTGCCGCAGTCATAGGCCGCATCGGGGTTCACGCCGGCGGCTGCGTCTGCATAGCATTCCTTGCTATAGGGCGGGAATTCCACCCATTCGCCCTTGTATTTCGCCGGCGCCCAGTGCGGCGCATAGATCCAGAGCAGGATCGGCGCCTTGCGCTGATAGGCGCTCTCGAGTTCGGCAAAGAGCGCAGCATCCGTGCCAGCGTGGATGACTTCGAAAGGCAGGCCGAGAGCCTCGACGCGCTCGTCATCGAAACCGCCCCAGGTGACGGGTCCGCCGAGATAGCGGCCCTTGGGCGCGGTCTCAGGGATCGAGAAGGCCTCGGCGCATTTCTCGTCCTTCAGCGCTTCCCAATTGGGCAGGCCGGGGCATTTCTCCTTCATATAGTCCGGATACCACCATTCCTCCTTGGCGAGCATGCCGGTCTCGCCGAGATTTTCGACCTTGCCGGTGGCAGTGGCCGCGTCCATGGCGTCCTTGCCCGTTGTCGCCCAGATCTCCATGGCGACATGCAGGTCGCCGCTTTCGAGCCCGGCGAACTGCGCAAGATAGTCGGCCTGGATATATTCGATGGAATAGCCGGCCTTCTTCAACACCTCGCCCATGATCTGGGTGGTGATCAGCTGGCCGGTCCAGTCATGGAGTGTCAGCTTGATCGGATCTGTCGATTCCTGCGCCTTGGCAGGCGCCAATGAAAGTCCGGCCGCGATGCAGAGCGTGGCAGCCAAAGACCTGGCAATAGTAATAGATTTGAACATGCGAGATCTCCCAGTCGCACCGAATGAACTCGTTCCCGCGCAACTGGTCGTTCCCGTGATTTTCGTATGATTTGACCTCGGCGCACGTCCAATGTCTCGCGCACTTAACGGACTGTCAATCATGCCTGTGGCTTTTTTTGTCTTTTTGCCCGCTTCTGCGGAATTGTTGCGCGGGACGTGACAAGGGATTAAGAGTGGCGGGCATAGGCCGTCCGGCGGGATCAGATGAACCACTCGAAACGACATCGCGCAATACTGACACTGCTCCAGCAGGACGGCACGGTGACGATTTCCGATCTAGCCCGAAAGCTCGACGTCTCGCTTGAAACGGTCCGTCGCGACATCAAACCGCTCGCGAGCGAAGGCACAGTCGTCAAGATGCACGGGGCGATCAGCTTGCCCTCGATAACCGGCGAAGCCCCGTTTGAAAAACGCATGCGCGAGAACAGCGAAGCGAAGAAGGCGATCGCGATGGCAATGGCAGCCACCGTGCGCGACGGCGACTCGATCATGCTCGATACCGGCACGACAACAAGCTTCCTCGCGCGCGAGCTACTCGGTCATCGCCGGCTTACCGTCATCACCAATTCGTCGGATATTGCGCGGACGCTTTCCACCGTGAATGACAATCGCGTCTATATGGCCGGCGGCGAGCTCCGCAGCGACAATGGCGCTGCCTTCGGCGTCAGTGCCATCGAATTCGTCAGCCGCTTCAGCGTTACCCATTCGGTGATTTCCGCCGGCGCCGTCGATGCGGTATCGGGCATTATGGATTTCGACCTTGAAGAGGCCGAATTTGCCCGCATGGTAATTTCCCGCGGCCGTCGTTCGGTCGCCGTCACCGACCACAGCAAGTTCGGACGCCAGGGGCTCGTAAAAGTCTGCGACTTCTCTGATATCAACGAGATCATTACCGATAGCGGTCCACCAGACGACATCATCAATGCGCTCGACATCGCGTCTGTCCAGCTGACACTGGCGACCGGAGCGGAAGCCTAAGTTTTGGGCTGGCGGGCACATCGTCCCGCGTGGAGATCTCTCTCGGCGTGATCAATACCAGATGCGCGCCTGGCCGGGATTGAAGTTTTCACCCTGTGGTGACTTGCGGAAGCGCTCGCCGATCCACGCCCAGAATGTCGTGGCGCGGGGCGTTTCGTCGTCCTCGGCCAACCCATAGACCGGGCCTGTCTTTGGCCAGCTCTCGAGGCCGGCGAGTGGATGGGTAGTCCGGAAGTCCTGGGAAGCAGTATGGCTCACGGAGCGGTCTCCTCAATTCGCAGTACCGTCAAACGGACAGGCTGCGACATGGTTCCGCCCAAGAAGACCTCTTGGAGAGCGTTTCTTCAGAAACCGTCGCGCCCGCGGAAGCGGCGTTGATAGTCGGGATCATAGAGGGCGCTTTCCCGGAAACCGTCAGCAGTCAGGCCCGGTCCGACGAAGATAAGTGCCGTCCGTTCGATCGGTTCGGCCGCGACAAGACTCTCGATCGTCGAAAGCGTGCCCTTGAGGATCCGCTCGTCCGGCCAGCTGGCCTTGACGACGATCGCCACCGGGCAATCGACGCCATAGAGCGGCGCGAGCTCCGCGACGACCTGCGGCAGGGCGTGGATCGCGAGATGGATCGCGAGCGTCGCGCCGGACTGGCCGAAGGCGGTCAGCGTCTCGCTGTTGGGCATGGGGGAAGCCCGACCGGAAACACGCGTCAGAACAAGGCTCTGCGCGACCGCCGGGATCGTCAACTCGCGGCCGAGTGCGGCGGCAGCCGCCGCGAAGGACGGCACGCCCGGCGTCATCGTATAGTCGATGCCATGGCGATCCAGCCTGCGGATCTGCTCGGCGACGGCGCTCCAGACCGAGAGGTCGCCGGAATGGAGCCGCGCGACGTCCTGGCCGTTGGCGGCGGCATTGAGATATTCCGCCTCGATCTCGTCGAGCGACATCGGTGCCGTGTCGACAATCCGTGCGCCCTCGGGGCAATATTGCAGCAGTTCGGGCGAGACGATCGAGCCGGCATAGAGGCAGACCCGGCAGTCGGCGATCAGCTTTGCGCCGCGCACCGTGATCAGGTCGGCGGCCCCCGGCCCTGCGCCGATGAAATGTACCTTCATGTCTCAGTCCTTTTCACGGGGCCTTCCTGACCCAGCTCCACTGGGTGACGGGCATGGCCGGCCGCCAGCCCTGCATCCCGCCCACGGGTATCGCGCGCGAAATATCGAGGCGGATCAGCGAGCCGCCGAGACGCGCCTGCTGCGCCAGCAGCACGGCTTCCATTTCCAACGTCACCGCATTCGCGACGAGTCGACCGCCCGGCTTGAGCGCCGCAATCGCTGCCTCCATGACACCTGTATCGCTACCGCCGCCGCCGACGAAGATCGCATCGGGCTGCGGCAGGCTTTCCAGAGCCATCGGCGCAGAGCCAGTCACCACACGGAGACCGGGAACGCCGAAACTCGCAGCATTGCGCGCGATGCGATCGGCGCGCTCGGCATTGGCCTCGATAACGACCGCCCGCATGGCAGGATGCGCCAGCATCCATTCGATCGAGATCGAGCCAGATCCGCCACCGATATCCCACAGCAGCTCGCCGCGGCGCGGGGCAAGCGCGGACAAGGTCACGGCACGGATTTCGCGTTTTGTGATCTGGCCATCGTGGTCGAACAGGCTGTCATCGATGCCGGCCGCGAGCGGGATGATCCGAGCAGCGTCGCCTGCCACCACCTCGACGGCGCACACGTTGAGTGCGCCAATGGTCTCAAGCGAAAAAGTCTCCGCCTGGTGATGTGTAATCCGCTCGCGGTCGCCGCCCAGCGCTTCAAGTACCGTAAGCCGCGATCTGCCAAAACCGTTGTCAGTCAGCAGTGTCGCCAGTTCCGGCGGCCCCTTCTCGTCCGAGGTCAGCGCGATAATGCGCGCGCCCGGCTGCAGATGTGGCCTGATAAGATCGAGCGGCCGGCCATGCAGCGAGACCAATGCCATGTCCTGGATCGGCCAGCCGAGCCGCGAGGCGGCCAGGCTGAAGGAGGACGGCGCCGGAATCGTCAGCATTTCGGACGGATCGATGCTCCGCGTCAAGGTGGCGCCCATGCCGAAAAGAAAGGGGTCTCCCGAGGCGAGCACGCAGACAGTGCGGCCTCGGGCCGCCTTGATGAATTCGACCGAATTTTCGAGCGGCGACAACCATTGATGTCTCTCGCCGGTGATAAGTCCGGCTGCCAGTTCGAGATGCCGCGCGCCGCCGCAAACGAGGTCGGCATTGGCGATCCTGCGCTTGGCCGCGTCGCCCAGCCCGGCTATACCGTCCTCGCCGATGCCGACAATGGTGAGCCACGGCGATGATTTTGCGAGTTCAGCCATGGCCAAGCACCGTATCCTGATCCTGGGCGGCACGACCGAGGCGCGGCGCCTGGCCGAAAAGCTGGCCATGCGCGACGATGTCGAAGCGGCGATTTCCCTTGCGGGCCGAACCGTTGATCCCAAGCCCCTGCCCTTGCCGACTCGAATTGGAGGATTCGGGGGTATCGAGGGCCTGGTTGATTATCTGGCTAAGGAACGTATCGACCTGCTTGTTGATGCGACCCATCCCTTCGCTAACCAGATCTCCGCCAATGCTGCTGCCGCTGCCCAACGGTCGGGGATTGCGCTTTTTGCATTGCATCGTCCGGGCTGGGACGCTGTCGCTGGTGACAATTGGACACGCGTCGAGGGCGTCGAAGCGGCTGTCGCCGCTCTCAACGGCAGACCACGCCGCATCTTTCTCGCGATCGGTCGCCAGGAAGCCGGGCGCTTTTCGGCTGCGCCGCAGCACAGCTATCTCGTCCGCAGCGTCGATCCGGTCGACCCGCCGCTCTCCGTGGCCGATTGCCGGTACATGCTCGCCAGCGGCCCCTTCGGCGAAGCTGACGAGCGAAAGCTGCTTCAAGACGAGCGCATCGATGTCGTCGTCACCAAGAATTCGGGCGGCAGTCCGACCTATGGGAAGATCGCGGCCGCGCGCGCGCTTGGCATTGAGGTGATCATGATCGAGCGCCGCCAGCCGCCCGGCGTCACCGCCGTCGGCACGGTCGAGGCGGCGCTTGACCTCGTGGATCAATTGCTGCCTCCGGCATAGAAGCGGGGCGTGTAGACGAGGTTTGGCAGGTTTGGCCGCGCGAGGACGCGGGTCTCTGGCGAACCGATCATCACGCAGGTCGCCATATCAGCCACTGTCGGATCCGCCTCCGCAAGTGGCATCACGGTGATCTGTTCATCCGGCCGTCCGGCCGCACGGCCGAATATAACCGGCACCGTGCCCGGCAGGACTTCGCGAAGGATTTCAAAGGCTTTTCCGAGCTGCCAGGGCCGCGCCTTGGAGATCGGATTATAAAGCGCAATGACAAGACCTGCTTCGGCAACCAGCCGCAGGCGTCGTGAGATCACGGCCCAAGGCTTCAAATTGTCCGAGAGCGAAATCGCACAGAAATCATGACCTAGCGGCGCGCCGGACCGGGCCGCGACGGCGAGCATCGCTGTCACCCCGGGGGTTACCACGAGCTCGATGTCCCGCCATTCCGACGGCCCGTTCTCGATCGCCTCGCAAACGGCTGCGGCCATGGCGAAGACGCCGGGATCACCGCCGGAGACAACGGCAACCCTGACGCCCGTGGCAGCGCGGGTCAGCGCGGCGCTCGCGCGATCCAGTTCCTCACGGTTGTCGGAGGCGAGCTTGCGCTGGTCACTCCGGAGCGACAGCCGGTCGAGATAGGGAAAATAGCCGAAGAATTCTTCCGCCTTCTCGACGGCGTGCGCGGCTTCCGGTGTCATCTGCTCGGGATTGCCCGGGCCCGTCCCGATGACATAGAGCGTTCCGGTCACGGCTTTGCCTTCCAGCCGGGTACGAGGACGATCGAGAAATACGGCGCCTCGTCGTTGGGCTTCGTCGCCAGCGGCATCATCTGCGTATTGGCCATCGTGCCGCGCTCGACATAGATCGCGTCATTGATGCGACCCGTCTCGGCAAGCGCGCGGCGGATCTTCGGCAGGTTGCGACCGACCTTCATGATGACGGCGGCTTCAGTGTCGTTTAGCCGGCGAACCAATTGGTCTTCGTCCATCGTGCCTGGCAGCACGGAGAGCACGTCATCGCCCTGCACAATCGGAACGCTAGCCTGCGACCAGCAGCCGGACATGGCTGTCACGCCCGGAATAACCTCTGCGGCATATCGCTTGGCGAGCCGGACATGGAGATGCATGTAGGAGCCGTAGAAGAGCGGATCGCCCTCGGAGAGCACGACGACATTGCGGCCGGCATCGAGATGCTCCGATATCGCCTTCGTAGAAGCCTCGTAGAAGCCGGTGACCTGATCGATATATTCCGGCTTTGCACGATGGATTTCCGTGGTCACCGGATAGTAGAGCGGCAGCTCGATCGTGCCCTCGCCCACCATGCCCTCGACAATGCCTCGGCCATTGCCGCGCTTGCCTTCCTTGGCGAACCAGGCGAGCACATCGGCGCTGCCGATGGCTTTCACGGCCTTGACGGTCAGCAGTTCGGGATCGCCCGGGCCTGTGCCCACGCCGATTAGGCGTCCTGTCAAAACCGCACTCACAGGCCCTGCCTCGCCAGCGAATTGAGGGCGGCAGCCGTCATCGCGCTGCCACCGAGGCGACCGCGAACGATGGCATAGGGCACGCCATAGGAATTCTCCGCCAATGCTGCCTTGGATTCGGCCGCACCGACAAAGCCGACGGGCATGCCGAGAATCGCAGCCGGTTTGGGCACGGCACCGTCGCGAAGCAGTTCCAATAGATAGAAAAGTGCTGTCGGCGCATTGCCAATCGCTACAACCGAGCCAGCCATGCGTTCGCCCCACAGTTTGATTGCGGCGGCCGAGCGCGTATTGCCGATCTCCTTGGCGATTTCGGCCGTGCGCGGATCGCGCAGGGTACAGATCACTTCGTTGTTGGCAGGCAACCGGGCCGCCGTCACACCATGCACCACCATATTGGCGTCGCAGAAAATTGGCGCGCCGGATGCCAGGGCCCCGCGGGCGGCCTCGACGAAGCCAGGTCCGAATTCGAAAAACTGCGCCGCATCGACCGAGCCTGCGGCATGCACCATGCGCACGGCCATATCCGCTTCGGCTTCACTGAACCGGCTGAGATCGGCTTCGGCACGGATGATCGCAAAGGACTGCTCGTAAATCGCAGTTCCGTCGCGGATATAGTCGTATTCGGTCATTGTCCGTCCAGTGTCAGAGCCGCAATGATCCGCGCCGGCCCCAATCTCGCAAGGCAGTCGCGGGCAGTCTCGCCCGTCTCCTTAGCGCCTGCCACGAGCGAAGCAAGTCTCTCCAAGGCAATTCCAAGGTCATTTGCGGCAATGTAGAGGACCGGCGTATCCGACGCCGCACCATTTACGACAAGGCCGTAGCCTGATGGCGCACCGGTGAGCGTAAGTGGCGACGGCGCGGGATGCGCACAGCCTTTGGGACAGCCCGAGAGATGCAGGGTAAGCGAACCGTCAAGCAAATCCGGCGCCCGGTGCGCAACGTCCTCCGCCACAGCCTGGGTATCGAAATGCGCCGAAGCGCAGCCAGCGGTGCCGGCACAGAGCGAAATATTTGCACGGGGCTCGCTGGCATTCGTCCAGAAGCCGTGACGTCGCGCAGCAGCCTGCGCTTCGCCGGTCTCGCGATCCTGCATGCCGGTCACGATCAGGCCGTGACCGGGCGCCAGGCGGATGTCAGAAACGCCAAGGATTTCAATTTCATCCAGAAAGGCGATGAGATCGGTGGATTGAGCTTGACGATAAGGAAGTGCGAGCCCCAGCGTGGCTAAGCTTTGTGCCGGCAGCGTGCCGAGTTTCTGGACGCCAAGGAAAGATTGAATCTCCGATCGGAGGGCTGGTTCAAGCGCCGCCGGATCGTAGAGATTGTCCAGCATTTCGACCTGCAGGTCCTTGCCGCGCGCGGTCGGCCCGATAGCCGCGATGGCCTCCAGCATGTCCAGAACCGCCCGCGCGGCGTCGTGCCGGTCGATGACCGCCACCTTGCGCGCCGAGCGATTGGTGCCGCCAATCGCCATCAGAAAGCGCCGCCCGTCGATCGCCGTAAGGCGTATATCGGCCGTGACAGCGCCAAGGTGAAATCGCCCCCCGCCGTCCACCGTTATCGCGAGCTTTGGCGCGAGCGCAAGCGCCGGCTCATGCGCTGCCACGAGGCTCCTGATTTCCTCGGCGATCGGTCGAGGATCGATCATTTCGTCCGGGTCGATGCCGGCAAGCGGCGGCACCTCGACCATGACGCCACTCGCCGGAATTATGCCGGCCGCCAGCACCGCCTGTTCGAATGGCGCCACCGTTTCCGGCCGCAATCCACGGATCTGCAGGCTTCCCCGGGCAGTGACTTCGAGAATGCCGTTGCCATTCTCGGCTGCTGCCAAAGCCACGGCCCGCAACTGCGTCAGCGTGACCCGGCAATCCTGGGGTCTCAGCCGCGCCAACAGGCCGTCGCCAGTGCGCATCGGCCTGCCGAGCGTCGGGCAAGCGCCGCGGCGCAAGGCCGAAACCTCCGACTGAAAACCTGCAATCACCTGAACTGTCATAACGTCATCCTGCGTCTAACTCGACTAAACGCCTTCTCGCGTGGACGAGCAAGCTGAGCCTTGTCTTCGATCAAGGCTCGTCGAAATCCGCACCCTTGCGCAGCAGGTAGATATCCATGATCCAACCCATTTCCGCCCTCGCCTGCCGCCGGCGCTCGAGGATTTCATCGGACTTCTCCGAGAGCTTGCCGGAAATGGTGATCTCATGCGGCGTGCCGAGATAAGCGCCCCAGAAGATCGTGGCCTCGGCATCGTCGACCTTGGAGAAGGCCTGTTCGCCATCGAGCATCACGGCGACCGTTTCGCTCCTCGCAGGAAAACTCTCGGAAAGTCGCCTTCCGGTGGTGATTTCCACCGGCTTGCCAACGAGATTCAGCGGAATCCGATGCGCCGCGCACAGCGCCTGCAGGCTGGTAATTCCCGGGATAACGGAAAACTCGAATTCGACTGTCCCCGAAGCCCGCACCCGCTCGATGATGCGGATAGTCGAATCATAGAGCATGGGATCGCCCCAAACAAGGAAAGCACCAGTCTCTTCAGGTCCGAGTTGCTGAATCAGACCCGCATGAATGTCGGCGATCGCCGCGTGCCACTGGTCGACGCTGTTGTTGTAGGTTCGGTCGGCTGTGCGCCGTTCCGGCACCGCGAATTCGACTGTGCGGCTTTTGGGATTGCTCACATAGCGCTCGATGATCTCGCGGCGCAGATCGGCCAATTCCGCCTTGTTTGCCCCCTTGGTCGGCACGAACAGCACATCGGCGCCGTTGAGGGCATTGATGGCCTGGACGGTCATATGTTCAGGATTGCCGGAGCCGATGCCGACGATGAGTATTTGGCGCATAGTGTCAGTCCTGTTCGCCGCAACATAGAGGCGTTTGCAGCACCGTTCATGCCCCTAAGCGCCATGCTGCGTCAAATGTATAGGCCCTGCCGCAGGTGATAAGGGCTTTTGATCGTTGATGTTTTGCTATAGCACTTGGCTCCCGGCCAACAACCGATCGAGTGTCCATGCCACGCGAGTTTCGAGCCATAGCCTTCACTGCCTCCACCGCCGACGAGGCGCAGGCGGGCCTGAAGGATCTATCGGATCGTTATGCCAATGTGTCGATCGACGAGGCTGACGTGATCGTCGCGCTCGGCGGCGACGGCTTTGTGCTGCAGATGCTGCACCGAACGATGAATTCCGGCAAGCTGGTCTACGGCATGAACCGCGGTTCCGTCGGATTCCTGATGAATGAATATTCGACCGATGGCCTGCTCGAAAGAATTCGCGACGCGGTAGAGAATTCCATCCATCCCCTGACAATGGAATCTGTTGACGAAAGCGGCGAAAAGCGCACCGAATTGGCCATCAATGAGGTGTCGGTGTTTCGCCAATCGTATCAAGCGGCCAAGCTCAGGGTTCGCGTCGATGGACGCGAGAGGCTCGCTGAACTGATCTGCGATGGCCTTCTGCTTTCCACGCCCGCAGGTTCCACTGCCTATAACTTCTCGGCGCACGGACCGATCCTACCGCTTGAGGCACCGCTTCTTGCGCTCACGCCGATCTCCGCCTTCCGGCCGCGGCGCTGGCGTGGCGCACTGCTGCCGGACCGTGTGCAGGTCGATATCGAAGTTCTTGAGCCGGCGAAACGTCCGGTCAACGCGGTGGCTGATCACGACGAAGTCAAGTCGGTGGTCAAGGTCAGCATCAAGCAATCGAAAGAGCACACGGCTTGGCTGCTCTCCGATCCGGATCATTCCTGGTCCGACCGGATCCTGGCCGAGCAGTTCATCGACTAGCGCGAAATCGGTCGCAGTTCTGCGGCATCCGCGCTTTCAATCCACAAACATTCCGAGGAAAACCTGCCAGACGGGTGGCCTTAACACCATTCGTGATATATCACTCTTTGGAGCATTCAAAATGCGACATGACAGCCTTGATATATCAGTCGCGGAGTAAACTGTTTGGCAGAGCCCGTCGAGTCCCACAGCCGTCTCGCCTATCTTCGGCTCGAAAGGCTGATCGTGACGCTAGAACTGGCGCCAGGCTCGATGGTGACCGAGAAGCAGCTCATCGCGCTATCTGGACTTGGGCGCACGCCGGTCCGTGAAGCAATTCAGAAGCTGGAATGGCAAGGGCTGATCGCGGTCCGCCCACGTGCGGGCCTGCAGATCACGGCGCTCGATCCCGCCCACCCCGCAATGATCTACCAAACGCGGCGGCAGCTCGAACCACTCGCCGCACGCCTCATGGCCGGCCATATCGACGCAAGGGCGCGTGAGGCGCTGATCGCCTGCGCCAAGGCGATGACCGAATGTTCAGTTACCGGCGACAAGGCCGGCTTTCTCGACGCGGACAAGCTTTTCGACGAGATCCTGGAGAGAACCTGCCCCAATCCCTTCATCGTTCAGGCGCTCTCGGCTCTGCAGACCCATGCGCGCCGATATTGGTTTGACGCCGCTGATGACAAGGCGCTCGACACGTCGGTCAATCTCCATGTGAAAGTGATCCGTGCCCTGCTGCAAGGTGATCCGGATGCGGCCGAGGCGGCGATGCGGGACCTGATTGATGGCATCGCGAGCGCGGCATCGCATTAGCTGTCAGCTCAGATAGAGCGCCGAATAGGCGGCCAGCAATTGCTTTCGGGCCGGCACCTGCCGTTTCGGCGAGCCGATCACAAGCGAGGGACAGTCGAGCACGCGTTCCATTTCGGTCGCCAGTGCCGTTGGATGTGATTCTGCGGCGACGAGCCCAACATCGTAACGCCTCAGGATTTCCGGCGCGCCGCCATGCGGATAGGCGATCACCTGCTTGCCATGATGTAGTGCCTCGTAGATCACCAGCGGTGCATTTTCCCACCAGAGCGACGGGAACACCAAACGGTCGACATCGGCCATCTGCGTGCGCAAATCCTCCTGGCGGTAGGCGCCGAAGAATTGGATCGCAGAGCCGAGAGCGTGCTTTGTGGCATCCATGC
This sequence comes from Rhizobium sp. SRI_017, assembly GCF_057586295.1. NCBI lineage: Bacteria > Pseudomonadati > Pseudomonadota > Alphaproteobacteria > Hyphomicrobiales > Rhizobiaceae > Rhizobium > Rhizobium sp. SRI_017. The sequence continues at coordinate 433,062 of NZ_JBYCZP010000004.1, read as the reverse complement.
GATCCTTCAGCGATTGATCGTGGATGAGTTGAGCGCCGTGGACATGGATCCGGAAACCTGACCTGCCCTTCGCTTTCAGGATGCCCGCGGCATCAAGCAAATCGCCGAGCCCCTTGACCGCGGAGATATTGCCGAAATAGGCGAAGACAGGATCGCTCCCACTCCGATGCTGTGTCGTTTCGCAGATCTCAGCGTCGCCGAGATAGGCATTTTCAACGAATTCAATCGGCTGCCGGACAGACAGGTAAGTTTCGAGCTTGGATCTGAGGAAATGGGACGGCGCAACGATCTTGTCGAAAAGGTGAAGCGTCGCCGTGATGTTCTGCCGTCTCAAGATCAGATCGCCGGCGTCCACATTGGAGAAGCACTTCGGGCACTCGGCCAGATTTGGTCCGAGGCAACGCTGCTTCATGTCATGTCTGTAAAGCTGCCCGTTGTTCGCACAGATCAAGTAGAAATCATGCGCAGTGAGGATCAGCTTGACATCCGGCAGGGTGTTTCGTGTGGCGTGAATGGCTTCCAAACCGAATTGAAGTAAATGATGGAAGTGAACGACATTGGGTTTTATCGCCCTCAGATAGTCAGTGAACTCCCTGACGAAGCCAAGCTGGTCAGGCTGTTCGAGGCCGAAGCGGACGAAGCTGTCCGTGAAGAGCGCCGATTCCCGGTGGTCGGGCGACAGCGCGATCATCTGACTCCCCCTGCCGGGTGTGATCTGGGCGCCATCGAGCGCGCCGAGATACCAGCTGTCGATGCCCTCCTCTCGGGCCTGGCGATGGAGCGCCAGGGCCGTGAGTTCGGTGCCGCCGGGATGAAATCGCGGGTGATTGTGGGCAATTTGCAGGACGCGCTTGCCGCTAGCTGGCATGATGCGCCTCGGGCGTCGCGGCGATCAGCGCCTCGATCGTCTTCGACCAGCGCAGGCTGTGAAGCGCTCGGTCATAAATCGTCGAAGCGGAATCGCGATCACGATCGGCTTCCGGCCCCGACTGTCGCTCGAAGTGGAACAGCGTGACCGATGGCACGTAAAGACAGAGCCCTCCTCGAGACCGGAGCTTGAGACAGAGATCACTGTCTTCATAGTCGCCGGAGATGAACTCGGTCGCGAAACCGCCCGCGACGAGAAAATCTTCGCGACGCAGGACCATCAAGGCAGCGGTCGCGGCGGGTACTTCGCGTTCCACATTAGCGGGCGGAAAATCCCGACCGTAGCCATTGAAGAAATGCATCTTCTGCCAATGACCGTTCGGCAAACGAAGGAAGGACATGCCGGCATGCTGAAGACTCTCATCCGCATAGATGAGTTTCGGGCCGATGACCGATGATGGCGGCAGGGTGGCAAGCCGCTCGGTCATGTCCGCCAGCCAGCCAGGCGCTTCGGGGATGACGTGCGAATTCAAAAGGACGATGGTCTGCCCCGCGGCCTCGCGAACAGCAAGATTGTTCGCCAACGCATTGCCACCATTGCGCTCCAGGAGCACGAGCCGGATGTCGAGTGCGAAGACATGGACAGCACCGCCTAGTATCTGGCGTACTTGATGCGCGACCAGCGGATCGTCGACGACATAAACAATCTGACAGATTGATTTCACAAGCGGATCGGCATCGAATGCGATGAGCTGCGGTCGGATGAATCTGAGTTCTCGACCGAGCGGAATGACGATTGATACCGCGCGCGTGGACCGAGTGCCGAGATCCAGGATTTCGCTCACGCGCTGCCTGTCGTTCAATGCGGCCTGGATGGGCCTCACAGCGGGCAGGAAGGTCTTCTTTAGTGCGTCGAGCGTGAAACCCGCCGGATTGATGGAATCCAGAATGCGATCCCGGGTCGCTCTATCATCGTTCTGACAGCTGCGAACAGACGTGACGTGGCGTTCGCCGTTTTGCAACTCTACTATCAACGTGACGCTGGGCGGGGCGGCATACCCGTCTTGCCGTGCCGCAAAGGCGTGAAACTGCCGCACGGCGATTATCCCGCTCCCCATCGCGACTTTGGCTGGCGCGACGGCCCATTGTCCGAGCAGCCTGTGGTCAACGAGGCCGTAATCGACGAGCCATACGTCTTTCAGCTGCTGGTCGGGGTCAACGAACCAACCACTGACGAAGAGTCCATGCTGCATCGAAAAGGTGTGCGTGATCTCAAGGCGAAATCCGTGGGAGGGCAGCACGACGGTGGTTGGGAGGGAGTCACTTCGCCCCAGCACAGCAAGTCCGATCCGTGCTGCGCTATCCCAGATCGCGAAAAGATTTAGCGCCTCAGGCAGTTTCCGAGCTTGGGATTGGCTAAACGCTGTTATGTCGCGGCTCTGCCGAACTTCGACATCGGCTATCGAGACGCCGTGTGGAGAGATCAGCAGCATCCCGTCGCCTGAGGGAGTGCACGTGAGGTCTGTGACTGCCAGCTTTATGTCGTTGCGGCGCCCGATCGGCCGCTCCACCGCCTTGACCTCGCCGATCGTCAACTGGTCGGCAAAGGAAACAATCAGGCTGCCCTTCCTAACCCTCAGACGCTGAGACACTTCGCAGATCGCAGTATCGATGGTCTCGACGCGGTGGATAGTCATTCGCCCCTTGGGAATTCCGTCGGCAGACAGAAGGCGGTTGAACTCGCCGCGGAGAACATCATCCCTTCTCAAATTGAAAGTCTGGGCGACCAGGCGAAACACAGTAGTTATTAGCTTGGTGTGTTCGGACGCGTTCAGTTCCAATCGCGCTGAAAATTCAAGCAATCCCACGATCTGGAGGTTACCAGCGTCTGTTCGGTGGTCGATTCTTGTCTTAAGCAGGAAGGCCGTAACGGCGCGTTCATCAACGCAAAGATCGAGCCGCCGTGTGGTCTCACGGCGGAAAACCTTCTCCACCGCCTCCACCCACGGTCCGGCGACGAGATAGGCAACTTCACCGATTCTGCAGACCAGTTGCGGTGCTGATTCCGCGCACGTCCTTTGCTCACTGCTCACGGAAGGCCCTGCTAAAACTTCGCCGGATGGGCTCGGTGAGATAGGCAAGCGCAGTCCGGTCGCCGGTGACGATATAGACCTCGGCCGACATGCCCGGATAGAGAAAGAGGTTCGGCTGCGCCTTGAGCTCGGCCTCGTCGATTTTCGCCCTAAAGGCAAAGCGCACGTCTCCCGTCCGCTCGTCGACGATACTGTCGGGCGCGATATAGATCACATGGCCCACAAGTGGCCTGAGTTCCGCGGCGCCGAAGGCACTGAGCTTGATTTCCGCCTTTTGGCCGACGCGCATCTGGTCGATATCCCTGGCGGCAGCAACGCCCTCGATCAACATCGGCTGGTTCGCCGGGACGATGTCGAGTACCGGGCTGCCGGCGGTCAGCGCGGAACCCGGCGTGCGGATCCTGATGTTGGCAATGATGCCATCCTGCGGCGCGCGGATCGCGGCCTTGGCAACGACGTCTTCCGCCGAAATGATCTGCTGGCGAACATGCACGATATTGGTTTGCGTCTGTTGAATTTCGACCGAGACGCTGCGGAAGTAATCGTTGCGCCGGTTTGCGACTGAAAGCTCAAGCTGCCTCTTGCGCTGGCTGTTCTCGGCAAGGACGGCATCGGATTCACCAATCCGGCTCTTCAGATCAAGCAGTTGAAGATATTTGGCGTTGAACGCAGCGGCGGTAATGAGTTTTCGCGCTTGCAATATTGTGTAGGTGTCGACTTCCCGTCTTACCACGGCTTCCTGCTCGACCCAGGATCGGCGACGCGCTTCGATCGCCAGCCGCTGGCTCGCGAGCTGCGCAATGCCCGACTCGTCAGCCGCAATCTGGTCGCGGAAAAGGCTGGTTCGCTCAATGAACAATCTCCTTTCCGTGAGGAGCACGTCGCCGGCGGCCGTCGTCTCCATTCCCTCCGGCACCTGTGTCTCGTAGGAAAAGGTTTCGCTCCCATTGCGCTCGGCGACGAGGCGCGCAAGCTGTGCCTTGTCAGCAAATTGCTGCTGTTTGAGTTGCAAAAGTTGGGATTCGCTGCGGGTGGCGTCCAATCTCGCGAGGACTTCGCCCGCTTTGACCTCGTCACCCTCCCGCACCACGAGCGCCCTGAGCGTGCCGCCCTCAAGATGGGAAACTGTCTTGGTGCTGCTTTCGACAATAACGCGCCCGCTGGCGATGGCTGCAGAACTGAGTTCGGTAGAGCCCGCCCAGAGGAAGAAGCCCCCGACACCGACGATCAGGGTGAAGATGCCCAACATGATGGGGCCTCGAAGCGAAGCCCCGTGTGCCTCTTCCTCCTTCACCACCGCGGCCCAGTCGCTCAGAGCAATCCGATTCGCAGCAGCGGCGTCCTTGTACTCTCCGAAAGAAAGTGCCAGGTGCGCCATCACTCGGCCCCTTCGGCGGCAACAGCGCGAATGCGCTTGCGGCGCTCCGCAACGCTGGTCGCTGCAAGCGCCGCCATGACATCATCCCTGTCGCCGAATTGCGATACCGCGCCGTTTTCAACGACCATCATCTTGTCGGCGATGGCCATGACGGAAGGTCGGTGCGCGATGAGGATGACGATGGCGCCGCGCGCCTTGCATTGTTGGATCGCGTCGATCAGCGCCAGTTCCCCTTCTCCGTCGAGATTCGAATTGGGCTCGTCGAGAATGATCAGCTTGGGATCGCCATAGAGGGCACGCGCCAGCGCCAGGCGTTGCGTCTGCCCCCCGGAAAGCATGTGCATGCCCTCCTGAACCGCCGTATCGTAGCCATGCGGCAACCGGCCGATCAGATCGTGAATTCCTGCCGCGCGTGCGGCGCGGATGACGTCGCGCGGATCGCTCTCCTGCATGCGGGCGATCACCTGCATGATGGTACCGTCCATGATCGAGAGGCTTTGCGGCAGATAGCCGACGGCCCTGCCAAAGGATCCGCGCTCCCAGAGATAGGTCGACTGACCGTCGAGATAGACGCCGCCGACCGTCGGCCTGGCGACGCCGGTCAGACAGCGTGCCAGGGTGGATTTGCCGGCGCCCGAAGGTCCGGCGATGCCAAGCGCCTCGCCAGGCCTCAATTCGAAATTGATGCCGCGCAGAACTGGAACGGTCCGACCTTCCGGCAGGTAGACGAGGTTTTCGACAACAAGATTGCCATCCGCCACTGGCGCCGGCATAGTCTGGCGCACCGAATTTTCGGTTTCGATCAGCCGCTTGATCCGACTCCAGGCACCGAGAGCATCGATCCACTGCCGCCCGTTTTCGACCATGCGCGCGAAGGGATTCACCGCCTGGCTGGTCAGGACCATCGCTGCAAAAAGCACGCTCGTGCTGACGGCGTGGTCCAGAACAAGGAAGGCACCTTCCGCGACGACGACCATCTGCAGGCTCTTGTGGAGGGACTTGGTCAGCGAATGGACAACGCGCGAACGAACGTTGGCGGTTCCCGAATATTCCAGCATTTCCGACTGAGAACGCCGCCAGACACGCACGAGCGCCGGCAGCATGCCCATGGCCTCGATCGCTTCCGCGTGGCGCAGCGAGTTGGCGACCTCCTGAACATGGCGCCGCTGCGCCTCGTTCGCTGCCCGAAGGGCTGGGCGTGTAAGAACGTCGGTCACAAAATTGAGACCCAGCATCACGGCGATGAACAGGATCGCCACGCCTGCATAGACCGGGTGGATGATGTAGAGCGCGGCGAGGAAGATCGTCGACCAGAAGGCATCGATGGGCATCGAGATCGCGGAACTTGCAATGAAGCTGCGCAGCTCGGCGATGTCCTTGATCACGACGCCACCTTCCATCGCGCCGCCACGCAGCGATTTGAGGACACCGGCCTGGACTGCGGGGAGATTGAGGCGTTGAGCAAAGCCCTGTGCCATGACGGCATAGGTCCAGTTTCGAGCGAAATCGAGCAGGCCATAGATCGTCACGCCGAGCACTGCGATGACAATCAATCCGTAGAGCGTGTCGTAGCTCTTGGTCGGGATGACGCGGTCATAGACCTGGATCATGAAGATCGAGCCGACCAGCGTCGCGAAGTTTACGAAAAAGCTGACGGCCGCAGCAAAAAGCAACCCGCGCAGAAATATCTTTCGGACGGACTGCAGGAGAGTCCCGGAATCTCTTGAACTGGAATTTGCCTCGGAGTTACGCAACAGACGACTTCCCGCGGATCTTGCCCCCGGCAACAACTCATGCTCTGAAGTAGACTGTTTTATACAACCCTAGGAATTATCATCTGTCAATAGGGTTGTATTGTCGACGAGCATCAACCTTTATCTCTCGACGGATAGTCGTGATGAAACACAATTTGGTCCGATCGCAGCGCTGAGATCCGGAAAGGCTCGTATACGAAAAACGTAAGGGGCAAAAATGGTGCAACGCAAAGGGAATAGCCGAATTTTTACTCCCATTGTCGCGGCAAGCATTGAAATCTCATGCCGGGCCGTCTTTATAGCGTGTGTCCGGGGGAGCCGTTTGTCCGGAGACAATCCGGGCAGATAAAAAGAGAATGCGATGACTGACACGCGGCCTGTAGAGGCCCAAGACGAAATCCATTGGCCGTCCCTGGTCGCGGCGATCGCAGCCATCAGCGCCGTGGGCATCGCGATCGGCCTGGGCCTTCCGCTTCTCACAGTCCTTCTGGAAAAGCGTGGCATTCCTGCAAGTCTCACCGGGCTCAACACGGCGATGGCGGGCGTTGCGGCAATGATCGCGGCCCCCATCACGACCAAGATTGCCCACAGCATGGGCGTCGCCAGCACCATGCTGTGGGCCGTGTTGATCGCCGCCGTCAGTTCGCTCGGCTTCTACTACATCGAGAATTTCTGGGCTTGGTTTCCGCTGCGCATCGTCTTCCATGGCGCGATCACGGCACTCTTCATTCTCTCTGAATTTTGGATCAATGTCGCTGCGCCCTCGCGAAAACGCGGGCTCGTTCTCGGTGTCTACGCCACAGTGCTGTCGATCGGCTTTGCACTTGGCAATGTCATTTTCTCGCTTGTCGGTTCGTCCGGCTTCCTGCCTTTCGGGGTTGGCTCAGCCATCATCCTTCTCGCCGCGATCCCGATCTTCTGGGCGCGACACGAAAGCCCTGTGCTTGACGAAAAGCCAATGGGACACTTCCTGCGCTATCTCATGCTCGTGCCAACGGCGAGCTTCGCGGTCTTTGTCTTCGGCGCAGTGGAAGCCGGCGGCATGGCGCTTTTCCCGATCTTTGCCAGCAAGGAGGGATTCAGCGAAGCCCAGGCCGGTTTCCTGCTCAGCGTCATGGCCATCGGCAATGTCGTGTTCCAGATTCCGGTGGGCTTGCTCTCCGACCATATTCGCGACCGTCGCAAGTTGCTGACGACCATTGGAACGGTAGGCCTCATCGGTTCTATCCTGCTGCCCTTCGTCACGCAGGACTGGCGTGTATTCTCGTTCCTGCTGCTTATCTTCGGCGGCGCGATTGCCGGTCTCTACACGGTGGGCCTCAGCCATCTCGGTTCCCGCTTCCGCGGAGCGGAACTCGCGGCCGCCAATGCTGCCTTCATCTTCTCTTATGCGGTGGGTACGGTCGTGGGTCCGCAGGCCATAGGCATCGGCATGGATCTGGTGGGCGGCCATGGCTATGCCTGGGTGATCACCGGCTTCTTCGCGAGCTTCGTGCTCTTCGCCCTGTCACGCCTGATTTTCCACCCGCCGAAGGCTTGACTTTTGCCGCGTGATGCGTAGTTTCCGCGCAAATTCGCCGTGACCGTCCTCGGATTCCACGGCGTCATCTTTTTATAAGGCAGGACGACCATGGCGAAAGCAACCACGATCAAGATCAAGCTCCTCTCGACGGCTGATACCGGCACCTTCTACGTGACCACGAAGAACAGCCGCACGATGACCGAGAAGATGACCAAGACCAAGTACGACCCGGTCGTACGCAAGCATGTCGAATTCAAGGAAACCAAGATCAAGTAATTGATTGCGGATTTCTGACCGTTTGAAGCGCCGGTATCACACCGGCGCTTTTGTTTTGCGTGCCGGCTAGCCCATTCCGCCGCAATAGAGCTCCTGGTAGGTCTTGAGCGCCTTGCGCATGGCGAGAACCTCCTGCTTGACGTCGTGGCCGATGTCGCCGCCGTCGCTCGCAAAGTATTTGTGGATGAAGATCAGCACGTTGCCCGAGCGACCGCCGGTTTCCAGCACCTTCTCGCCCTGCAGGTAGAGTTCGACCTCCTTAAGGTTTCCTTCCTGCTGGGCCTTGTTCAAATTCACATAGAGCACGTTCTGGAGATTGAAGGTCGCGGCGTAGCGTTCGCCGGTCGCCGTGACCAGCGTGTCGGCATGAATGATGCAGCGGTTCTCTTCGAAGCGATAGGTTTGCGACGCCTTGTGATCACTGAACTGCATGAGTCGTTCGGCGAAGGCAGGACGACAAGATTGCGTGCCTTGGGACGTGTTGGCGCAAGGGTCTTCGAAATAACGGCCGAAGAGCAATTCAGCAAAGGCGCGCTCGGCTTCGAAGGCAGTGGATTGTGCGCTGGCCGGCGCTGCGGCACACAGGAGCGCGATTGCCAGCACGCCCCGCCACATGGCCTAACTCCTGATTTCGCGTTTGCGGAAAGCCTGAATGATCGCGCCGAGCACGGCGACGGCAATCTCCGCCGGACTCTGCGCGCCGATATCGAGCCCGATCGGTGCGTCGATCCGTGCAATGTCTTCTGCCGTCAGTCCCTCAGCCAAGAGACGCTCGACGCGCTTGGCATGTGTCTTTCGGCTCCCAAGGGCGCCGACATAGAAGCAGCGTGAGCGCAGCGCCGAGATGATCGGAAAGTCGTCAATCTTGGGATCATGGGTCACGGCCACAAGCGCCGTATAGGCATCGAGCGGCTGCGCCGTGAGCACATCCTCCGGCCAGTCGGCAACGAGATCGATACCGCGAAATCTCTCTTCGGTCGCAAAGGCCGTACGCGGGTCGATGATACGGATATCGAAACCCGCGACCCGCGCCATCTCGGCGAGCGCCTGCGAGATATGGACAGCGCCAATCACCGCGATGCGCGGCGGCGGCACCTGGACATTGAGGAAAAGCCGCTGGCCGTCGCCGGTTTCCAGGATGCCTGACTTGCCCGAACGATAGGCCTTGTCGATCGCCTCGCGCAGATCGGGCTTTACAGTCTCTCCCTCCAGTTGCACCTGGCTCTCGCCAGTCCCGAGATCCGTGATCAGTATGGCGGCCCGCCTGGCGCGACGCGCTTCGTTGAGCTTTTCAAGATCGGAAAGCTGCATCACGCGACCTTTGCGACATAGACGGCGATGCGGCCACCGCAGGAAAGGCCGACCCGCCAGGCGGTCTCGTCGGCGACGCCGAATTCGAGCAGCTTGGGCGCACCCGAGGCAATGACATCCATCGCCTCGGAGATCACGGCACCCTCGACGCAACCGCCGGAGACCGAGCCCTCGAAATTGCCCTCCCCGTCGATGACGAGATGGCTGCCAACCGGCCGCGGCGCCGAGCCCCATGTCTCGATGACAGTGGCGAGCGCGACGTCGCGGCCCGACCTTCTCCAGTCTTCTGCGATATCCAGCGGTTCGCGGAGTTCGGACATGTGTTCCTCCTTAGAGAAGCCGGCGCGGATCGGCATCGTGGCTGCGACCCGCGGCAAGCGCTTTGGCGAGATCGCCAATGGCCTCTAGATTGTGCACGGCGCGCAATTCGTCAACATGCGGCAGCATGGCGCGTACGCCACGCGCCTTCGGTTCGAACCCTTCGAAACGCAGCAATGGGTTCAGCCAGATCAGCCGCCGGCAGGACCGGTGCAGGCGGTCGGTCTCGTGGCCGAGCAATTCGGCATCATCGCGCTCCAGGCCATCGGTGATCAGCAGCACCACAGCGCCTTGCGTCAGCACGCGGCGCGACCAGAGCCGATTGAACTCCTTGAGGGTCTCTCCGATCTGTGTACCGCCCGACCAATCCTTGACCGTCTCCGAGCAGATGGCGATCGCCTCGTCTGGATCGCGGTGGCGCATGGCGCGCGTGACATTGGTGAGCCGGGTGCCGAACAAGAAAGTATGCACCCTGCGCCGGCGCTCGGTCAGCACATGCATGAAATGCAGGAAGATGCGGGTGTATTGGCTCATTGACCCTGAAATGTCAGCAATTATGACAAGCGGTGGATGGATCTCGCGGCGCCGGCGCCACTTCGGCAGGATCAACTCCCCGCCTGTCCGCATCGCGCTTCGCAGCGTCGCTCGGGGATCCACCCTGCCCGGCCGCGTTGCGGTTTCAAAGCGGCGCGTCACCACCTTGTCCATCGGCAGCACCATGCGGCCAAGCTCACGTCTGGCCTCCGCAAGTTCGGCCGCGCCCATCTGGGCAAAATCCAGCTTGCGCAGCACCTCTCGGCCGGAAACGGAGAGCCGCGAATCGATCTCGATCTCGTCGCGTTCCTCCTCCCGGCGCGGTCTCTCGGCATGGAGCGCGTCCGACACCCGCGAGGCGGCCGCCTTGGCCTTTTCCTTGGTGCCCGCATCGGGCGTCATGCGCGACAGCATCTGGATCAGCTTGGCCTCGAAATCGCGTACCCGCCAGAAGACGTCGAAGGCGGCGTCGAAGACGGCCTGATCCTCGTGGCGCTTGACGAAGTTGCAGAAGAGTGCAGTGCGGAACTCGTCGCGCGAGCCGACGCCGATGGCATCGACGGATTCAATCGCGAGCTTGATCGCGCCGGGACCGATCTTCAACCCGGCGCGCCGTAGCACACGACCGAAATGCACGACATTGTCGGCAAAGCGGCCGATCTCGGCGGCGCTCTCCATCTAGCTCGCTGCTCTCAGTTCCGCCTTCACATCATCCAAGACCTTGCGGCCTTCCGAGCCCTGGATGCGGGCGATATCGTCCTGGTATTTCAGCAAAGCCCCGATCGTGTCCGAGATCGTCTCGGGATCGAGCGCCACCTTGTCGAGTTCGGTCAGCGCCGTCGCCCAATCGATTGTCTCTGCAATGCCGGGATTCTTGAAGAGATCGAGCCGGCGCAGTTTCTGCACATAGGAGACGATCTCACGGGACAGCCGCTCATTGCAGCCTGGCGCTTTCCGGTGAATGATCTCCAGTTCCAGATCGAGGCTCGGATAGTCGACCCAGTGGTAGAGGCAGCGACGCTTTAGGGCGTCATGCACTTCGCGGGTGCGGTTGGTGGTGATGATGACGATCGGTGGCTCGTCGGCCTTGACCGTGCCGAGTTCGGGGATCGTCACCTGATAATCGGAAAGGATTTCGAGCAGGAAGGCCTCAAAGGCTTCGTCAGTGCGGTCGAGCTCATCGATCAGGAAAACCGGAGCCCCGCCGTCACTGGCCGATAACGCCTGCAGCACTGGACGGCGGATGAGATGCTTTTCCGAGAAGATGTCGCCTTCGAGCCGAGCGCGATCCTTGACGCCCTCTGCCTCAGCCAGCCGGATCTCCAGCATCTGCGCAGGATAGTTCCACTCGTAGACAGCCGAGGAAATGTCGAGGCCCTCGTAGCATTGGAGGCGGATAAGCTTGCGGCCGAGCGCGTGTGCCAGCACCTTGGCGATCTCCGTCTTGCCGACGCCAGCGTCGCCTTCCAGGAATAATGGTCGCTTGAGCTTGAGTGCCAGGAACACGACTGTGGCGAGCGACCGGCCTGCCAGATAATCATTCGCCTCCAGCATCGCGACGGTTTCGTCGATCGAGCGAGGCAGCGGTGTCTTCAAATTCTCGGTCATTATCACTCCGGGACGTAGACGAGACGTCTTCGGCGGAGCTTATAGTGTGCGGTAGGAGCGGTCCATATAGACCAGTGCCGGATTGTGGCTGCCAAGTCGCAAGGCTGCGACTTCTCCGACAATGATCGTGTGGCTCGCATGCGGTACAAGCTTGACGATACGGCAGTCGTAGGTCGCGACCGCATCCACCAGCGCGGGCGCGCCGGTTACCAAAGTGTCCCAATTGCCATGACCGAAGCGTTCGTCCATCGAGAGCTTTTCGAGACCTGAAAACGCATGGCTGAGCGGCTGATGGTGCGAAGCGAGCGAGTTCAGCGCAAAGACGCCGCTTTCGAAGAAGATGTTGTTCTTCTCGTTATTGTGGTTGAGGCAGACCAGAACGGTGGGCGGACTGTCGGATACACTGCAGGCAGCGGTGACCGCCACGCCGCGGCGGCGGCCCTCATGCGCAGTCGTGACCAGCTGCACATGGCCAGCATAGCGCGCCATGGCATCACGATAGAGTTTTCCGTCGGCCACCGACAGTTCCGCCAAATTTCGCTTTAGCATCATGATTCCTATATAGGGCAAGCATTGAGAAATTCGAAACCTGGCTGCGACATTTTTAGCAATTTGCGCCAATGTTGGCCGATGCGTCTGGCGTTTCTCGCGTCCGCAGATCAGGTCAAGGCTTGCGCCCGCGCTCGTCCTGGTTAGAGTCGCGATATGGAAATGATGACGATGTTCAAACGCACCGCTCTCGCCCTGGTTCTGCTCGCTTCCGCCGATGCGACGGCGCTCGCGGCCGGGCCGAAGATTGCGGTCGTCGCACCCGATGAGGGCAACCTCAGGATTCTCGGCGATCAGGTGCGGATGGGTGCGGAATTTGCCGCACGCGACAGAGCTGAAATCGTTGTTATCCCGGAGAGTTGTGAAGAGGGGTCCGGCCCCGCACTTGCGAACAGGATCACCGAATCCGGCGCCGTCGCCGCGATCGGTTTCCTCTGCACCGAGTCGTTGCAGGGTGCCTTGTCCACCCTCGCCAAGGCCGACATTCCGGCAATCACGCTGTCGATCCGTTCAGAAGTCCTGATGCAGGATTCACTCAAGAAGAAGTGGCCCTTCTTCCGGCTCGCCCCATCCACCGGCGCAGAGCGCGATGCCGTGGCGAATGCGATCTTCGATCACTGGAAGGACAAGCCCTTTGCTCTGCTCGACGACGGCACGATCCTAAGCCGCGAAATGACGGACTCCGTAAGGCAGATTCTCGAACAGAAGGGCATGTCAGCGGCCTTTATCGACAATTTCCGGCCTGCGCAGGAAGTGCAGACCCAGCTCATGCGCCGGCTGAAAAAGGCCAATGTTACCCATGTCTTCGCGGCCTCCGACCGCAATGACATGTCGATCCTCGCGCGTGACGCCAAGGTGGCCGGGATCAATCTTACCTTTCTTGGCGGTGATGCGCTCAAGGGCATGAACCAGCCGGTGCCGCTTGAAGCCGGGGTCTATGCAGTCACTCTGCCGGAGCCCACGAATCTGCCTTCGGCGAAGTCCATCGTCGATCTGATGCGGAGCGAGAAGAAAGTCCCGGAAGGCTATGTTCTTCCCTCATATTCCTCTATCCAGATCGTGCTCGGCGCATCGGAGATCTCCGAAGGAAGCGGTGCTCCGCTGGCCGAGGCGCTGGTGGAAACGCCCTTCTCGACCGTTGTCGGCGATATTCGTTTCGGCAAGAATCACGAACTCACGAGCAATCCATACCGGATGCTGGTTTGGGACGGCTCCGCCTTCGTCGAGCCGCCGGTCTCGCAATGAGAGCCGGCCCACGCAATCTCATCACCGATGTCGGTGGTCTCAGCGTCGGCAATGCCGAAGACCGGCGGCTGAAATCCGGTACGACAGTCGTGATTTGCGATGCTCCGGCCACGGCATCCGCACAGGTATTGGGCGGCGCACCGGGTACCAGGGAGACGGACCTGTTGGAGCCGCATAACTCTGTACAGGCCGTGGACGCCATTTTCCTGTCCGGCGGCTCTGCTTTCGGCCTCGATGCAGGCACAGGCGTACAGGCGGCCCTGCGCGAAGATGGTCGCGGCTTTGCCGTGGGCCCGGTTCGCGTGCCGATCGTGCCCGGCGCCATCCTCTTCGACCTCCTGAACGGCGGCAAGAAGGACTGGGAGCGCTATTCTCCTTATCGCGACCTTGGATACGATGCGGCGAGAGCGGCCTCTGGTGACTTCGCGCTCGGCTCGCACGGCGCCGGCACGGGAGCGCTGACCGCCGGTCTCAAGGGTGGCCTCGGTTCGGCGTCCGCGGTTCTCGAAAGTGGCGCTACGATCGGAGCCTTGGTTGCCGTCAATGCGCTCGGCTCGGTGACCTTCGGACAAAGCGGCCACTTCCGCGCCGCCATCCATGAGATCGGCGACGAGTTCGGTGGCCTTGGCCTGCCCCATCCCCTGCCCGCGGATGCAGCCGAAATCCGCACCAAGATGAATCTCGGTCAGCCCAAGGATGCAAACACCACCATAGCCGTGGTTGCCACTGATGCCGTGCTGACCAAGGCCGAATGCAAGCGCCTTGCCGTCGCGGCGCATGATGGCTTCGCCCGCGCTATTTGGCCGAGCCATACACCGATGGATGGCGACATTGTCTTTGCCCTGGCAACCGGGACTTCGGGCCGTTCAATGGATGCTTTCGGATTCCTCGAACTCTGCGTTGCCGCCTCGGCTGTCATGGCCCGCGCGATTGCCCGCGGCGTCTATCGCGCGCATCCCGAAGACGGCGACGTGATGGCGTGCTTTCGCTAACGATCTGGAAACCCACACATTTAACCTGATTTCAAATCAAGACTGCTAGCTTCCCGGCAATCGTTGCTTATGCCTGTGCACGACCGGAGAAGAACATATGCGCCCGAAGTCGATTGCTGTGATCCTCGCCGTCCTGATGCTGCCTTCCCTTGCCATGGCTGGCCCCGACGGCATCTACCACGTCAAGGGCGTGAACCCTGACGACGGCAAGGATTATACAGGCAGCGTGAAGATCGTGCGCAAGGGCGAGATCTACCGGGTCATCTGGAAGATCGGCAGCAACCAGACAGTCGGCATAGGTGTCGGTCTCCGACTGGTCGACGGCCAGATGGTCGCGGGCGCGGCGAGCGACGATGACACGGGCATTTCGATTTCCTATTCGTCAGACAGCACCTTCGGCAACGCCACCTATACCGAATTCTCCGATGGAACCTGGCGCGGCGTCTGGGCCCACAAGGGCTATAAGAAGGTCTCCACCGAGGAGTGGATCCCCACGGCGCGTCAGATCAAGGTCAAGTCTCTCGCGGCCGTCAAACCCAAGACCAAACCGGTCAAGAAGCTCCAGGTCGCGCAGCAGGAGTTGGACGAGGCTAAGGTCGAAGATGTGACGGTGCAGGACACTCCCGCCCGCGTCATGTCCGCGCCGTTGGCGGCAAACGCCAGCCCGAAATCCTGACGCCGAAACCCACCCAAAAATCGTCAAAACGTTGCCGGCAGCCCACTTACCCAGTTGCGGGAAGCCGTGTATGCATTCACCCGGGACATAACGTCAGGCGTTCAGCCCGACGGGTGAAATTCGTACAAAGACAACACCGGAGGATTCCATGCGCCTGAAAATGCTTGCCGCTTCATGCCTTTTCTTTGCCTCGTCTACCCTCGCCTTCGCTGACCCTTCCGGCACCTATCAGGTGCAAGGCAAGAATGCCGACGGCGGGCAATATACCGGCACCGTCCAGGTCCAGCGCACCGGCGAAACCTATGCCGTGGTCTGGAATGTCGGCGGCACCGAATTCGTCGGCACCGGACTTGGCGCCAAATTCGTCGGCGACCGTTTCCAGATGGGCCCGGCGAGCGCGGATGACACGGCGATCTCCGTCGGCTATATCTCGGGCAAGACCTTCGGGATGGCGATGTATTTCCAGCAGCCTGATGGCCGCTGGCAGGGCATCTGGACCTATGGCGGTTCGGACAAGGCTTCCTACGAGGATTGGGTGAAGTGATTGCATTGAAGGGCGCGGCGGGTGCCGGCTGAGATTTTCGTCGATGCCGATGCCTGCCCGGTCAAGCCGGAAATCCTGAAGGTCGCGGAACGCCACGGCCTCAAGGTAACGCTTGTCGCCAATTCCGGCTTGCGGCCTTCGCGAGACCCGATGGTCCGCAACATCATCGTGTCGGCGAGCTTCGATGCCGCCGACAACTGGATCGCCGAGAATGCCGGCAAGGACGATATCGTCATCACCGCCGACGTGCCGCTCGCCACGCGTTGCGTTGCCAATGGCTGCCACGTCACCGGTCCGACCGGCCGCATCTTCGACCAGACCAATATCGGCATGGCTTCGGCCATGCGCGACCTCGGCCAGCATCTGCGCGAAACCGGCGAGAGCAAGGGCTATAACGCCGCCTTCAGCCCGCGAGACCGCTCGGCCTTTCTCGAAACACTGGACAAGCTTTGCCGCCGCGCAAAGTCGGCAATTGGCTGACCTGTCGCATTTGCGGCCACGGCGACTTGCGCTATGACAGACCTATGAACCACATCCTCCTCGTTGCCATCGGCGGTGCGCTCGGCTCCGTCGCCCGCTATCTCACCGGCCTTGCCACGCTGCGCTGGTTCGGGCCGAACTTCCCTTGGGGCACGCTAACGGTCAACATTGTCGGCGGCCTAGTCATCGGCGTCTTTGCCGAACTGATTGCACGGCGCTTCGACGGCTCTCCGGAGCTTCGGCTGTTCATCGTCACCGGCATCCTCGGCGGTTTCACCACCTTTTCCGCCTTCTCGCTGGAGGTGACGACGATGGCCGAGCGCGGGGATTACGTGACTGCGCTTGCCTATGTGCTGATCTCCGTCATCATATCCGTGGCCGCCGTCTTCGCGGGACTGGCATTGGTACGCTCTTTCGTCTAAAGCCCCGGGAAAAGGAATTCTCGATGGCTGGCGTTGAACACAAGCAGGTTTCCGGCGATGAAGCGGGCATGCGGCTCGATCGCTGGTTCAAGGTACACTATCCCGGGCTGGGCTTCGGCCCGCTCCAGAAGCTGCTGCGCTCGGGCCAGATCCGCGTCGATGGCGGCCGCGTGAAATCGGATAGCCGCGTCCAGCCCGGCCAGACCGTTCGTGTCCCGCCGATGGATGTTGATGAGAAGA
Source organism: Rhizobium sp. SRI_017 (assembly GCF_057586295.1). NCBI lineage: Bacteria > Pseudomonadati > Pseudomonadota > Alphaproteobacteria > Hyphomicrobiales > Rhizobiaceae > Rhizobium > Rhizobium sp. SRI_017. The sequence goes on along the minus strand of NZ_JBYCZP010000004.1, from coordinate 416,253 downwards.
AGAGTGGCAAGCCTCTCTCCGGCAAGGAACTCTCGCATTCCACCGATCACGAACTGCTCTCGCGCATGCTGATCTATGAGGACAAGAAGGTCATCGTGCTCAACAAGCCGCATGGCCTGCCCGTGCAGGGTGGCTCCGGCGTCTATCGCAATGTCGACAAGATGCTCGAGGCCTGGACCAGCCCGAAGGGCGAGAAGCCGCGGCTCGTCCATCGCCTCGACCGCGACACATCAGGCGTTCTGGTCGTCGCCCGGACCCGTGGCGCAGCGCAGACATTGACAGGTGCGTTCCGCGAACGCGACACCAAGAAGACCTACTGGGCGCTGGTCAAGGGTGTGCCTCGCCCAGCGGAGGGGAAAGTATCCTCCTGGCTGGTCAAGGAGCAGACACCCGATGGTGACCGCATGCGGACCGCCAAGCATGGCGAAGACGGCGCCGACCATGCCATCTCCTATTTCCGGGTGCTGGAAACGGCCGCCCAGAGCCTCGCCTGGCTGGAGATGGAACCCTATACCGGCCGCACCCATCAGCTTCGCGTTCACGCCCTCCATATCGGCCATCCGATCATCGGCGATCCGAAATATTTCGAGGCGGAGCAAGGCTGGACCTTTCCGGGCGGTGTGCAGAACAAGCTGCATCTTCACGCGCGCCATATCGATGTGCCCCATCCCGATGGCGGACGCCTCAGGGTCACCGCACCCCTGCCCCCGCATATGGTGCAGACGTGGAACCTGCTGGGCTTCGACGAAAAAAACGGCGGAGATTTCGAGGACTAGACTATGCGGCCAGACGTCTTCCAGTTGATCGGCTACGGCTCGCTCCTGCTGCTCATCATCTACGTCATTTTCCAGATCCGGCGGACGCGCTCGGCCCCGAGGGCGCAAAGACACGCGGAAAAGCTCCGTGACGCGCATATCGACGCACTGCGGGAAAATTCCGAGCTCCTGCGCGAGCTCATCGCCATAAACCGCAAACTACTCGAAAAACAGGAACGGCAGGACGCATGAAACTCGCCCTCTTCGATTGCGATGGCACGCTGGTGGATTCAGGCAGGCTGATCCACGAGGTCATGGCCCGCACCTTCGAGCATCACGGTTACGAGCGGCCGCATTACGACGCCACCAAATCGATCATCGGGCTCACGCTCGACACCGCGATCGCCCGCATCATGGGTGTGGAGATCGACGATCACATCCAGGCGATGACACAGCACTACAAGGATACCTACGGTCCGGTGCGACAGGAGCCTGGCTTCCAGGAGCCGCTTTACGACGGCGTCGCCGAGATGATCGCCGCGCTCGCGGCACGCGACGATGTGCTGATCGGCGCGGTCACCGGCAAGTCGCGCCGGGGTCTCGACCTGATCCGCAACAGCCACGGTTTCGAGAAGATCTTCTTCGTCTCCCGCACCGCCGACGACTGCCCCTCCAAGCCGCATCCGGCCATGGTGCTCGAATGCTGCGCCGAGGCCGGCGTCGACCCCGCCGATACGATCGTAATCGGCGACTCTGTCTATGACATGATGATGGCCAAGTCGGCTGGCGCCCATGCGCTCGGCGTGTCCTGGGGTTATGGCGAGGCCGATGCCCTCGCCGCGGCTGGAGCCGATGCCGTCGTCCATGAAGTAACCCACATCCTCCGACATATCTAAGAGACCATGCGCGATTTTTTGAACGACATTCAAGAACACCTCTCCGATCCAGATCCTGTGCGCCGCGCCCAGATCCAGATGAAGAACCCGTTGCCGAAGCGCTTCTACAAGGAGGTTGGCATCGGCCGGGACGCCGGCCGCTTCACGATCGAACTCGACGGGCGCCCCGTGAAGACGCCCGCCAAGAAGACGCTGTCGCTGCCGACCCGTGCTGCGGCCGAACTGGTCGCATCCGAATGGCGTGACCAGGTCGACGTCATCAATCCCGGCAAGATGCCGATCACGCGCCTGGTGAACTCGGCGCTTGATGGCGTCGCGAACGAGCTCGAAGCGGTGCTCGACGATATCGTGAAATATGCCGGCACCGACCTGCTTTGCTATCGGGCCGAAGCGCCGCAGTCGCTCGTCGAGGCGCAGGCCGGCAAATGGGACCCCGTACTCTACTGGGTTGCGGACGCGTTCGGCGCACGCTTCACCCTCGCCGAAGGCATCATCCATCGGGAACAACCCGCTTCTGCCATTGAGGCCTATGCCAGGGCTCTCGACAAATATCGCGATCCGCTCGCGGTCGCTGCGCTGCACACGGTCACGAGCCTGACCGGTTCGGCGCTTCTGGCACTAGCATTGGCCGAGGGCCGGATCACAGCCGAGGACGCCTGGACCGCCGCCCACGCCGACGAGGACTGGAACATCGAACAGTGGGGTTCGGATGCCGAGGCCGAAGCACGCCGCACACACCGCTGGCAGGACATGAAGGCTTCGAGCGACTTGTTTAACGCTGTCGTAAGACCCGGGGGATAGACGGGACGAACCAGCACGATCAGGGAGGGCCGGCTATGGTGCGCAAGGTGTTGACGAAGGACTGGGCGTCCTACACGGATGGCGACTTCACCCTGGTCAACAATCCCTGTAACCAGGGTAAACTGGAAAACGGTCCGGACTATACCCAGTCGATCGCCTTCGACACCGATGACATCACCAGCAATGTGCTGTTCAAGTGGAATTGGCCCGATGTCGGCCATGTCGTCGCTTATCCCGAGATCATCGTCGGCTACAAGCCCTGGGGCCGCGAGGGCTCGGACACGCTCGTCACCCGGCTCGACCAGCTCGGCCAGCTGGATGTGACCGTGGATTACGACATCTCCGGCAATACCGACGATTTCAACGTCGCCTTCGATATCTGGCTTTCCGACAAGGCGCTGGCCGGCAACAAGCACATCACCACGGAGCTGATGATCTGGACCCATGACGGCGGGCTGAGACCCGCAGGTGAAAAGGTGGGCATCTACGAGAATGGCGATTTCCGCGCCCAGATTTGGGTTGCCGATGATTTCGGCGATTCGAGCGGCGACAGTTCCACCACCTGGCGGTACATCGCACTTCGTGCCACCGACGAGCTCACGGCGGATACGATAGACATTGCCGCAATCATCGAAGATCTCGTCGGGCGCGGACTGATCGACGACCAAGACTATCTCAATGGATACGAGTTCGGCGCCGAGGTCATCGGCGGTCGCGGCAAGCTAAGGCTGAATGAGATCAGTCACGAATTCTCGACGCTTGCAGAAAGCGAGCCTGCCGATCAAAATATTACGGCTGCCGTCGAGGAATCCGCGCTTCTTTGAAGCCGATTTAACGCTTCGCTAACCATAATCGGCAACCCTTGAGTAACCATTTCTCAGGGGATTCGCCCATGTACCGCCTCATCCTGCGTGTCGCTCTTCTGGCCTTGCTTTCGGCCATCGTTGCAGCCTGCGGAACCAGACCACGCCAGACGGTCGACACGGCACGGATGTTCGATGTCCGCGCCGTGGGCGTCACCGCCAATGGCGGAGTCCCCGGCGGCGTGATCTCCGCCATTGAGCGGCAAATGGAGCTTTCCATTCAAGCGACCACATCGCCGATCCCCAAGGTCCGTGCGGTGATGAACATCCATGTAGCCTCGGTCAGCCGTGACCGCGCCGGACATGGGCAGGCCGAAATCTCCGTCACGCTTACGGATGTCGACTCCAGTCAGCCGGTCCTGGTTCGCAGCTACCTGATCCTGGCCTCATCGGAAGGTGGGCGCGTCAGTGACGCCGCCATCGCCGACGCGATCGCAAGCCGCCTGCGCTATGAATATGCCCTCTCGATGCCCGCCATCCGCAAGGTTCTCCGCCATGATCCAGCGCTCTCGACGCGCTTGAAGACACGCAATGACCGTCGCGAAAAGACGGTCAAGCCGATCGTCATTCCGCTCAAGACCGCCCCCGTCGTCGGGGCCGATCAGGACCCCATGCTGAACTCGAAGACGACGATCGAGCCCGTCGAAGAGCCCGCAAAGGTCGAACCGGCCGTGAAGGTCGAGAAGCCCGCCGCCGTCGAAAAGAAGCCTGCCGACGCCACCGTGGAAGCCGGCGCCAAGGCCAAGGTCGTGATCAAGCCAAAGGCAACCGACGAAGCCCCGGCCGATGACGAGCCCTGCGTCGAAACGCTCGAACAGAAGTGCTGAGCGAGGCTCCTACTTCAGCCGCTCGGCATGCCAACGCAGGTGGTCTTCCATGAAGGTCGAGATGAAATAGTAGGAATGGTCGTAGCGCTCGTGGTTGCGCATGGTGATGCGGATATCCTTGTCCTCCACAGCCTCCTCGAGCAGCCATGGGCGCAGGCCGGTCTGCAGAAAGTTGTCGGCAAGGCCCTGGTCGATCAGGAATTCGGGGAAAGTCATTCCATCCTCAACCAGCGCCACGGCATCGTATTTGCGCCAGTCGTTGCGATCCGGACCGAGATATTTCTCGAATGCCCCGATCGACCAGTCGGCCGTTGAGGGTTCGACGATCGGCGCGAAGGCTGAGGCACTACGGAAGCGGTCGGGGTGCTTGAGCGCGATGGTGAGCGCGCCGTGGCCACCCATGGAATGGCCGAAGATACCCTGACGGCTCATGTCGGTGCGGAAATTCCTGGCCACGAGCTCCGGCAGTTCCTTCGTGACATAGCTATACATCTGATAATTTTTTGCCCAGGGCGCCTGGGTGGCGTCGAGGTAAAAGCCGGCGCCCTTCCCCATCTGCCAATTGGTTGCCTCGTCGGCCACATCATCGCCGCGCGGAGATGTGTCGGGGCAGACAACGATGAGACCGAGTTCGGCGGCCAGCCGACGGTATTCGCCCTTCTCCATCACATTGGCGTGGGTGCAGGTCAGCCCCGAGAGATACCAGACAACCGGGCAGAGCGACGTCGTCGCCTGCGGTGGCACGAAGACGGCGAAAGTCATGTCGCAATCGCAGACTTCCGAGCGATGCGAATAGACGCCCTGCATGCCGCCATGGCTCGCCACTTGCGAAATGATCTTCAATTCCATGTCCAGTCCCTTACTTCAAATGCTTGGTTATGATGGGGTCAGTCGCCGTTGCGTTCGCGGCGAAGCTTGGCCCAGTAGTCGAGCCTTTTGTTGATCTCGCGCTCGAAGCCACGCTCCGGCGGATCGTAGAATTTCTTGCGGCCCATCTTTTCCGGGAAATAGTCCTGCCCTGAGAAGGCGTCCGGCTCATCATGGTCGTAGCGATAGCCGTCACCATAGCCTTCACTCGACATCAGCTTTGTCGGCGCGTTCAAGATCTGCTTCGGCGGCAGCAGAGAACCATATTGTTTGGCAGCTTGCGTCGCGGCTTTGAAGGCATTGTAGACGGCGTTGGATTTCGGCGCCGTCGCGAGATAGACAACGACCTGGGCGAAAGCCAGTTCCCCTTCGGGCGAACCGAGAAAGTCGTAGGCATCCTTGGCCGCATTGGCGACGACAAGCGCCTGCGGATCGGCCATGCCGATATCCTCGACCGCCATCCGGACAAGCCTCCGGCCGAGGAAGAGCGGGTTCTCTCCCGCATCCAGCATTCGCGCGAGATAATAAAGCGCTGCGTCGGGGTCGGAACCACGGACGGACTTGTGCAGCGCCGAGATCAGGTTGTAATGGCCGTCCTGCCCCTTGTCATAGATCGGTGCGCGGCGCTGGACGACACGGATCAGGCCCTCGGTGTCGAACACTTCGCTGTCGCGGGCGGCGCGCCAGACTTCCTCGGCCAGCGTCAGCACCGCACGACCGTCGCCATCGGCCATGCCGACAAGGGTCGCGCGCGCCGTCTCATCAAGCGGCAAGGGCTTGCCAAGCAGCGCCTCGGCACGCTTGAGCAACTCCTCGAGGCTAGCCTCATCATGGGATTTGAAGACGAGCACGCGGGCACGAGAGAGAAGCGCGGCATTGAGTTCGAAGGACGGGTTTTCCGTCGTCGCGCCGACCAGCACGATCGTGCCGTCTTCCATCACGGGGAGGAAACTATCCTGCTGCGAACGGTTGAAGCGATGAATCTCGTCGACGAAGAGCAGCGTCTGCCGCCCCTGGGACCGGCGCATGCGGGCTGTCTCGAAGACCTTCTTTAGGTCGGCGACTCCGGAGAAGACTGCGGAGATCTGGTCGAAATGTAGATCGGTCGCATTGGAGAGCAGCCGCGCCATCGTCGTTTTGCCGGTACCGGGCGGCCCCCAGAAGATCATAGAGCCGAGGGATCCCGACTCGATCATTCGGGTCAGCGCGCCGTCAGGGCCGGTCAGATGCTCCTGGCCCGTGACCTCCGCAATCGTCTGCGGCCGAAGCCGGTCGGCGAGCGGCCGGCGTTCATCCGGCAGCCCGGCACTGGAGAACAGATCGGTCATCGGAAGAATTGCCGTATCCGCTGGCCGTCGCGCTCGATCTCAACGCGCCAGAAATCCGGCTGGTTGTCGATGACGGACTGCAGCCGTTCGGTGGCGTCGATGTCGACGCCATTGACATTGACGATGATGTCGCGCGGCGCAAAGCCGAGGCGGGCGGCCGGCGAACCACGTGCGACATCCTCGACCACGACGCCCTGCACGTCGGTAGCCATCTGCAGGGCCTCGGCCACCCGGGGCGAGAGATTGGCGACGAGCAGTCCGGCAAATGGGTTGCGGCCATCGATGAGCCGTTCGTCCTTGGGCTTCGATTCCGGTGCGCGTTCGAGCTTGAGAGCCAACTCGCGTTCGGTGCCGTTTTCCGAGACGGTGAGCTTGACGGTTGTGCCGAGGCCCGCGGTCGTCAGGCGATAGCCGAGCGCGTCGGGATGTTCGACGCTGCGTCCGTTGATCGCCACAACGACGTCGCCGGGTTTCAGGCCGGCCTTGTCGGCCGGGCTTTCGGCGATGACCTTGGTCACCAGGGCGCCGCGGGCTATCTTGAGGCCCAGTGCCTCGGCCATGTCATTGGTCACCGGCTCGAAGCTCGCTCCGACATAGGGCCGCGCGAAACCCTGCTCACCGCCTTGGGCGGCGGCAATGAAGACCTTGACCAGGTTGGCAGGAATGGCAAAGCCGATGCCGTTGGAGCCGCCGCCCGACGAGACGATCGCCGTGTTGATACCGATCAGTTCGCCCGCCATGTTGATCAGCGCGCCGCCCGAATTGCCGGGATTGATCGAGGCATCCGTCTGGATGAAGAAGGAAAAGTCACCCTCCCCGATCTTGTTGCGCGCCAGACCCGAGACGATGCCCGAGGTCACGGTCTGACCAACGCCGAAGGGATTGCCGATCGCGAGCGCGAGGTCACCGACCTCGACCGCATCGGAATCGCCGACCGGCAGGAATGAGAAGCCGCCGCCCGGCGCCTGGATGCGCAGTACTGCGAGGTCGAGCCTATCGTCCTTGAGCACGATCTTGGCTGCGAATTCCCGGCCATCGGAGAGCGCCACGCGAATATCGTCCGCATTGGCGATGACGTGGTTGTTGGTAATAACAAGACCATCCGAGTTGACGATCACGCCGGAGCCGAGCGAACTCTGCTTCTGGCTGCGATTCGGCATTTGCTGGCCGAAGAATTCCTCGAAGAAGGGATCTCGCGAATAGAACGGCGTCACCCGCTTGTCGGCATAGACGTTGACCACGGCAGGCGCCGTCTTCTTGACCAGCGGCGAGAAGGAGAGCTGCATTTCAGCGGTGGTTTCCGGCACCTGCTTGGTCTCTTCAGCACGAAGCGGGGTGACGGCGAAGAGTATGGCAAGGGTGGCGATGGCAAGCCGGAGCATGACGATTCCTTTCTCGGGCGGCGGGAGGACTTTTCACCATCCGCGACGCGAAGAAAAGGGCTGCGGCATCCGGATCGCGATAATCCTCTGCTCAACGGCTGGTGGGCGGGAAACATTCACCCGCCCGCGAGGCACGCTCAGCCGTGGAGCGGCGCTGCCTGGAAACTGTCGGCGCGGGCGATCTGCCACGGGATCTTGTAGCGATGGTCATCGGTACCCGAGAGAAGCTCGCCCGCATCGAGTGGCGGGTAGAGATTGGTGAAGGTCGTCACCTGCGAATGGCTGACGCGCTTATGGAAATGATAGGTCTCGAATTCGGAGGGATGGCGGAGCCCCGCACCGGCGACGACTTCGGCCAGCGCTTCCAGCGTCTTGCCATGGAACTGCGCCACGCGCGTCGCCTTGTCGGGGACGACGAGCGCCCGCTGGCGGTCGAGATCCTGGGTGGCGACGCCGACGGGACACTTATCCGTGTGGCAGGACTGACTCTGGATACAGCCGACAGCGAACATGAAACCGCGCGCCATGTTGCACCAGTCGGCACCGAGCGCCATGACCCGGGCGATGTCGAAGGCCGAGATGATCATGCCGGACGCGCCGATCTTGATGCGGTCGCGGAGATTGGCGCCGATCAGCGCGTAATGCACGAAGGTCAGGCCTTCGCGGAGTGGCACGCCGATATGGTCGATGAATTCGGAGGGCGCCGCGCCGGTGCCGCCTTCCTTGCCGTCGACGACGATGAAATCCGGTGTCGTTCCGGTCTCCAGCATGGCCTTGACGATGGCCAGGAATTCGTGAGCATGGCCGATGCAGAGCTTGAAGCCGACGGGCTTCCCACCCGAGAGTTCGCGCAGCTGGCGGATGAAGGCCATCAGTTCGAGCGGGGTCGAGAAGGCCGGATGCGCTGACGGCGAGACGCAATCCTTGCCCATGGGTATGCCGCGGATCGCCGAGATTTCCTCGGTGATCTTGGCGGCCGGCAACACCCCGCCATGGCCGGGCTTGGCGCCCTGGCTGATCTTGATCTCGATCATCTTGACCTGATCGGAGGCAGCGCTTGCGGCGAAGCGCTCCGGCGAGAACATGCCGTCGGGCGTGCGACAGCCGAAATAGCCCGAGCCGATCTCCCAGGTGATGTCGCCGCCATTCTCGCGGTGATAGGGGGATATGCCGCCCTCGCCCGTGTCATGGGCAAAGCCGCCCATCTTCGCGCCCTTGTTGAGTGAGCGGATGGCATTGGCCGAGAGCGAGCCGAAGCTCATCGCCGAGATGTTGAGCACCGAGGCGTCATAGGGCTGCTTGCAATCCGGCCCGCCGATGCGAACGCGGAAATCATGGGTCTCGAGATGGGTCGGCGCGAAGGAATGCGAGATCCATTCGTATTTCGGCTCATAGACATCGTATTCGGTGCCGAAAGGACGCTTGTCGAGCTGGCCCTTGGCGCGCTGATAAGCGAGCGAGCGCTTGTCGCGCGGGAATGGCCGACCGTCCTTTTCGCCCTCGAAAAAATACTGCCGGATCTTTGGCCGGAGCTCTTCCATGATGTAGCGGGCGTGGCCCGAGATCGGATAGTTCCTCAGGATCGCGCGCTTGGTCTGCAACACGTCATGAATGCCGACGGCGGCCAGGAAGGCCAGGATGAAGAACGGCGCAATGAGGAATGCGTAGAGCCCATTGCCGAGAAGGATCAGACAACCAAAAAGCAGGAGAAGGATGATCGATCCCGAGAGCGGCAATATCCGCGATGAAAAGTAATGCCGCACCCGATCCATGTAGCCCCCCGACATCAGTCGTCCAGAGTCGTCCCGCCCCTGCAATAGAGCTCCTTCTATTGTGCGAAACGTGACAAGCGGAAGACGGGTCGGCTATTTGCGGTCGAGGCAGCCGACGGTCGGGCAATTGTCGGCGTAGCCGTTCTCATCCCAATTGCAGGCGACGACGGATTCGCCGCGATATTCCATGCCCTTGCAGGCCGGATCGGTGCGGCAGGCTTCAACCGTCATGTGGCGTCCACAGGCACCATCCTTTTCCGACGTGCACCAATCGTTGGGACTGTAGCCACAATTTTCATCGGCGGCGAAGGCCGGCGCGGGCAGCAGGAGTACTGTGGCGATGAGTGCGACGCGGAGCATGATCCCTCCCGGAATGGCGACGTCCATTATCCTAGCGCATCCGTCGCGCGGGCGCACCGCATCACTTCGGCCTGGACTGGGTTTCGATTGCCGTCGCCGCGGGCTTCGTTTCGACGACCGTTGGCTGCTCCTTGTGGCGCTGCCTGGCATAGACGACGCAGCGGTCGACCGTGCTGACACAGAGACCGTTGACTGACGTCGCAGTATTGTTGTCGCCGGCAAATTCGATCTCTGTCACATGGCCGTCGACGAAGCGGATCTGGGTGTAGCAGAAGCCGGGCGTCCCCATGCCCGTCGACCCGGTAAGGCCGGGCGTGGGGCCAAGAGCCAGTGTCGACGCGCCGACGGAAATCGTGCCGCGCGGATAGATCCGCTGATAGGTCCAGATCTTTTCCGTCGCGCCGATCATCGTGCCCATGGTGGGAAAGCCGGCGCACATGCGCACATCGGCTTCGCTCAGGCCAACCATGACGGAGCGGGAGGCTGTGACAGTCTTGTCTTCCTTGACCACCGTCGACGTATCGGCCGGGATGGTGCATGCACCGGCAAGGCTAAGCGCCGCCAGCGCGAGATATCGGACGCCTGTTCTCATCGCTGGGTGTGCTCCCTCGCGTTCTCATGCGTTGTCTCCTCCGGATGTCGGAACGCAGCGCCAGGCAAACGTGGTGGCGCCAGGTTCCTGGCAGGGGAAGACATGAATCAGCGGATGGGTTCCCGGGAAACGAGAAGGAGTTGCCAGCGCATTGTAACCACTGACTTCTTTTTGCCGTTGCTCACATGGCGAGGGCCGAAACGAAGACAGCCGGCCGCGGGTTGCGCGGCCGGCTGTGTCAGCCGGGTGATAGTCACCCGGCGCGGAATGCTTGGTTCAGCGGCCGAGGACTGCCGAACGGATCTGGCCGCGGGACAGGCCGATGTCGCTGAGTGCGTGGTCGGAAAGCGACTGCAGTTCCTGCACGGCGCGGCGGTTTTCAACGTAGGTTCTGATCTTCTTGCGGATGTTCATGGGTCTCTCCTGAATGTCTGTCCGTTTGTTTGATGACCATCAGATAGGCATTCGTCTGCTCGAAAAAAATGCATAAGACCGCATGTTAGGCATTCCGAATTTGCACGGCTCTTTAAGAATAATTTTACCGGTCGTCTTTTCGTCTTTTTCATCCTCCGACACACACGTATCAGCTGTGTAAGAATTTTTTCGCACTTCCGGCCGTAACTCCCAACGGAGGAAGAGAACTTTTCAGCGGCCGTGGTCCGACGGCCGTCCCGCCACACCACTCCTCCATGCCAAACCAGGGAGTTACGCATGAAGAACAAGCTGCTTATCGCCGCGCTCGCCGCCACGATGACGATCGTCACCGCCGTCCAGGCGCCTGCCGAGACGAAAAAGAAGAAGATCATCAAGCCGGAGGAGCAGAGCGAGCAAAGCGCCAACAAGGAAGTGATGGACGAATTGATGCTCGGCGTCGCCACCGGCATCCTCGGCCAGGCGATGAAGAAGGGCAAAATGCCCAAGGGCGGCAAGGAAATTCTCAAGCACGGCCTAAAGGCGGTGAAGGACTCGGCCAAGAAGAGCAAGGATGGCGGGAAGAGGGATTCGGGGAAGAAGAAGGATCCGCTGAAGGCGCTGTTTGGGGCGGACGAGGAATAGGCGGTCGCCGCTTGGCCTCTCCCCTTGCGGGAGAGGATACGAAGGCCGGGTGAACGATAGTGAACCCTTGGCCGAAGTTGGTGAGGGGTTCACTCTCCTCACTCACCTCGATCTTTAAGCGCCACGAGAATGCTCCGGCATACAAAGTCCAGCCCTTTCTCGATCTCCTCGTTCCAGAACCGGATCACCTGGAGACCTTGAGCTCGAAAATATGCGTCCCTCTCCTCATCACGCCGGCTTTCGGCATGCTGGCTGCCATCCACCTCAATGACCAGCCGCGCCTCCACGCAGACGAAATCAAGAATGTAGCCATCCACAGGCACCTGTCGGCGAAACTTGTGACCTTCCATCTGCCGATTGCGAAGCTGCTGCCAGAGCATATTCTCAGCCTTGGTTGAGTCATTGCGCATGGCTCGGGCGAATGTGCGATGCGTATCGGACGGGGTTCGGTGGTGTTGCATGCGGGGAAATTTGCGCGAAATCAGCGCCGCTGCAACCGAAGTTTGCAGCAGCATGAACCCCTCACCAACTTCGGCCAAGGCTTCGCTACGCTCACCCGGCCTGCGTATCCTCTCCCGCAGGGGGAGAGGTAAACCCAGCCGCGCCGCCGCGCCTCAAGTGAGGCGGCAATCGTGGCACCCTACCTCTCCCCTTGCGGGAGAGGATAGTTCGTCCCCAACAGCCGAAGGCGATTGGCTGGACGAACTTGGTGAGGGGTTTAGCCCAGAAGAGGAAGCGCAGTCGACTTCAGGTCGACCGCGCCCCATCGCTATTTGCTATTCTTGTTAGGAGCTTGCGTTAGAGCCGAAGCAGCCACTTTTTTCAATCAGTTTTCTACAACTTTTACGAGCACCCGCTCGTAGCACCACACGTGTTGCACTTCTCACAAGTCCCATTCCGCACCATCGTAAAGTTCTGGCACTCCGAGCACATGTTCCCCGTATAGCCCTGTGCCAGCGCCTGGGCCCTGCGGTCGGCTGCAAGCGTCTTGGCATCCGCTTTGGCTGATGCCGCATCCGCTGCCGCCTTGTCCGAGAAGAGTTCGGTGTCGACGACGCCTTCGTCGATTTCGATTTCCTCGGCGAGTTCGGCCTGGCGCACCTCGTAGTCGCGGCGGAAGGCCGTGGCTTCGGAGGTTATGGGTTCGAGGTCGAGCTTGCGGGCAGCAGCGCCGAAGGAGACGACCGAGCCGCCGAAGGAGGAAGCGCGGGCGCCCTCACCGGCTGCGCCCTTGGCGTCATGCGCCGGGCCGTGATTGGAGACCAGCGTCGGCTTGTGGCCGCGCGTCCAGCCCGAGGAGAACGGGTTGGTCTTGCCTTCCTGGATACCCTTGCCGAGCGCGGTGTTGCCGAAGTCGGACGTGTCGACATGAGCAAGGTCGTGGCGGCTGAGATAGGAGACGGCGAGTTCGCGGAACACGTAGTCGAGGATCGAGGTGGCGTTCTTGATCGCGTCATTGCCCTGAACGATACCCGCAGGCTCGAACTTGGTGAAGGTGAAGGCTTCGACGAATTCCTCGAGCGGCACGCCATATTGCAGGCCGAGCGAGATGGCGATGGCGAAGTTGTTCATCATCGCGCGGAAGGCAGCGCCCTCCTTGTGCATGTCGATGAAGATCTCGCCGATGCGGCCGTCGCCGAACTCACCGGTGCGGAGATAGACCTTGTGGCCGCCGACGACGGCCTTCTGGGTATAGCCTTGGCGACGGTTCGGCAGCTTTTCACGCTCGCGGCTGACGCGTTCGATGATCCGCTCGACGATTTTCTCGGTCACCGTCACGGCCTGAGCCGCGGCCGGGGCAGCGATCAGATCCTCCATCGCATCTTCATCGGCTTCATCCTCGATCAGCGAGGCATTGAGCGGCTGGGAGAGCTTGGAGCCGTCGCGATAGAGCGCGTTGGCCTTGAGGCCGAGCTTCCAGGAGAGCATGTAGGCGTTCTTGCAATCCTCGACGGTGGCGTCGTTGGCCATGTTGATCGTCTTGGAGATCGCGCCCGAGATGAAGGGCTGGGCCGCCGCCATCATGCGGATATGGCTCTCGACCGAGAGATAGCGCTTGCCGATCTTGCCGCAGGGATTGGCGCAATCGAAGACCGGCAGGTGTTCCTTCTTCAGGAACGGCGCGCCTTCGAGCGTCATCGCACCGCAGACATGGATGTTGGCAGCCTCGATCTCCTTGCGGGTGAAGCCGAGATGGTCGAGCAGGTTGAAATCGATCGCGTTCATCTGCTCGGTGGTGACACCGAGCGAGCCGAGGAATTCGGCACCGAGCGTCCACTGGTTGAAGACGAACTTGATGTCGAAGGCCGACTTGAGCGCGGCATTGACCGCTTCGATCTTGTCATCCGGCAGACCCTTGGCCTTCAGCGAGCCGGGGTTGATGGACGGTGCCTGGTTGAGATTGCCATGACCGACGGCATAGGCCTCGATCTCGGAGATCTGGCTTTCGGAATAGCCGAGCGTGCGCAGCGATTCCGGCACCGCGCCATTGATGATCTTGAAATAGCCGCCGCCGGCAAGCTTCTTGAACTTCACCAGGGCGAAATCGGGCTCGATGCCGGTCGTATCGCAATCCATGACGAGGCCGATCGTGCCGGTGGGGGCAATGACCGAGACCTGGGCGTTACGGTAGCCGTGCTTTTCGCCGAGTTCGAGCGCCAGATCCCAGGCCGCGACGGCATGCGTGATCAGGTCCTGATCCGGGCAATGGTCGTGGATCAGCGCGACCGGGGTCACCGACAGCGCTTCGTAGCCAGACTTGGTGCCGAGTGCCGCGCGGCGATGGTTGCGGATGACGCGCAGCATGTTGTCGCGGTTCGGCTGATACATCGGGAACGTGCCGAGCTCGCCCGCCATTTCGGCAGAGGTCGCATAGCAGACACCGGTCATGATCGCCGTCAGCGCGCCGGCAATGGCACGGCCCGCGTCGGAGTCATAGGGAATGCCCGTGGACATCAGCAGGCCGCCGATATTGGCATAGCCGAGGCCGAGCGTGCGGTATTCATAGGAGAGTTCGGCAATCCGCTTGGACGGGAACTGCGCCATCATTACGGAGATTTCGAGCACGATCGTCCAGAGACGGACGGCGTGTTCATACTGGCCGATATTGATGCGCGCCGTCGCCGGATCCTTGAACTGCATGAGGTTCAGCGAGGCGAGATTGCAGGCGGTGTCGTCGAGGAACATATATTCCGAGCACGGATTGGAAGCGCGGATCGGGCCGGCCGCCGGGCTGGTGTGCCAGTCGTTCATCGTCGTGTTGAAATGCAGGCCCGGATCGGCCGACGCCCAGGCCGCGTAGGAGATCGACTCCCAGAGGTCGCGGGCCTTCAGCGTCTTGACGACCTTGCCATCCTTGCGGGCGGTCAGGTTCCAGACGTCGTCGCGTTCGACGGCGCGGAGGAAATCGTCCTTGATCGAGACTGAGTTGTTGGAATTCTGGCCGGACACCGTGAGATAGGCTTCGCTATCCCAGTCGGTGTCATAGGTCTGGAACTCCATGTCAGTATAGCCCTGGCGGGCGAACTGGATGACGCGGCTCACATAGTTCTCCGGCACGAGCGCGGCCTTCGCGGCCTTGATCTCACGCTTCAGCGCCGGGTTCAGCTTCGGATCAAAGCAATCGTCGTCAGAGCCTTCGCAATTGACGCAGGCCTTCATGATCGCCTTGAGATGCTTGGCGACGACCTTTGAGCCGGTGACAAGTGCCGCCACCTTCTGCTCTTCCTTGACCTTCCAGTTGATGTAGTTCTCGATATCCGGATGGTCGATATCGACCACGACCATCTTGGCCGCGCGACGGGTCGTGCCGCCGGACTTGATGGCGCCGGCCGCACGGTCACCGATCTTGAGAAAGCTCATCAGGCCGGACGAACGGCCACCGCCGGAGAGCTTTTCGCCTTCGCCGCGCAGATGCGAGAAATTGGAGCCGGTGCCGGAGCCGTATTTGAACAGGCGCGCCTCGCGCACCCAGAGGTCCATGATGCCACCCTCGTTGACGAGGTCATCCTCGACGGACTGGATGAAGCAGGCATGCGGCTGCGGATGCTCATAGGCCGACTTGGATTTCACCAGCTTGCCGGTGAAGGGGTCGACATAGAAATGGCCCTGGCCGGGGCCGTCGATGCCGTAAGCCCAATGCAGGCCGGTGTTGAACCATTGCGGCGAATTCGGCGCGACGCGCTGGGTGGCGAGCATGAAGGCGAGTTCGTCGCGGAACGCAGCCGCATCTTCCTCGGACGAAAAATAGCCGCCCTTCCAGCCCCAATAGGTCCAGGTGCCCGCAAGGCGATCGAAGACCTGGCGCGCGTCGGTTTCGGAGCCGTACTGCTCGTCCTTCGGCAGCTTGGCGAGCGCCTCCTTGTCGGCCTCGGAGCGCCACAGCCAGGACGGCACGTCGTTCTCTTCAACCTTCTTCAGGTGCTTCGGCACGCCGGCCTTGCGGAAATACTTCTGGGCGAGCACGTCGGACGCGACCTGGCTGAACTGCTCCGGTACCTGGATATCGGCCAGCCGGAAGACAACCGAGCCGTCGGGATTGCGGATCTCGCTGATCGCGGTCCGGAATGCTACGCTGTCGTACGCCGATTTTCCTGCTTCTGTGAACTTGCGTTCGATGCGCATCTCGTCAACCCCTAGCCTGATGTCGCGCCTGTTTCAGGCGCATGATTTCCCGTTCTGAAACGCGGGTGTAAGTCCGCGCCAGCTGCCTCGATATCGAGAGGAAGACTCACGTCTCCCACTCTGTATCTTGTGGCCAATGCTGAGCGCGAACACTAAATATAGTATTAACGAACCGCTAAGGCCAGTCCTAGTTTCATTGTCGCCGGAAAAAATTCCGCAGGATCACATTGCCGCCAAGGCAAAGCTTCGCCTCTGGCTGACACCCCTATTCGCCCGCAAATTTTCGATAATTGGACCGGGCCTCGTTACAATCCGATCCTGTCGCCGCCGCAACGAGGTCCATTAAGCGCGGACGACCCGATTCCGTCAAGGGCTGGTTCATGACGAAATTATTAACACCATATCTAGTATCAACAGCATGTGGAAAACCGGGACAAACCGCAACGTCCGGGAATGATTGGCGTTCCGGCCGATCAGCCGAACGGGCTTCCACAGCAAAGCAAAAAAATCGCGCTGAATTTATTTATTTTTTTAACATGCGGCGCCACGGACTTCATCTGGCGCGCTGTTTGTGACTCGTATGGCCGAATCGACTTGCTCGTCGATTCCTGCGCAATGCAATCGCTACATCTCGCATTGTCAGGCACAGAAATGACCGACGAGATCTGGGGGCTAGAAAGTTGTGGGTGGACGCGGTCGGGACCGCGCCCACCAGATCTGGTGGTCAGAGCTGGTCGAGGTTCACGCCGATGGTGATCGCGCCGATCGGCTTGCCCGCCTCATCAACAATGGTCATCGAGGCCTGGCTCTGCAGCATCTGGGTCGACTCATCCTTCTCGGCGGCATCGACGAAGAGTGCACCGGGACCAGCACCGAAGCTCTTGGTGAACTTGTCCTCGTCGCCCTGCCAGTAGTCGGATGTTACATCCGACTGACCGACATTGAGGCCCTTGGCGTCGGTCACGAAGACTTCGGTGATCGTGCCGCCGGACGCTTCCTGCTTGGCCTTCAGGAAGGTGGAGATTGGGTTGGCCAGCACGCCGTCGATCATCGGGTGGCTCTCGGCTTCGACCTCGGCACGCCACTTCTGGTCAAGCGCGTCGATCCCCGCCTGATCGAGTGCAGCATTGGCGGCGTTCTGTGCCTTGATGGCGTCGACAATCGCCGGGTCCGAAAGCCACGGCTTGACGTTGGAGTTGATGTATTCCGTCACTGGGGCCACATGCGCGTCCTCAGCGAAGACCGGCGAAGCGGCAAACAGCGACATCAGGGCGATTCCGCCCAGCAGGTATTTCCTCATGGCATGCTCCTTGTTGTTGGCTCCCCCAAGAGCCGATAGCCGCGCCGGATAGGCCGGCGCGTATCCCTTAGAATTCTTCCCAGTTCTGGGCTGCGGCGGCGGACTGCTGCGCTATCGGACGTGCCGGAGCGCGCATGACCGCGGGACGAGAATTTGATTCTACCACCGGTTTGCGCACGGGCTGTGACGACATTTGTGCCGCCATTGTCCGCAGGGCCGCTACGGGCGCTGCTCCCCCGAACCGGAAGCCACCGAGCGCCGCCTTCAACTGATTGCTCTGGCCCTGCAGTTCCTGGCAGGCGGCATTGGTCTCTTCCACCATGGCCGCATTCTGCTGCGTCGCCTGATCCATCTGGCGGATTGCATTGTTGACCTCGCTCAGCCCGAGCGACTGCTCCTTGGCCGACGAGACGATGGCGACAATGCTGTTATGGATTTCGTTGACCTGCGTCTCGATCGAGAGCAGCGATGTGCCCATGGAATTGACGAGCGACACGCCCGAACCGACTTCCTGGCCGGAATTGGATACGAGCTGTTTGATCTCCTTGGCCGCACTCGCCGAGCGCTGAGCCAGTTCACGCACTTCCTGGGCAACGACAGCAAAGCCTTTGCCAGCCTCGCCGGCTCGGGCAGCCTCGACACCAGCATTCAGGGCGAGAAGGTTGGTCTGGAAGGCGATCTCATCGATGACGCCGATGATCGTGCCAATCTTGGCGGACGAATTCTGGATGCGGTCCATGGCGTCGACCGCCTCACGGGCAATGCCGGCGGAGCTATGGGCATTTTCCTTGGTTGCGAGGACGAGCTTCGAAGCCAGGTCCGCCTTGTCGGCGGCAAGCGTGACCGTGCTGGTGATTTCTTCAAGTGCTGCAGCCGTCTCCTCGAGCGAGGCCGCCTGGATCTCGGTCCGTTTGGCAAGCTGATCGGAGGAACCTGCGAGGTCCAGCGCGCTGCCATCCAGCTCGTGGGCGGTTTCCGAAATGCCGGACAGCGTGTTGGCCACGGTTGCGACCATGATGTTGAAATCGTTGCGCAGCTTGTCGAATTCCGGGCCGATGCTGTCGAGCCGGGCCGAGAAGTCGCCGGCGGCCAGCCGCTCCAGCGCCGCGCCGAGCGCGGCCATCGCTTGAGCTTGAATTTCGGCGCCTTCGCGGCTCTGCTCGGCAAACCGCGCTCGCTCACCTTCGATCTGATCACGCTGTTCGAGTGCGATCCGCTCCTGCGCCGCTTTTTCCTTGATCGACGCAATCGACCCATCGAGCGCACGGGCGATCACACCCACCGCATCGCCACGATCGATCATGGGAACGGCATTGTCGAGGTCTCCTTGCTGCATGGCCGAAATGCGCCCGGCGAGCAACGCCAGGGGTCTGCCGGCGAAATGACGCATCGCGATCAAGAAGGCGGCAATCACCAGCGCGATGACCATTGCCTGCTTGCCCGCGAAGAGCAATGCGTTGTTGCGCGCAGCTTCGACGACGGGCGTCGAGGACCAGCTCGCCGCGACATAGCCGATCCGCTTGCCGGCCTTGTCGAGACCGAGCGGGGAGACCACGAGCATCTCGCCGGAGACGGATTTGTCGACGACCGGGGTTTCCGGCGCCTTCTCGATTATTGCCTGGGCGCGGCCGGCGAAGTCCTTCTTCGCGTCCGGCACAAAAGACCAACTATCCGCCTCTTCATTCTTGGCATTGACCGCGAGAAATGCGTTCAGGCCCAGTTCCGGCTTCTCGCGGTACATGGCATAGGCTTCCTGGATGACGGAAGCCTTCTTCCATTTTACTGCGCCCTCTGCGGTCGCTCCGAACTGTTGCGTTGCCTTCGTCCACTCGCTCTCTGCGCGAGTGAGGGAAGTGCTCAAATCCGCCGACCAGGAAAGCCAGGCCGTGATGGCAAGACCGCTGAGATTGGCCGTCACGATGACAGCAGCGACCTTCGCGGTCAGTGAAAGCTTGGAAACCAGTCCGGAAAGCATCTGTACCCCATGCAACTCGCGACCGCATCAGAACGATCCACGGGGAAGAATTGATCCTAGATATTAAGGGTGCATTAAATACACGCGTATCGCGCTCGCTTAGCGTCGTTTTTTGGAAAAGCCCCCAAAAAATAGCTACTATGAGAAGAATTCACGCTCGCTGATAATCTTTAAAGTTGCCGTCAAGGCTATGCCGTTCAGCCGCGAGGCTCCTTGGCGATCGGTTCCTGGTAGGTGAATCCCATATCCCAAGGAAAGTAGATCCAGGTATCCTGCGAGACCTCGGTGACGAACGTGTCGATCGTCGGCACGCCCTGCGGCTTGGCATAGACCGCGGCAAAATGCGCCTTGGGCAGCATCGCCCGAACCTGCAGCGCGGTCTTGCCGGTATCGGTAAGGTCGTCGACCACGAGGAGGCCCTCACCTCCCCCTTCAAGCATATCTGTCGAAATCCCCTTCAGGACCGCCATTTCACCCTGATTGAGGTAATCGTGATAGGAGGCGACGCAGACCGTCTCGATCACCCGGATATTGAGCTCTCGCGAAATGATCGCCGCGGGCACGAGCCCGCCGCGCGTGATGCACACCATGCCCTTGAAATTCCTGTTGAGGCCAGCGAGCCGCCAGGCGAGCGCACGCGCGTCACGGTGGAACTGGTCCCAGGAAACGGGAAAGGCTTTTTCGGGAAGTGACATGGCACGGCTCTCGATCGATAGGGATCGCTCTCAATAGGAGATCGCGGGGTGCCGCGTAAAGAGTTCTCGCGCCTGTCTTGCGAGTGATCCACGCAAAAACGATCGGGATGGGGGTCAGTCAACCCCGTTCGCGCAGTCTTTGGAGGTGTCGTGTCAGCGCGACATCAGCACCGGCACGGTCATCGACTCGAGCAGCACATGGGTCACGCCGCCGAAGATGCGCTCCATGATGCGCGAGGTGCCATAGGCGCCCATGATCAGCAGGTCGGCACCGAAATCGCTGCAACGGTTTTCGAGAACCGCCGAGATCTGCAATTTCTCCGACCCCTGGGCGCGGGTGGTGACCTTGAGTCCGTGCCGTGCGAGCGATGCGGCAATCTCTGCGCCCGCGAGGTCGGCAGGGCGATCATCGCTGTGGCGGGCATCGACGGTGAAGAGTTCGATCTCGGATGCTGCATGGAGCAGGCCAAGAGAATCGAAAGTCGCCCGGGCGACGCCGCGCGAGCCGTCCCAGGCGATCAGCACCCGCTTGAACTGCTTGAACTGCTTGTCGATCCACGGAATGAACAGGATCGGTCGCCCGCCTTCGAAGAGGATCGTATCGTGTTCGCTGACATGGCCCTGCTGCGGCTGCGAGGCGATGACGAGATCGGCTGCACGGGCACTGTCGATCAATCCAGCGCTGGCCGCACCCGACGACCCCTTGAACGGCCGCCATTCGCAGGAGACACTCGATCGCGCGACGCATTCGTCAAAGGCGGCCTTGATACGGGCGCTCTTTTCCGCCGCGGCATCGTAGAGACCGGCAATGACGGAGGAATCGGGAAGATCAAGCGGCGAAAGCACCGGTGGCGGATCGATCACCTCGCCGTGGAGCGCTATGATATGCGCCCCATGTTCGCCGGCGATCGCCTCGGCGGCCTCGAAGACCGGCCGGGTCGTCTCAGCCTGGGTGAGAATGATGGCGATGGTCTTCACGGGCATAGCTACCTCCATGTTCGATGAAGCAACACTATGACTATCATCGATTCACGCATTGACGTGAATCAACGTTGATCAGGCCGATCGAGTTGCACCGCTGCGACGCTCCGCCGTCTCCGCCACCATGGCTGCCACCGCAGCGGCAGCCGCATCCAGCGCGGCTTCAGACCGCGCGCGGACGACGAGCTCGGTTGAGTAGGTCTTGCCGTCGAATTTCGGATAAGAGCCGATCACTGTTGCCGGATGCGCCTTCTGAACGGCACCCAGTGCTGCACCGATCTCGCCTTCGCCGAAGGGGCAATGGACGGTGCGCGACAGCATCTTGGCGCCGGACCGAAGCGTCGGCAGCACATTGTCCAGCATCGCCTGGAAGATCGACGGCACGCCGGCCATCACATAGACGTTGCCGATATTGAAGCCAGGCGCGACCGAGACCGGGTTGTCGATATGCACCGAGCCGACAGGCATGCGCGCCATGCGCTGGCGGGCTTCGTTAAATTCCATTTCACGCTTCGCATACATCGCTGCCATCATCTTCATCGCCTTGTCGTCATGCGTGACGGGAACGCCGAAGGCCTTGCCGATCGCATCGGCGGTAATGTCATCATGGGTCGGGCCGATGCCGCCCGACGTGAAGACATAATCGTAGCGCTCCCGCAATGCGTTGAGCGCGGCGACGATCTCGTCCTCTTCGTCGGCAACGATGCGGACCTCCTTGAGGTCGATGCCGGACAGAGTCAGCATCTCGGCGAGATGGCCGATATTCTTGTCCTTGGTGCGTCCGGAGAGCAGTTCGTCGCCGATCGCCAGCATGGCGGCGGTGACGAGGGAGGCGTCGTTTGGCATGGGAGACCCCGTGAAGCGGCAAGTCGCCGAAGTTGGAACGCCTAACATAGGCGAGTCAAGCACAGGATCGCGTCGAAAGGAAAGATGCGTCGATCAGCCCCTTCGTCTTTCCACCACCAGGAGCACCGTCAGGAGGCAGCACATCCGCCCAAGTGTTACTGGCAGCCCAGGATGTCAGATAATCTGCATCGCTAGGCCGCTATGGGCGAGCCCGCGATGCCGCCGTCTAGACGTTGCGCGGGACGAAACCTGTCGAACGAGTTCGCATTGCTTTCTGGCGGCCGGCCACGCCCCCGTTGGGCCGGCTCGACGAGGCGCTCTCGGAGGTCGAACTGTTCCTCGTCGCCAACCCGCATTTCTTGACCCGTCACTGGGCGGAAATCGAGCCATTTCAGGACGATACGATGCGCGAGTATTTCGTTGAGGCTGTCCCAGGGCCGACCTTCCGGGCTGACCGCTCCGCGCAGGCTAGTCTTCGAACCGATCGCCGGTATTGCGGTCACCCTCGTAGCGCCGCTTGACCGGAAAGGGCGGCAGCCAGGACTCCCGCCGGACGGTCCAGAGCTCATAGGTCGGCACAAACTGGTCCGGCGAATCCAATGACCCGAGATTGACCTCGACCTCATCTCCACTCCGCGCGAAAACCGGCGACCCGCAGCGGCGGCAGAAATGCCGTCCGGCATAGTCGCCCGTCTCGCCTCTAATCGTCACCGCACCCTGAGGAAAAATCGCCGAGGCGTGAAACAGCGCGCCATGATGCTTGCGGCAATCGAGGCAATGGCAGATACCGACCCGATAGGGTCGCCCCGACGCCTCAAACCGGACATCGCCACATCGGCAGCCGCCTGCGAATCTGTCCATCCTCCGCCTCCTTCAAGATCGAACACCCGGATGGTCTACGACGAACCGTGCCGTCATTGCAAAATCGGTGGAGGCGGGCGAGGTTGGAACGGGCCGAGCAATGCTGGTGCGGACGACGGGAATCGAACCCGTACGATCAAGGATCGAGGGATTTTAAGTCCCTTGCGTCTACCAGTTCCGCCACGTCCGCTCTGTCGTCGGTATCGGGGAATAGCGGCCGCGCGTCAAGATTGGGCCCGGACAATATCGACGCGTCGTGCACCAAGCGTGCGAGCGGTGCTAGACGGTCATCGACGGCGCCAGGCGTCACGTTTCAGTTGGAGGTAGACACTGTCACACCAGTTGTCGCCGACCAGGATCGTGGCCTGTTCGCGACCTGTTTCAATGAAGCCGAGCTTGGCGAGCAGCCGGAGCGAAGCAGTGTTGTGAGGGTCGACATCGGCGAGCAGCGCGTCGAAAGCGAACCGGCCGAACGCGCGGTCAATGAGTGTCGACAGGCACTCGAAGCCGAAGCCCCTGCCCCACATGTCGGGATGGAAGATATAGCCGATCTCGGGAAGGCGCCAGAAGCCGGCTTTGCCGATCACCTGGCCTTGGTATTCGACGACGAAATCATCACTTTCCGTCTCCGGCGAGGCCATCATCGCCTTCAGCCATTCGCGGCTCTGATGCAGCGATGCATGCGGCGGCGTGGACCAGTAGCGCATCGCCTCCGGATTGGAGAGTACGATGTGCATCGGACCGAGGTCGCGCACCTCCGCGCGGCGCATCAGCAGACGCTCGGTTCTGACAATGTTGTCGTCCATGGCGGGCTCTCCACGCCTCGAGGCGTGGCAGGGTTATCGCGTCATCTAGAAGGAGACAAGGGCTTGGGGTTCGTGCCGATCGTTCGGCTGCCGGGCTTTCGTGTCAGAACTCCGACCAGCCCGGCTTCGTGTCATAGGCGTGAGCATGCGTTGCGAAATCGGCACGCACCACATTGGTAACCGCACGCGCCGGTGCCGCCGCTTGTCGGGTTCGAGCGGGAGCTCGGGAAGCCGGGGCACCGACGTCGAACTGCCGGAGTTGCTCCAGGAGCGAGGCGAGTTCGGAGGCGAGCGCGTGGCTGGCGGCGCTCGATTCCTCGACGATCGCCGCATTTTGCTGCGTGCCCTGGTCCATTTCATTGACAGCCGCGTTGATCTCGGCAAGGCCAGTGGCCTGCTCGCGTGCGGATTCTCCGATGGCGCGCACGTTGCCATCGATCGCCCCCACCTGGCCGACAATCTCGGAGAGCGCTGCGCCGGTTTCGTGAACCAGCGACACGCCAGCCTTGACCTGTTCTGAAGATGTGTGGATCAGCGCCTTGATCTCCTTGGCGGCCTTTGCCGAACGCTGGGCCAGCTCGCGGACCTCTTGTGCCACCACGGCAAAACCTTTGCCGGCCTCTCCGGCGCGCGCCGCCTCGACGCCAGCATTGAGCGCCAGCAGATTGGTCTGGAAGGCGATCTCGTCGATTACGCCGATGATGTTGGAAATCTCGTTCGAGGACTGCTCGATACGGCCCATGGCCTCGACGGCGTTGCTGACCACCACGCCGGATCGCTCGGCGGCCGTGCGTGTGGCCGCAACGAGCTTGCCGGCTTCAGAAGCGCTTCGCGCAGATTCCTGCACAGTTGTGTTGACTTCTTCCAGTGCTGCTGCCGTCTCCTCAACCGATGCCGCTTGACGTTCCAGCTTGCGGGCAAAATCGGATGAGCTTTCCTGCAACTGAGAAGCATTGGAGGAAATGCCCTCCGCACTGGCGTGGATTTCGCGAACGACCTGTGCCAGTTTCTCGACGGCGCGGTTGAAGTCGGTGCGGGTGCCTTCCATGCTGGCCGTGAAGGGCCGGCTGAGGTTGGCGGTCAGTTGGCCGTCGGCCAGCTTGCCGATCGCATCGCCCAGTTCACCGATGCAGGCCATGCGGGCGGTGACGTCGGTTGCGAACTTGATCACCTTATAGACTTCCCCACGGTCGTTGAGAATCGGGTTGTAGGCGGCCTGAATCCAGATGGTCTTGCCGCCCTTGCCGAAACGCACGAATTCGTCCGAGTGGAACTTTCCAGCGGCGAGCGAGGGCCAGAAATTGCGATATGCGTCCGTCTTCACGTAGGCAGGATCGCAGAACATGGAATGATGCCGGCCGCGGATCTCCTCGATCGAATAGCCAAGCGTCTTGAGAAAATTCTCGTTGGCTTCCAGGATCGTGCCGTCGGGGTTGAACGCAATCACGGCCTGCGAGCGCGAAATGGCGCTCAGCTTGCTGTCATCCTCCATCGACTTGAGCTTGGCTTCGGTGATGTCGGTCGCGATCTTGACGACCTTGACCACTTTGCCGCCGCGGATGCAGGGGTTGTAGGAAGCCTCGATCCAGATCTCCCGGCCGCCCTTGGCAAAACGCTTGTATTGGCGACGGTCGAAATGGCCGGCTTTCAATCTCGACCAGAACTCCGCATATTCGGCGCTTTTCGCATAGGTGGGATCGACGAACATCGCGTGATGTTTCCCCTTGATCTCGGCCAGCGAATACCCGATCGCAGCGCAGAAATTCGCGTTGGCGTCGAGGATGATACCGTCGGGCGTGAACTTGATCACAGCCTGAGAGCGTCCGATCGCGTCCATTTCGTCACGATATTCTCTACCGAACACAGAAGCCATGCGCATTCCAACCTCCAGCCGAACGACGGCACTTTCGACACGTCCAAACTGATCCAGGTATCGCTAATATAGTGTGAACAAGACCCCTCACAATTTAGCACTCGTCAATTCATAATGTCGAATTCTTGCGGAAATTCTGTACAAGTCCGGCCAATTCAAATAATTTCAGCTGATTTACCAATACATTCAGTTCACCATCGTGCGCTGTATTATAATACGGGCGTATGTTTCAACCTCTGTGCCGCTCCGTTACAGGTATGAGTAGCCTGTATACCTTCTAGCTGGACGAGCTTCCGACAGAGAAATGCCGGTCTCTGCCGAACCATTAAATTTCTATGAATTTCCTCAATCTTCCATGGAGAGCCCGCTGATAGATTGCTGGTGATCGAGAATGGAAGGTCTCATGGTTCAGGTCGTCACCGTCTCCGCCACTACCGCAGCCTACGCAGCAGAAGGGCTCAGGCCGAGCGCGCGCGTCAGCGGCGTTTCGCCGTCGGAGAAGACCGTCCAGGCGCTCGCGGCCGAGGTCGAGAAGAGCGGCGACTTCGAGCGGAAGGCAATCCTCAACGTGGTGCAGCCACCGGCGCTTTCGCTTTTCTTCCTCACCGCGGAACGACAGCCCGATAATACGCTCAGACGCGCCCAGCAGGAGTATCTGCAGATGCTCGAGGGGCCCCTCGCCGAAGACGACAAGGCCGAAGAAGAGCCGAACTCCGAGGGCTGAGCGCCCTACCCTTTAACGCGTCCGCGACAATTCTTGCGGTAAAAGCGTCATCCCCCTCTTGCCATGACCCCTCAGGCACAGCTATCACATGGCCAGCCGCTGGGAGAATCTGCATTCTCGAAGCAGTGCCGAAGGAGCAACCGCCCCGGAAACTCTCAGGCCAAAGGACCAGCGGCGAGGTTACGGACTCTGGAGAATGATGCGGTCCCCAGGATGCGCATCTGCCGAAGGGATAACAATCTCAGGCATCAGGACAGAGGGGGCTTAAGATTTGCGGGCGCCGATTGGGCCCTGTTCTTGAGCTGGGCGCTCTCGCGCCGAACCGGAGGACCTCTCGTGGACGACCAACCTCTTCTCAGAACACCGCTTCACGCGCTGCATCTGTCGCTCGGCGCACGCATGGTGCCCTTCGCCGGTTACGACATGCCGGTGCAATATCCGCTCGGCGTGATGAAGGAGCATCTGGCGACTCGCTCCGATTGCGGTCTGTTCGACGTCTCCCATATGGGCCAGGTCGCGATCCGTCCGCGCTCGGGCATGATGGAGGATGCTGCGCTCGCGCTCGAGAGCCTGATCCCGATCGACATTCTCGGCCTCAAGCCCGGCCGCCAGCGCTACGGCTTCTTCACCAATGACGATGGCGGTATTCTCGACGACCTGATGGTGGCCAATCGTGGCGATCATTTCTACATGGTCGTCAACGCCGGCTGCAAGGAAGCCGACTTCCGCCACATGGCCGAACGATTGTCCGACCGCTGCACGTTCGAGATCCTGCTGGATCGCGCGCTGATCGCACTGCAGGGGCCGCTTGCCGAGCAGGTACTCGCGGAATTCTGTCCCGAGGTCGCCTCCATGAAGTTCATGGATGTCGAGGTTGATGATCTCCACGATGTCGACTGCATCATCACGCGTTCGGGCTATTCAGGCGAGGACGGTTTCGAAATCTCGATTCCATCGGACAACGCCGACCTCCTCGTGCGACGGCTGCTCGATCATCCGCATTGCCAGCCGGTCGGCCTCGGCGCCCGCGACAGTCTCCGCCTCGAAGCGGGCCTCTGCCTCTATGGAAACGATATCGACACGACGACGACGCCGGCGGAGGCGGGGCTCGAATGGGCGATGCAGAAAGTGCGCCGCTGGGGCGGCGCGCGCGCCGGCGACTTCCCCGGTGCCGACCGCATCCTCGATGAACTCGAACACGGCGCGACACGGCGGCGGGTCGGGCTGCGGCCGGACGGCAAGGCGCCGGTGCGTTCGCATGCACCGCTCTATTCCGATGAGGGCGGCCAGACGCGTATCGGCGAAGTCACCTCGGGCGGCTTCGGGCCCACCGTCGATGGGCCTGTTGCCATGGGTTACGTTTCCATCGGTCAGGCCGCCTCCGGCACGCGCGTCTTTGCCGAGGTCCGCGGCAAGTTGCTGCCCGCCACGGTGACCGACCTGCCTTTCGTCACGCCGCGCTACAAGCGCTGACAGATATCCTCACACGACATCATCTCCGGGAGAGAAGACTCATGCTGAAATTCACCGAAGAACACGAATGGCTGAAGATCGACGGCAACGTCGCAACTGTCGGCATCACCGCCCACGCAGCCGAACAGCTCGGCGACCTCGTCTATGTCGAATTGCCCTCGGTCGGCGCGACCTTCTCCAAGAATGACAATGCCGCGACCGTCGAGAGCGTCAAGGCGGCGTCGGACGTCTACTGCCCGCTCGACGGCGAGATCGTCGAAATCAATGACGCCATCGTCGCCGACCCGGCACTGGTCAATTCGGACCCGCAGGGTGCGGCTTGGTTCTTCAAGCTCAAGCTCGCAAGTCCCGCCGATGCCGACGGCCTGATGGATGAAGACGCGTACCGCAGGATGATCGCATAATGGCTCTCCCCAAGGATTTCACCTTCACGGATTACGATCCGTATAATTTCGCCGACCGGCGCCATATCGGCCCCTCGCCGGCCGAAATGGATGCGATGCTCAAGGTGGTCGGCTACGGGAGTCTCGACGCCCTGATCGACGACACCGTTCCCTCTTCCATCCGTCTCAAGACGCCGCTCAAGTGGGACCAGGCGCTGACCGAGCGCGAGGCGCTCGACAAGATGCGCGAGACCGCCAACCTGAACCGGAAACTCGTCTCGCTGATCGGCCAGGGCTATTACGGCACGATCACGCCGCCGGTCATCCAGCGCACTATCCTGGAAAATCCGGCCTGGTACACAGCCTATACGCCCTACCAGCCCGAGATCAGCCAAGGCCGCCTCGAAGCGCTCATCAACTACCAGACCATGGTGAGCGATCTCACCGGTCTCGACATCGCCAATGCCTCGCTGCTCGATGAATCGACTGCGGCCGCGGAGGCGATGGCCATGGCGCAGCGCGTGGCGAAATCGAAGTCTCTGACCTTCTTTGCCGACGAAAACTGCCATCCGCAGAACATTGCACTGCTCAAGACCCGTGCCGAACCGCTCGGCTGGAATGTCGTGGTCGGCGACCCCTTCCGCGACCTCGACAGCAACAATGTCTTCGGTGCGATCTTCCAGTATCCCGGCACCTATGGCCACGTTCGCGATTTCACGCCGCTGATGGAGAAACTCCATGCTGCCGGTGCGATCGGCATCGTCGTCGCCGACCCGCTGGCCCTTTGCCTTCTCAAGTCACCCGGCGAGATGGGCGCCGACATCGCCGTCGGCTGCACCCAGCGCTTCGGCGTTCCCGTCGGCTATGGCGGCCCGCATGCGGCTTACATGGCGGTCAAGGACGAGTGGAAGCGCTCGATGCCTGGTCGTCTGGTCGGTGTTTCGGTCGACGCACGCGGCAACCGCGCTTACCGCCTGTCGCTGCAGACCCGCGAACAGCATATCCGCCGCGAGAAGGCGACGTCGAATATCTGCACCGCGCAAGTCCTTCTCGCCGTCATGGCCTCGATGTATGCCGTCTTCCACGGTCCGCAGGGCCTCAAGGCGATCGCCCAGAGCGTCCACCAGAAAACGGTGCGACTGGCCAAGGGCCTCGAAAGGCTCGGTTACACGGTCGAGCCCTCGACCTTCTTCGACACGATCACCATCGAAGTCGGCAAGCTGCAGGGCGTGATCCTCAAGGCGGCCGAGGCAGAGGAAGTCAACCTCCGCAAGATAGGCGACGACAGGATCGGCATCTCGCTCGACGAGCGTTCCCGTCCGGTGACGCTCGAGGCCGTCTGGCGCGCCTTCGGCGGCGACTTCAAGACCGATGATTTTGAGCCCGACTGGCGCCTGCCGGAGGATTTGCTGCGCACCAGCAGCTACCTCACGCATCCGATCTTCCACATGAACCGTGCGGAAAGCGAGATGACCCGCTATATCCGCCGCCTCTCGGACCGCGATCTCGCGCTTGATCGCTCGATGATCCCGCTCGGTTCCTGCACGATGAAGCTCAACGCCACGGCCGAGATGCTGCCGATCACCTGGCCGGAATTTGCCGAAATCCATCCCTTCGTCCCGAGCCATCAGGCGCTGGGCTACAAGGTGATGCTGGACGATCTCTCGGCCAAGCTCTGCGACATCACCGGCTACGACGCCTTCTCCATGCAGCCGAATTCCGGCGCGCAGGGCGAATATGCGGGTCTGCTCACCATCCGCAACTTCCACATCGCCAGTGGCGACAGCCATCGCGACGTCTGCCTGATCCCGACCTCGGCACATGGCACCAACCCAGCCTCGGCGCAGATGGCCGGGATGAAGGTGGTGCCGGTGAAAGTCTCCGACAACGGCGATATCGACCTCGCCGATTTCCGCGCCAAGGCCGAGCAGCATGCGGCCAACCTTTCCTGCATCATGATCACCTATCCCTCGACGCATGGCGTCTTCGAGGAGACGGTGCGCGAGATCTGCGAGATCACCCATAAGCATGGCGGCCAGGTCTATCTCGACGGCGCCAACATGAACGCCATGGTCGGTGTGTCACGGCCCGGAGACATCGGCTCCGACGTCAGCCATCTCAACCTGCACAAGACCTTCTGCATTCCGCATGGCGGCGGCGGTCCGGGCATGGGGCCGATCGGCGTCAAGAAGCATCTCGCCCCTCACCTGCCCGGGCATCCCCAGTCGGACGGGCGCGATGGCGCGGTCTCCGCCGCCCCCTTCGGCTCGGCCTCCATCCTGCCGATCAGCTGGAGCTACATCCTGATGATGGGTGGCGAGGGACTCACCCAGGCGACCAAGGTTGCGATCCTCAATGCCAACTACATCGCCGCGCGGCTCAAGGGCGCCTATGACGTGCTCTACAAGTCAGACAAGGAGCGGGTGGCGCATGAATGCATCATAGACACGAGACCGCTCCAGGCGAGCTCGGGTGTCACCGTGGAGGACATCGCCAAACGCCTGATTGATTGCGGCTTCCATGCTCCGACGATGAGCTGGCCGGTTGCCGGTACCCTGATGATCGAGCCGACGGAGAGCGAGACCAAGGCAGAACTCGACCGCTTCTGCGATGCGATGCTGGCAATCCGCGAGGAAGCCCGCGCCATCGAGGACGGTTCGATGGACAAGGACAACAATCCGCTCAAGAATGCGCCGCATACGGTGCAGGACCTCGTCGGCGAATGGGATCGCCCTTATTCCCGCGAGCAGGCATGCTTCCCGCCCGGTGCCTTCCGGGTCGACAAGTACTGGCCGCCGGTCAACCGCGTCGACAATGTCTATGGCGACCGCAACCTGATCTGCTCTTGCCCCCCGGTTGAGGAATACGCCCAAGCGGCGGAGTGAACACCAAGACGGGGCGCGCCGAGGCAAATTGGCGCGTCCTTTGGCCATTGCGTTGACGTCCTGACTTCTGTAACCGGGCACTCTTCCGTATTCACGACCGAGGACGACGACGCATGGCCGGAGATGACGACTACATCTATGACGAAGCCACCGGCGAATGGCGTCCGGCCTCCGAAGTCACGGCGGCTCTGGCTGCAAAGGCCGAGGTGCGCGATGCCGCTGGCAACGTGCTGGCCGACGGCGATTCCGTCGTGCTGATCAAGGACCTGAAGGTCAAGGGCGCCGGCCAGACGTTGAAGCAGGGCACTGTGATCAAGGCAATTCGTCTCACTGACAACCCGGATGAGATCGACTGCCGGCACGATCAGATCAAGGGTCTCGTGCTCAGGACGGAGTTCGTGCGCAAGCGATAATACGCCTGCCTGCATCTGGCTTTTTCACCATTTCTTCACCCGTTGGGCTCTATAAATCGGTCATTAGTATCGCAGGGTGTGCGAAATGGGTCTCTCATCTGTCGCGTCGATTGCTCTCCAGAGTTTGAGAGAGCAGGCAAACAATCTCGAATCCACAGCCAACAATATTGCCCATACGGATTCTGGTGCGTACCAGCCGCTAGGCGATCACGCGTCCGCACCACCGTCGGATGACGGCGTGGATCTCGCAACCGAAATGCTGGATCTCACCGAGGGTGAAGTCGCCTATCGCGCCAATGCAACGGTTTTCGAAGCCGGCGCCGATCTCTGGGAAATTCTCGGTGTCGTGAGTCGCGACTGAGCGTGCTGACTTCAGAAAACGTCCCAACGATCCAACAAAAAACCCGGTAGATTGGCATCTACCGGGCTTAAAGGCTATTCATCAGCAGGCTTGCCGATCTCAGTCGACGAAGGCGCGCTCGATGACGAACTCGCCGGGCTTGCTGTTGGCGCCCTCGTCCAGCCCCGCGTCGATCAGGAGCTGCTTGGTTTCCTTGAGCATGCCAGAGGAGCCGCAGATCATCGCACGGTCGACTTCCTTGTCAAAGGGAGCAACGCCGAGATCGGCGAATAGTTTGCCGCTACGGATGTTGTCGGTGATGCGGCCCTGATGCGGATAGGACGGATCGCGTGTCACCGTCGCATAATGCTTGAGTTTGTCGCCAACGACCTCGGCCAGGAATTCGTGATTGCGGATTTCCTCGATCAGGTCAAAGCCGTACTTCAACTCGGCCACCTCGCGGCAAGTATGGCAGAGGATCACCTCGTCGAACTTCTCATAGGTCTCGGGATCGCGGATAAGGCTGGCAAACGGCGCGATGCCGGTGCCGGTCGAGAACATGTAGACGCGCTTGCCTGAAATGAGCGCATCATTGACGAGCGTGCCAGTCGGCTTCTTGCGCATCAGAACGGTGTCGCCGACCTTCAGATTCTGCAGGTGGCTGGTGAGCGGGCCATCCGGAACCTTGATCGAGAAGAATTCGAGTTCTTCATCCCAAGCCGGGCTCGCGACCGAATAGGCGCGGTAGATCGGCTTGCCCTCGACCATGAGGCCGATCATCGCGAACTCGCCCGAACGGAAACGGAATTCCGCCGGACGGGTCATCCGGAAGCGAAACAGCCGGTCAGTGTAGTGCTGGACCTCGGTCACCGTCTCGGCATAGACACCGGCGGGCACAGCATTTTCGATTTCGATCTTTAGCGCAGGCGCGTTCATGCGGGTATTATCCTCAAGACAGTCGAACGATCATGCTAGGCAGATATTACATCTTCCGCCTATAGAGAAGGCATCGCGTTCCAAGGCTGATTTCCCAGGAGGAATAAGCTTTTGATTTGCGCGAGTACGCAGCCTTCCAGCTTGACTCACCTTACTTCAAACGGCCGTCCCTGTCGAGAAATTTGTTTGTGTACAAATGAATTTGATCAGGAGACGCGACGCCAGCTATAGGACTTGGGATCTTCGGCCTTGCGCGCCGTCGGCTGATAGTGGTTGTCGATCCCGGGCAGCCTGCCCTCCTCCAACCGCCGGATCGCGGTGGCATTGGTGACGGCAAAGCTGGTGACCCCGACACGCAGCATCAGCGGGATCTGGTCGATCAGCACATCGCCAACCGCGCGCAATTCGCCCTGATAGCCGAGCCGCTCGCGCAACAGCGAGGAATGGCTGAAAGCACGACCATCGTTGAAAGCCGGGAAGTTGACGGCCACCAGCGCGATCTTGTCGAGATGCGGTGCCAGCGCCTTCACATTGTCAGCCGGCTGAATCAGCACGCCGAGGCCGGTCTCGCCGGCTTCGGCCTTCTCAATGAAAGTCGCGAGCGGCAGCAACGGCTTCTCGTTGCTGCCAGCCTCGGCTTCGTCGGTTTCGATTACCCACGGGTCATCGCTCTGAAAACCGGATTCGTTCCAGATTCTGGTCATATCGATGCTCCTCAGGCGGCTTCGGCGGCAGCGCCACCATAGAGAGCCGTCTTGAAGGGCTGCGGCCCGACACGGCGATAGGCTGCAAGAAAGGTCTCATCCTTCGACAGGCGCAGGCCGAGATAGGTATCGACCACCGTCTCGATCGCGTCAGTCACCTTTTCGGGTTCGAAGCCGCGGCCGATGATGTCGCCGATCGAGGTCTCGTTGTCGGCGGAGCCGCCCAGCGTGATCTGGTAGAGCTCGGCGCCCTTCTTCTCGACGCCCAGCAGGCCGATATGGCCGACATGGTGGTGGCCGCAGGCGTTGATGCAGCCGGAGATCTTGATCTTGAGTTCGCCAATCTCGGCCTGGCGCTCGGCAGAACCGAAACGTTCGGAGATTTCCTGCGCGACAGGGATCGAGCGGGCATTCGCCAGCGCGCAATAGTCCAGGCCGGGACAGGCAATGATGTCGGTGATCAGGTTCGAGTTCGCGGTCGCCAGGTTTGCGGGCTTCAGCGCACGATAGAGCGGCTCGAGATCGGCCAGTGCGACATGCGGGAAGATGATGTTCTGCTCGTGGCTGATGCGCAGCTCGTCGAAGGCATATTCCTCGGCGAGATCGGCGACGAGGTCCATCTGCTCATCGCTCGCATCGCCGGGGATTCCGCCGATCGGCTTCAGCGAAATCGTCACCATGCCATAGTCAGGGTGTTTGTGCGGCTTGACGTTCTGGTCGACCCAACGGGCGAAGTCCAGATCAGCCTTCTTCCAGCTCGCCAGATTGGCCCAGCCCTCGGGACGCTCGGTCAGCGCGGGCGGCGCGAAATAAGCTGTGATCGCCTCGACATCGGCTTCCGGCAGCTTGAGCTCGCCGTTCTTGAGTTCGGCGAACTCGGCCTCGATTTCGGCCGAGAGCTTCTCGACGCCTGTTTCGTGGACGAGGATCTTGATGCGTGCCTTGTACTTGTTGTCGCGGCGGCCATAGAGATTATAGACCCGCATGATCGCGGTGATGTAGCTGAGCAGATCCTCTTCCGGCAGGAAGTCACGGATCTTCTTCGCCACCATCGGCGTACGGCCCTGCCCGCCGCCGACATAGACGTCGAAACCGAGCACGCCGGCGTCGTTCTTCTTGAGAACGAGGCCGATGTCATGCACCTGGATTGCGGCGCGATCGTCCTTGGCGCCGGTCACGGCGATCTTGAACTTGCGCGGCAAGAAGGAGAATTCCGGGTGGACGGAGGACCACTGGCGCAGGATTTCCGCATAGGGACGCGGATCGGCGGCCTCGTCGGCAGCAGCGCCGGCGAAATGGTCGGCGGTGACATTGCGGATGCAGTTGCCCGAGGTCTGGATCGCGTGCATCTCGACCGAAGCGAGATCGGCAAGAATGTCGGGCGTATCGGCGAGCTTCGGCCAGTTGTACTGGATGTTCTGGCGCGTGGTGAAATGGCCGTAGCCGCGGTCATACTTGCGGGCGATATGTGCCAGCATCCGCATCTGCTTCGAATTCAGCGTGCCATAGGGAATCGCGACCCGCAACATGTAGGCGTGAAGCTGGAGGTAGACACCGTTCATCAGGCGCAACGGGCGGAACGCATCCTCGGCGAGCTCGCCGGCAAGGCGGCGCTCGACCTGATCGCGGAACTGCGCCACGCGGCCGTTCACAAAGGCATGATCGAATTCATCGTAACGGTACATTCACAAATTCCTTGGGCACAGGGTCCTTGGGTATGCTCGAGCGCATAGCTGGATCGGTCAGATCATATATTCGATGGTGGGGCCTTCGGCGCGAATGCGCTCGCGGAGCCGGAGCGGCCTGATCTGGCCCTCGATCTCCTCCACCTCGATCAGATTGACGTCCAGCACTTCGTTGTTCGCATAGGCTTTCTTGCCGATCGCTTCAAGCTTTTCGGCGTCTTCCTTGGTGTTGGCAACGACGGACCGGCCGATCCATTCGTTCCATTTGCCGTCGCGATCATACCAGACGGCGATGCCATCCGTAAGGCGATTGGCGGTGAGGACTTGGGCGGTGGACATTTCAGGCTCCAGAAACTTGCAAGCGTTCGGCGGCAACCGCCCGGCGGGCGGCCAGCGGCTCGGAATGGGTAAAATTGGCACCGGCGACGGCATCGCCGATAATGACCATGACGGGGCCGCCGAGATCGTCGCGGGCCTCAAGACCGGGCAGTTCGCGGAGTACGCCATGCAGCAGGCGCTTGTCGCGGCGGCTGGCATTTTCGACGACAGCGACCGTGGTCTCGGCCGGCAGACCGGCCTGCATCAGGCGCTCGGCAACCGAAGCGGCCACCGAGCGGCCCATATAGACGGCAATCGTGGCGCCGGAAATGGCAAGGCTCGCCCAGTCGGGCAGCGTCTCGCCGGTCAAATCATGACCGGTGGTGAAGATCAGCGAAGATGCGACGCCGCGCAGCGTCAGCGGCAGTTCGAAATCGGCCGCGGCAGCGAAGGCCGACGTAATGCCGGGAACGATCTCGTAGGATATACCCGCGGTGCGCAACGCCTGCATTTCCTCGGCCGCACGGCCATAGACCAGGGGATCGCCGGACTTAAGCCGAACGACACGTTTTCCCGCACGGCCAAGTTCGACGAGCAGATCGTTGATCTCATCCTGCGACTTCGAATGGCAACCCTTGCGCTTGCCCACGGAGAAGCGTTCC
Organism: Rhizobium sp. SRI_017; assembly: GCF_057586295.1. Classification (NCBI taxonomy): domain Bacteria; kingdom Pseudomonadati; phylum Pseudomonadota; class Alphaproteobacteria; order Hyphomicrobiales; family Rhizobiaceae; genus Rhizobium; species Rhizobium sp. SRI_017. Next base: position 380,271 of record NZ_JBYCZP010000004.1, on the reverse strand, counting down.
GCGTCACGACGGCCCATGGCGACGACCTCTGATGGCACCAGCGCGTCATAGACGATCGCATCCGCTTCCATCATGGCGCGCTGGGCGCGTAGCGTCAGCAGATCCTCCGAACCCGGACCGGCACCGACGAGCCAGACATGGCCCTCGACCTTCTCCATCGTCTTGAGCAACCGCGTCGCCTCGCGCTCGGCCTCGCCCAACTGCCCTGCATTGACCGCATTCGCCACTGCGCCGGAGAAGAAGCGGCGCCAGAACACCCGACGCGTGACACCGCGCGGCAGCAGGCTATCGACAGCGCCGCGATAAAGATCGGCGAGGCGCGCCAGAGGACCGAGCGATGGCGACAGCATCTGGTCGATCTGTGCGCGGATCATCTGCGAGAGCACGGGGCCAGCGCCCTCCGTGCCGATCGCGACGGCCACCGGCGCACGATTGACGATGGCCGGTGTGAAGAAATCGCAATAATCGGGCTGGTCGACAGCGTTGACCGGAATCCTGCGCTCGCGCGCCGCGGCAACAATGGTTCGGTCTTCTGCCGCGTTACCGGTCGCAGCAAATACCAGGGTCGCACCATCGAGCAACGAACCGTCAAAAGGCCGGGCAACGTGCCGGAAATCGTTCTGGATGGCGAGCGCCATCAGCGCAGCGTCCGGCGCATCCGAGACGAGCGTGATCCGCACACGCGTGTTGAGAAGCAGCCGGGCTTTCGCCAGCGCCTCGTCACCATTGCCCACGACCACGGCATCCTTCCCTTCCACGCGGAGGAAGGCCGGGAACACGCTGAGCTGATCGTCCCGATCGGGCATTCGTCAAATCCTGTTCGTCTAGTGTGCACTAATGCCAGAACAGGCGCACGATTTGAAGCAAGATGAATCTTGGCTTCCTGTCGCAAATATATTCTTTTGCTCGATAATTCGTGAATGGGAGCATTCTGTTTTGGCAAGAGCGTTCGCGTCGGTCGGTTGAAAAATCGTGGCGTTAGGCTATCTTTGGGAGAGTGAGGTGTCGATATGGTCAATACGCCAAAAGCTGCCGAGACAGAAACGGATCACGAGGAGACCTATGATGAATGGTTTCTTCGTCAGGTGGAGAAAGGCTTGGCCGAAGCCAACCGGCCAGACGCAGTATGGGTACCCCATGAAGAGGTGACGCGTGACTGGGAAGAGCAGCGCAAAGAACTTCTGGCAATGATCGCGAACAAGTAGCCGGACATGGATCTCGTCTGGTTGCTCCGAGCCCGGCAAGAACGACGATCCCAAATTTCCTACATCGCATCAAGGAACCCAGCAGCCGCTCTTGATATCGGCCTCATGTTATACAACGCCGTCGAGCGCCTTACACAATTCCCAGATTCAGGCCGGCCAGGACGGGCTCCGAATACCCGAGAACTGGTGATTGCTCACACCCAGCTGATCGCCGTCTACCGCATCGATCGCAAGGCGGACGAGATCCAAATCCTTCGCATCCTCCACGCCAAACAAAAATACCCGCCGGAATAATCTGTGCGTGTTGCACCGCGAACGCTTCCCAAGCATGCGCGGCTGCCGCTAAGGTCGCTGACAGTCATTCCGGGGCACCCATGTACTTCAACCATCATCCCGCCGATCTCCTTTCGCGCCTGCTGTCGGTGATGGAGAACGACGTCATTCCGCTGACCAAACGTGGCGTTGCCGAGGGCAACAAGGTGTTCGGCGCGGCGCTCCTGCGCAAGTCCGATCTGTCGCTGGTTCTTGCAGAGACGAACAACGAGACGGACAATCCGCTTTGGCACGGCGAGGTCCATACGCTGAAGCGCTTCTACGAGATGGCCGAGCGGCCGGACACCAAGGACCTGATCTTCCTCTCGACCCATGAACCCTGCACCATGTGCATGTCGGCGATCACCTGGGCAGGCTTCGACAATTTCTTCTATTTCTTCAGCCACGAGGACAGCCGCGACGCCTTCGCCATTCCGCATGACCTCAAGATCCTCAAGGAGGTCTTCGGTCTCGAGCCCGGCGGCTATCGGCGGCAGAACGCGTTTTGGAATTCGGTCTGGATGTCGGACCTGCTGGTCTCGGTCGATGCCGATCACCGTGCAGAATATGCCATCCGCTTCGACGGCATAAAGGCGAGCTACGCCGAGATGTCGGAAACCTACCAGGCCTCCAAGGCCGACAATGCCATCCCGTTGAATTGACGATGAAACCTGCCAAGGACATCCACCGCCTGCTCGAAATCATGGCGGCCCTGCGCACGCCTGTCACCGGCTGCCCTTGGGATCTCGAACAGGATTTCGAATCGATCAAGCCCTATACGATCGAGGAAGCCTACGAAGTGGCGGACGCGATCGAGCGTCGCGATCTCGACGACCTCAGGGACGAGCTTGGCGACCTCCTGCTCCAGGTGGTTTTCCATGCCCGCATGGCCGAGGAACAAGGCGAATTCGCCTTCGGCGACGTGGTCGAGGCGATAACGACGAAGATGATCCGCCGCCATCCCCATGTCTTTGCTGTCTCGGACGCGGACGATCCGACGAAGGTCAAGAAGCAGTGGGACGAGATCAAGGCCGAGGAGAAGCGCGAACGGGCCGAGCGCCGAGCAAGGCGGGGCACTACGGAGGACTTGAAGGCGGGCCATCTTGGCGGCGTGCCACGCGCCCTGCCCGCCCTCATCGAGGCGCTGAAACTGCAGCAGCAGGCGGCGAAGGTCGGTTTCGACTGGTCCGAGCCGGAACCGATCCTCGACAAGATCGAGGAAGAGATCGGCGAATTCCGCGACGCTTTGAAGTCCGGCGACAAGACCAAGATCGCCGACGAACTGGGCGACCTAATCTTCGCTGCAGTCAATATGGGCCGGCATGTCGGCGTCGAGCCGGAAATGGCACTGCGCGGCACAAATACAAAATTCCGCCGCCGTTTCTCCTACATCGAAACGACGCTGGAAAAGAGCGGCGAGAGCCTCGATGAAGCGACGCTCGACCGGATGGAAGAACTCTGGCAGGAAGCCAAGGGCCGCTGAAATCGATCGGGGCTCAGTCCTGATCTCAGTCAATGACCACGCGGTTGCGGCCTTCCGACTTGGCGCGATAGAGCCGACGGTCCGCGGCAGAGACCAGTTCCAGCAGGGTCGCACCGTCTTCGGGTGCCGTGGCGACCCCGATGCTGACGGTGACTGCCCTGCTCTCGTCCGGCCCTTCGATCCGCCCGATCTCCACTCGAATCCGCTCCGCCGATGCAAGTGCAAGCTTCGGATCGAGGCTGCGGCAGATTACGACGAATTCCTCGCCGCCGAAGCGGTAGACACGATCGACCTTGCGTACCGCGCCGGTCAGTGCTGCAGCGATGTCCTTCAGGACAGCATCGCCCCGGAGATGACCATATTTGTCGTTGATCTCTTTGAAGCGGTCGGCGTCGACCACCATCAGGCTGATCCCATCGCCGGCTCGGATTGCTTCGCGGATCAGTTCCGGTCCCTCGACCTCGAGCCGGCCGCGATCCCGCACGCCGGTTAGTCCGTCGCGCCCCGTTCGCGCGAGCAGATCCTGATAGCGCTCGCGATACGTCAGGTCGTTGAAGATATCGCTGATGCCCTTGGCCGGGCCAAGCGGGACGCTGGATCGGAAAAAGTAGAGATAGAGGCCAGTCATGATAACGAAAAGGAGGTTCATCGCCAGCTTGGCGGCGAGGCCACCCCAGAAAACACTGGCCGGCGCGCCGGTGAGCCATTGCAGGACACCATAGAAGCCGAGCTGATCGAAGGCCAGGACCACCGCCCCAGCCAGAAAGAAGCGTGGCAGCATATGGCGACCGATGAACGTGCCGAGCCGCTCGTAAAGAAGAATGATGGCAATGGAATCGACATAGAGCAGGCTCGTGCCCCACATCATGAGAATGCCGAGTTCTTGAAGAAGCGCGTCGTTGGTCGGCTGGCCGTCCGGCATCGTCGGGGCGACATGCAGATTGAGCACCTGGCCGAGCACGAAGATCATCACATTGCCGACCAGCAGGCCATAGATGAGCTGACGGACCGTCGGCGCATCTTCCTTCACGTAGAGCAGAAGCACCATCAGCAGCTTGCCTGCGAAAAACACCGCCGAACCCGGAGAAATCGTCGCCATCGGCACCGACACATAGAAGGCCGAAGCGAGATAGGTCTCAAGAAAGTGCATCGTGCCGAGCACGGTGATGAATACGCCGATGCCGATGCGGTGGCGCCAGTGGAGAAGCGTGATGAGGAAGAGGAAGTAGACCATGGCCTCAAGGGCCAGCACGATCATGTTGTAAAATTGCATGCGGTCTTGCCCTGCGCTTCGCTGATTCCAAAGCCGAAGACTCTGGGGCGGTCAGCGTATCCGGCAAGGAATCCATAGCGGGCGATGCTTGCGTGGAACACGCGCGATCGACGAGAAGAGACGAGAAGATCAGTCTTCCCAGGGCAATTTTTGCGCGGAATTGCCGAGGCCGAGCCGGCGATCCATCTCGATCGCTTCGGATTCCGACAAGCGAACATCGAGGCTCACCGAGCCGTCTTCGCGATCCTCGCGGGCATCGATGATGGCGTGTTCATAGAACCAGGGCAGTTGCGACAGCTGGTCGGCGGCAAGAACAACAGTGGCCTCGGTCATGACACCCGACACGCGCTCACCAACGAGTGAAAGAAGCCGCGGCACGCCCTCGCCGGTCACAGCCGAGACGGCGATCGTGTTCGGGTTGGCTTCGGCCTTGGCGAGCAGCGCTTCGCGTGCCTCAGGCGCAAGCCGGTCGATCTTGTTCCAGACATCGATGATCCGCCTCTCGCGGTCGCCCTCATCGATACCGAGTTCACCGAGGATGCGCAGTACGTCGGCGGCCTGCGCGGCATTGTCCGGATCCGACATGTCGCGGACATGCAGGATGAGATCGGCTTCCAGCACCTCTTCCAGCGTCGCCCGGAAGGCAGCAACCAGATGGGTCGGCAGGTCTGAGATGAAACCGACCGTGTCGGAGAGGATAATCATGCGGCCGTGCGGCAGCTTGATGCGCCGCAATGTCGGGTCCAGCGTCGCAAACAGCATGTCCTCGGCGACGACGCCGGCACCGGTCAGCAGGTTGAACAGGGTCGATTTGCCGGCATTGGTGTATCCCGCGAAAGCGACGATCGGGTGCGGCACCTTCCTGCGCTTGGCGCGATGCAGCTGCCGCGTCCGGCGCACCTGATCCAGCTCGCGTTCGAGCTTGACGATCTTTTCCTGCAGGATACGGCGGTCGGATTCAATCTGGGTTTCGCCGGGACCGCCGAGGAAGCCCGCGCCGCCACGCTGGCGTTCAAGGTGCGTCCAGCTGCGGACCAGCCGGCCCTTCTGATAGTTGAGATGCGCGAGCTCGACCTGCAGCGTGCCTTCCTTAGTGGAAGCGCGCCGGCCGAAGATTTCCAGGATCAGACCGGTGCGGTCTATAACCTTGGCATTCCAGGCTTTTTCGAGATTGCGCTGCTGCACCGGCGTCAGCGGATGGTCGACGATGACGAGACCGGCATTGCCCTCGGTGAGCTTTTCCTTGATCTCTTCGATCTTGCCGGAACCGATCAAGGTCGCGGGCTTGGGCTGGGAAACCATAACGATTTCACCGGCCGTGATATTGAGATCGATGGCATGCGCCAGGCCGATCGCCTCGTCGAGTCGCCCCTCAGGTGTGCGGATCTTCGTCGGATCTGCCGGGGCCTTGAGGACGGGCACGACCACCACGGCACGCATCTCATCGCGATGCCGTTCGAGCTCAGGCACCATCGAGTCCTGCGTGATATCACGTTCGTTGATTGTCATGGCTCCAATATGGGGCGCCGTCGGTAGCGTGCAAGGCGGAATTGTCCGCCGGAACGATCAAACAAGAGCGAAAAGACCGGTTCCGCTCAGGCTGCGTCCTCATTTTCGAACATCTGCACCGGTGAGCCGGGCATGATCGTCGAAATGGCATGCTTGTAGACGAGCTGCGAATGTCCGTCACGGCGCAGCAAAACACAGAAATTGTCGAACGAAGTTACGACGCCCGTCAGCTTGACGCCATTGATAAGAAAGATCGTCAGAGAAATTTTCTGCTTTCGGACAGTATTTAAAAACAGATCCTGCAGATTTTGAGAACGTTCAGCCATGTGCCCCGCCGCGTCTTTACGTTATTGCCGGCGCATTTGGCCGGATTATCGTTGATGCCTCCTGGCCGCGAGATCCCTCGTCGAGCGGCCATCCGGGAGATTGCTACCAAATAGATGTCTTCTCCGCAATGTCGAAAAAGGCTTCACGAATTTTTTGCGACACGCTTCCCGGATGCCCGTTGGCGATTGTCTTGCCGTCAATTTCAATCACCGGAAAGCAGATGCTGGTAGCCGCCGTGATGAAAACCTCGCGGGCGCTGAGCATCTTCTCGACGCTGAATTCCTCCTCGCGGATATTGAGATCGAGCGTCTTGGCGACATCCATCAAGGTTGTCCGCGTGATGCCCCGCAGGATGCCGTGTTCCGCCGGCCTTGTCAGCAGCGTGCCATCCGAATCCACCATCCAGACATTGGTCGCGGCGCCCTCCTTCACGATGCCATTGGCATCAAGATAGATGGCCTCCTGGGCCCCCGCTTCCTTCGCCTGCTGGCGGACGAGTGCGTTCGAGAGCAGGCCGACGGTCTTGATATCGACCCGGTCCCATCGGTTGTCCGGCACAGTGATCGTCTTGATTCCATTGGCGTTCTTGGCGGCGATAACAGCCGGATTGGTGTTCTTGGCGGTCACCACGATGGAGGGTTTCGTGCCCGGCGCCGGGAAGACATGGTCACGCTTGGCGACGCCACGGGTGACCTGGAGATAGAAGAGCCCGTTCTTCACCCTGTTGCGGCGGAGCACTTCGCGGATCACCCGCACCAGCGCCGCCCGGTGCATCGGCCAGTCGATCCGTAGTTCGGAAAGCGATCGCCCCAGCCGGTCGAGATGCCGGGTCATGTCGACGATCATGCTGTGGCGGACTTCGCAAACCTCGTAGACCCCGTCAGCAAACTGATAGCCGCGATCCTCGACATGGACCATGGCATCGGCATGCCTGACATAACGGCCGTTCACATAGGCAATTCTGGTCATTCTCTGAACTATCCTGCTATCAAACGCCGAGGGTCTTGAGCTTGCGGTGCAGCGCCGAGCGCTCCATGCCGACGAATTCCGCCGTGCGCGAAATATTGCCACCGAAACGGTTGATCTGGGCGATCAGATAGTCGCGTTCGAACATTTCACGGGCTTCACGCAACGGCAGCGTCATGATGTGCTGGTCGCCGGTCGAGGACACCTTCGGCATCGTATCGAGCACGTCGGCCGGCAGCATGTCTGCTGTGATCGGGTTGTCGCGTCCATCCGATTGGGCGAGGATCAGCAGCCGCTCAATATTGTTCTTGAGCTGTCGGAGATTGCCCGGCCAGTCATGTGCCTGCAGGATCGCCAGCGCATCGTCGCCGATCTTGCGGGCACGTATCCCGGCATGCTCACAGATCTGTCGCATGAAGGTGTCGACGAGGAATGGAATGTCCTCGCGACGATCGGAGAGCGGCGGCACCCTGACCGGCACAACCGCGAGCCGGTGGAAGAGATCTTCGCGGAAGCGGTTTTCGGCGATCATCTTCTCGAGGTCATAGGCGGTCGAGGAGATGATGCGAACATCGACCTTCACCCGCTTCGAGCCACCGACACGTTCGAACTGTTGCTCCGTCAGCACGCGCAGAATCTTGTTCTGCGTCTCGCGCGGCATCTCGCCGACCTCATCGAGATAGAGGATGCCGCGATGGGCCTCCTCGAGCGCGCCCGTCTTGCGCGGCTGGCCGGGAGCGCCTTCGGTGCCGAACAGCGCGACTTCCATCCGCTCGGGCGTAATGGTCGCCGCATTGAGCGCCACAAAGGGTCCCTCTGATCGGGCCGATTTCTTGTGGATCAGTCGCGCCACCAGTTCCTTGCCGGCGCCCGACGGGCCGGCGATCATCACGCGGCTGTTGGTCGGGGCCACCTTGTCGATGGTCTGGCGGAGCTGCGAAACTGCCACCGACGTGCCGATCAGTTCGGCGGTGTCGCCGCTTCGGCGCTTGAGATCGCGGACTTCCCGCTTGAGCTGGGAATTTTCGAGCGCCCGCTCGGCGATCAGGATCAGCCGGTCGGCCTTGAACGGCTTTTCGATGAAATCGAAAGCACCTCGACGGATGGCGTTGACCGCCATCTCGATATTGCCGTGACCGGAGATCATCACGACCGGCAGTTCGGGATGCCGGCTCTTGACCTCGTCGAGCAGTCCGAGCCCGTCGAGCTTGCTACCCTTCATCCAGACATCAAGGAAAACCAACCGCGGCACGCGGTCGGAAATCGCCGCGAGCGCGCTGTCGCTATCGTGCGCCATGCGGGTCTCGTGGCCCTCGTCGGAGAGAATGCCCGAGACGATCTCGCGGATGTCCAGTTCGTCGTCAACTACCAGAATGTCAGACGCCATCTGCCTCTACCTTCATAGTCCTGAACGCGGCGGTATCCGCCCCTCTGGGCAAGAGAACGCGGAACATCGCGCCCTTGCCATGGTCGAACTCCGGCGGCGCATCATGCAGTTCGAGCTGTCCGCCGTGTTCCTCGATGATTTTCTTGACGATCGGCAAGCCAAGGCCGGTGCCCTTCTCCCGCATCGTCATGTAGGGCTCGAGAATCTGGTGACGATTCTCCTGTGGCAGCCCCTTGCCGTTGTCGATGATATCGACGACCAACCGCTCGGCGGCCGTGTCCTCATAGGCGCGTATCATGATCTTCGCCTCGTCCCGCCGCTCCTCGGAGGGGATGGCCTCGATCGCTTCCTCTGCATTCTTGATGAGATTGGTGAAGGCCTGGCCGAGCATGCGCGCGTCGAAGGCACCCATCAGGGCCACATCGCCCCAGTCGCGCTCAAACTTCACGTGACTGTTGCCCATCTCGCGGAGGAACACCGTATCCTTGAGGATCTGCCGGAGATCGGCGGACTCCATGGAAGGCTTCGGCATGCGCGCGAAGGACGAGAACTCGTCCACCATGCGGCCGATATCCTCGACCTGCCGGACGATGGTTTCCGTGCACTGATCGAACACTGCGCGGTCGTCTTCGGCGATCTGACGACCATAGCGGCGCTTCAGCCTTTCGGCCGAGAGCGTGATCGGCGTCAGCGGGTTCTTGATCTCGTGCGCAATGCGGCGTGCCACGTCCGCCCAGGCCGTCGAGCGCTGGGCAATGACGAGATCGGTAATGTCGTCGATGGTAATGACGTAGCTTTCCTGGCCGGCATGCGACTCCTCGCGCGTCACCTGCACGCTCAGCGTCCGCTCCTTGCCGCCATGCAGGATGGCGACCTGCTTGCGGAAATCGCTGCGATGGCGCGAAGACGCTTCGGTGAGAACCGCATCGATCTCCGGCGACATCTCGGGCAGTTTGCGGCCGATCATCTCCTCGGGCGTCGCGCCCAGCAATTCCTGGGTCGAGGGATTGGCGATGTTGATCGTCCGGTCCTCGTCGACGCCGATAACAGCCGCCGTCACCCCCGACAGCACGGCCTCGATGAAGCGGCGGCGGTCATCGACCTCGTCCTTGGCGACAAGGATTTCGTCGCGCTGCGTCCGGATTTCCGAGATCATCTTGTTGAAGGTGCGCGACAGGGATCCCACGTCGCCGTCCACGGCGCGGACCGGCACGATGACGTTGAGATTGCCGCCCGCCACATTGTCGGCCGCATTGATCAGGAGCCGGATCGGCCGGACGATGCGGTCGGCAACAGCAATTGCGGCCCAGATCGCGGCCAGCAGCACGATCAGCGCGAAGCCGAGATAGATGATGGCAAAGGCGAGCTGGGTGGAGGTGCGCCCCTCCTCCATCGCCTTGTATTCGTTCGCATTCTCCTCCATCAGATGGAGCGAGGACATGACCTGCGGATCCACCGCACGAATGGTATAGAGCAGGCCGTCGATCTCGTTGAGAGTAATGACAGCCGCCACGAGATTGGTGCTTCCGGGCGGAATGAGTGTCGGCCGGCCGCCGACTGCTGCGGCCAGCGCATCCTTCGGCACGTCGGGCAATTTCGACTCGGTTTCGATATCCGCCTTGATCTGGACGACACCCTCCCTGTTGATGATGAAGGCGCCAAGCATTCCTCTGCCCTTGGCCTGACGCGTCATCATCTCGACGAAACCGGTCGGGTCGAGCGCGTAGAGCTGGCGGTTGCGGTCGAGGTCGTTGGCCATCGAGATCGTCTGGCCCTGCAGGTAGCTGGCATTCTCCCGCACATAGGCTCGCGCGACATTGATCGAGGAACTGACGATCTCCTGCGTCCGCTGGCCGAACCAGCGGTCGAGGCCGACATTGAGCGTGATCGAGGCGATAACCGCGACAAGAATCGCTGGTGCGATCGCCACGATCGAAAATAGCGACACGATCCGGATGTGGAGGCGCGCCGCGGCGCGACCACGGGCCCGTGCCTTGATCAGCCGGTAGATTTCATAGCCGACCAGCGCGAGCAGTGCGATGACAAAGAGGGCGTTGATGACGACGGAGCCGACCACCACCTGGTCGACGGGTTCGATCGGCGTGAAGCCGAGCAGGACCGCAAGCGTCCCCATCGCGGCCACCAGCGCGCCGCCGGCAACGGCAATGCCAGTCGTCGTCGAAATGCCGCGACGGTCGAAGTTCCTGGCTGACTTGTCGTTTGCCTCGTCGGTCATCCGCCGTCCGCTCAATGCTTCGCCGGTGCCCGCGGGCGACCTGACGCTCTCAGATTCAAATTGCCGGATCGAAGGCGAGAGACTCGAAATGGGGCGCGAACGCCGGAAGTCGCAATGCCTTCACACGAACAATGCGTTGCTTTAGAGCAACGCATTGTGGCGAAAATGCAACGGAAACTGCCGTAAAGTCAAGCGGTACGCGAGGAGCGATAGACGGTTACGCCCAGTTCCCTGATCTTCTTGCGAAGCGTGTTCCGGTTGAGCCCGAGAAGATCGGCCGCGCGGATCTGATTGCCGCGCGTGGCGGTCAAAGCGGCCAGAATCAGCGGATATTCCATCTCCGCCAGAACCCGGTCGTAGAGGCCCGGCGGCGGCAGCGCTTCACCGAATTCGGCAAAATACGACCGCATGTTCTCCTCGACGGCCTGCGAGATCGAGACCGGACCGTTCCGTTGCGTGCCCTTCTCGGCCGGGCTGGACGCGATGTCGGGCTTGAGTTCCGACTCGGCGATTTCGCGGGTGATAATGTCCTGCGGGTAGAGCGCCGTGAGGCGTCGGACGAAGTTCTCGAGCTCGCGCACATTGCCCGGCCAGGGATAGGCCTTCATGACATCGAGCGCTTCGTTGTCGAAACGCTTGGGCGCCATGCCTTCCTTCTCGGTCATCTGAACGAAATGACGGACGAGATCGGTAATGTCCTCGGCGCGCTCACGGAGCGGCGGCAGGCGCAGCGGCACGACATTAAGGCGATAATAGAGGTCCTCGCGGAACAGGCCCTGATTGATCGCCTGCTTCAGATCCTTGTTGGTGGCGGCGACGATGCGGACATCGGTGCGGATCGGCGTCCGGCCACCGACAGTGGTGTATTCGCCCTGCTGTAGCACGCGGAGCAGCCTTGTCTGCGCCTCCATCGGCATATCGCCGATTTCATCGAGGAAGAGCGTGCCGCCCTCGGCCTGTTCGAAGCGGCCGGTCGAGCGCGCCTGGGCGCCGGTGAAGGCACCCTTCTCGTGGCCGAACAGTTCCGATTCGATGAGATCGCGCGGAATCGCCGCCATGTTGATCGCGACGAAGGGGCCATTGCGACGCTTGCCGTAGTCGTGCAGCGCGCGTGCGACAAGTTCCTTGCCGGTGCCGGACTCACCGGTGATCATCAGCGTGAGGTCGGTCTGCATCAGACGCGCCAACACGCGGTAGATTTCTTGCATGGCTGCCGAACGGCCGACCAGCGGCATGCCATCATGCGTGTCGTCGTCCTGCCGTATCGGCCGGCGCTTCGGCTCAGCAAGGGCTCGACCGACAATGGCGATGAGTTCTGTCAGGTCGAAGGGCTTGGGCAGGTAGTCGTAGGCGCCCTTCTCCGAGGCCTTGATCGCCGTCATGAAGGTGTTCTGCGCACTCATGACCAGCACCGGCAGGTCAGGCCGCAGCTTCTTGACCCGCGGCAGCAAGTCGAAGGCGTTTTCATCAGGCATCACCACGTCGGTGATTACCATGTCGCCGTCACCGGCCGAGATCCAGCGCCAGAGCGTTGCTGCATTCGAGGTGATGCGCACGTCGTAGCCGGCCCGGGACAGCGCCTGGTTCAGCACCGTCCGGATCGCCGCGTCGTCATCCGCAACGAGAATGGTAGCAGCAGTCATCCGTGGTTCCCTGTCATAGGTCCTCCGCCTGTCCGCCGGGCGAGACGGGCATGAGAACGCGGAAAATCGTTCTGTTGTTCTGACGGTCGCATTCGACGATGCCGCCATGGCCGCCGATAATCTTGGCGACGAGGGCGAGGCCGAGACCCGAGCCGTTGGTCTTGGTGGTCACGAAAGGATCGAAGAGATGTGGCACGAGGTCCTCGGGCACACCGGGGCCATTGTCGATCACGCAGAATTCCAGCGGCAGCGAGATCTTGTCGCGGGTGCCCGCGACCGAGATGCGGATGCCGGGCCGATAGGCCGTCGTCAGCATGATTTCGCCGTCAGCGCGGTCCGACACCGCCTCGGACGCATTCTTCACAAGGTTCAGGAAGACCTGGATCAACTGGTCGCGGTTCGCATGAACGGCCGGCAGCGACGGGTCGTATTGCTCTGATATCTTGATATTGCGGGCAAAACCGGCCTTCGCGATCGCCTTCACATGGTCGAGCACGGAATGGATGTTGATCGGCGCCCGGTCGACAGGCCGCTCATCGGAGAAGACTTCCATGCGGTCGACGAGCGAGACGATCCGGTCCGTCTCCTCCTGGATCAGGCGGGTCAGCGCCCGGTCCTCGTCGTTGACCGAGGTCTCCAACAACTGGGCGGCGCCGCGAATCCCGGAGAGTGGATTCTTGATCTCATGCGCCAGCATCGAAGCCAGGCCAGTGACCGAACGCGCCGCAGCGCGATGGGTCAGTTGGCGATCGATCTTGTCGGCCATCGACCGTTCCTGGAAGACGACGACGACCGCGCCTGGATCAGTGAGCACCGGCGCGACATAGATATCCACCAGCTTGTCGGCGCCGAGGCGCGGCGAAGAGAGATCGACGCGGTACTCGTTGACCGGCGCGCGGCGCTCGCGCACCTGCTCGATCAGCGTCAGCATCGGGCTGCCGAACGGGATATAGGCATAGATCGTATGCCGCGCGAGATAAGCCGCGCTGGCACCGAAGAAGGATTCGGCCTCCCAGTTGGCAAAGGCGATATAGCCGTCCTCGTCGACCAGAATCACGGCATTCTGGATCGCGTTCAGCACCGCTTGCCCGATGTCTCCGGCAGCGATCTTCGGCTTCGGTTTGCCCTGATCGTCGTTCATGCGGCCTCGCTCAATTGGGCTGCCGGAGCCGCAAGAATCAAATCCCGCACGGAGGCGACGACGAATTCCGGATCCTTCGACGTCAGCACGCCGCCCTTGGTCGCAGGCGGCACGACGCCGGCATGGCGCTCGAGATACCAGCCGACATGCTTGCGCGCCTGGCGGAGCCCAAGTTCGGCGCCATAGAATTCCAGCATCATCCGATAGTGCCGCTCGAAAACGGCCGTGATCTCGATCCGATCGGGAACCGCACGCATCCCTGCCAGCACACCCGGATGCCAGGGACGACCCTGGGCGCCGCGACCAAGCATGACCGCATCGGCACCCGAACGGCGCAGAATCTCGTTGATGTCATCGGCTGTTTCGACGTCACCGTTCGCCACGAGCGGAACCTTGATCGCGTCGCGCACTTCGGCGATCCGGTCCCAGTCCGCCCTGCCCTCGTAGAACTGCATGCGCGTCCGGCCGTGAATGGTGATCATCTGCGCGCCGAGAGCCTCTGCCTCGCGTGCCAGAACAGGCGCATTGATCGAATTCTCGTCCCATCCGAGTCGCATCTTCACCGTCACGGGCACTTTCACCGCCTTGACGGTCGCGTCGATGATGGACAGCGCCAGTTCCGGCTCGCGCATGAGCGCGGAACCCGAAAGGCCGCCGATCACCTTCTTGGCCGGACACCCCATGTTGATATCGATCGCCGATGCACCATGGGCCTCGGCTATGCGGGCGCCCTCGGCCATATAACCCGGGTCACGGCCGGCCAGCTGGACGATATGCGGCTCGATGCCTGAATTCTGCAGTCGCGACCAGGATTCGGCTGTATTCCCAACGAGTTCGCGGCTGGCGACCATTTCGGTCACGACGAATCCCGCGCCGAACTCCGACGCGAGCTGCCGGAACGGCAGATCGGTGACACCGGACATCGGCGCCAGCGCGACACGGTTGCGGATCGCGAGCGATCCGACATCAAAGGCGCTTTGCAAATTAGGGAACTCGAACTGCATATCTTTCAGGCACACAACAATCGTGCATTATTTTTAGACATTTCTTGCAGCCTTGCCAAGCGGATTCGACGAGCGACCGAAAAATCAAGCAATCATCCACTGGTCTTCCGTGGTACAGGCCGATAAATGCCTGTCAGGAGATAGCGGAGCGACAGTAACGGATGATGACGGATCCGGCACCCATATTCGGCATCCTGATTGTCGCTGCGGGCCGTGGCGAACGCGCGGGTCAAGCGGAAGGGCCCAAGCAATACCGTCCGATCGGCGGCGCGCCCGTGCTGCTTCATACTCTAAGAGGCTTCGCGGCCTGGCCGCATACCGCATCGATCATCATCGCCATCCATGACGACGACATGGCACTCTACGAGACCTGCGCCAAGGCGTTTCCGAGCAATGTGAGAATTGGCGCCGTGACCGGCGGTGCGACCCGCCAGGCCTCCGTGCTCCGCGGCCTTGAGGCCTTCGAAGGCTCGGGAATCACCCATGTCATGATCCATGACGCTGTCCGGCCCTTCTTCACGTCACGCCTGCTGGACGCTGTTCGCGAGGCACACATTGCGGGCGAGCGCGCCGTCCTCCCCGTCACCGCCGTGGCCGATACGCTGAAGCGCAGCACGCCGGATGACTATTGCGACGGAACGGTTTCCCGTGCCGGCCTCTATGCCGCGCAAACGCCGCAGAGTTTTGAGTATGATCTGATCCTCGCCGGCCATCGAGCCGCCGCTGCAGCGGCGCAAAGCGACTTCACGGATGATGCTGCGATCGCCGAATGGCAGGAGATCCCGGTCAAACTTGTCGAGGGCGACCGCGACAACATCAAGCTGACGCTCAGGCGCGATATCGAGCTGGCCGACGAGAGACTGAGAGGAACAATGATTCCCGATATCCGCACCGGCAACGGCTACGACGTGCATCAACTGGTGGAGGGCGATGGCGTCACGCTATGCGGGATACTCATCCCGCATTCGCAGATGCTGAAGGGCCATTCCGATGCCGATGTCGCGCTCCACGCGCTCACCGATGCCTTGCTCGCCACCTGCGGTGCAGGCGACATCGGCGACCATTTCCCGCCCTCGGATCCGCAATGGAAGGGTGCCGCCTCGCGCATCTTCCTCGAGCATGCGGCAAAAGTTGTCCGTGACCATGGCGGCACGATCATGAATGCCGATATCTCCCTGATCGCCGAGGCGCCGAAGATAGGCCCGCACAGGGAATCGATGCGCAAAATGCTCGCCGAAATGCTGAGCATCGACCTCGAGCGCTGCTCGGTGAAGGCGACAACCAACGAGAAGATCGGTTTCGTCGGCCGTGGCGAAGGCATCGCCGCCATCGCGACCGCCACGGTGGCCTATGGGAGAAGAACATAAATGAGCAACGACAAGGTCATCCTCGAACTCGCCGAAGAGGTCGTGCATCTCTGCACAGAAAAGAACGTCATGATCGCCACCGCCGAGTCCTGCACCGGTGGGCTGGTCGCAGGCGCCATCACCGAGATCTCGGGTGCCAGCCAGGTGCTGGAACGCGGATTCATCACCTATTCCGACCAGTCCAAGACCGAGATGCTCGGCGTGATGTCCATCACGCTCCGGCAATACGGCGCGGTCTCCAAGGACGTGGCGCTGGAAATGGCGCATGGCGCCATGGCGCGCTCCGAGGCCGGCATCTCGGTTTCCACGACCGGTATCGCAGGTCCGACAGGCGGCACCACCGGCAAGCCGGTGGGCCTCGTCCATTTCGGCGGCCGCCACTACAAGGGCGCGATGATCCACCGCGAGATGAATTTCGGCGATATCGGCCGCCACGAGATCCGCATGCGTTCGGTGGAAGTCGCGCTGGAAATGATCATCGAGCTGGCAAAACTAGGCTGATCGCCCGGCGGCCCTCGTCGTGCCATAGATCTGGTCGGCGCGCTTTTCGAAAGCTTCCGAGAACATGCGGAAGGCGCGGTCGAACATCGACCCCATCAGTGCGCCCAGGATCTTGCTCTTGAACTCGTAGTCGATGAAGAAATCGACCTCCGAACGTCCCTCGTCCCGGTCCTCGAACCGCCAGGTATTGTCGAGATATTTGAACGGCCCGTCGATATATTTGACCTCGATGACCTTCTCGTCCGGCTTGATAAAGACCTGTGTCGTAAAGGTCTCGCGGATCGCCTTGTAGCCGATGCTCATATCCGCAATCAGCAATGTCCGCCCTTCGCGCTCCTTGCGGCTCCTGACCGTCAGGGCTTCGCAAAGCGGCAGAAACTGCGGATATTTCTCCACGTCGGCGACGAGCGCGAACATCTCCTCGGCGGTGTGACTGGCTGGGCGTCTGGTCTGGAACTGAGGCATGTCCGAGAGCTAATGCCGCGCCGGTAAAAGCGCAAGGAGTTGCGACACTTCAGCATGCGACTTCAACTGGAGAATCGGCAGATCGGCACCGTGTTGCGCAATCATGGCGAGGATGTCAGGGAAATCCAAGGGATCCAAGGCAGGTTCGGAAGGGCGTCGCTTCAGGATCCGCGCGCAAACCATGACGGCAAACATTAAAGGCGCCGAGCTAGGCCCGGCGCCTCCGATCACAGGAAGAATTGAGCGATCACGGCGATAGCCAGAAGGCAACGCGCGACGTCAATCTTGATGATCACGGTCACAGTGGTGCGATTCCACATTGGAAAAGCCCTTTCTGGACCGCGCCGGCGCAGCCCGTAAGGGTTGCAGACTAGCGCACCATCGATAGGCAATTACCCGGCCTTCATGGTAGCAGCGGTGCTTCTTTCGCGTTTCGAACCGTTTCCGAAGCGTCCCATGTTGCCTCCAACACCTTGGTGGGTTGGTCCAGTATGGTTGCCGGACTCCCAAAACCGCAGATCAGGCATGGGCCTCTCGGTCGCCGATAGCAGATCCAGCTGGCAAAGCTAGGGGCATTTCGGGGCGAGAGGGCGAAAGATTAAGTAGTGTATCGCCCTTGGACTTACTAGCAGTGCGGGTAATTTAGCATGAGTCAAAGGAACAGCTATGCGAAGGCGACAAGGCGAAACTCGGACGCCTTTCGAGTGCATGGGGCATAGGGCTGTCGTGCTGAAACGATGACACACATAATCAGGAGAGCCTAGGGGTGTCCGTTGCAAGATGAGACTTGAGAGCATCCACGCGCGACTTCAGGATTGCTCGAAGGCCACATTCCGCTTCGAGCATGGTCCAGCAGTGGCCGAAGACATTTCCACGCCGAGTTCGCCTGCCGGTTCACGAGACACGATTTCGGCTAGGCGACGCTCGCAAGGTAGTCGGCGACATCGGTCGAGAAGCTGTACTTCTCGAACTCCGACTTCGGCACGCCCTGCCTGAGCAGTTCCCGCGCGCAGCCGACATAATCACGCGGCGCGGGATCGGCGATCTCGTCGGCCTGGCAGGCAAAAGAGAGCGTGCCGAGCGCGTTGTCGCCGAAGCCATGCATCGTCCGCCAATCTGCACCCTCATCCAGCAGCAGGGCGACGAGCTCGGCATCGCCCTGGAAGATCGCAAGGTTGAGCGCGGTCGCTTGCCAGGCGGTCTTGATTTCGCGCGGCCAGCCGACCGCGAGCATGGTCCGCACCGCATCGATCCGGCCGATCGCAGCGAGATCGGGCATCAACTGCAGTTGGCGCGCACTGAGCCTCTCGAGAACATCGGGTTGTTCGGACTTGATCCTCTCGGCAGCATCGAGATCACCCCGGCTGCAGGCTGCAATGAAGGCGGCCTCCGCCGGCAGATCCTCTTTCGCCCCAAGGCTTTCGAGAAGCGCAACGACGTCCGTCCGACCAAACAGCGCGGCATAGGCGTAGAGGCTCGTACCATCCTCCCTCTTGCCGCTCGGATCTGCTCCCGCCTCCAGCATCGCCTGAATATGCGCCAGCGAACGGCCGCGCAGAATCGCATGATGCGTCCAAGGCTTTTCATCCGGATCACCACCATGGGCGAGCAGCATCTTCAACCGGTCCAGCCGGTCGAAGTCGAGAACCCGGCCCAGCGCATTGGTGCCGTTGACGCGGGCGCCGGCCGCCAGCAGCAACCTCGTGCAGGTGTCGTCCGACGCCTCGACCGAATGATAGAGCGACTCGTTGTCGTCAGGGTTGGCGCCGGCATCAAGCAGCAATCCGACGAGCGCAACATTGTGCGACCGGCCCGCAGCGCCATAGAGCGCGGACAGCGGATTGTCCGGCCAGCGGGGATCGATCCAGGTCGCGTCAACGTCGGCGCCATGCTCGAGAAGCAACCGGGCCGAGGCAAGGTAGCCATCTCCTCCAAAGTCGGCGATCAGCTTGGAATGAGCCACAGCCACCAGCGGCAGCATGTTGATCGGCCCGCCCGGCCTGGTCGCGAAGCCCGGATCAGCCGCCAGTGCCGCAGCGACTCTCTGTTCGTCGCCGAGGATGCAGGCAAACCAGGGATCGCGGGCGAAGAGTTCAGGCTCTTCATCGGCCAGTCTCCGCGCCAACCGCCGCTCGCGCGTGCCTCCCTCGAAGCACCACTCGAGCCATTGCTTGATACGCGCGCCAATCTCGGTGCGCTTCCATTCGACATAGCGCTTAAGCTCGACCCAGGAGAGGAAGCCATATTCTCTTGATATCACCGACTGGGCGTCGTGCAGTTTCAGATTGTAGGTCGTGAGATCGATAGTGCGCGCAGCCGGCAATGCCTGGGCGAAGCGGCCCAATGCACCAGCGTCACCGCCATGCACATCGCGCAGCAGGTGCTTGGCCTGCTTCTTGAGATGCGCGAGATCGGGGGATGCGGGAAGGTATTTCAAACGTGCCTCCATGTGCTCAAAACCGAAGACCCGCAATCGGCTGCACAGGGGCAGGATGTCGTCCATTCATCGAGCGAGGAGGTTCGACCTTTTCCGCGGGTCCGGAGGCGTCTCGCAACGCGCGAGCCGAACCATAAAATAGCAACCCATCGTTTGGCAAGGCTCTACTTGGCCGCGCTGAACATGAAACCCTCCCGCTGGCATAGAGCCCTGCCGGAAGCGTCCGTCAACCTCTGTGGTGTAGTCGCAACTCGAAGCCGCGTGACCGGAAGACCTTCCCGGCGGCGGCCGAAGGCGACGTCAGGCTGCTTTGACCGGTTTTATCCTATCCAGGCCCTTTGCATCCTTAACCGCAAGAGCGAGATCGAACGCGCGCTGGAGATTGAGCCAGAATTCAGGACTGTTGCCAAAATAACGTGACAGGCGCAACGCCACCTCGGCACTGATTCCCGCGCGGGCCGCGAGAATGTCGGACAGGGAGTCGGCAGTCACACCGATATCCTGCGCAACCCGATCGACCGACAGGCCATATTCCACAAAGAAATCGTCTTTTAATATCTCGCCGGGATGGATCGGATCATCCTGTATGAACTGCATCTTTTGCCTCAGTGATAATCGCAAACCTCGACGTCGGCGGCATCTCCATCGTTCCAGCGAAAGCATATACGCCATTGATCGTTGATGCGAATGGAATATTGTCCGGCCCGATCGCCCCTCAGTTGCTCAAGGCGATTGCTGGGTGGAATGCGCAAGTCATCAATCGAATTCGCTGCGTTGACGGCGGCAAGTTTTCTTCGTGCGCGTTCAACGATGTCGGGTGGATATCCTTTAGCCTTACGAGATCGATAAAGAGCTTCAGTCCTTTTGTCCCTAAAACTCCTTATCATCTCGGTCCCATAATTAGCTTCGGGTGCCCGCCAGCATCTTCTCCCGCGCCGCGCGCAGCTGTGCAAAATCATCGCCGGCATGGTGGGATGAGCGGGTCAGCGGGCTCGACGACACCATCAGGAAGCCCTTGGTATAGGCGACAGTCTCGTAGGACTTGAACTCGTCCGGCGTCACGAAATCCACCACCCGGTGATGCTTGCGCGTCGGCTGAAGATATTGGCCGATAGTCAGGAAATCGACGTCGGCGACCCTGAGGTCGTCCATCAGCTGCAGCACTTCATTGCGCTTTTCGCCGAGGCCGACCATGATGCCGGACTTGGTGAACATGGTCGGATCGAGTTCCTTGACCTGCTGCAGCAGCCGAATCGAGTGGAAGTAGCGCGCGCCCGGGCGGACGGTCAGGTAATTCGACGGCACGGTTTCGAGATTGTGGTTGAAGACGTCGGGCTTGGCGGCGACGACGCGCTCCAGCGCGCCGGGCTTGCGCAAAAAGTCCGGCGTCAGGATCTCGATCGTCGTCAGCGGCGATGCCTCGCGGATCGCCCAGATCACTTCCTCGAAATGCTGGGCGCCGCCATCATCGAGATCGTCGCGGTCGACGGAGGTGATGACAACGTGGGAGAGCCCCATCTTCTTCACCGCCTTGGCGACGTTGGCCGGCTCCTCGCGGTCGAGCGCGAGCGGCTTGCCCGTCGCCACGTTGCAGAAGGCACAGGCGCGGGTACAGATTCCGCCCATGATCATGAAGGTCGCGTGCTTCTTATCCCAGCACTCGCCGATATTCGGGCAGCCCGCCTCTTCGCAGACTGTCACCAGATTGTGGTCGCGGACCAGCGCGCGCGTCTCCTGATAGCCCTTCGACACCGGTGCCCGCACGCGGATCCAGTCCGGCTTGCGCAGAACCTCGGTATCGGGGCGATGTGCCTTCTCGGGATGGCGAACCCGCTTTTCGGGGCTGATCGTATCGAGGATGGTGACCATCAGAAAATCCACGCGAATAAGGCCACCGCGGATACCGCAGTGGCCTTGACTGACTTAGTTAGGAATGTGGTCCGGTTCAACGCCTGATCATGCGGCCGAGCGCGATCAATATGCAGGCGCCGATAAAGCCGATGATCAGATAGGCGAGCAAGCCCGAATAGCCGACTTTCAGCACCGTTGCGAGAATGAAGTTCAAGAGAGCCGCGCCGATGATGCCGAGTATGATATTCATGACCAGGCCCATACTGGACCTCATGAATTTCTCCGCCAGCCAGCCGGCCACACCGCCGATAAGGATTGCCGCGATCCAGCCTACGCCATTGAGTTCCATGGAATTTCCCCCGTTCCTGAGTTTTACCCTCAGAAACGTTCGCAAGGACCAAAGGTTCCGCGGAAAACGAGGTCATCAGGCGTTCAGAGCCCGGCCGTAGGCGTCGAGCACGCTCTCCTTCAGCGTCTCCGAAATGGTCGGATGCGGGAAGATCGTGTGCATCAGTTCTTCCTCGGTCGTTTCCAGGTTCATGGCGATCACGAAGCCCTGGATGAGTTCGGTCACTTCGGCGCCCACGAGGTGGGCACCGAGCAGTTCACCGGTCTTCTTGTCGAAGATCGTCTTGACCATGCCCTGGTCCTCGCCGAGCGCGATCGCCTTGCCATTGGCGACGAAGGGGAAGCGGCCGACGCGGATATCCCGCCCTTCGGCCCTCGCCTTGGCTTCCGTGAGGCCAACCGAGGCGACCTGCGGATGGCAATAGGTGCAGCCGGGGATCTTGTTCTTGTCCATCGGATGCACACCCGGCAGGCCGGCGATCTTCTCGACGCAGATGACGGCCTCATGTTCGGCCTTGTGCGCCAGCATCGGCGGGCCGGCGACGTCGCCGATCGCGTAGATGCCGGGCACGTTGGTCTTGCCGTAGCCGTCGATCTGGATGAAGCCGCGGTCGGTCTTCACGCCAAGAGTTTCGAGGCCGATGCCTTCGACATTGGCCTGGACGCCGACGGCCGAGATCATCCGGTCGGCGGTGATTTCTACCGTCTTGCCGTCCTTGGTCTCGATCGTCGCGGTGACCGAGTTCGCACCCTTGGTGACCTTGGCCACCTTGGCCTCGAGCAGGATCTTCATGCCTTGCTTATCGAACTGCTTCTTGGCAAATGCCGAAATCTCGGCATCCTCAACGGGCATGACCTGACTCATGATCTCGACGACGGTGACCTCGACACCCATGGTGCGGTAGAAGCTCGCGAATTCGATGCCGATCGCGCCGGAACCCATGACAAGAAGCGACTTCGGCATTTCCTCAGGCTTCATCGCCTCGAAATAGGTCCAGATCAGCTTGCCGTCGGGCTCGATGCCGGGCAGCGCACGCGGACGGGCGCCGGTGGCGATGATGATGTGCTTGGCCGTGTAGGTGCCCTCGGGCAAAACATTCTTGGGCAGCGGCGCCTGCGGTTGCTGGATCGGCTTCGACGTCTTGCCAACCACGATCTCACCGGGCTTGGTGAGCTTGGCCTCGCCCCAGATGACGTCGACCTTGTTCTTCTTCATGAGAAACCCGACGCCGCCGTTCATGCGCTGGGCAATGCCGCGCGAGCGCGCGACGATCGCCTTGAGATCGGGCGACACGGTGCCCTCGATCTTCAGCCCGTAGTCACCGGGATGCTTGGCGTAATGATAAATCTCGGCCGAGCGCAGCAGCGCCTTGGTCGGGATGCAGCCCCAGTTGGAGCAGATGCCCGCGAGATGCTCGCGCTCGACAATCGCCGTCTTCAGCCCGAGTTGGGCAGCACGGATCGCGGCGATATAGCCGCCGGGGCCGGACCCGATAACAATGACGTCGTAAGCATTCGCCATGGCGCTTCCACTCCTTCAGGTTCACGGGCGCCGCAAGTGATGGCGGCGCGGTTACGGGAGTGGAAGCGAAGCGGCGTCAGCCCAGCTTTTCGGCTTCCGGTTCATACCGAACCAGCATCCCGTAGATTTCGTCCTTGAGCTGCATCCGGGTCTTGCGCATCTCGGTCATGCGCGCATCGTCGGTCGGCTCTATGTCAGTTTCGGCGAGATGAATCCCGTGATTGATCTCGGTATATTGTTCGCAGAGCCTGGCGAAGTGGCCGTCCACTTCCTTGAGATGGTTCATCTGCGCCCGGTGGTCCGGGAATTCGTCGGTCAGCTTGTGCGGCGTGTCGGACATGGTGAAACTTTCCTCTGTTGGACAGTCCCACACTAAGCCGGCTGCATCGATCCTCCTTGATCCCGATCAACCCGTCAGAGACCCAGCATCATACGCACAATCGGTTCGAGGCCACGGCCGATCGCACGCGTGTTTTCGGCATCGAGGTGGATGCCGTCGATTGGCGTGGTCTTGGCGACCGACCCGGCATCAAAGAAGCCGCAGCCGAGCTCATCCGCGAGGTCGCGATAAACCGATGCGAGATCGCGGCTCTCGCCGATCCGGCCGGCAAACATCGGGCCGAGCAGCGCATGATCGGTTTCGCAGAAAGGCGGCGGCGCGACGATCAGGATTTCCGGCTCGCTCGCCATATCCATAGGCCAGGCATGATGCCTGATGATCTCGACCAGACGCTTCAAGCCGTGGCCGACGATGACAGCATTGTTGGCGAAGACCGGCTTGAGGTCGTTGGTGCCGAGCAGGAGGATGATGAGGTCGAGCGGCGCATGGGTCTCAAGCAATGTCGGCAGGATGCGCGCGCCGTTGCGGTCGCAATCGGCGGTGTGATCGTCATAGACTGTGGTGCGACCGTTCAGGCCTTCCGGGATGACGCGCACGCCATGACCGAGCCCCTTCTGCAGCACCGAGGGCCAGCGGTTCTCATAGGCATGGCGGGTGCCAGCCTCCGCATCCACGCCCCAAGTCAGGCTATCGCCAAAGCAAAGCACCGTCTTCATCGTCACCCCATCACCAGCCGTGCCATGACGGCCCATCTGCCCAAAGTCCTCTGCGATCGACCGCCTGCGACACGACCGTCGCAGGCTGCGCGTATCGGGTCCCTCAGACCAGCATCCCCATCGGGTTTTCGATATACCGCTTGAACGCCCCGAGCAGTTCAGCCCCCAGCGCGCCATCCACGGCGCGGTGGTCGGTCGAAAGCGTCACCGTCATCACCTGCGCGATCACCATCTGCTTGTTCTTCACGATCACCCGCTCCTGGCCGGCGCCGACCGCCAGGATCGTCGCGTGCGGAGGATTGACCACGGCGGCGAAGTTGGAAACACCCATCATTCCCATATTGGATACGGAGGTCGTGCCGCCCTGGTATTCCTCGGGCTTCAGCTTGCGTTCCTTGGCGCGCTTGCCGAGATCCTTCATCTCGTTGGAGATGGCAGACAGGCTTTTCAGCTCGGCATGGCGGATGATCGGCGTGATCAGGCCGCCGGGGATCGACACCGCGACGCCGACATCGGCATGCTTGTGCTTGACCATGTTCGAGTCGGTCCAGGAGACATTGGCATCAGGCACGTCGCGGAGCGACAGCGCCATGGCTTTGATCACCATGTCGTTGACCGAAAGCTTATAGGCCGGCTGGTCGCCCTTCTTCGGCGCTGCTTCATTGAGCTGGGCGCGCAGCGCCAGCAGCGCGTCGAGCTCGCAATCGACCGAGACGTAGAAGTGCGGGATCGTCTGCTTGGACTCGGTGAGCCGGCGGGCGATCGTCTTGCGCATGCCGTCATGCGGCACGAGTTCGTAGGAGCCTGCTTCAAACAGCTTGAGCACGGCCTCTTCCGAGGCGCCCTTCGGTGCGGGCGCCGGTGCCGGTGACTGACCGACAGCGGCAGGCGCCTGGCCAACGGAACCACCGCCGGTCGCGGTCTTGCCGGTGCCAGAGACGACGGCCTTCTCGACATCGGACTTCACGACGCGGCCATGCGGACCCGAGCCGGAAACCTGGGCAATATCGAGGCCCGCCTCCTTGGCCAGACGTCGGGCGAGCGGCGACGAGAAGGTGCGGGTGCCGGAGGCCGGCGCGCTCGAAACGGCCGCAGGCGCTGCGGTCGGAGCCGGTGCAGCAGCCGGGGCCGGTGCGGCGGCGGCAGGTGCAGCTTCCGCCTTCGCACCGGTGGGCGCCGAACCAGCCGGAGCCGGCGTGGAACCGCCACCACCGGCAGCGGCAGCCTTCACATCCTCGCCTTCTGCGGCGAGGATCGCGATCAGGCTGTTGACCTTGACGCCTTCGGTGCCGGCGGGAACGACGATCTTGGCGACCGTGCCCTCATCGACGGCCTCGACTTCCATCGTCGCCTTGTCGGTTTCGATCTCGGCGATTACATCGCCCGACTTGACCGTGTCGCCTTCCTTGACCAGCCACTTTGAGAGGTTGCCCTCTTCCATTGTTGGCGAAAGGGCAGGCATGGTGATGTTGATGGGCATGACCTTCCCTCCCCGTTATTTGTAGCAGACGGCTTTGACGGCATCGACGACTTCGCCGACATTCGGCAGAGCCAGCTTTTCGAGATTGGCCGCATAGGGCATCGGCACATCCTTGCCGGCGATGGTGATCACGGGCGCGTCGAGATAGTCGAAAGCCTCGCGGCTGACGCGGTTGGCGATGAAGTCACCGACCGATGACTGCGGATAGCCCTCCTCGACAGTGACGAGACGGCCGGTCTTCTTCACCGATTCGATAACCGTCGGCAGATCCATCGGACGCAGAGTGCGCAGGTCGATCAGTTCGACATCGATGCCGAGCTTTTCCAGTTCCGCGATCGCCTTGAGCGAATAAGTCATGCCGATGCCCCAGGACACCATCGTGACATCCTTGCCGGCGCGATGGATGCGCGCCTTGCCGATCGGCAGCACGAAATCGCCCTTGGGCACATCGAATGTCTGGCCGTAGAGGATTTCGTTTTCGAGGAAGATCACCGGGTTGGGATCGCGGATCGCGGCCTTGAGCAGGCCCTTGGCGTCTGCCGCCGTATAGGGCTGCACCACCTTGAGGCCCGGAATGTGGCTGTACCAGGCGCCGTAGTCCTGGCTGTGCTGGGCGGCGACGCGGGCGGCGGCGCCATTCGGACCACGGAACACCATCGGTGCACCCATCTGGCCACCGGACATGTAGAGCGTCTTGGCAGCCGAGTTGATGATCTGGTCGATCGCCTGCATGGCGAAGTTGAAGGTCATGAATTCGACGATCGGCTTGAGGCCCGCCATCGCGGCACCGACGCCGACGCCGGCAAAACCGTGCTCGGTGATCGGCGTGTCGATCACGCGCTTGGCGCCGAATTCCTGCAGCAGGCCCTGGGTCACCTTGTAGGCGCCCTGATATTCCGCCACTTCCTCGCCCATGACGAAGACGTCGGGATCGCGGCGCATCTCTTCGGCCATGGCATCGCGCAGCGCTTCACGGACCGTGGTCGGCACCATCTCGGTGCCCGCAGGGATAGCGGGATCGGCAACGACCTGCGCCTTCGGTGCGGCCGGCACGGGTGCAGCGGCGGGGGCCGCCGGCGCCTCGGCGGCAGCCGGGGCAGCTTCGGCCTTGGCTGCCGGCGCCTTGGCGGAACCGATATCGCCAGCGCTCTCGCCCTCACCCAGCAGCACAGCGATCGGCGTGTTGACCTTGACGTTCTCGGTGCCGGCAGCGATCAGCAACTTGCCGATCGTGCCCTCATCGACGGCTTCGACTTCCATCGTTGCCTTGTCGGTTTCGATTTCGGCGATCACGTCACCGGACTTTACCGTGTCGCCTTCGTTCTTCAACCACTTGGAGAGCGTGCCCTCTTCCATGGTCGGCGACAGCGCTGGCATGAGAATATCGATCGGCATGTTCCTCACCTGTGGTTCTGTGCGCGGCGCTGGAAAGATCGTCAGTGCCGGCGAATTGGTCCGAAAGCGAATGCGGCCGGTGGGTCACCGGCCGGGGATGGCTCACGCCTCGAGCAGGATATCCGTGTAGAGCTCGGACACATCCGGTTCCGGATCGGCCTGGGCGAAATCGGCGGCGTCGGCGACGATGTCGCGCACGTCCTTGTCGATCGCCTTGAGGTCGTCCTCGCTCGCCCACTTCTTCTCGAGAAGCCGCGCGCGCACCTGCTCAATCGGATCGTGCTCGGAGCGCATCTTCTGCACTTCGTCCTTGGAACGGTATTTTGCCGGGTCGGACATGGAGTGACCGCGATAGCGATAGGTCATCATTTCCATGATGATCGGGCCCTTGCCGGAGCGGGCATGTTCGGCGGCCTCGTCGGTAGCTGCCTTGACAGCGCGCACATCCATGCCGTCGACCTGAATACCCGGAATATTGAAGGAAGCGCCACGATGGGAGAAATCCGTCTGCGCCGATGCACGGCTGACCGAGGTGCCCATGGCGTAGCGATTGTTTTCCACGACGTAGATGACGGGAAGCTTCCAGAGAGCGGCCATGTTGAAGCTCTCATAGACCTGGCCCTGGTTGGCAGCGCCGTCGCCGAAGAAGGCGCAGGAGACATTACCGTTGTTGCGGTACTGGTTGGCGAAGCCGAGGCCGGTGCCGAGCGACACCTGGGCGCCGACGATGCCGTGGCCGCCGTAAAAATGCTTCTCCTTGGAGAACATGTGCATGGAGCCGCCCTTGCCCTTGGAAAGGCCGCCCTTGCGTCCGGTCAGCTCGGCCATCACGCCGCGCGCGCTCAAGCCCATGGCCAGCATGTGGCCGTGATCGCGATAGCCGGTGATCATCTGATCGCCGTCCTTCAGCGCCATCCGCATGCCGACGACGACGGCTTCCTGGCCGATGTAAAGGTGACAGAAACCGCCAATGAAGCCCATGCCATAGAGCTGGCCGGCCTTTTCCTCGAAGCGGCGGATCAGCAGCATCTCACGGTAAGCGGTCAACTCGTCCTGCTTGGCGAACTCGGCGATGGCAGGCGCCTTGATCTCGCTCTTCGCTGTCGATTTTGCGGCTGCGGGTTTGCGGGCGGTCGTCGCTGTAGCGGCCTTGCGTGCCATTCGGTCCTCCCTGGAACTCTGGAATTGAAGGGAGGATAGAGAAATAATCCAGCCGCAGCAATGCCATAAATGCATGGCACGCATGCCAATTAAGTCACTGAAATGTCATAAAAAATCGACTATTAACTTCAATTAAGTTAATTTGCATTGCGACGCAATATGACCCGCATTGCGCCGCACACAAGCCATTTCAAAGGCTTATTTGAAAATGACGATTTCATCGACGCGCGAAACGTTCAGCGCATAGCGCGCCTTCTCGTCGAGAATGTCCTTTTCCAGCGAGCCGTCGCTCATCAGCGCGACTTCGCGCTCGAGCTCCTTGCGCTGTTCCACAAGCTCTTCAAGCTCGGCCAGGCGCTCGAGTCGGCGCTGTTCGAAGCCCTTGGCGGCTTCGAGACCCAGGTCGCCATTGACGACGTGATAGCCGAAATAGGAAAGGAAACACGCCGCCAGGACCGGGGTCACTAGACGTCCGAGATGGCGCTTCTTATGCTGCTTGGTCCACATGCTAGGCCTTGTACGCAATACCGATACTGACGGAATCACAATGAATCAAAATGCTTAACCAGTAATTGACTCTTTGGAGTCCGATGGAAATCGAGTCGCGGTAGCCAGCAAAATGCGTGCAGCGCCATCATTTCATCGTGACGGAGATGCCATTTAGGTCGATTCCCTTAACGATTGTCGACCAGGTATCCCCTGCCCCAATCGGCATTGCGGCCGTCAGCGTCCCGGTCGTGATGATCTCGCCGGCGGCGATCGGCGGGCCATCGGTATCGACCTTGAGGAGGTCATTGAGATGCTTGAGCGCGGATAGCGGTCCATCGAGCACATCGCTCGAATGCCCGCGCGATGCTAGCTCGCCATTACGGTAGAGTTCGACCTCGAAATCACCAATTGCGCGAAACCACGCATCCCTCTGCTCCAGCACCTCATGGCGCGGGCCGATGAGATAGGCGCCATGCAGCGCATAGGCGGCAACCGTGTCCGCGGCAGTGAACTTCCACTTCGGGAATATCGACTGTACGAGCTCGAAGCCATGCGCGACCCAGTCGATGCAGTCGAGAAGCTCGCGCTCGGTCATGCCCGGCTTCGGCGCAGCCATGAAGTGGAACGCAAGCTCGGGCTCGATTCGAGGCTCCGCCAAATGCGCGACTGAAAAGCCGTCTGCCAGGTCGGAGAGTTCAAACAACGTGCCGTCGTACATCGGGCCCCAGATCGGGGCAAACACTTGGTATTCCTCCCAGATCGTCCGGTTGGTAAAGCCGATCTTGCGTCCGATTGGCCGTTCGCCGCGGCCCTCACGCAGGCGGCGAACCCGCCGCAATACGCGATAGGCATCGTCGAGACTGAGGCCATCACCGCGGGATGAGAACGGAGTCGTCTGCCGGCCCGTGCCGAGAAGAGCAAAGGCTTCCTCGGCGATCGCTTCGACTGCAGCTTCCGACATCGTCCTGGCCTCCCGCCCAATAGCCGGATCAGAGCACATTCCCGGCGACGATGTCGACTACAGAATGGAGAAGGGCCGCGCGACGAACGCACGGCCCCTTTTCAGTACTTGTCGTTCTGATCAAGCCTTGAGGATGGCGCGGCCGTTGTAGCGGGCAGCCGAGCCGAGCTCCTGCTCGATGCGGATCAGCTGGTTGTACTTCGCGGTACGGTCGGAGCGCGCCAGCGAGCCGGTCTTGATCTGGCCGCAGTTGGTGGCGACCGCGAGGTCGGCGATGGTCGAATCCTCGGTCTCGCCGGAGCGGTGCGACATAACGGCGGTGTAGCCGGCCTTGTGCGCAGTCTCGACTGCTTCCAGCGTCTCGGTCAACGAGCCGATCTGGTTGACCTTGACGAGGATCGAGTTGGCGACACCCATCTTGATGCCGTCGGTCAGACGCTTGGTCTGCGTGACGAACAGGTCGTCGCCGACGAGCTGGACCTTCTTGCCGCAGAGATCGGTCAGCGTCTTCCAGCCTTCCCAATCGTCCTCGGCCATGCCGTCTTCGATCGAGGCGATCGGATACCTGGCTGCGAGGTCTGCGAGATATTGGGCCATCTCGCCCGGCTCGCGAACCTTGCCCTCGCCTTCCATGTTGTACTTGCCGTCCTTGAAGAATTCCGTCGAGGCGCAATCTAGGCCGAGGAAGACGTCCTCGCCCGGACGGTAGCCGGCCTTCTCGATCGACTTCATGATGAAATCGAGCGCATCCGGCGCGCTGGCGAGATTCGGCGCGAAGCCACCCTCATCGCCGACATTGGTGTTGTGGCCGCCGGCATGCAGTTCCTTCTTCAGCGTGTGGAAGATTTCAGAACCGATGCGGACTGCATCGCGCAGCGTCTCGGCGCCGACGGGCAGAATCATGAATTCCTGGAAGTCGATCGGATTGTCGGCATGGGCGCCGCCATTGATGATGTTCATCATCGGCACCGGCAGTGTGTGGGCATTGACGCCGCCGACATAGCGATAGAGTTGCAGGCCTGAGGCCAGTGCTGCAGCCTTGGCGACGGCGAGAGAGACGCCGAGAATGGCATTGGCGCCGAGGCGGCCCTTGTTCGAGGTGCCGTCGAGCTCGATCATCGCGGCGTCGATATCGCGCTGGTTCTCGGCTTCCATTCCGGAGATCGCCTCGAAGATCTCGCCGTTGACGGCCTCGACCGCCTTCTCGACCCCCTTGCCGAGATAGCGCTTGCCGCCGTCGCGCAGTTCGACCGCCTCGTGCGCACCCGTGGAGGCGCCCGACGGCACAGCCGCACGGCCAAGGCTGCCGTCTTCCAGGAGCACATCGACTTCCACCGTGGGGTTGCCGCGGCTGTCGAGGATTTCCCGGCCCAGAATGTCGATGATAGCGGTCATGAACGTGTCCTTTGGGATTGGCGAAGTTGTGGTGAAACTCGCGACTCCATTAGCGGAGATTTGCAAAATTACAATGGCGGGCCGGAAATTCCCTTGGAGGTTGCATCGAAAGCTTCAGCCAAGGAAGTAAGGGCATCCTTACCCGTGAACAGGCCTATTAAGATAAAATATGACAATTCATTAGGGTCGGCCGTTTTGGCCGGAGATAGCCCTTCATTGTGGATGGATGCGGCGGTGCCGCGCTCCGGGGGTCAATGATGAAATTTACCATTGCAAGAAATCTCGCCGCGGTCGGCATCGCCGTGTCCGTGGGCATGTTCGCGTCGTTCGGACTCCAGCATGCGGCGCTGGAGCGGCTCAAGGTCAACGGCCCGATCTACGAGCAGATCGTCTACGGCAAGGACCTGATCGCCGATATCCTGCCGCCGCCGCTCTTTGTGGTCGAATCCTACATGCTGTCGCATGAGGCCAACGACTTCCCAGACCTGATCGACGCCAATCTCGCAAAGATAGCGACACTGAAGGCAGCCTACGAGGATCGTCGCGCCTACTGGCTGACCACCCGCCTGCCGCAGCCGCTCAAGGACGAACTCAACAACGCGGTGCTCGCCAAGGGAGACGTCTTTTGGAGCGTCATGGAAAATGACGTCATCCCGACGCTCAACACCAAGAAGGCGGGTGCTGCGACTGAGTCGATCGTAAAGCTCAAAACAGCTTTCCACGAGCACCAGGATGCGGTCGAAAAGCTGGTCGCGAACTCAGACGCCTTCCTCAAGGGCGAGGAACGCAACGCCGCCGCGGAAATTGGCACCTGGACGACAGCGGCCGCCGCCGCGGCGCTCGCATCCTTCCTGCTGCTGCTGGCGGGCCTTTACTTCTTCCGCCGCCGCGCCGTGCTGCCGATCGACGGCATGAAGCGCTATATGAGCGGCCTCGCCAACGGCGATTTCTCGCAAGATGTGCCCTATGCCGAGCGCAGCGACGAGATCGGCCAGATGGCACGGGCCGTCGTCGTCTTCCGCACCAATTCGCTTGAACGCCGCGAAGGCCAACGCCGCGAAGTCGAAGCCAAGGAGGCCGAGGTCATCAGAGAGCGCCGGCTGGCCTCCGAGCGTGCTGCCGAGGAAGCCGAGCGCGGCGATGTCATTGGCTCCCTCACGCGGGCACTGGACGAGCTCTCGCGCGGCAATCTCGGCTTCCGGATCGACAGCCACTTTTCCTCAGCCTACGAACAGCTGCGCACGACCTTCAACTCCAGCGTCGATACCCTCGCCCGCTCGATCGACGCGGTATCGGACGCGACCGGCACGCTCCGCCACTCGTCCTCCGACATTTCCGAGGCAATGGACGCGCTTTCCCAGCGCACCGAACAGCAGGCTGCGACGATCGAGGAAACCTCGGCCGCACTGACCGAGATCACCGCCGCCGTCGGCAACTCCTCATCCCAGTCGGCCGAAGCAAGCCGCATGATGTCCGAGACCAGCCGCGCCGCCGCGCAATGCGCCGGCCTGATGCGCGATGCGATCGGTGCCATGCAGCGGATCGAGGGCTCGTCCGGCCAGATCGGCTCGATCATCAATGTGATCGACGAGATCGCCTTCCAGACCAACCTGCTCGCGCTCAACGCCGGCGTCGAGGCGGCACGCGCCGGCGAGGCCGGCAAGGGCTTTGCCGTCGTAGCCCAGGAAGTGCGCGAACTCGCCTCCCGCTCGGCCAAAGCCGCCAAGGAGATCAAGGCACTGATTTCGGCGTCCTCGGAACAGGTCGGCGCCGGCGTCTCGCTCGTCAACCGCACCGGTGATGCGCTGACCGACATCGAGGCCAAAGTCCAGCGTGTCGGCGAGCTGATCGACGCGGTCGTCACCTCATCCAGCGAGCAGTCTTCGGCGATCGGTGAGATCAACAGCTCTGTCCATGCGATGGACGAGGTGATCCAGCGCGATTCCGCCATGGCAGCGGAAACGAACTCGGCCTGTAAGGGTCTGAACGAACAGGTTCAGGCGCTGGAGGAGATTGTCTCGCGGTTCACGGTGACCGCCACCCGTTCGAGCGGCGCGATCACGCGCGCCGCCTGAAGCGTACAGACTATCACGCCGCCTTGGCGATAGAATCGAGCGCCAGCAACCTTTCGAGCAGCCGTGGCATGTCCTCGAGTCGAACCATGTTCGGCCCATCGGACGGCGCATTATCAGGATCCTGATGCGTCTCCATGAAGACGCCGGCGACGCCGACCGCAACGGCTGCCCGCGCCAGCACCGGCACCATGGTCCGGTCACCGCCGGTCGAGGCGCCCTGCCCGCCCGGCTGCTGCACCGAATGGGTCGCATCGAAGATGACAGGCGCACCCATCGCCGCCATGATCGGCAGCGAACGCATGTCGGAGACCAGCGTGTTGTAGCCGAAGGAGGCACCGCGTTCACAGAGCAGAATGTTCGGATTGCCGCTGTCATTGAGCTTGGCCAGAACGTTCTTCATGTCCCAGGGTGCGAGAAACTGACCTTTCTTGACATTGACGACACGGCCGGTCTTCGCCGCAGCCACCAGCAGGTCGGTCTGGCGCGACAGGAAGGCCGGGATCTGCAGGATGTCGACGACCGGGGCAACCTCGGCGCACTGCTCCTCGGTGTGGATGTCGGTCAGGACCGGAAAGCCGAATTCCTTCTTGAGGTCGGCGAAGACTTCGAGCGACTTTTCAAGCCCGATGCCGCGCTTTCCCGAGAGCGACGTCCGGTTCGCCTTGTCGAAAGACGACTTGTAGACCAGGCCGAGCCCGAGCTTGTCGCAGATCTCGACGAGCTTGCCCGCCATCATGAAGCTGTGTTCGCGGGTCTCCATCTGGCAGGGGCCGGCTATCATGGTCAGCTTGCCGGAATTCGAAAAATTCACCTGCCGGGGACCCTCGCCCACCGTGACGACTGCATTGGTCTTCGACATCGTTCTCACTCCGAAAATGCGAAAAGTGTGCCCTGCCCGGGCTCGCGCGGCACGAGGACCATGCCGGCCGATCTCAAGTGCCTGACGCCGTTGGCGACGAGCAGGCGTTCCGTCACGGCAAGGTCGTGCACCCTGAAGACGATAGCCTCGCCGCGCAGTCCGCGCTCGGACGAGCGCGGGACGCCGTAGTCATTCTGAAGGGTTGCGGGATCGATGACCTCGAGCGCGACGTTGGCCGTCGAGAGGCCGAGCCGTCCTTTGCCTTCGCCGGCAACCTCACCACTGGTCACCGCCCGGAGATAGCCGGCAAAGGCAGCAGGTTCGCTCTCCGAAAGGACGACCTTCGCGATGCCCGTCACGCCATTTTCATGCCGTTCCAGCGCCGAACGATCTGCCGGCGGCATGTTCACCCGCTCGCAAGTGAATGCGAAGAAGTCCGGCGCGCGCAGATCGGCGGCAAAGGACAGTTTGAACGATGGCTCGATCTCGGTTCCGTCGGGAAATTTCATCACCCGCGAAAAGCTGAGCTGGTCACCGGCCGAAAGTCCCGCCGCACAGAACGCAGCATAGTCGGCATCCGCATCCGGCGTCCCCATCACGATCGCCGACAGACCTTCATCGCCATTGCGGAACCGGAAGGCCCAGTCGCGGGCGACGAACTGATTTCCCCGCCGCACCGCCGTTTCGACATCGTCACGACTCCCGACCGCGAGCGGCTCGAGATAGGTCTTGTCGGCCAGGAAGATGCAGGCATTTTCGGTGCCGAAGGGATGCCGCGCATCCGCTGCCACCGTGAAGCCGAGCCGCGTCAGCCGCGCGCGCGCCGTCTTGAGATCGGTCACGGGGATGACGAGATGGTCGAGCGGACGAGCTTGGGTCATTGCCGCCATTTGGCATGATTGGGGGTTGGGGACAAGTATGAGGGTGCCGGAGTTCAGGCGATTTCGTGCAAGCCACCGGCAACACGCCCTTCTGATTCAGAAACGAACCTGTGCCGTCGTGTGCCGGTCAGCTTGCCGATCATGAGGAACCGGGCCCAGCGGGCGCAGTGCCGGCATCTATTTTGCGGCGATACTGCTTTCCGCCGGCGCCGGACCGGGCGCTTCCGCCCGCAAAAGTCCTTCGCGGATGTGCTGCACGTCTGCCTCGCGGACATAGTGCAGCGTCGCGAGAAAGGCGTCGATGTCGAATGCGGGCGCGAGCGTTCGAACCTTCTTCATATGTGCGACACCGGCGGCACGGTCGCCGAGCCAGCCGTGGCAGGCCGCGACGAAAGCGTTTTGGACATCATCCAGCGCCGAAAGATGCCTGAAGGCCTTGATGGCCTCGTCGTATTGCCGCGCGGCGAAATAGGCTTTCCCCAGATGGCTCCAGAAGCGTTCTGGGTGATGCGGATTGAGACGCATGGCCTTGCTGATCCACTCGACGCCCTCTTCGGGCCTTCCGAGCCAGGTCAGCAGTTCACCCTGCTGCACCACGACGAGGTCGTAATTCGGGTTGAGTGAGAGCGCCCGCTCCTGATGATACTGTGCCTCGGTCAACTGATTGTTGTTCACCATCACGGCGGCGAGGATGCGGTGCACGTCGGCATCGTTGTCATCGAGCGCCAGCGCCTGCTCCAGTTCACTTGAAACCTGGATCCAGGCGGCATCCTTGTCTTCGCACCAGCCATGCACCCAGGCCTGACCGAGAATGCAGGCGCGCCAGGCATGGGCGTGGGCGTAACCAGGATCGAGCGCGATGGCCCTGCCGATGAGCGTCTGGGCCTGCATATTGTCCGCCGCGCTGCTCCGGTGATGCAGAACCTTCGCGGTCAGGGCACATTCATAGGCCGCCATGTTCGAGGGCTTCATCCGGGTGAGTTGGTCGCGCTGGGCCGCCTCGACGCGCCCGGGAAGCGTCGCCACGATCGACGCCGTCACCTCATCCTGAATTGCAAAGACATCATCGAACTTCCGGTCGTATTTGTTCGCCCAGATATGCGTATCGTTGGTCGCATCGATAAGCTGGACGGTGACGCGGATCCTGTCGCCGCTTTTCCGCACGCTGCCTTCGACGAGGTACTGGACGCCGAGCTTCTCAGCCACTTCCCGGACATTGATCGAGTGATCCTTGTAGACGAAGCTGGAATTCCGCGAGATCACGAAAAGCTCGTGGCGACGCGAAAGTTCGGTGATAATGTCCTCGGTCAAGCCGTCGACGAAGAATTCCTGCTCGGGGTCGCCGCTCATATTGTCGAACGGAAGCACCACGATCGACGGCTTGGACATGCTCCGCCGGCTGTCGTTCGCTTCTTTCGGCAGCGGCGGTAGGGCGGCGTCGTCGATGCCGATGCGATAGAGATGCACGGGACGGCTGATATTCTTCAGCGACTTCTCTCCGAGATCCTCTATCGAAACCTCGAGCCGGTCGGCGATCTGCGTGGCGACGGCGGCAGTGATGCAGATGCCGCCGACATCGGCAAGTTGTTCGACACGGGCCGCGATGTTGACGCCATCACCGAAAATGTCGTTGTCATCGAAGATGATATCGCCAACATTTATGCCAATCCTGAATTCGATCCGCCGATCCTGAGCAACGTCGGAATTGCGTCGCTTCATGCGCTGCTGGATCTCGACAGCGCATCGGACGGCGTCGCTGACACTTTGGAATTCGACCAGCATGCCATCGCCGGTCGTCTTGATGATCCGACCATCGTTCTTGGCGACCGCGGGGTCGATCAGCTCTATGCGATGGGCCCTCAGACGGGCAAGCGTACCCGCTTCGTCGGCTTCCATGAGCCGGCTGTAACCCGCCATATCGGCCGCCAGGACTGCGGCGAGTCTCTGTTTCATCGAGACACCAACAAATTCAGGGCATTCTGCCCAGTATACAACTGACCGCGCCATTCTAACGCAGCGCCGAACGATCTCCTACAAAAATTAGGCAAGCCTTATGAAAGCATCAGCCTGCAGAGCCACCGGTTGACGATCTTGGCGTGATCAATTCATCGTGGCTGACACCTCGGGATCAAGATGGGTCCGGCGACAGGATGCCACTTGCCGCCATGCCTGGCCATTGGGCGCGAACGCGGCGCTTCCGAGTCTTGAACGCTTTTTCCCCCTCCTGCTCGTGTGACGACAACATATTTCTTGCGCCACCACCCTTGCCCATGAAATAGCCGACACATATTTTCGCTTCACACACAACGGATTGCTCCCCATGTCGGCGTATGACAACGTCCTTGAAGCCATTGGCAACACACCGCTCATCAAGCTGAGAAAAGCATCCGAACTGACCGGCTGCACGATCTATGGCAAGGCGGAATTCCTCAATCCCGGCCAGTCGGTGAAGGACCGCGCCGCGCTCTACATCATCCGCGATGCGGAAAAGCGCGGCGTGCTGAAGCCCGGTGGCGTCATTGTCGAGGGCACGGCCGGCAATACCGGCATCGGATTGGCCATGGTCGCCAAGGCGCTCGGCTATCGCACGGTCATCGTCATTCCCGAGACCCAGAGCCAGGAGAAGAAGGACGCGCTGCGACTGCTCGGCGCCGAACTCGTCGAAGTCCCGGCCGTCCCTTACAAGAATCCCAACAACTACGTGAAGCTCTCGGGCCGTCTCGCCGACGAGCTCGCCAAAACCGAGCCGAACGGCGCTGTCTGGGCCAACCAGTTCGACAATGTCATCAACCGCCAGGCCCATATCGAAACCACGGCGCCCGAAATCTGGTCGGATACCAATGGCGAGATTGACGGCTTCATCTGCGCTGTTGGCTCCGGCGGCACGCTGGCCGGCGTCGCAGCGGGCCTCAAGGGCTTCAATGCCGATATCAAGATCGGCCTCGCCGACCCGGAGGGCGCAGCGCTGCACGAATACTACACGACGGGCGAATTCAAGGCGCCCGGCTCCTCGATAACAGAGGGCATCGGCCAGGGCCGCATTACCGCCAATCTTGAAGGGTTCAAGCCGGACTATTCCTACCGCATTCCGGATTCCGAGGCCGTCCAACTGGTCTTCGATCTGATCGAAGAGGAAGGCATGTGTCTCGGTGGCTCCTCGGGCATAAATATTGCCGGCGCCATCCGCCTTGCAAAGGATCTCGGGCCGGGCCATACCATCGTCACCGTGCTCTGCGACTACGGCAATCGCTACCAGTCCAAGTTGTTCAATCCGGAATTCCTCGCCTCCAAGGGCCTGCCGATCCCCGCATGGATGGCTGCCAAGTCCTCGATCACCCCACCTTACGAGCCAGTCTGACGCCATGCCGACATTGCCGCTCTACCGTGACGACTTCTACCTCTCGACGGCGGAAGGCATCGTCACAGCGGTGCGAGCGGATGGCGCGATCGAACTCGACCAGACATGCTTCTATGCCACGTCGGGCGGCCAGCCCGGCGATACCGGCTTCCTCGAGCGCGCCGACGGCTCGAAGATAGAACTCGGCATCACCGTCAATGGCGAGGACAAGAGCGTCGTCCTGCACACGCCGCTCGAAGGACAGCCGTTACCCGAAGTCGGCGAAAAGCTGGTGCTGCATGTCGATTGGGCGAGGCGCTACAAGCTGATGCGGATGCATACGGCCTGCCACATCCTCTCCGTCGTCTGTCAGTTTCCGATTACCGGTGCCGCCGTCGGCGAGGACGAGAGCCGCGTCGATTTCGACATGGCCGAAACGATCGACAAGGACGCGGTCACGGCCAGGATGATGGAGATCGTCAACGCCAATCACCCCGTCTATGTGCAGTGGATCACCGATGCGGACCTCGCGGCCAATCCGGGCATTGTGAAGTCCAAGAATGTTCGTCCACCGGCCGGGATGGGCCGCGTCAGTCTTGTCTGCATCGGCGAGAATGCGTCCGTGGACAGCCAGCCCTGCGGTGGTACGCATGTTTCCGAGACGCAGGAGGTCGGCGCCATCCATATTGCTAAGATCGAGAAGAAAGGTAAGGAAAACAGGCGCTTCCGGATAAAGTTTGGCAAGCCTGAAGCCTAACCTTCCCTAACGTCACCTGGAGGAGACACATGTCTGAGGACACAAGCCGTTTCGTCGTTTCCGCCGACTGGGTGGAGAAGAACCTCGGCGCGCCCGGATTCCGCGTGGTCGATGCCTCCTGGTACCTGCCGGCGCAGAACCGCAATGCCGCCGAGGAATATGCCGCGGGCCACATTCCGGGCGCCATCTTCTTCGACCAGGACGTGATCGCCGATCATTCGAGCGGGCTGCCCCATACGATCCCCTCGGCCGAGGTCTTCGCCGACGCGGCCGGCAGGTTCGGCATTTCGGAGAAGGACACCATAGTCGTCTACGACGGTCCCGGATTCTTCGCGGCGCCCCGCGGGTGGTGGCTCTTCCGTCTGTTCGGCGCTGACAAAGTCTATGTCCTCGACGGCGGCCTGGACGGCTGGAAGCGCGACGGCCGTCCCTTGACCTCCGAGCTCTCCGAACCGGCACCAGCCGTCTTCAATGCCCGGCTCGACTCCTCCAGGGTCACAACACTCGATGCCATGAAATCCCTTGTCGCCGAGGGCAAGGTCCAGATCGCCGACGCCCGCGGCCCCGGCCGTTTCCTGGGCACCGAGCCCGAACCGCGCGCCGGTGTCCGCTCGGGTCATATGCCGGGCGCAAAAAGCTTGCCCGCGACGACGCTCTCCGAAAACGGCCGCTTCAAGTCGCTGCCCGATCTCCGCAAGACGATCGAAGAAGCCGGCATCGATCTCTCCAGGCCCGTCGTCACCTCCTGCGGCTCGGGCATCACGGCGGCAATCATCACCCTTTCCCTCGCCTCCCTTGGCCATACAGACAACACGCTCTATGATGGCTCATGGACCGAATGGGGCGGCAGAAGCGACACCCCCGTTGTGTCAGGCAAGGATTGATCGTTAATGTCGACTGCTAGCAAGAAGCCGCGGGCGCTCAAGGCGCATATCACGCGGCTGGAGATGACTTCACCGCCACGCCAGAGCCTGACATTGCCGGTCAATATCGCGACTGCCGTGATGCGCGTGCCGGAAATCCCGCTCTCGTACTATCGCTATCTCTACGACCAGGTGGGCCGCCGCTGGCACTGGGTCGATCGACTCAGAATGTCCGACGACAAGCTGCGCGCGATCCTGCACGACCGGCGGACCGAGATCGCCGTGCTCTATGTCAATGGAGCGCCTGCCGGTTTCCACGAGTTCTTCCGCCATGAGGAAGAGGTCGAGTTCTGTCATTTCGGCCTGATGGAACATGCGCTCGGCCTCGGCGTCGGCAAATGGTTCCTGCTGCAGGCGCTCTATGCCGCCTGGGCGCACGAGCCGCAGAAGGTCGTGGTCACCACCAACACGCTCGATCATCCCCGCGCGCTGCAGCTCTACCAGATGTTCGGCTTCTCGCCGGTCTCCACCGCCGATGCGCTCGTCCGGCCGCTGAGCGATGACGAGATCCTCAAAGTCTTCAGGGGCTGACCGAGGGCATGGCAGAGAAGAACCGCGCTCTGGAACGCCTCACGCGCAGGGGTGCCTGGCAATATGCGCTGGTGATCGCGGCGGTCGTTTATCTTTTCTTGTGGGACCCACTGCGCAACTGGTGGGTCTACGAGACGACCACGGTCGAAGTGACAGCCGTCCAGTCTCTCTGCGCCGCCTTCGCGACCGATCACGCGGTCCCGCTCCATATCGACCAGTGCGACCGACTGAGGGAGAAGATGGCGGGCAAGCCTGATATCGAGGTCAAGACGCAGACCTTCGTCACCTTCACCTATCACTCACCGGCCGACCAGAGCGCGCATTCGGCCTCGATCGTCCGCGAATTCGACGATGCCGGCAAGCCCATCGATATCGGCAGCCGCATCAAGGTTCAGCTTTCGCGCAAAGACCCGAAGGTTTTCCGCATTCCCTGACCACCCATGAATCGGGTGGATCGAAGCCCCGCATCGGACCAGACAAGGCGCATCATCCAATCGGGAGACACGCCATGACCATCCGTTTCGAAGCCATGCCCACCGCCGATGCCGAAGCGCTCTGGAATGGCGGCAAGGATGCCTATGGTTTCCCCGCCGAGACCCGCACTTCCGACGGCCCCGGTCATCCCTGCCGCCACTGCCTCGGCAATATCGACGCGGGCGAAACCGTTCTCGTGCTGGCCTACCGCCCCTTCCCCGATCTTCAGCCCTATGCCGAGACGGGTCCGGTCTTCCTCCATGGCAGACCCTGCCGCCGCTACGAAGCCGAGGAAATCCAGCCGCCCGTGCTGGAAACCAGCCGCGACTATATCCTGCGCGGTTACAGCCATGATCACCGCATCGTCTACGGCACCGGCGCCGTGACGCTCAAGGAAGACGTTCGCACCTATGCCGCGGACCTCCTCGCCCGCGACGAGATCGCCTATGTCCATGTCCGGTCGGCGCGCAACAATTGCTACCAGTGCCGGATTTCGGCGGCTTGAAATACAAAAGGCCGATGGATCGCTCCACCGGCCTTTGCATATTCCGAAATCACTACCCTCAGGCGGCGAGCGCCACTTCCGGCTCGAACATCTGCAGGCCGAGCGCTTCGGCAACCGGGCGGTTGGTGATCTTGCCCTTG
The DNA here is from genome assembly GCF_057586295.1 of Rhizobium sp. SRI_017. Lineage (NCBI taxonomy): Bacteria > Pseudomonadati > Pseudomonadota > Alphaproteobacteria > Hyphomicrobiales > Rhizobiaceae > Rhizobium > Rhizobium sp. SRI_017. The sequence goes on along the minus strand of NZ_JBYCZP010000004.1, from coordinate 338,875 downwards.
TGGACGTTGAGGCCGTTGCGCAGGTGCTTGTCGGCCAGGATCGCCTGGATACCCTTGTCGGCCAGCGCCAGGCCATGGCTGATTGTGGCGTTGTTCAGCGCATGCGCCGAGGTCACCGGCACGGCGCCCGGCATGTTGGCGACGCAATAGTGGATGATGCCGTCGACTTCATAGGTCGGGTCGGAATGGGTCGTGGCATGCGAGGTCTCGAAGCAACCACCCTGGTCGATCGCTACATCGACGATGACAGCACCCTTCTTCATGCCACCCAGCATCGCCTTGGTGACGAGCTTCGGCGCAGCGGCACCCGGGATCAACACGGCGCCGACAACGACGTCGGCCGAGAACACTTCGTTCTCCAGCGCATCGATCGACGAGAAACGCGTGTGGATGCGGCCCTGGAAGATATCATCGAGCTGGCGTAGCCGCGGCAGCGAGCGGTCGAGGATGGTAACGTCGGCGCCGAGACCGACGGCCATGCGCGCGGCATGCAGGCCGACCACACCACCGCCGATGACGGTGACCTTGCCCGGCAGCACGCCCGGAACGCCACCGAGCAGCACGCCGCGGCCGCCATAGGCCTTTTGCAACGCCGTGGCACCGGCCTGGATCGACAGACGGCCGGCGACTTCCGACATCGGCGCGAGCAGCGGCAGGCCGCCACGCTCGTCGGTCACGGTCTCATAGGCAACGGCGGTGACGCCCGAGGCGATCAGGCCCTTGGTCTGCTCCGCATCCGGAGCCAGGTGGAGGTAGGTATAGAGGATCTGGCCCTCGCGCAGCTGCACCCATTCGGATGGCTGCGGTTCCTTGACCTTCACGATCATGTCGGAATTCTGGAAGACTTCGCCAGCCGTGTCGGCGATCTTCGCGCCAGCGGCGACATAGTCGGCGTCAGAGGCGCCGATGCCGGCACCGGCATTGGTCTCGACCAGCACGGAATGGCCGTGGGCGACATATTCGCGAACCGAAGCAGGCGTCAGGCCGACGCGATATTCGTGGTTCTTGATTTCTTTCGGGCAACCGACGCGCATTGAAAAATTCCCCATTCTTTGGCCCGATCTTCGACGGTCGGGCAGGTTCGATCTATGCGCGTGATTAGACCGCAAAAGCCGCGAAATGTCCTTGCAAAGACGGTTTGATTCCAACCCAATTTTCGAATATTATTGCAAGTTGAAACGATTAATTCGAAGGTTTCACCGATGGAGAAGCTGGATCAAATCGATCTTGCCATATTGAGGACTCTTCAAGAGACCGGCCGGATCTCCAATGCCGACCTCGCCGACCGGGTCGGGCTCTCCGCCTCCTCCTGCTCACGACGGCTCGACATCCTCGAAAGATCCGGCGTCATCTCCGGCTATCACGCCCGCGTCTCGCACAAGGCGCTCGACTACAAGATGATCGTCATCGTCCATATCTCTCTGTCAGGCCAGTTCGCCAAGACGCTCGCCGAGTTCGAGGCGGCCGTGAAGCGCGTGCCCAATGTGTTGGTCTGCTATCTCATGTCCGGCGAGTACGATTACATCCTGCGGCTGGCCTGCAAGGATCTCGAGGATTACGAGCGCATCCACCGCGATTGGCTCTCCGCGCTGCCCAATGTGGTCAAGATCAACTCCTCCTTCGCGCTCCGCGAGATCATCGACCGTCCGAATCTCGCCGCCCTCTGAGCGCAAAGAAAGGGCCGCGGAAAACCGCGGCCCTCTCCTTCGCGCTGATGTCTGCCTTAAGCCGCGCGGCGACCCTGTACCGGCTGCTGAACACCGACCTGGAAGGCCCGGATCAGGTCGACCAGTTCGTCGGTGTCATTGGCGAGCGACTCGGCGGCTGCGGTGGTCTCTTCCGCCATGGCCGCATTCTGCTGGGTCGCTGCGTCGAGCTGGTTGATCGACGAGGTGATCGAGCGCAGCGTCGTATCCTGCTCGGAGGCACTGTGCGCGATCTTGCCGACGATATCGTTGGCGGCCTTGATCTGCTCGGAGATGCGCTTGAGTGCTTCCCCGGCTTCGCCGACCAGGCGGACGCCGTGATCGACCTGGCCGGAGGACCGGGCGATCTGGTCCTTGATCTCCTTGGCCGCAGCAGCCGAGCGCTGGGCGAGTTCCCGGACTTCCTGGGCAACGACCGCAAAGCCCTTGCCGGATTCACCGGCGCGGGCCGCTTCGACGCCGGCATTCAGCGCCAGCAGGTTGGTCTGGAAGGCGATCTCGTCGATCACGCCGATGATCTTGGAGATTTCTGCCGAGGACTTCTCGATGCCGCTCATCGCGGTGATCGCTTCGGCGACGACGCCGTCGCTGCGGCTGGCTTCGGCGCTGACCGAATGGACACGCTTGCTCGCTTCGTTGGCGCCTTCCGCGGTCTGGCGGACGGTAACAGCGAGTTCCTCGAGTGCAGCCGAGGTCTCTTCGAGATTGGCTGCCTGCTGCTCGGTGCGCTGGGAGAGCTGGCCGGAGGCACGGCGAATCTCTTCCTTGCTCATCGAGATGTCACCGCCCTTGGCGCTGACCTTCGACATCGCCGCCTCGAGACGGCCGAGCGCATCGTTGAAATTGTCGCGCAGGCCGGCATATTGCGGGCCAAGGTCGCCGCAACGGGCGGTCAGGTCGCCGCGTGCCAGACCTTCCAGCGCCCGGCCGATCGAGGATACGGCATGGTTCTGCGAGGCGGCTTCCTGCTCACGGTCACGGAGGTTTCGGGCACGCTCGCCGTCGATCTCCTGTTGCTGTGTCGCCTCACGCTCGGCGGCGGCATGGCGCTCACGCACCTTCTGTTGCAGCGAGACGGTCGCCCGCGCCATCTGGCCGACTTCGTTCTTCCAGTCGCTGTGGGGAACTTCGATCTTGACATCCTCGTCGGCCACTGCCCCGAGCGCAGTGTGCACGCCCGCGAGCGGCTTGGTGATGCCGCGGATCACGTACCAGGCGATCGCCAGGCCGAGCAGGAAGAGCACGGCACAGCCGCCGAGTGCCTTGAACACAGTGCCGCGAACCTGGGCTTCGAGGTCGTCGATATAGACGCCGGTACCGACCACGATCTTCCAGGGGTCGTAGGCCAGCGAATAGGCGGCCTTGGGGAAGGTCACATCGGCCGGTTGGCCGGGCTTGCTCCAGAGATAGTGGGTGATGCCACCGCCATTGCGACCGAGCTGGGTCATGGCATGGCTAAAGCGCACGCCATTGGCGTCGACGGCGTCGGCCATGTTCTTGCCGATCCGTTTCGGATCGGGATGGAACTGCAGGACGACATCATAATTGTTGCCGAAGAAATAACCGTTCGGCTCATACTTGATCTTGGACAGCACCTTGTAGGCCTCGGCCTGGGCTGCCTCCAGCGTCATCTCGCCGGCCTTCACCCGTTCATTATAGGAGTCCATGATGGATATCGCGCTCTCGACCTGCGTGCGGAGCATGTCGAAGCGTTCGCGATAGATGTCCTGGGTGAAAGAGGTGAGCTGGAAATAGACGGCGACAGCGAAAGCCGCCATGAGGGCGCCGACCAACACGAAGAGTTGGTGCGCAATATTGAGCTTTTTCATATGTGATCTCGCTATGCGACGGGGAAATGAAACTTTCTCATCCCAGCCGATGCATGTCCCTGGCGGCGCATGCGCATTGCGAGCAAATCATTGCTCCGTCGAAGCTGTGAAGCGCAGGGTCGGGGAAATGGTTAAAATTTGAATTAATGGGCAAATGTAAACTTTTGTCAGATTTTACCGGGGTTAGTTGTAGTGACGTGTATGTCTTCCCGGAAGGAGCGGACTTATTTGATCAGCGTCCGATTTGTTGTCTTGCCTGAACCCTCACCAACTTCGGCCAAGGGTTCGCGATGCTCACCCGGCCTTCGTTCGCAAGCTCACCCTCTCCCGCAAGGGGAGAGGTAGGATGCCGCGCTCTCGGCCTCCGCAAGTTGCGAGACCGTGCCGCGAGTCTACCTCTCCCCTTGCGGGAGAGGATAGCAAGCCCGCATGAAACGAAGTCGAATGCCTGGGCGCGCTTGGTGAGGGGTGAAAAGCCCTCCCAAAAATTTCAGGGCATTATTGATTGAATACAATCCACTAACCCCATTTTTCCCCGCCCCCTCCAGCCATGCGATAATCACTCCCGTCCCGCATCGGCTACCACGCATGGCGATGCGTCGAGGCGGGGCCGGTGTTGCTGGTGTGGGGAGACGACGCAAAGCTCCATGCCAGGGCCCGTCGCAGAAAATGGTCCTCCTCAGGCCTGAAAAAGGGCCTGGCGTGCCTGTGAGGCATAGGAGGCATTCGAATGCCAGCCGGGGGTGATGGACCGGCACTTCCGGACTGCCAGCGATGGAGGACGGAGGAACATCGTGGGCGTGGAGGCTAGGGTTACATCGGCTTCCGTCACCCCGGGGCATTCGGTGACGCAGAGGGACCGGAGTTGCGCGGGAAAAACCACCGAACGGGGCACGGAAACGCGCCTTATCGGCTGCCGCGAGGCAGTCATTACTAACGTGGCACGGTTTCGTGCCCCGGCCGATATCCCATGCGAAAGCGGGGGATCCGGAGTAGTGCATGGTCAAGCCACGGGGCGGAACGGCTCGCGTGAACGACAGCGCATACCCGCAACTTAGGGGTTGCTAATTGTCAGTTCCGAGGTTTTTATCAAACGGTAAAAAATCCGTCATGAAAGGCGCGTAGCGGAAGATCACCGGCACTTTCCGCATCCAACAGAAAACCTCTAGAGGAGAGAGATATGACTCTGAACATCACCTCCACCCGCCGTTCACTGCTCAAGGGCATGGCCGCCAGTTCGGCGCTGATTATGCTCCACCCCTTCGCCGCCAATGCCGCCGCCAACCAGGCGCATCTCCGCATCATGGAAACGACCGACATTCACGTCGCGGTTTATCCTTACGACTATTATGCCGACGCACCCGACGACAAGCTCGGCCTCGCCCGCACCGCCACGATCATCGACAAGATCCGCGCCGAGGCCGGGAACTCCATGCTCATTGACAATGGTGACTTCCTGCAGGGCAATCCGCTCGGCGATTTCATCGCCTATGAGCGCGGCATGAAGGATGGCGCCGTCCACCCGGTGATCAAGGCGATGAATACGCTGGGCTACGATGTCGGTACCTTCGGCAATCACGAGTTCAATTACGGCCTCGACTTTCTTTTCAACACCACCAAGGGCGCGAACTTCCCTTACGTCTGTGCCAACCTGACCAAGGGCCAGCTCGCCACCGATGCCAAGCAGGACGAGCTCTTCATCAAGCCCTATGTGATCGTCGACAAGAAGATCAAGGACGGCGCAGGCGCCGAACACACGGTGAAGGTTGGTTTCATCGGCTTCGTGCCGCCGCAGATCATGGTCTGGGATTCCAAGAACCTCGAAGGCAAGGCCAATACCCGCGACATCGTCCAGGCGGCGAAAGCCTGGGTGCCTGTCATGAAGGAGGAAGGCGCCGACATCGTCATCGCGCTCTCCCATTCCGGCATCGACGCGACGGGTGAAAAGGAGCGGATGGAAAATGCCTCGCTCTATCTCGCCGGCGTCGAGGGCGTAGATGCGATCTTCACCGGCCACCAGCATCTCGTCTTCCCCGGCCCGAAGACCTGGGACGGCGTCGCCGGCGCCGACCCGGTCAAGGGTACGCTGCAGGGCAAGCCAGCGGTGATGGGCGGCTTCTGGGGCTCGCATCTCGGCCTGATCGACCTCTTGATCGAGCAGGACGGCGGCAAGTGGAAGATCGTCGACTTCACCACCGAAGCCCGTGGCATCTACCACCGTGAAGACAAGAAGGTGATCCCCGACGTCGCCGACAAGGCCGAAGTGATCGACTCGATCAAGGAAGAGCACGAGGCCACCCTCGCCTATATCCGCCGCCCGGTCGGCAAGACCTCGGCGCCGCTCTATTCCTATTTCGCGCTGGTCGCCGACGATCCCTCGGTCCAGATCGTCAGCCAGGCCCAGACCTGGTATGTCAAGGACCTGATGAAGAACTCGGAGTTCAAGGAACTGCCGATCCTCTCCGCCGCGGCACCCTTCAAGGCCGGCGGTCGCGGCGGCGCGGAGTACTACACCAACGTGCCGGTTGGAGATGTCGCAATCAAGAACGTCGCCGACCTCTATCTCTATCCGAACACGCTACGCGCGGTGGTCATCACCGGCGATCAGGTCAAGAACTGGCTCGAAATGTCGGCTGGCATCTTCAACCAGATCGAGTCGGGGGCCAAGGATGCGGCACTCATCAACCCTGCCTTCCCGTCCTACAATTTCGACGTCATCGACGGCGTAACCTACGAGATCGACCTCAGCGTGACGCCAAAATATGACAAGGACGGCAATGTCATCAAAGCGGACGCCAGCCGTATCAAGAACCTGAGCTTCGACGGCAAGCCGATCGACCCGGCGCAGAAATTCCTCGTCGCCACCAACAACTACCGCGCCGGCGGCGGCGGCAATTTCCCCGACATCAAGGACGACAAGGTGGTGCTGGTGGCTCCAGACACGAACCGCGACGTGCTGGTGCGCTACATCATCCAGGAGGGCACGATCAATCCGTCGGCCGACGCCAATTGGAAATTCTCGGCCATGCCCGGCACGACGGTCGTTTTCGAGACTGGCCCCAAGGCGCGCGAGTTCCTTGATGACGTCAAGAGTGTGAAAATCGAGGATGCCGGCGAAGGTGCCGAGGGTTTCGCGAAATTCCGCATCACCCTCTGACCCCGAATTTTTCGTGCGGGTGGCTGCCCTGTCGGTGGCCGCCCGCATTGACCGTGGGGTCGGCGCATCGCATCCTTGTTCCACGAGCCGAATTGAGGGAAACATCATGAGCGCCAGAGTCGCCCCGATCCAGAAACTGACCAACTTGCCCTTCTACCAGGAGCGCGTCGACCTCGCCGCCGCCTTCCGCTGGACGGCACGGCTCGGCATGCACGAGGCGGTGGCGAACCACTTCTCGCTGGCTGTCAACGACGAGGGCACGCGGTTCCTGATGAACCCCAACCAGGTGCATTTCTCGCTGGTCAAGGCCTCGTCGCTGCTGCTGCTCGATGCCAATGACCCCAACACCATGGAGCAGCCCGACGCTCCGGATCCGACGGCCTGGGGCCTGCATGGCTCGATCCACCGCCACCTGCCGCATGCCCGCTGCGTCATGCATGTCCATTCGATCTATTCGACCGTGCTGGCCTCGCTCGCGGATTCGCGCCTGCTGCCGATCGACCAGAACTGTGCAACCTTCTTCGACCGCTATGTGATCGACGAGAATTATGGCGGCCTCGCCATGGAAGACGAAGGCACGCGCTGCGCCCGGATGCTCAAGGATCCGAAGCACAAGATCATGATCATGGGCAATCACGGCGTGCTGGTCATCGGCAAGTCGGTCGCCGACGCCTTCAACCGCATGTATTATTTCGAGCGCGCCGCCGAGACCTATATCAAGGCACTGCAGACCGGGCAGAAGCTCCGCGTCCTCTCAGACGAGATCGCCGAGAAGGTCGCGGCCGAGATCGAGGATTATCCCGGCCAGGCCGAGCGGCACCTCGCCGACCTCAAGACCCTGCTGGAGAGACAAGAGCCGGACTTCATGCACTGAAGCCCAACTGTGGATCGGCCACCTGGGGTCAATCGCCGCAGGTGATCGAGAAGCTTTTCTTGAACTCAGACACCCGCTTGTCGCCGTCCGTCACATAGGCCTCGAGATCGAAGCCGTTGCAATTGTGATTGACCAGAACCGTGCGGAACAGCTTGTCCTTCGCCATGAAGGATATGTAGAATTCCTCGCTGACGGGCTTTGCGGCCTCGTCAAGCGAGGGCTTGGTGACGACATGCAGGATCGGGTTGTTTTCGTAGAGCCCCCCGGCCTTGCCGCTCAGGACAATGTCGATGAGCATCTGGACACTTGCGCCATTCTCGTCCTGGGCGACGATCTGGTCGGGCGCATCCGCGATGTTCTTCCCGACCTTTCCGGAATCCTCATAGATCAGATAGGCGTTGATCTTCGCGATAACAGGCGCATCCGCAAATGCGAACCCCGGCACCAGAATGCCGACGATTGCGGACAGTACCAATCCAGACTTCAATGCCATGATGCTCCCCCACCCGTGAAAAAGGCCGCTGACGCGGCCCCAATTGTCAATCCACCAATCACTCAGACCGGGCGGTCCGGAGACCCATCGCCGAACAGGCCGACGCCGTGCTGGTCGATGATCTGCTTGGCCTTGCGGAACGTGGTCTCGATCGCGTCGTCCTGGCTCGAGAAGATATCTGCGCGGATGAAGCGGCGCACCATCAGCCCATCCGCTGCATCATTCTCGATGCGGCCGGCCAAGCGCCACTGCCCGCCCTCCTTCATCGGCGTCGCATAGACGGCATACTCGCCGATGCGCTCCATCCGATCCTTGCTGCCGCCAGAAGAACCCTTGGATTCGCTGCCGCCACCCAACCCAAACAATTTTGAAAGAAATCCTGCCATAGAATGCGTCTAGCACAGCGATTTGAGGCAAGGAAGTCTCATTCGCATGCTAAGATCGCCCTGCGCCAGATCTGATCGAACGCGTGGAGGCACTACAGATGAGGGCGCCCAAGATCCTGTTTCCCACCGCCATAGTTCTTGCGATTGTCATCCTGCTGCTTGGCGCCGCCTGGCTCTTCGGTTCGCGCACCGTCGTGGACACGACGATCACCTTCGACCCCGAACTGCTCGGTGACGATCTCGACGCCTATCTCGAAAAGGCGGAAGCCAAGGTTCGCGGCATACAGCCAAACCAGCACAAGGAAATCGTCTGGGCCGATCCGGAGACCAAGGCAAAAGCACCGATCGCCATCGTCTACATCCACGGCTTCTCGGCCTCGCCGCAGGAGATGCGCCCCGTGCCCGATATCGTCGCGGCAAATCTCAAGGCCAATCTCTTCCTCACCCGCCTCTTCGGGCATGGCACGACCACCCGGCCTATGGCCGATGTCAGTGTCAATGCCTGGGCCAACGATTTCGCCGAAGCCCTGGCGATCGGCGAAAGATTGGGCGACAAGGTCGTCGTCATGGGCACGTCGACCGGGGGTGCGCTCACCACCTGGGCCATCGCGCAACCCGCCTTCAGGGATCGTATCGACGCGGTGATCCTCTGCTCGCCGAACTACGGCGTGCAGGCATTCGGCTCGTCGCTGCTGACCTTGCCCTTTGCCCGGCAGATGGCCAATGTCGTGATGGGCGAGACCCGCTCCTTCGAGCCTGGCAACGATCTCCAGCGGCTCTATTGGACGACAACTTATCCTGTCGACGCAATCCTGCCGATGGCAGAGGTGGTCAGGCTCGCCGTCGATGCTCCCGTCGAGCAGACGAAGATACCTGCTCTCTTGCTCATCTCTCCAGACGACCAGGTCGTCCAGCCCGCGATCACAAGACACATGGCAGAGCGATGGGGCGCTCCCCACAGACTCGTCGAGATCAAAGGCGTCGAAGACCCATCGAAGCATGTGCTGGCTGGCGCAGCCATGTCGCCTTCGACCACCGAACCCGTGGCGAAGCTCGCCACAGACTGGTTGCGCCAGACGCTTTGATTGGACATCTGACGAAATGTTGAGTGGCACCTTCCTTGACCCTCGCGCCAGCGCCGACGTTTAATCTCGGCTGACTTCCGTGATTCTCAGAGGGGTTTGGATGCTTCGGATCGTGCGGATCACTATGCTGTCAGTGTCGGCATTCTTGGCAACGGCGGCCCATGCCGGCGAGGTCGCAAAGCTCGCCGAGGAAGCCGAGGCGCTGATCACCAAGGGCGATGGGCCGGGCGCCTATGACAAGATACGCCAGTCACTGGCTGCGGCCTCCGACAGCATACCCTTCGACGTGCGAAAGGCCTTCTTCGTCAGCGAGAAGCCGCTGATGTTCGGCAGTTATGACCGCGTTGCGAGCAATGAGTTTCCGACAGGCACATCGCTGATCACCTATGCGGAGCCGATCGGGCTCGCCTGGGTGCCCGATGGTGGCGGGGTGACCAGCGCCTTCACGGTCGATTTCGAACTCCGCAATCCCTCGGGCGAATTGCTCGCCGAGCAGAAGGCTTTTGGCAATTTCAAGATCGAGAGCCATGAGCCGCTGTTTGAGATCTTCACGCCCTTGACGCTCGACGTCTCCGCTGTGCCGGCCGGCGACTATGTGCTGAAATATGTCTTCAACGACACCAATTCGAAAAAGACCACCAGCATCGAGCAGCGCTTCAAGCTGAAGTAGAGCGGGCGCGTCAGACTTCGACGATCTGGCCCTCGGCCAGCGTAACTCTGCGGTCCATGCGCATGGCGAGCTCATGGTTGTGCGTGGCGATCAGCGCTGCCAGGCCGGACTGCCGAACCAGCGCTTCGAGCGCCTCGAAGACGTAATGCGCCGTCACCGGATCGAGATTGCCCGTCGGCTCATCAGCGAGAAGCAGCAGCGGAGCATTGGCAACGGCTCTAGCGATGGCGACACGCTGTTGCTCGCCGCCCGACAATTCGCCGGGACGGTGTTCGGCGCGATGGCCAACGCGCAGATAGTCGAGCAACTGATGGGCCCGCTCGGAAGCGACGGAAGGCGACAGCCCTCCGATCATCTGCGGCATCATGACATTCTCGAGCGCCGAAAATTCGGGCAGCAGATGATGAAACTGGTAGACGAAGCCGATCTCCGCACGCCGGATCGATGTCCGGTCGCGATCATCAAGACCGCCTGCACTTCTGCCGCTGAGCAGAACGTCTCCGCCATCCGGGCGTTCGAGCAGACCCGCAAGGTGGAGAAGCGTCGACTTGCCCGTGCCGGACGGGGCAACCAGAGCAACGATCTCGCCCTTGCGCACGGTGAGATTGGCGCCCTTCAATATTTCGAGCTTGGTATAACCCGTGCCGTAATGGCGCGAGATGTCCTGGAACTTCAACACATCCGCCGTCATCTCACTCGTACCTCAGGGCCTGCACGGGGTCGATGCGGGACGCCCGCCAGGCCGGCAGGATGGTCGCGATGAAGGACAGCGTCAGCGTCATGACGACGACCGTAATGGTCTCGGAGAGATTCATTTCCGCAGGCAACTGGCTGAGGAAATAGAGCTCCGGATTGAAGATCGTCGTACCCGAGAGCCAGGAGAAGAACTGCCGTATCGACTCGATGTTGAGACACACGATCACACCGAAGATGACGCCCGCGATGGTGCCGACCACACTGATCGTGGCACCGGTGATGAAGAAGATCCGCATGATGGATCCGGATGTCGCGCCCATCGTGCGCAGGATCGCGATGTCGGGTCCCTTGGACTTCACCAGCATGATGAGGCCGGAAATGATGTTGAGCGCCGCGACCAGCACGATCAGCGTCAGGATCATGAACATCACATTGCGCTCGACCGCGAGCGCCGAGAAGAAGGTGCGATTGCGCTGGCGCCAGTCGGTGATGAAGATCGACCGGTCGGACGCCGCCTCGATCTTCGGCCGCATTTCGTCGACGGCCTCAGGATGGTCGAGGAAGACCTCGATCGACTGCGCGATGCCGTCCTGGTTGAAATAGAGCTGCGCTTCCTCGAAGGGCATGAAGATGATCGAGGCGTCATATTCCGACATGCCGATCTCGAAGATCGCGGAGACCTTGTAGGATTTGACGCGTGGGTTGACGCCGAGCGGCGTCACGTCGCCTTCCGGGGAGATCAACGTAATCGTATCGCCGGCCGAGAGGCCAAGCGAGGCCGCCATGCGGCTGCCGATGGCAACGCCTTCGCCGGATGCGAAGCTGATGAGGTCGCCCTGTTGGATATTGTCCGCGACCATCTTGAGACGCGAGAAATCGTCGGTGCGAACACCCTTGACCAGCGCGCCGGTGCCAGCGCCGCCCTTGCCGGAAGCCAGCGTCTGACCCTCGATCAGCGGGATCGCATCCTTGACGCCCTCGATCTTGCGATACTTGTCCGACAGAGCGGCATAGTCATCAAGCACCCCGTCGATCGGCTGGATGATCATGTGACCATTGATGCCGAGAATGCGCGTGATGAGTTCGGTGCGGAAACCGTTCATCACCGCCATGACGATGATGAGTGTCGAGACACCCAGTACGATGCTGAGGAAGGACAGGATCGCCATCACCGAAATGAAGGCTTCCTTGCGCCGGGGCTGCAGATAGCGAAGCCCGACCATCCGCTCAAAAGTCGAGAAGGGGCGGACCGACGGCGCCCTCGCCTTTGCCACAACTGCCGCCGTGGCTTCCCCGTCCGCCGTATCACTCACCATGCCTGCTCCGTTCAACCGGCCGACGTCAATTTGTTGATTGCGGCCTCAATAGACAGCGTCTCGCGTGCGCCAGACTTGCGGTCCTTGAGTTCCACCTCGCCATTGGCGATCGAGCGCGGGCCGACGATGATTTGAGTGGGAATGCCGATGAGATCGGCCGTTGCGAACTTGGCGCCCGCCCGGTCGTCGGTGTCGTCATAGATCACGTCAAGCCCCGCCTTGCCGAGTTTGGCATAGAGATCCCCGCTGGCCGAGTCGCAAGCCTGATCGCCTGTCTTCATATTGATGATCGACACGTCGAAGGGCGCAACGGATTTCGGCCAGATGATTCCGTTCTCGTCATGTGAAGCTTCGATGATGGCTGGAACAAGGCGCGTGGGGCCGATGCCGTAAGAGCCCATATGCACCGTATGCTGCTTGCCGTCTGGGCCCTGCACGCTCGCACCCATCGGCTCCGAATATTTGGTGCCGAAATAGAAGATGTGACCGACCTCGATGCCGCGTGCCGACAGGCGCTCGGACTCGGGGATCGCGTTGAAGGCCGGCTCGTCATGCATTTCAGACGTCGCGGCATAGACCGAGGTCCACTTGTCGAAGATCGCCTGCAGGCCGGCAACATCATCGAAATCGGTATCCGCCGCCGGGATGTCGAAATTGACGAAATCGCGGTGGGAGAAGACCTCCGACTCGCCGGTATCGGCCAGAATGATGAATTCGTGGCTCAGATTGCCGCCGATCGGGCCGGTGTCGGCGCGCATGGGAATGGCGCGAAGGCCGAGCCGATCGAAAGTGCGCAGATAGGCGGTGAACATCTTGCGATAGGAATGCTCGGCGCCTTCCTTGGTCAGGTCGAAGGAATAGGCATCCTTCATCAGGAATTCGCGCGAGCGCATGGTGCCGAAGCGCGGACGCACCTCGTCGCGGAACTTCAACTGGATATGGTAGAGGTTGAGCGGCAGGTCCTTGTAGGACTTCACATAAGACCGGAAGATCTCGGTGATCATTTCCTCGTTGGTCGGACCGTAAAGCATGTCACGGTCCTGGCGGTCCTTGATGCGCAGCATCTCCTTGCCATAGGCGTCGTACCGGCCGCTTTCGCGCCAGAGGTCTGCAGACTGAAGCGTCGGCATGATGAGTTCGATGGCACCGGCGCGATTCTGCTCCTCGCGGATGATCTTGTTGACCTTGTCGAGCACGCGCTTGCCCAGCGGCAGCCAGGAATAGATGCCCTGGCTCTGCTGGCGGATCATGCCTGCGCGCAGCATCAGCCGGTGGGAGACGATCTCGGCTTCCTTGGGGTTCTCTTTGAGGATGGGCAGGAAGTAGCGGGAAAGGCGCATGATTGATCCGGTCTTTTGTAAGCGTTTCCGGGGAATCGCGGGTTTGATGGGTGCTTGTCCACGGCTTCATAACGGCTTCGGCCGACAAAGCAAACCCGGCACAAAGTGCCGATCAACCAATTGTGGCAGAAGTATGCCCGGACCGTAAACGATTGTGGCACGAGGGCGTTTGCCCATCGCGATGCGCGGCCGCCCGCGGCGGATTTATGAAAACCAAGCGCGAAAAATTCCTCAATAAATTGAAGCGCTTTGCCGACCGCCGTCTCACGGTGACACGCATCTGCTACAGACCCTCGATTATTTTTGTCAACGGAATTTTTTGCTGACACTGTCTCATTTTTGCAAAAAAGCGGGTGACAGCGCTTATTCTTTGAGCTAGGGTCAGGCCATAAAACAGGCAGGGAGAACAACTCCAAGCCACTTTTTCGCGGTCAAGTCTTGGGAGGATGGGATCTTAGGCGCGCTCACCCGCTGCCCCCGCAAGGGAATGGGATCACGCGAAATCTTAGAAAACAAGGCTTTCAGCCTTGTTTTTTTTTGCCTTTGAGCAAGCCTTGCGTTACGCAAGGCAATAGCGCGGGCACATGACGCTTTTGTGACGGTTTTGTTGCGAGGACTGCCGAGCTACTTTGAAAAGTCCGGGACAAAACGCGGCAACGACATGGCGCTCACGCCATAGATGACCGTCATCGTGTACCATCCGGCATAAATTACCAATGACACCAGGGTGGTTAGCAGGAAGACGCGCCAGAAGCGGAAGCGCGCAGGCGCGCTTTTGACGGTGCCTGACACCACCTCGTTCTCGTCTGCCTGCGTCCTGAGGCCGATCGGCAGCACGAGGAACAGTGTGATCCACCAACAGATGAAATATTCGGCGAAGATCGAAATGAAATTGACAGCCATTGCTACACGCGGGTGACGAAGACGGTGACGACCGGCTTCTTACCCCAAGAGTGGTTCGCTGCCGCCCGGACCGATCGCCGCACCGCTTCCTTCAGCATATCGAGATCCTTACGGCGGGCGCGCGGGATACTCTCGACGGCGCCGAGGATCGCGTCATAGAGGATGTCCTCCATGTCGTCGCCTTCCTCGTCGAAGGCGGGCAGGCCGATGGCGATGACGTCGGGATCCGTGACGAAGTCATAGCGGCTGTTGAGCACGACATTGACGGCGACATGGCCGACAAACGAGAGCTTGCGGCGGTCGCCGATGCCCATTTCGTCGAGTTCGCCGAGCAGCTTGCCATCCTTGAAGATGCGGCCATGCGGCGCCTCGTCGATGATCTCGGCCGGACCGGGTGCAAGGCGCAGAATGCGACCGTTGCGGACTTCGGCAACCTGAGCAATGCCCTTCGAGCGGCCGAATTCGGCATGCGACACGAGATGGGCGGCTTCACCATGGACCGGCACGAGAATCTGCGGCCTGATCCATTCATACATCCGCTCAAGCTCGCCACGGCGCGGATGGCCGGAGACGTGGACCAGCGCATCACTGTCCGAGATGACGATCATGCCGTCATCGATCAGGGCGTTCTTGATGTCGAGGATCGCCTTCTCGTTGCCGGGGATGGTGCGCGAGGAGAAGACGAATGTGTCGCCCTTGGTAAACGCGATGTTGCGCATCTCGTCGCGGGAGATCTTGGCGAGCGCGGCGCGTGCCTCGCCTTGGCTGCCGGTCAGGACGACGACGGCATTTTCGCGCGGCAGGAAGCCGAATTCATCTTCGGCGATGAAGGGCTTGATGCCTTCCATCAGGCCGAGATCGCGCGCCACCTCTGTTGTGCGCCGCATCGAGGTGCCCAGCAGGAGCACTTCGCGACCAGCCTGTTCGGCGGCCATGGCGATCGACTTGATGCGGCCGACATTCGAGGAGAATGTGGTGATCGCTACCCTGCCCTCGGCCTTCTCGATGATCTGGCGCAAGCTCGCGGAAACCTCGAGTTCCGAGGGCGAGATGCCTTCGCGCTGGGCATTGGTGGAATCGCAGATCAGCGCCAGCACGCCTTCGTCACCGATGGCGCGGAGTTTTGCTTCATCTGTGCCCTTGCCCATGGTCGGGCCGGGGTCGATCTTCCAGTCGCCGGTATGCACGACATTGCCAAGGGGCGTTCTGATGATCAGTGCCATCGGCTCGGGAATCGAGTGGGCGACCTCGACGGGCTCGATCGTGAACGGACCGACCGTGACCTTCATGCCGGGATGCAGGTTCTTGACCGGGATCTTTTCACCCTTGTCATCATAGTCGCCCTTGGCCTCGAGCAGGCCGGCGGTGAATTGGGAGGCGTAGAGCGGCACGCCGAGCTTCGGCCAAAGGTCCTTGACCGCGCCGTAATGGTCCTCATGCGCATGGGTGATGAAGACCGCGAGAAGGTTCTTCTTCTCTTCGAGGATGAAGCGGATATCGGGAAGGATCAACTCGACGCCCGGCAGATCGGGGCCGGCAAAGGACACGCCGCAATCGACCATGATCCACTGGCGGTGCGATGCCGGACCAAAGCCGTAAAGCGCGAGGTTCATACCGATCTCGCCGACGCCGCCAAGCGGCAAAAACACCAATTCATCCGTGCCGGCCATCAAACTCATCCACTATGTACGAGGGAAAAAGACGTCGCCTGAAGCGATGCGGAGGGTCTCGCCGCTATCGAGGCGGAGCGCGAGCAACCCATCCTTCTCGATGCCTGCGAATATGCCCGAAAGCGACCGGTCTGGCAAATTGACGGTGATCGGTCCGCCGATGCCATGCACCAGTGCTTTCCAGCTCGCAACGATTTCGTCGATGCCTGCGCCAGCCTGCCAGACATCGAGCGCATGGGCGAGTTCGACCATCAGCCGGGCAAAGAGCGCCTCCGGCGAAGTCGACGCACCGGCCTCGGACAGTGAGGTGGCGGGATAGAGCGGATTCTCGGGCTTGTGGGCAATGTTGACGCCGCAGCCGATGACTACCGCACCGCGGCCATCGGGCATGCCTTCAGCTTCGATCAGAATGCCGGAGACCTTGCGGCCATCGACAAGAATGTCGTTGGGCCACTTGATGCGGATGCGGTCATCGGCAAAGGGCATTTCGGCGGAGATGGCGCGATGAAGCGCGAGCGCCACGACGAGCGGCAGCGCGGCCAAAGCCGCCTGGGGTGCGGGATCGATGAGGAGCAGCGACGAATAGAGATTGCCGGGTTCGGAGATCCATGTCCTGCCCCGCCGGCCACGGCCGCCGAGCTGGCGCCGCGCCGTGATCCAGAGCCGGCCCGGGTCGCCGGCCCGTGCGCGCTCCAAACATTCGGTGTTGGTGGAGCCGACATCGTCGAGCGCAATATGCCGGAACGTATCCAGCCGGTATGCGCTCTGACTATCTCCCATCAAAACAGCGCTTTGGCCGCGGCTTCAGCCGCCACGCCGATCCGGCCGCCGAACAGGACATAGCCGACGACGAAGAGACCGGAGAGGCTGTAGACGAGCTTCGCCGCACCCGGCACGCGGCCGAATGTCACCACCGAGGCATCGAACCACATCAGCTTGACGATACGCAGATAGTAGTAGGCGCCGACGACCGAGGCCAGAACGCCGATCACTGACAGTGCATAGAGACCAGACTTGATCGCCGCCATGAAGACGAAATACTTGGCGAAGAAGCCGGCGAGCGGCGGAATGCCGGCAAGCGAGAACATCAGGATCGTGAACACAACCGCCATGAGCGGATTGGTGGTCGAGAGGCCGGCGAGATCATCGATGCGCTCGAGCGGCTCACCTTCCGGCGTGCGCATGGAAAGGATGACGGCGAAGGAGCCCAGCGTCATGACCATGTAGATCGCCATGTAGAGCACGACGCCCGAGACGCCTTCCTGGTTGCCGGCAGCAAGGCCGACCAGTGCATAACCGACATGACCGATCGAGGAATAGGCCATCAGACGCTTGATATTGGTCTGGCCGATTGCGGCAAAGGCACCGAGCACCATCGAGGCGATGGAGATGAACACAACGATCTGGCGCCAGTCGGCAATGAGCGGCTGGAAGGCGTCGATCGCGACGCGCACGGTGAGCGCCATGGCGGCGACCTTGGGGGCCGCCGCGAAGAAGGCCGTGACCGGCGTCGGCGCGCCTTCATAAACGTCGGGCGTCCACATATGGAACGGCACCGCGGAGATCTTGAAGGCAAGGCCGGCAAAGACGAAGACCAGGCCGAAGACGAGGCCGAGCGAACGGGTTTCGGCCGAGATAGCGGCGGCGATTTCCGGGAACCCGGTATGGCCGGTGAAACCGTAGACCAGCGACATGCCATAGAGCATCATGCCGGAGGATAGCGCTCCGAGGACGAAATATTTGAGGCCGGCTTCCGTCGAGCGTGCCGAATCGCGGTTCATGGCCGCGACGACATAGAGCGAAAGCGACTGAAGCTCGAGCGACATGTAGAGCGAGATCAGGTCGTTGGCCGAGATCATCAACAGCATGCCGAGCGTGGCGAGCACGATCAGCACCGGATATTCGAACTTGTCGATCTTTTCCTGGCGCGCGAGCGAAATCGACATGACGAGCGTGCCGGCCGAACCGATCAGCACCAAGAGCTTCATGAAGCGGCCGAAGGCATCGGTCACGAAGGCGCCGCCATAGGCCAGTCCCTCGCCCGGATTGAACAGGATCCAGCCGCCGGCGAAGATGATGACCAGCACGCCGAGCCAGGACACCGGTTCCGAGGACTTCTCGCCCGCGAACACACCTACCATCAGCAGGAACAGCGCACCGACGGCGAGGATCATCTCCGGCGCCGAGAGGGTGATGCTTGCGAGGATCGTGCTTTCAACACTCATATCTGAGAATCCTAGTGCGCGGACGACGCGACGTCATGGGCGGCCTGGATAGCGGCCGTGTAGTTGTTCACGAGCAGATCGACCGAAGCCGCCGTCGCATCGAAGACCGGAGCCGGATAGACGCCGAACAGGATGGTCAGCGCGATCAGTGGATAGAGGATGAGCTGTTCGCGCGGGCTGAGATCGAGCAGACCCTTGAGCTTTTCCTTATCCAGCGCGCCGAAGATCACCCGGCGGTAGAGCCATAGCGCATAGGCGGCCGAAAGGATGACGCCCGTCGTAGCGAAGATCGCGACCCAGGTATTGACGCGGAAAACACCGATCAGGGTCAGGAACTCACCGATGAAGCCCGAGGTGCCCGGCAACCCGACATTGGCCATGGTGAAGATCATGAAGGCCACGGCATATTTCGGCATGTTGTTGACCAGGCCGCCATAGGCATCGATGTCGCGGGTATGCATGCGGTCATAGATCACGCCGACGCAGAGGAAGAGTGCGCCGGAGACGATGCCGTGCGACAGCATCTGGAACAGCGCGCCCTGCACGCCTTGAACGTTGGCCGCGAAGATGCCCATCGTCACGTAGCCCATATGGGCGACCGACGAATAGGCGATCAGCTTCTTCATGTCCTCCTGCATCAACGCCACCAGGGAGGTGTAGATGATGGCGATCACCGAGAGAGCGAAGACGAAGGGCGCGAAATAGTCCGACGCCAGCGGGAACATCGGCAGCGAGAAGCGCAGGAAGCCATATCCGCCGAGCTTCAGCAAAATGCCGGCCAGGATGACCGAGCCTGCAGTCGGCGCTTGCACGTGCGCGTCGGGCAGCCAGGTATGGACCGGCCACATCGGCATCTTCACCGCGAAGGAGGCGAAGAAGGCCAGCCATAACCATGTCTGCATCTGCGGCGGGAACTTGTGCGCGAGCAGCGTCGGGATATCGGTCGTCCCGGCGTCCCAATACATCGCCATGATGGCGAGCAGCATCAGCACCGAGCCGAGCAGGGTGTAGAGGAAGAACTTGTAGGACGCGTAGACGCGATCCTTGCCGCCCCAGACGCCGATGATGATGAACATCGGGATCAGGCCGGCTTCGAAGAACACATAGAACAGCACGATATCGAGCGACACGAAGACACCGATCATCAGCGTCTCGAGCAGCAGGAAGGCGATCATGTATTCGCGCAGGCGGTTCTCGATGGCGATCCAGCTCGCCAGCACGCAGAACGGCATCAGGAAGGTCGTCAGTACGACGAACAGCATCGAGATGCCGTCGACGCCGACGTGATAGGAAATGCCGGTGTTGAGCCAGTTCATCTTCTCGACGAACTGGAAGCCGGCATTCGAATTGTCGAAGCCGATCCAGATCACCAACGAAAGAAGGAAGGTGACCACCGTCGTGAAAAGCGAGATGTAGAGGACATTCTGGCGGCCGTTCTCACCGTCGCCGCGCATCGCAAGAAGGATGACGACGCCGGCAAGCGGCAGGAAGGTGACCAGGGAAAGGATAGGCCAGCCGGACATCAGAACGAACTCCCGAGCATCATCCAGGTTACAAGCGCCGCGATCCCGATCAGCATCACGAAGGCGTAGTGATAGAGGTAGCCGGTCTGGACCTTGACGACCTGGCCGGTGACATCGACCACGCGGGCGGCGATGCCATTCGGGCCGAGCCCGTCGATGACGCTGCCGTCACCGCGCTTCCACAGGAAGCGGCCGAGCCACTTGGCCGAACGCACAAAGAGCAGATCGTAGAGCTCGTCGAAGTACCACTTGTTCAGCAGGAACTGGTAGAGGCCGCTCTGCTGCTTGGCGAAATAGCTCGGCAGCCAGGGCGACCGGATGTAGAAGTAGTAGGCGACCACAAATCCGACGACCATCGAGATGAAGGCCGACCATTTCACCAGCAGCGGAACATGGTGATAGTGCTCGACGATCTCGTTGCCCGGTGCCGTAAACAGCGCGCCCTTCCAGAACTCCGCATAGCCTTCGCCGAAGAAGTTTTCGTGGAAGATCACGCCGGCGAGAACCGCGCCGGCCGCGAGCAGATAGAGCGGTACCAGCATGACATTCGGCGACTCGTGGACGTGATGCATCACGTCATGCGAAGCGCGCGGCTTGCCGAAGAAGGTCATGAAGATCAGGCGCCAGGAATAGAAGCTGGTGAAGGTCGCCGCGATGACCAGGAGCGTGAAGGCGAAGCCGCCGAGCGGGCTGTGCGCGGCCCAGGCCGATTCGATGATCGCATCCTTTGAGAAGAAGCCGGCAAAGCCGATCGAGGTGCCGGGAATGCCGAGACCGGTGATCGCCAGCGTGCCGATCATCATCATCCAGAATGTCTTCGGGATGTGCGTACGCAGGCCGCCCATGTAGCGCATGTCCTGCTCGTCCGAGACGGCATGGATGACCGAGCCGGCGCAAAGGAAGAGCAGCGCCTTGAAGAAGGCATGCGTGAAGAGGTGGAAGATCGCCGCGCCATAGGCGCCGAGGCCGAGCGCCACGAACATGTAGCCGAGCTGCGAGCAGGTCGAATACGCGATGACGCGCTTGATGTCGTTCTGCACAAGACCGACCGAGGCCGCAAAGAAGGCGGTGATAGCACCGACCAGCGTGACGACCATCAGCGCGGTATGGCTGAGTTCGAATAGCGGCGACATGCGGGCAACGAGGAAGACGCCGGCCGTGACCATGGTCGCCGCATGGATGAGAGCCGAGACCGGGGTCGGGCCTTCCATGGCGTCCGGCAGCCAGGTGTGCAGAAGGAACTGCGCCGACTTGCCCATCGCGCCCATGAAGAGCAGCAGGCAGACGCCCGTGAGCGCGCCGGCCTTGTCGAGGTGATAGCCGAAGAGCGTCAGGACGGTTTCGCCGTGGGTGGCGGCACCTTCGACCGCTTCCGCAGCATGTTCGCCGCCCGCCGGCACATAGCTTGCGGCCGCGGCAAAGATCGAGTCGAGATTGATCGAGCCGAACAGCACGAAGCAGCCGAAGATGCCGAGCGCGAAGCCGAAGTCGCCGACGCGGTTGACGATGAAGGCCTTCATTGCCGCGGCATTTGCCGAGGGCTTCTTGTACCAGAAACCGATCAGCAGATAGGAGGCCAGACCCACGCCCTCCCAGCCGAAGAACATCTGCAGCAGGTTGTCCGACGTGATGAGCATCAGCATCGCGAAGGTGAAGAGCGAGAGATAGGCAAAGAAACGCGGCCGATGCGGATCGTGGTGCATGTAGCCGATCGAATAGACATGCACGAGGCTCGAGACCGTGTTGACCACGACGAACATCACCGCGGTCAGCGTGTCGATGCGGAATGCCCATTCGACGTCGACACCGCCGGACTGGACCCAGCGCATGACGGGAACGGTGATGCGTTCATGATCGCCCATGGCGACATCGAAGAACACGATCCAAGAGAGTACCGCGACGATCAGCATCAGGCCTGTCGTCACATACTCCGACGCCTTGGCACCAATGGAGCCGCCGCCAAGGCCGACGATCAGCGCGCCGAGAAGAGGCAGAAAGACAATGAGTTTGTAGATGAGCATGACTGCCTCAGCCCTTCATCATGTTGACGTCTTCGACCGCAATCGTGCCGCGGTTGCGGTAGAAGACGACGAGTATTGCAAGGCCGATCGCGGCTTCTGCAGCCGCGACGGTCAGAATGAACAGCGCGAAGACCTGGCCGGTGATGTCGTTCAGGAACGACGAGAAGGCGACCATGTTGATGTTGACGGCGAGCAGCATGAGCTCGATCGACATCAGGATAATGATGACGTTCTTCCGGTTCAGGAAGATGCCGAAGACACCCAGCATGAAGAGGATGGCGGAGACGGTCAGGTAGTGGCCGATGGTGATTTCCATTGTTCCGTTCCTTCCCTCAGAGGCCTTCGCCGGGCTTCGGGTTGACGACGCTGATGGCGGTCTCGGGCGTGCGCGCAACCTGGCGCGGAACGCTCTGCCGCTTGATGTCGGTGCGATGCTTGAGGGTCAGCACGATCGCGCCGATCATGGCGACGAGCAGCACGAGGCCCGCAAGCTGGAAGAAGAAGACGTAGCGCGTATAGAGCACATCGCCGAGCGCCGCGGTGTTTTCGCGGTCGGCGATCGCGGGGATCGGCATCGAGATGTTCTTGGCGATCTCGGGATTGATCGAGGAACCGCCGATGACAATGATCAGCTGAGCCGCGACGATCAGGCCGATCAGCACGCCGATCGGCGCATAATCGAGTGCCTGTGCCCTCAATTTGGCAAAATCGATGTCGAGCATCATCACCACGAAGAGGAAGAGGACCGCCACGGCGCCGACATAGACGACGAGCAGGATCATGGCCAGGAACTCGGCGCCGGTGAGCAGGAAGAGGCCTGCCGCACTGACGAAAGTTAGGATGAGGAACAGCACGGAATGTACCGGGTTCTTCGCCCAGATGACCATGAACGCCGCCGCGACCGCGACGAAAGCGAACAGATAGAAAAACAGAGCCTGCAGACCCATATCGGCGCCTTTTTCATCCCCGGGCGGAGAGCCTGGCGGCCCTGCCCTATCCTGCCCGGTGCGGATCTGATGCCCGCGGCCGTGGCCCTTCCAATCGATGCCCGGGACCCCGGGCGAATTCTTGCGCTGTTCTCAGCGGTACGGTGAGTCCATCGCGATGTTGCGGGCAATTTCCCGCTCCCACCGGTCACCGTTTTCGAGGAGCTTTTCCTTGTCGTAGTAGAGCTCTTCGCGGGTTTCGGTGGCGAATTCGAAATTCGGCCCCTCGACGATCGCGTCCACAGGGCAGGCTTCCTGGCAAAAGCCGCAATAGATGCATTTCACCATGTCGATGTCGTAACGCACCGTGCGGCGGGTGCCGTCATTGCGGCGCGGGCCGGCTTCGATGGTGATCGCCTGGGCAGGACAGATCGCCTCGCAGAGCTTGCAGGCGATGCAGCGTTCCTCACCGTTCGGATAGCGACGGAGCGCATGCTCGCCGCGGAAGCGCGGGCTGATCGGTCCCTTCTCGAAGGGGTAGTTAATCGTGGCCTTGGCCTTGAAGAAGTAGCGCATCGTCAGGAAGAATGCGCTGACGAATTCCTTGAGGAACAGCGAGCCGACGGCCTGCTTGAACGCGCTCATGCCCGAGCCGGAATTCTGCGAGGGTGCCGCAGCAACAACGTGATCGTGACCAGCCATCATGCCCATCCCGTCAGTTTAAGTACGAAAGCGGTAATCACCACCATGGCGAGCGAGAGCGGCAGGAAGACCTTCCAGCCCAGGCGCATCAGCTGGTCGTAGCGGTAGCGCGGCACGATGGCCTTGGCCATGGCGAACCAGAAGAACACCAGGCAGACCTTGAGCACGAACCAGAGGATGCCGGGTACCCAGTTGACCAGCCAATGGTCGATCGGCGGCAGCCATCCGCCGAGGAACAGGATCGTGGTCAGGCAGCACATCAAGACGATCGCCGCATACTCGCCGAGCATGTACATCATGTAGGGCGTCGAGCCGTATTCGACCATGTGGCCGGCGACGAGTTCCGATTCCGCTTCCGGCAGATCGAAGGGCGGACGGTTGGTTTCAGCCAGCGCCGAGATCAGAAAGACAACGAACATCGGGAAGAGCGCCAGCCAATGCCAGTCGAGGAAGGTATTCGGCAGGCCGAGGCGCGTGCCGAGGCCGTCCTTCTGGGCAAGCACGATATCGGTCAGGTTCAGCGAGCCGACGCAGAGCAGCACGCAGACGATGACGAAGCCAATCGAGACTTCATAGGAGACCATCTGTGCCGCCGAGCGCAGCGCACCGAGGAACGGATATTTCGAATTCGACGCCCAGCCGCCCATGATAATGCCATAGACCTCAAGCGAGGAAATGGCGAAGACATAGAGGATGCCGACATTGATGTTGGCGATCACCCAGTTATTGTTGAGCGGGATGACGGCATAGGTGGCGAGCGCCAGCGTCACGGCGACGAGCGGCGCGAGCAGGAAGACGCCCTTGTTGGCGCCAGACGGTATCACCGGCTCCTTGAGCACGAACTTGATCAAGTCGGCGAAGGACTGGAAAAGCCCCCACGGGCCCACCACGTTGGGTCCACGGCGCAGCTGCACGGCGGCCCACACCTTGCGGTCGGCGAGAAGGATATAGGCGATGAAGATCAGAAGGCCGACGAGCAGAAGCAAGGACTGCCCGATCATGATCAGCAGAGGCCAGACATAGGTCGAAATGAATGCGTCCATAACTCTCTGCCTTCAGCCTATTCCGCCGCAGCCTTGAAGTTGTTTCGGGCCAATTGGGAGCACTCCGCCATGACGGCCGAAGCGCGTGCGATCGGGTTCGTCAAATAGAAGTCTTTGACCGGAGAAGCAAACCCGGATTTGTTCATTTTCCTCGGTTTTTTCGCAACTGCGGCAATTTCATCCGCCCCACCCCGGACGATCTCGTCCTCGCCTGCGAAATGCGGATGCGCGGCGTAAAGCTTGGCACGCAATTGCGACAGTGAGTCGAAGGGAAGGCGCTTGCCCAGCGTCTCCGACAGCGCGCGGATGATGGCCCAATCCTCGCGAGCGTCGCCCGGCGCGAAAGTCGCGCGCTGGCTGAGCTGGACGCGGCCCTCGGTATTGACGAAGATGCCCGACTTCTCGACATAGGCCGCGCCCGGCAGGATGACGTCGGCATTGGAGGCGCCGTTGTCGCCATGCGAGCCGATATAGACGGTGAGGTTCACGCCCTTTTTCGAGAGATTGATCTCGTCTGCGCCGAGCAGGAAGAGCACGTCCATCGTGGTGATCTGGGTTGCGGCGTCGACGCCGTTGGCCCCGGGGACGAACCCGACATCGAGACCGCCGACGCGGGAAGCTGCCGTGTGCAGGATGCCGAGGCCGTTCCAGCCGTCCTTCACTGCGCCGACCGCGTAGGCGAGCGAGGCGATGCTGGCCAAAACGCCCTTGCCGTCAGCACGCGACAGAGCGCCCTGCCCGACGATGATCATTGGCTTCTTGGCGCGCTTGAGCTTGGCGAAGAATTTCGACGTGCCTTCGACGATTTCGTTGAGCGTCTCAGTGCCGGAGCCGAGATATTCGTAATCGTAGCGCAGGTCGACATTGTCGCCGATCAGGCCGACGGCCATGTCGCCGCGGCGCCAGCGCTTGCGAATGCGGGCGTTGAGGATCGCGGCTTCAGCGCGAGGATTGGAGCCGACGATCAGGAGTGCATCGGCTTCCTCGATGCCTGCAATGGTCGGATTGAATATGTAGCTCGAACGGCCGTTTTCCGGATGAAGCGCAGAGCCGTCCTGGCGGCAATCAAGATTTTCCGAGCCGAGCGACTTCAGCAGTTCGCCGAGCGCATACATTTCCTCGACGGTGGCGAGATCGCCGGCGATGGCGCCGATCTTGTCGCCCGTGGTCGCAGAAACTGCAGACTTGATGGTCGAGAAGGCTTCCGCCCAGGTCGCCGGCACGAGACGGCCATCCTTCCGGACATAGGGACGGTCGAGGCGCTGGGTCTTGAGGCCGTCGACGACGTGGCGGGTCTTGTCGGAGATCCACTCTTCGTTGATGTCCTCGTTGACGCGCGGCAAGATGCGCATGACTTCGCGACCGCGGCTGTCGACGCGGATCGCCGAGCCGAGCGCGTCCATGACGTCGATCGATTCGGTCTTGTTGAGCTCCCACGGACGGGCCGTAAACGCGAAGGGCTTGGAGGTCAGCGCACCGACCGGGCAGAGGTCGACGACATTGCCCTGAAGCTCCGAGGTCATGGCCTGTTCGAGATAGGTGGTGATCTCGGCATCCTCTCCGCGGCCGATCAGGCCGAGTTCGGTAATGCCCGCGACTTCAGTGGTGAAGCGGACGCAACGCGTGCAGTGGATGCAGCGGTTCATCACGGTCTTGACCAGCGGGCCGATATACTTGTCCTCGACGGCGCGCTTGTTCTCGGCATAACGCGAGGCGTCGACGCCGAAGGTCATCGCCTGGTCCTGCAGGTCGCATTCGCCACCCTGGTCGCAGATCGGGCAATCCAGCGGATGGTTGATCAGCAGGAATTCCATCACGCCTTCACGGGCCTTCTTGACCATCGGCGTGTTGGTGAAGACCTCGGGCAGTTCGCCGTTCGGACCGCCGCGGATGTCGCGCACGCCCATCGCGCAGGAGGCAGCCGGCTTGGGCGGGCCGCCCTTCACCTCTACCAGACACATGCGGCAGTTGCCGGCGACCGACAGCCGCTCGTGAAAACAGAAGCGCGGAACTTCGGCACCGGCTTCCTCGCACGCCTGTAGCAGCGTGAAGTGATCCGGCACTTCGATTTCTTTTCCGTCAACTTTCAGCTTCGTCATATTCTTCTTCCCGCCTCACGCACAACGCGCTTCTAGCCAGAGTTTTGCCTGCGGCACATAGGACCAGCCGAAGGCATGGTCGCTATCGCCAAATTCGTTGAGATGATCGAGCCGTGCCTTGGCTTCCTCAAGGGTCGGCTCGTGTCCGTCCTCGACCTGCCACATCACGAAATTCTGCTTTTCCAGCACCTCGAACCAGAGTTCGCGGCGGTCATAGAAGGTCTTGTGGACCGTCTTCCACACGAAGTTTTCAAGCGACTCGATATCCGTCCAGACGCTGAGGTTCGGCACCGCGTTGGAGTCCGCATAGACAGGAATGCTGGTCGCATTGCCGGAATCGGTCTTGAGCCGCCAGACGAAGCCAGGCATGCGCTCGGCGATGCCATTGACGGTATCGAGCGCCATCACGAAACGGCGGACACGCGGATCGTCAATCGGATAGCGAAGGAAGCCCACGTTGAATTCGGCAAGCTGCATCAGCCCTTCCCTCCGGAAAGCGCCTTTGCCTGGCCTGCCCAATCATCTCTGGTGATCCGGCCTTCTAGTTCCAGCTCCGCATCGAGCTTCTTCACAGCCGCTTTGCTCAGTCCTCCGAGATCGGCGTAACGCGTGATACCGCGAGCGTTCAGCTCCTGTTCAAGCCGCGGACCGATGCCGGGGATCTTCTTGAGGTCGTCGCGATCCGTTGCGGCCTGGATGGCAACCTTTGGAGCCGCCTTATCGGCAGGAGCGACCGGCTTCGGTTCGGGCGCCTTTGCGGGGGCGACCTTCGTTTTGGCGGGCTGCCTCGCGGCCTTCTTGACGGGCTTTTCCGCAACTCTCGCAACAGGTGCGGGCTTGGTTTCAGCCGTCTTCGGCGCGCGCGGGCGGAGTTCGACGACCTTTGCGGTAGCCGACTCGGCCTTGGGTTCCGCAGACTTCGGCTTTTCGGCCTCGTCGACAGACGTCGGGCCGCGCAATGCCCCGAGCATCATGCCGGTCATCTGGGCAGCGACGCTCATGCCATAGGCTGTCATCATGGCCATGGCTGCCGCCTGCTCGGCGAAGAGTTTGGACGAGGCCTGGGCAAGACTCGACACATCGCTGGCGGCATTGTCCACCACCGGCTCCTTGTCTTGATCTTTGCGGGCCTCGACCATCATTCGTCCTTACTCGGCAGCCTCGAGGACTGCACCATGACCCGTCGCGTTGCGGGTATATTCGTCGATCCGGGCTTCCATGACCGGACGGAAGTGGCGGATCAGGCCCTGGATCGGCCAGGCCGCCGCATCGCCGAGTGCACAGATCGTGTGGCCCTCGACCTGCTTGGTGACCTGGAACAGCATGTCGATCTCGCGCTTCTGCGCCTGACCGCGCACCATGCGCTCCATTACCCGCATCATCCAACCCGTGCCTTCGCGGCAGGGCGTGCACTGGCCGCAGCTCTCATGCTTGTAGAAGGCCGAGAGGCGCCAGATCGCTTTGACGATGTCGGTCGACTTGTCCATGACGATGACGGCCGCGGTGCCGAGGCCCGAACCGTGCTCGCGCAAGCCGTCGAAATCCATGATCGCGTTGCGCATCGTCGCGCCCGGCACGCAAGGCACCGAGGCGCCGCCGGGAATGACGGCGAGCAGGTTGTCCCAGCCGCCGCGAATGCCGCCGCAATGCTTCTCGATCAGTTCCTCGAAGGTGATCGACATCGCGTCTTCGACCGTGCAGGGGCGATTGACGTGGCCCGAGATCGAATAGAGCTTGGTGCCGACATTGTTCGGACGGCCGAAGGACGAGAACCAGGTAGCTCCGCGGCGCAGGATGGTCGGCGTCACGGCGATGGACTCGACATTGTTGACCGTCGTCGGGCAGCCATAGAGGCCCATATTGGCCGGGAACGGCGGCTTCAGGCGCGGCTGGCCTTTCTTGCCCTCCAGGCTTTCGAGCAGCGCGGTTTCCTCGCCGCAGATATAGGCGCCGGCACCATGATGAACGAAAACATCAATGTCGTAGCCCAGCTTGTTGTTCTTGCCCAACAATCCCGCTTCGTAGCATTCATCTATGGCCGCCTGCAGCGCTTCGCGTTCGCGGATGAACTCACCGCGCACATAGATATAGGCGACATGCGCAGCCATGGCGAAGGAGGCGACGACGCAGCCCTCGATCAGCGTATGCGGATCGTGGCGCATGATGTCACGGTCCTTGCAGGTACCGGGCTCGGATTCGTCGGCATTGACCACGAGATAATGCGGCCGGCCGTCATTCTCCTTGGGCATGAAGGACCACTTGAGGCCGGTCGGGAAGCCAGCGCCGCCGCGACCGCGCAGGCCGGACGCCTTGACCTCGTTGACGATCCAGTCCCTGCCCTTTTCGAGCAGCCCCTTGGTATTGTCCCAGTGGCCACGCGCCATCGCGCCCTTCAAGGACTTGTCCTTGAGGCCGTAGATGTTGGTGAAGATACGATCCTTGTCACTCAGCATGTCTGACGTTCCTCAACGCGGCTTCTTGCCGAAGACGCGAATATACTCGGCCTCGCCGCCATCGGCCAAGGCCTTGGCCTGGCGCACCCAGTCGTCGCGGTCAATGCGGCCCTTGAAATTCAGGTAGGCGTCGACCCAGTTGCGTTCATTTTCCTGCCAGCCGGCGACCTGCGCATAGGTGTAGATGCCGAGACCATGCAGAATTCCTTCGATCTTGGGACCGACGCCAGAAATGAGCTGCAGGTTGTCTGGTGTCGCAGGCTTATCGACGCCCTTCGGACGGTTCGGATCGTCGAGCGACGGCTTTGCGGCGATGACTGCCGACGTCTCGGTCGAGGCGACAGCGGTTGCCGGCGCGGCGTTTGCCTCAACCCTGGCAGTCGGCTCTGCGACCTTGCCGTCTGCCGGCGTCTTGATTGCGGGGCTGGTCTCGATCGCATCGGTCTTCGGTTTTGCCGCATTCGACGGCGGCACGCTCACGGCCGCTTCGGTCGGCGCCGCGGACTTGGCGCGTATTGCCTTGGGCTTGGGATCGGGTTCGTTCAGCGACGTCAGACCGCCAAACGGCGCCGAGAAGACGCGGTCAATCTGGGTGCCGACCTTAACGTCACCAGACTTGCCGGCCTCGAAACGCTCGATGATGTATTCGAGTTGGCGCGGCGTCAGGTCTTCGTAGGTATCCTTGAAGATCGCGACCATCGGTGCGTTGACGCAGGCGCCGAGACACTCGACTTCCTCCCAGCTCAGCGTGCCATCTGCATTGAGATGGTGCGGTTCGGGATGGATCTTCGACTTGCAGACGGCGACGAGGTCTTCGGCGCCGCGCAGCATGCAGGGCGTCGTGCCGCAGACCTGCACGTGCGCGCGGGTGCCGACGGGCTTGAGCTGGAACTGGGTGTAGAAGGTCGCAACTTCGAGCGCACGGATATAGGGCATGTCGAGCATGTCGGCGATCGACTCGATGGCCGCCTTGGTGACCCAGCCGTCCTGGTCCTGGGCGCGCATCATCAGCGGGATGATCGCGGATTGCTCGCGGCCCTTCGGATACTTCTTGATCGTTGCCTTGGCCCAGGCCGCATTCTCCTTGTTGAAGGCGAAGCTCGGCGGCTGGACGTTATCATCGGCTAGTCGACGTACGGACATTCTATTTCACGCCCTATCAATCTATCTTTCCGCATTGCGAGCGCGACAATGTCGACACCTGGCATGCGTAACCCGTTGAATCTTTTTGCAGGAAGACCACAAAGCTCTTGCCGTTGGGCACGGCCGCCTTGATTTCATAGCCTTCCGAAATGAGCTGTCCCATGGAAGCACCGCCCGTCATCGTCGGCTGATCTTCCTGCGCGAAGGCAGGTGTTGCAACCAGCGAGAACAAGACGACGGCGGCAAACTTCATCAGCGGTCGACCTCCCCGAAGACGATGTCGAGCGAGCCGAGCACAGCCGAGACGTCGGCAAGCAGATGGCCCTTGCAGAGGAAGTCCATCGCCTGGAGATGCGCGTAGCCCGGCGCACGGATCTTGCAGCGGTACGGCTTGTTGGTGCCGTCCGCGACGACATAGACGCCGAATTCACCCTTCGGGGCTTCGACGGCTGCGTAAACCTCGCCGGCCGGAACGTGGTAGCCTTCGGTATAGAGCTTGAAATGGTGGATCAGCGCTTCCATTGAACGCTTCATCTCGCCACGCTTCGGCGGAACGACTTTGCCGTCCATCGAGGAGACCGGACCTGTCTTCTCCTTGCCGAGCAGCTGCTCGATGCACTGCTTCATGATGCGGTTGGACTGGCGCATCTCGAACATGCGGATCAGGTAACGGTCGAAACAGTCGCCGTTCTTACCGACAGCAACGTCGAAATCAAGCTCGGAGTAGCATTCGTAGGGCTGCGAGCGGCGCAGGTCCCAGGCAGCGCCAGAGCCGCGCACCATCACGCCCGAGAAGCCCCAGGACCAGGCATCGGCCAGCGAAACGACGCCGATATCGACGTTGCGCTGCTTGAAGATGCGGTTGCCGGTCAGCAGGCCTTCTATGTCGTCAAGGATCGAGTCGAAGCCCTCGCACCACTTGCCGATATCCTCGACGAGTTCCGGCGGCAGGTCCTGGTGGACGCCGCCCGGACGAAAGTAGGCCGAGTGCATCCGGGCGCCGCAGGCGCGCTCGTAGAACACCATCAGTTGTTCGCGCGCCTCAAAGCCCCAGAGCGGCGGGGTCAGCGCGCCGACGTCCATGGCCTGGGTCGTCACGTTCATGATGTGCGAAAGGATTCGGCCGATCTCGGAATAGAGCACGCGGATCAACTGGCCGCGCTTGGGTATTTCGAGACCGAGCAGCTTTTCGACAGCAAGCGCGAAGGCATGTTCCTGGTTCATCGGCGCGACATAGTCGAGGCGATCGAAATAGGGCACGGCCTGGAGATAGGTCTTGGTCTCGATCAGCTTTTCCGTGCCGCGATGCAGCAGGCCGATATGCGGATCGACGCGCTCGACGACTTCACCGTCCAACTCCAGCACGAGACGCAGAACGCCGTGCGCAGACGGATGCTCCGGACCGAAGTTGATCGTAAAGTTGCGGACGTTGTGTTCTGTCATTCTACTTGCTCCAAGGCGGAGGCGAATACGGTCTCAGCATAGGCCGAGGCAATTCTTGACTAGCTCTTCTTTTCATCACCGGGAAGGACGTAGTCTGTGCCCTCCCAGGGAGAAAGGAAGTCGAAATTGCGGAACTCCTGGCGAAGCTGCACCGGTTCGTAGACCACCCGCTTGACGGTGTCGTCATAGCGGACTTCAACATAGCCTGTCGTCGGGAAGTCCTTGCGAAGCGGGAAGCCCTCGAAGCCGTAGTCGGTCAGCAGGCGGCGCAGGTCCGGATGGCCGGTGAACAGAATGCCGTACATGTCGTAGGCTTCGCGCTCGAACCAATCGGCACCGTAGTAAACCGCGGTTGCCGATGGAACCGTGTCGTCCTCGCCGCATGCGAGCTTGACCCGGATGCGCGCGTTCATCTTGGGTGACAGCAGATGACAGACAACATCGAAACGCTTCTCGCGTTCCGGATAATCCACGCCGCAGATATCGATGAAGCTCACGAACTGGCAGCGTGGATCGTCGCGCAGGAAGGTAAGCAGCGCGATGTAGTTGTCTGGCGTGGTCGTTATGTTGAGCTCGCCCCAGGCGATCTCAGCCTCGGCGATCCAGTCGCCTCGGCTTTCCCTGAGATAGACGGAAAGCTCTTCCAGTGAAGTCGACATGCTCTGCCCTCAACGCTCGATCGTGCCGGTGCGGCGGATCTTCTTCTGCAGAAGCAGCACCCCGTAGAGGAGCGCTTCTGCCGTGGGGGGACAGCCCGGCACGTAGATATCCACCGGCACCACGCGATCACAACCGCGCACCACCGAATAAGAGTAATGGTAGTATCCGCCGCCATTGGCGCAGGAGCCCATCGAGATGACATAGCGCGGCTCGGGCATCTGGTCATAGACCTTGCGCAGAGCCGGGGCCATCTTGTTGGTCAGCGTGCCGGCGACGATCATCACGTCGGACTGGCGCGGCGAGGCGCGCGGGGCGACGCCAAAACGCTCCATGTCGTACCGCGGGCCGGAGACCTGCATCAGGCCTTCGACGGCGCAGCAGGCCAGGCCGAACTGCATCCACATCAGCGAACCGGTACGCGCCCAGGTGATGAGTTCATCGGTCGAGGTAACGAGAAAGCCCTTGTCGGCGAGCTCGTTGTCGATCTCGCCGAAGAAAGCGTCATTCGCGCCAATGGGCTTGCCGGTCGCGGGATCGACGATCCCCTTGGGCTGGGGGGCGACGAGGGTTGCGCCAGAGGTCGAACCTGTTGAGGTCAATCCCATTCGAGCGCTCCTTTCTTCCATTCATAAATGAAGCCGATGGTCAGCACGAGCAGGAAGACCATCATCGACCAGAAGCCGAACCAGCCCACGGCGCCGAAGGAGACGGCCCAGGGGAAAAGGAAGGCGACTTCGAGGTCGAAAATGATGAAGAGGATCGAGACCAGATAAAAGCGAATGTCGAACTTCATGCGCGCGTCGTCGAAGGCGTTGAAGCCGCATTCGTAAGCCGAGAGCTTTTCCGAGTCGGGTGCCTTGAAAGCGACGATGAAGGGCGCGACAAGAAGCGAAATCCCAATCACCAAAGCAATACCGATGAAGATAGCAATGGGGAGATAGGAGCCGAGAAGTTCAGTCATTTGACCTTGGTCCCTGCCTGGTTCGAAGGGTTCGGTCGCAGGCGCGACGAAGAGCCCCGCCAGGGCCGATATATGTTGCATCGCAGTCGTGGTTAGCGCAGCTATGTGTGATTAGCAAGACGCCCGTGGCATTTTAAACGTATTGCCGCCACATTTGCCTAGAGGCCGTGGACAGCACGGTTTCAACCGTTTGAATCCGCGGGATAAATGCAGCTCCTGCGTCGCGAGTACCAAGTGTCGCAGGCACATGGAAATGCAGCCAGGAATGGAGATTGCGCGCGCCTGCGCGGCTTGTATGATGATGGTCCGCGCGGAGAGACTCGCAGCCGCCGCATCGGACGCGCGAAGGCGGCGATCAACTCAGGCGCTGGCGACGCTGGCGATCGCGATGAGCGAGAAACCACCGAGGATCACGGAGGCAAGCTTGTAGGCGTGACGCCTGATCCCGAGCGGCAGGAGCGATCCGAGCGTCACCCATCCCAACCCCGCCAATGTAGAGAGAGCGGCGTAGATGCCGATCCAGGCAGTTGCGCCTGTCCCCGTGCCGGCCGGAATGAGGATTGTGCCGACAAGCATTGCCTTGGGATTGAGCAGCGTGGTGAGCAGGACACGGCGGAAGGCGACGTCCTGGACCGCTGGATCGGGCTCGAACGGCGTGCGCCAGAGCTGATAGGCCGAATAGATCAGCCATGCCGCGGCCGCGAGCCGGACCGTGACAAGTGCCGCGTAGTTGCCGCGCATCAGTTCGGCAAAGGCGACGAAAAAGGAAATGGCAATGATATAGCCGAGCGCTTCTGCAAGCGGCAGGATCGCCGCGCGCCGAAACGGCATGGTCGCACCGCAGGCCGCAAGCACGGTGTTGGTCGGCCCGGGGGTGATGAGAACCAGAACCGATGCGGCGATGAAGGAGAGCGTGACCATGAAGCAAGAACCTGCGTTGGGATGGTCCTTCTTAGCGAAGCGCCATGAGACACGATTTGATCTACATCAGGGTTTTTGCTGAAGGCTTAAGGGGAGCGGCAGATAGTCGATGCGGAGCGTCGGGCGACGCGTCAGGCCACTTCGCGCTGGGATATCGCTTCCGAAGCAAGCCCGGCCGACGCGAGCCGCTTCAGCGCCTCGGCGACACTGACCCGCCGATAGCTCTCGGTCGTAAGGCCTGCGGGCGACTTCAACGCCTGCCGCCTGCCCCGCGCCAGGTCACGGTCAGCCTGCGTCACATCGGCGTCGCGCGCGATCAGCCATTGGAGATAGTCGTCCTCGGTTTCCTTGACCGGTCTGCCGCCGACAACGGCTGGGCGGGTCGGCGCGACCTCGGAGATGGGGCGCAGAGTCTGATTGGGATTATATTCCGTGCGCTTGTCATTGCCCAGGATCGTCACATCCGCGTCGACCACCCTCCCCGTCGCGCTGTAGACGAAAGCCGAGGCGATGCGGTCGAACGCCGCATCCTCTTCCTTTGGACGGTGGACGACATCGCGCATTGGTCTGTCCGGCACGGCAAGGCGGGTGATGCCGCGGTCGTTGATGGCGTCAAGGATCTCGCGATGATCGCTGGTGCGCAGGATGACCTCGCGCCGGGCCGGCCAGAAATCGTAGGGCGCATGAGCACCGTAGCCGCGGCCGACATGGAACGCATAAATCTCGGGATAAACAGCTCGGCTTGTGCGACGCGTCGGCCGCACGTCATAATAGGCCATCATTGCCGACTGCAGCAGATGGGTCGCGCCGAGGCCGCCGAAGGGTTCGTCGATGACCAGGCCGAAGCGGTCATGGGCATGCCAATCCGGGAAAAGATCGGTGATCGATGCCGGGTGGCCCTCGATCTCGACGTTGAACATTTCGGTCTTGAGCAGGGACACAACATGCATCTTTATTCTCCCTCGGCCAGTCGCCGTCAGACTTGCCGAGATTTGGCGACAAGTCCAGCGCGCTCGCGCGCACCAAAGAGGTGGCCTTGGGAAGATGGACGCTGAATGAATTGGCCCGCCGCGTGGGGCGGCGGGCGAGGTTACGGCGGCTAATCGCCTACTTGAGGACAAGTATTACGCCCTTGCGCGCGCCAGCGTAGTTTCGCTGGTAACTGCCAACAGAAAGCGGGACGCGTCCACAAGAGTCAGACGCGAGCGTTACGAATGTCGGGAAAAGCGACCGGCGGCAACCCGACCGCCAGCGGCCGTGGTGTGAAGATCTTGGGCCAGGACGCCGGAATCGGACATCACAGGAAAGAAGCTACCCCGGCAGCGGACATGCCGGGGCAGCTGATGCCAATCACTGGCACTCGGAAACGATGACCTTGCAGTTCGGGCACTTTTCGAGCGCCATCTTCTCAGCGGCTTCCTTGGTGTCGCCGAAGCCGGCGCCGACATGCACGCGATCGCCGGCATAGGCGCCGCACTGTTCGAACCAGACTGCGATTTTGCACGTGTCATTGCCCGCTTCCGTGCACTGCTTGACGGCATCTGCTTCGGCCGCCTTCTGGTCGGCACCCCAGCCGACGCCATAGCCGACTTCTTCGGCCGACGTGCCCATGGCGTCGTTGACGGCGATAGCGCCCGTGGCGAGTGCCGATGTGGCGCTCACGGTCATGAGAATGGAAAAAGTAAAAGCTGCGAAAATTCCCTTGTGCATGTTGGATCCCACCCTTTGAAAAAGTCGGCCGGTATTGGGCCTGCAGCAACGGCTACATCGCGGCAAGGCGACCTGCAATCCGTAACCCCTCGATATATCTGACTATTTTTGGGGGTTACGTCGCTCAGGCGTCGGCGCGCGAATACGGACAAGATTAGCCCCAGGCCCGCCAGACGGCGCCACCGACAAAGGCAGGGCCGGCCCATCAGCGGATCGACCAGGATCAACGGCGGATCGAAGGATGGCCCGAACTACGATTCCTTGGGTACACGACGGCGGTCGACGGACATATACCAGAACGCCAATCCGCCCAGGGTCCAGCTCGCGACGTGAAACACTGTCTCCAAGGTGGAGATGCCGATGCTTTGGGAGGCCAGATAGTAGCCGCAGCCTGCGCCCGCGATCATGTAGAGACTCCAGATGGCGGGAAGCCTGTGGGTCACCAGGATCGCTTCCAACGCCGCTATGACGATCAGGGCGGGAATGAAGCCATTGAGGATATTTGCCAGAGTCATGATCGAAGCGAGTGCCACCACATAAAACGGCAATCCTGCGAAATCGATGGCGTTGCTGGTCAGGTCTTGTGCTGCGCGCAACAGCGTGATCGCAATCGCTGCGACGAAGGCGGCCCAAAGGTATCCGACGCTGCAATAGGCAACGCGCCTGAGGATGGTGGCAATCATGGACTTGGCCTTCTGTCGAGGCGAGAGCCTTGGGTTGGGTTGTCGTCAGCGAACTCTGCTGAGTTCCTGACATTGGTTTTGCACCCAAATTGCCGATCCGATGTTCCCGCCGGAACATGCTGCAAAAATCTCTCGAATAAACCGAGTGCCTCAGGCGTAGGCGCCGCCTGGAATTCGTTGACTGCGACACCCATGGTCGACGAACTTGCGGTTCAGCGTCCGCGGTTGCGGGATCGACGATGGGCCATCAAGGTGTTTTGGTGGCTTTGGCCCCTATGTGGGACGGGAGCGGCCCCGGTCGATGCGGGATCAAGCACGCTCGCACTGCGCCGCAGGGACCGTCACGAAAAATGTTCGAGCGCGGCAGACAGATCGTGCCCGAAGGGCGGACCGAAAGCGCATTCTGGGAGAACAAAAATTGGCCAGAGTAGGAGCAGCCGGTCGTCGTTCAAACTCTTCGATGAATTCCGACTTAGGGAAATTTGATCAACGTGTTGATCTCTAGAAAGGGAAATGGCGCGAGTGACGGGGCTCGAACCCGCGACCTCCGGCGTGACAGGCCAAAGGGTACCCCTGCCCTGCCAACGTGTTCCGACTTTTGAGCGTACAGCCAAACGGACGGAACATATCGTGAAACTAGGAACGCTATCCGATCAGTTGGCCAGCCGTTTTTGCGGTATGTTCCGGAGCCGTGGCGAACCCTTGACACCCGCGTGCACTATGTCAGCCTCTCGCGGAAAGCGGGATTTCGTGATGGCGACTGATAGCGAAGTTGCGGCCTGGATGTTCGAGGAGCTTCGGCGTCGGAAGCGCTTAGAACTGCAGCACGCCGTCGCAACCATCGCAAAATCGTTTGGAAAGGAGTTCACCTATCGGAATAAAGAGGGCAAGCTGGCCATCTCCAAGGCCGTCCTAAACCGTTTCAAAAATTTGTGCGGTGACGATGTAGTTTGGGAGCTTAGGGAGCGAGCATGGCGGCTTCGCCACGAAGATGCATCACGTCGTCAGCAGAATTAATCGCCATGTGAGACTGCACTCCGCGGCATTGCTGAGCCCCGTGAAATTCAGACTGGGGAGCAAGCTGCCTACATGGCCCTCATCCCGAGCACAAAAACGTTATCGCCTGGCCGCTGACGCTGACCCAAACAGGGCAAGTTCGGAGAGGCCAAGGCCCTCTTCCAAGTAGGCACGCTACCGGAATGGCCAGATTTATTTTGTTTGCTACCTCTGGAAGCAAGACAAGAGAGGATAATCATGCCACGATAAGTAATAGGTCGATCTATCAAGTTCGGCTGTAGTCTTTGTTGCAACAACAACGACACCGCCGACTTCGGGAGGGGGAATTCTCACATGAGCTTTCAGGATGTAGAAGACCACATAAGGTTCAGCTCGAAATTCTCGGGCTCCGAGCAGACCACAATGCTCAAGGCGATGGAGCGAGGCTACGATCACTCCGCCACTGCCCATGAGATGCTCGACAGAATGGTGAGCGAGAATATTACAATCACAGTCAAGAAACGGTTCGACTTTGCTGCCAATCGCGAGAGCGACACGTTGTTTGTCGATCCTGACTGGCTGGAGACGCGGACGTTTATCGATGCTTTCGGAAAGAAAGTACACTCACCGTTGCCGATTTCGCTGCTGCACGAAATGTCGCACGTCATCAACGACATCACGGATCCTACACCGGCGCAGATCGCCAATCACGACTACATCGGCGACAACGTGCGAGTCGAAAACCACATTCGCAGCGAACTCGGCATGGACTTGCGGCCGTCATATTTCAATGGCCTGAAAAACGAGTACATGGACCTCATGCCGATGGAGTTCAAGAATAGCTATACCAACGGAGCGCAGATAGACCTTGCTCTCATCGCTGCGCCAAGTCCCGGCTTCGACTTTGACACGACCGGTCTCGGCCCGACACGCGACTTGATGCTTGGCTTCGGGCCGGCGAACAATATGTTCAAGTCAGGCGACGGCGCCGATTTCCTCTATGGCTATTTTGGTGCCGACACCCTTGATGGCGGCGGCAGCGAGGATTTCATTTTTGGTGGCGCCGGACGCGACACTCTCATCGCTGGCGGTGGCGACAATACTATGGATGGCGGCTCGGGCAAGGATATTGCGGAGCTTGTTGGCTTCAAGTTCCTAACGACGCTTTCGGTGTCCGGCGACACGAAGTCCTTCACGAACCAAGCGACAAGCGAGATTAATATCCTTAAGAATATCGAGACCATTCGCTTTACTGCGACCACCAACAATTTGCCGGCGGAGATCAATTCCACGTTTGTCGCCGCTGATGCGCCAACGGTGTTGGCGCAGAATGATGACGGCTATCAGGCGGCCTCGTTGTCTCAGGCATTCGAACGCGGCCTGAACTTTTTCGGTGCCAAGTACACGGAGGTGTATGTCAACAACAACGGCAACTTGACCTTCGGCAACGGTTTGAGCAGCTTCACACCAGGCGCGATCGGTGGAACATCTGGCCTGCCTATCATCGCAGCCTATTGGGCAGACGTCGATACTCGCGGCAGTGGCGGCGGCACCGTCAGTTTCGGGTACAACGCCGCCCACGACAGCTTCGTGGCGACTTGGAGCAATGTTGATTACTATAATGCAACGAGTAGCGGCCACGTCACCAAAACAAATTCCTACCAGATCGAGATCTTCGACCAGGGTGCCGGTGACGCCGAAATCATTATTCGATACGGAAACCTAAATTGGACGACTGGCGATGCATCGGGCGGAAGTGGTGGCCTTGGAGGAACTACCGCTCGTGCCGGCTTGAATTCCGGAAATTCGACCTTCCAGTACGAAATGACGGAAAACGGCGTCAATCCGCTTTCGCTGGACACACTGAGCAATTGCGGCCGAGCTGGCGTCTTCCGATTTTCGGTTCACAATGGGACGATCATAGAGGATTCGCTTGGTGCTGACGGATTCCAAGCGAGCGATCTCGACTGGACTTACTAAGTCTCATGATGGATAGTAGCTGATGCGGGGTACGCTTGATTGAGATCGGTATCTGATATGTCTCCTCGCGAGCGGCTCATGTCAGCCTCTCGTATTTCGGCTTCCAGCCCCGGCCATAGCCCTGGCTCATCAGCTGGGATGCGATGTAGAGCTGGTCCCGAAGGAAATCGGCGTCCAGCATGAGATCGGCAACGGCGCGGCGGGCATCACCTCCATTGGCCGTAATCATCGCATCGGTGAGATCAATCTCTTGAGGCGCAGATATTCTCTCCGCGCCTACATCAAGGCGCAGTTGTTCGGCCGCTGGCATGGTGGTTCTCCTATCGCTGACAATGTGAAAACACTCCGCTGATGCGGAATATGTTCTCATTCTGTTCGCGGATAGGAAAAGAGTCAAGGCAAAAGGAGAGTCGGGCGCCGAGCGACCGGGCACGAGAAGTTCGGAAATGTCGATCAGTTATTCGTGGGAAGGCGCTTCTACACTCTCAGCTATGCGCTCTGACCGGCTACCAAGCACAATGCCAACTGCGACGCCCCTGTCAAATTCGGAAGCGTCGACAGGTAGGTCGCTCGCGACTTGCAGAACCTCCTGCTCAAGGTCCGGGGTATCGTCCAAAAGGATTTCAGCTGCCGTTTGTAGCGTTGCGGATGTGTCCATTGAAGAAGTCCTTCTTTCTTCGGGCGATGGAAGCGAAGCTCTGCCTTTCGACAACCCAGCCTTCCAAGATGGTGGAAACGGTCGATCAGCCAGAAGGTTCCCAAAAGAGGACCGGTCGCAAGGCGGCAGGTCTAAACGTGGAGGTATGAAGAATGACTTCTCCCAGCTACCTAATATCGCAGCTGGCGGCGGTCTAAGCGCTACGACTGCCCAACCTGACAATGATGATCCCAGTTACAACGCCTCGCTCAAAGCTGGAAACGTCGCCCCGAAGATGTGTGAACGCGCGTTCGGCGATGGCTTCGGCAGTGGTCGGGCCAGGCTCAACCAATGCCATATTGATCGCATCGCGCAACCTATCAATTTCGAGATCTGGAAATCGGCTGACCGCACTTAAAGCTATCCCTATTTCAGTATTTGCCATGCTCTTCCTCAATTGCCGAAGCAGTCACTGGCAATCTGGGAAGACCATGTTTCAATAATGCGTCAATTTCACTATGTCGTCGTCTGTGAACTTGGAAATAGGGGGCAGCGGCATGATTGTGCATGAACAGCACGTTCATCCCGCCTTCATGCCCGCTCACATAACTCTGCTTGTTCCCGATGACACACTCCGCGGTGACGCGTTGAGGTAGTGTCGCGGCGATCGGCGACCAAACTCGCCGATCGCGCCGGCATGGAGCGGCGCAGAGCCCCGTCCGCACGCTGGTGCGGGCGGGGTTTCGATTCTGACCAATACTTGCATTCCGATTGCCCCGTGCGCACGTTAGTATCGCAGCGAACAAGGTCTTCGCATCTGGCGAGCTGTGGGCCGGTCGTCGTTCTCCATGGCGGCGGCCGGTTCTAGCTCCTTACGGCTTCACTCCATGATCACTGAAGCTGCGGCCGAGGGCCTTCGAGACAGACGAATGCGCCGAGGCGACTGACGCACCGATGCCACTGAGCACCGACTTGAGCTGGTTGGCCAGCGCGACCGCCTCCCGGAGCTGTGCAGTATTGACCTGCGGGGTCGCGGTGACCGAAAGGGCATCCTGAATCTGCCTTCCGGCTGCATCGGCCAAGTTGGTGATGTTGCCAAACAGATTGCCGATACCAGGCGTGTTCGGATTGTAGGGCGTCGTTGCGCCTTCCATCTGCTGGCGACGGTTCATAATTTCCGTTGCATGCGCATAGACGTCAGTCGGCTTATACCACTCAGATGGCGCCAGATTGCGGTCCTCGAGCCACTTGTTCGCCGCCTTGTCACGCTCGGCATTCGCCTGGCGGAGCTTCTCGAAGTCTTGCAGATTGGTCGGGCCATCCAGCGCCGCGGTGACGAAATTCAGCATGGTCATGAGCTTACCGGCACGGCCGAAAAGATCGGCGCTCTTACTGCCGTCGCCTGCGACGACCGTGCTGTCTTTCCCGCCATTCATGGTGGCTGCAGCACCCTTCAGGGCTGCGGCTGCTTCCTTCAGCGATGTGCCGGCGGTCGCGAGATCGAAGATCCCCTTCATCGCCTTGACGCCAGCGAAGGCGCCGAGCGCTGTGGTGCCCGCCAGGAGGGACTGCGCCAGGCCATCTTGCTCCCGGAGCGCACTGGCAAACCGTTGAAGGCCGCCGGTGAGCGAGTTCAGGATGCCGACTGCTTGGGGCATTCCTTTGATGCTGGTGGCGACTTCCTTGAGGCTCTCGACGAACCCGCGTGCAGCAACAAACGGATCCTTCGCGAGTGCGGCGTCCGCGGAGTCTGGCCCGGCCGCCTCCCGATATTGCTGAATGAGACGATCCATCTGCTCCCGCTGCTGCATCATCTTGGTCAGCATCGCTGTCGCCGGCGTGTTGCGAGAGAGCTTGGCGACGGATTCTGCCAGCGCCGTATCGTTGTTGATGGTCAACACCGTCTTTCTGCAACGCCGGCAACAGCACCTCTTTGACCCACTGATAGGGGTTCTCGCCCATGAGCTGGCTATTCACTAGCTTGCCATCCTTGCGGATGCCGAGGCGCTCCTGCTCTGCAAGGTTCTTCTTCGATGCAACGGCGTTGGAGCCAATGACAAAGGCCTGGAACGCTGATGACAGAGCGGTACCGGCGCCCGGCGCCGTTTGATCTTGAATCAGGCTTGGTGCGACATTCGCCAGGAACTCAGTCGAAAAAACCAGGCCCGGCGATCTTGGCCCGGCGCATGAAGGTCCAGAGCGAACCGACATCCAGCTCCCTACCTTCGATCTGTGAAGCCCGGATCAGCCCCGCAATGATCTCCTGCGTCTGCTGGATCCCCATGGGGCCACCAACGTTCTTGCCGGCGTTGTCGATCCCTCGCAGAAGCTCGCTGAGCTCCCCTGGAGCAGCATCAACGCCTTTGCTGGTCTGCAAGGCAACGAGGCTTTTCACCAGGTCGGGCAAGATGGCCAATCCGCGATCAGTGGTGCCCATCATGTTGCGGGCCTGGCGCGCCATCTCCATGACGTCGGTAATCCCGGCGCTTGGATACAGGGACGTCAGCCGATCGGCTTCGGAAGCAATCTTGAGCTGCTCCACCTTCGGGATGTTGGCATTTTCCTGGCGGAAGATTTCCCGCTGATACTCGGCGCTGGCGTTGAACCCACCCCTGACAGCATTGGCGCCGCCATACATCAGCGTGCCGACGGTGCCATAGACGGCCATGTCCTTGGCCGCCTCTTTCCATCGGGAGTGCATCTTGCTGATATTGGTTTCGGCGTCTTTCGCCTTCGCCGCGATATCAGCGAAATAGCCGAGCGACGCCGTCTTGAAGTTGCTCTTCTCCATGCTCTGCAGCGACTTCGACAGATTGCGCGAGGTCATAGAGGTATGCAGCGAATCCCACGCCACCCGGAGCTTGTCGATGTCGCCCGCCGACGTACCGAGCTTGCGCAAGCGCTCCTCGAACTGGCCGCCCCAAGTGGTGCGATTGAGCTGCTGTGCTGCCCGCTGGATCCGGTCGATCGAGGTATCGAGATTGCTGGCGGCGGCTTTCGCCTTGCCGCTCAGCTCGTCTTTCAGCCGGAGAACAAGTTCGCCAATGAATGTCCTGGCCATGGTGAGGGATATCCTATCTTAAGCAGCCGGCGTGCTGGCAGTGTCCAGCGCCACCACCGCGTCAAAGAGGGCCTTCAGCCTTTTCGGCGTGAACTCTTTGGCGGCATCATCAACGCTCTGCTGATCGTCTGCATCCAGCGCGTTCCAGACCTCGATCGGGCAATCCACCATTGGCGGCAACACATCACCGTCGCCGGTGCTCAGCGCCCTGAGGTAGTCGCGGACTTCGTTGCCGGATGCCCGGCGAATCCTGATCTCGGTCCAGAGCTTGCCGTCGAAGTCCACCGGCCATTCCAGCGGGATCATTTTCTCGCGAGGCGGGCCACCTACGAAATTCGCGACTGGTGCGGGTACCGGCTCGGCGGTCGACTGTTCGGTAGCGGGTACTGCGGTCTCATCGGTCATTTCCGTTTCCTTCTCGGCTTGACGCCGGCTCGTTCATCGTCAGTGGGGCGAAGCAGGTCGGGATCGGCTCCGATGACAGAGTCCTCTGCCTCCCGAGCCAGGTCATCGAGGATGTCGAGCACCTGCGTCCGAAACAGCAGCTTGTCATGGGCCGTGGCGCTCGGGATCGCCTTCTTGAACTCGTCTGGGAGTGAGAGAAGCGCGCGCTTGATGCCGGTGGCGAACATCTTCCAACTCGCGTCAGCTTCCTCAAGGGTGAGGATCTCACTCAGCCTATCTGCGAGGTCGAGCTCGGCAATCTTCCGCCGCACGCTGACGCTCTTGGCTTTCTCGATCGTGAGTGGCGACAGTGCGCCGGTCTCGGCGGCGAGCCTCCGCTTGTAATCGAGATATCCGTGAAGCGATTCCGGGAACCGATAGAGGCCCGGCCTCGAACCGGCGAAGACGATGCCCTTTTTCTTCAGGTCTCGAATGTGCCGAACCGAGACCAGGATCATCTCAGCGAGCTGAAATCCATCGACCTCAATCGGCCATTCCGGGCCTAATTTTGCCGCTGCTCTCGCCATTCCACATCCTGCTTTCGGCCCGTCTCGGGGCACCTCGATTTCAGCCTCGAAGGTACGTTTCCGCGGAACCGCTGACGATTGGCCATATGTGGAATTCTTTTCCCAATTTCCGATCGCCAAGTGACGCACTTCCGCGCCTCCGATTTCGAGGTTTCCACCGGTTTCGACTTCGATTTCGCGGAGGGGAGGAAGTGGGTTTTCAAAAACTATTTTGCGGCAGTATCCGGGGTGCTGCGCCCCGCGGTCGGTGGAGGCCGCATACGGTCCCTAAAGTGCCCTCGATCGCCGCGCCTGGGCGCGCCTGTGAGAGGCATGCACATCAACCATCATGTTCTTCATCAGCAGTGCCGCCCGCGTCCTGGGCCATCTGTGAGGCGAGCGGTGGCAGCTAGCGCAGAGCAGCTTGGAGGGTGGCTCGGGCTTACCCGGCATGAGGCATGGCGCGCTGTGGCGGATGCCCCTAGTGTCGTGCTCCAGCCTCGGGCGGCGTGGTGGCTTGGTGGTCGACCATACCCTGTGGCACGGCCGGTAACCGGCAGGGGATACTGTGCGGGTCTGGAGCATAGTACGCTGGTGTCCGAACATACCCCAATCGAAA
Source organism: Rhizobium sp. SRI_017 (assembly GCF_057586295.1). Lineage (NCBI taxonomy): Bacteria > Pseudomonadati > Pseudomonadota > Alphaproteobacteria > Hyphomicrobiales > Rhizobiaceae > Rhizobium > Rhizobium sp. SRI_017. The sequence goes on along the minus strand of NZ_JBYCZP010000004.1, from coordinate 293,994 downwards.
TCGAAAGCTGGATCGATTCGCTAGACCGTCTCGATTTTCAAGTACCTTTTGAACGGGTGGTGAGCGCCGGAAACTATGCCCAAGTGTCTCCAATTTCAGGCAAGCCGCACGGTGTAGAAAGGTGTCCAACGTCGACGGTAGGCTGACAATGCGATACGACACATGGAAAGCGCTCATTGAGATAGGGTCTGAAGGCGCTTCGAACCGAGCCCAACAAGTGGGTAGCAACCGAGAGGCAGCACATCTACTTCTCGATCACTGGCCTGGAGTACAAGGCAAGGCCTACAAGGCTGCTGTTATTGACTGTGCCCGAGCTTTGCGGGGTATTGTCTCGCAGGAAGTAGTTCGGATTAGGCTAAAGGATGCTGCCGCAGAAGCCGGATTGCAATTCAAGGTCGTCGACTCGGACGATCAATTTGAGCTGGAAATAGCGGAAGTATGCCGAGCGGTCTTCCGCGATGAAGCGCGGGTATACGATTGACGGCAAGACTTCAAAGAGACCCTCACGTCGTCATGCACTTTCAGCTATCTCCCTCAGGGCCGGAAACCCGAAAGGCTTTGCAGTTCGTTTCGATTTGAAGTGGGGTTTAAAGTGCGGATGCGGGCCCGGAACTATGCCTGCAGAGCGCTGAGTTGAGCCGCCAATCCAATCATTGACGGCTCAGCCCGGGATCAGAAGATGAAGTCAGCCTCGACGGGCGCGCTGGCATTCTTTAGGGTGATCTGGAAATCTGCCGCTGCATCGCCATTGGTATCGACGCTCACGACCGTGTCCATACCGTTCGCTGCCAACTTCACGTTTGCGAAGGAAATGTTGAAGGCATCGAGATCAATCTTGTCGGTACCCGAAACATAATCGAGAACGGTGTCCGTGCCAGGTGTTCCGGCGAAAACGAAGACATCGCTTCCGGCACCACCGATGAACGAGTCATTGCCGGCTCCGCCATTGAGCTTGTCATTGCCGGCACCACCGACGAGGAAGTCGGCGCTGGTGTCGCCCATCACGTCGTCATTGCCCATGCCTGAATTAATGTAGTTGGCGACCCCAGCATTAGCGACGAGCGTGTCGTCACCCGCTGTTCCAAGCTTGACCGCAGAGAACTGGTCGCCACGAGCTGTACCGCTGACCAAGTCACGCACATCGAATGTGACGCCGGCCGTAGTGCTGACGAAGGTGATCCCTTCATCATCAAAACGGCTTACCGGGCCGGCTAATCCGTCGAGACCGTCCTCTGCCTGAAGGCGAACTGCGAGGCCGCTGTCTTGGTTTGCCATTGAACCGGAGTCTTTCGCACTGGCGTTACCCACTTCGCTGCTAGTGAACGTCAAGCGGATCTGGCTGGAGGTCGCAGTTGCTGCAACATTCACGGCGTCCGACCCGACTCCAAGATCAATGCTGTCGGTACCGTCAGTCACGACATTGAAAATCATCAGGTCATCGCCCTGGGCGTCGGTGACGGTATCATCTCCACCACCTCCAATGAACGAGTCGTTGCCCGCTCCGCCTGCAAGCGTATCGTTGCCAGCGCCGCCAACGAGAAAGTCTGCTGTCAGGCCCCCGGTGATGACGTCGTTACCCATGCCACCGTTGATATAATAGCTCGCTTTTGCCGTGCTCTCGTCAATGATGTTGTCGGCGAGGCTACCGAGTGTTACCGCGTCGAATTGGTCGCCGCGCGCCGCACCGCTAACAAGATCCCTAACATCGAAGGTAAGATTGCCTTTGCTCTTGAAGGTGATGCCTTCGTCGTCGAACCGACTGATCTGGCCAGCCAGAGTGTCACCATCACCTTTTTCTCGCTGAATTCGCACAGCCAAGCCGCCATCCTGGTTGGCAAGCAGGCCGCTGTCTTTCCCGATATGATTCCCGACTTCGGCACTGGTGAAGGTCAAGCGGACCTGTTCGACATTGCTCTTGGCGCTTACGATCACCGTGTCATCGCCGTCGCGAAAGTTCTTCGACACGGGGTCGTCACGCGAGATGTCGAACCGGTAGGAAATGTCTGGCTGCTTCTTCGCGTTTCTGGCGGTTTGATTGGTCATCGATGTCTCCTTTAGGGGGCTCCCCTGCTCAAGGCAAAGGCGGCCAAATCGAGCGCACCACATGGTGTCGCGCGACAGCTACGGCTTTGCCTTCGCCGAAGTTTCGGCATCGGATAGCTATTGAGGACACAAAACGGTGATCGTGGCCTGATCGATCTGCTGAGCAGTGGATATGCTCGTTAACAAGGTCCAGGCAAGTCAGGGTGGCTAGAACAGGGCCGACTGAACCCGTTGGCTCACACTCCGGTTTCTGTCGAAGCGCACTTCGCTCCGTCTCCCTTGGTCGAGAGACGGAGCTTTTTCGTCCCTGGTGCTGATCAGCGTCCCCGTCAAACCAGCAGCATCCTGATCATCCAGCAGCATCCTGATCATCAAGACACAACAGGCTGCAACTGCCGACCATCCCATCAACGCGCGCTAGGTTGATGACCGCGCGGGCTGCCGAATGCCGGCAAGGTTCGGCATGAACTTCCGATAGTCGCCCTCGGTCCAACCACCCTTGAATGCCTCCTCGGCGATCCCACGCTGCCGCCGCATCCGATTGTAGAACGAATGGATTGCCTCGGCTTCCGGCAGCTCGGCGCTATAGCTCTGGCGCTGCGGGGATGCATCGATGACCGCCCGGCGTTCCATATCCGAGATCGGCCCGACCTGGCCGGACGGCGGGATGATGGAGACGCGTTCCACCTTGGTCGGTATGCCAGCATCGTCGAGGACGGAGACGAACGCCTCGCCGACGCCGAGCGCTGTCAGCTCGCCTTTGACATCCACACCTCGGTTCTCCCGGAACGCGGCCGCCGTCGCCCGCACCATTTTCATCCCGGCCGGCGTGAAGGCACGGAGCGAATGTGCGATGCGATTGCCGAGCTGTGCCAAGACGGTTTCAGGAACATCGGCCGGGCTCTGGGTCACAAAATAGATCCCGACGCCCTTGGAGCGCACCAGCCGCACCAGACGTTCGATCTGTTGCACCAGCGGTTTCGGCGCCTCGGCGAACAACAGATGGGCCTCGTCGAAAGAGAACGCCAGCTTTGGCTTGTCGATATCCCCGACCTCGGGGAGAACCCGGAAGAGCTCGGTCAACAGCCACAGCAGGAATGTTGCATACAGCCGCGGGCATTCCATGAGCTGATCGGCATGCAGGAGGTTGACCACCCCTCGCCCGCTGTCATCGGTCTTGATGAAATCGAGGATGTCAAAACGGGGTTCCCCGAACAGCTTGTCACCACCCTGGCTTTCCAGTGCGAGGATGTTGCGCTGAATGGCGGCGATCGAAGCGGCGGTTATGTTGCCGTACCGGCTGCAGATCTCTTCCCGGCGCTCCATCATGTCGGCCATCTCCCAACGGAGATCATCCAAGGTCAGCAGCCAGCCGCGTTCATCATCAGACTTCTTAAGGGCGATCGCCACCGCACCGGCCTGCGTCTCGTTGAGGCCAAGCATTCGGGCGATGAGCTCGGCGCCCATTTCCTGCAGGCTGGTCCGGATCGAAAGGCCGGCGACGCCGAAGAGAACCCAGAAGGCGACGGGGGTGCGATCGGCGAGGAACTGGCGGCCCAACGCCCGGGTCTTGGTCGCCAGCGGCGACGCGTCATCCCCGCGCGCCGCGATACCGGAGAGATCGCCTTTGACGTCGGCGGCGAATACAGGGACACCAGCTTTCGAGAATTCCTCGGCCAGGCGCTGGAGCGTCGTGGACTTTCCGCTGCCCGTGCTTCCGGTCACCAGGCCATGGCGATTTGTCTTTGCCAACGGCATGGAAACGGCGGTTCCAGAGGCGGCAATTCCGATCTCGATCGAGGTCATTTCAGGGGCTCCAAATTGTTGAGAAACGGTACCAGAAAATTGCGCTCAAAGCACTGAAAATCTCGGCGTTTCGAGTGATGCTAGCGGAAACTTTTTGAACTGATTCCGCGTCCGAAAAGGAGGTACGCATAGTATGCGTACCCCCGACTTATTCCCTTTTCAGATTGGGCCACGATCGGCCGGCTACACCCGGACCCCGCGCGAAACGGAGGCCGGATCTAGGCGTCTTCATAGTCAGGTGCGCCGCACGCGACCGTGATAGCTGTAACCCCAGACACTGGGATCCGTGTCCAGTTCGTCATCATCGATCGGGAAGTCGTCGCAGGCGGTATCCTCGTCGCCATGCTCGAGGAGCTCACTCTCGTCTTCCCTGTCATCAGTCCTGGCCGGGTCGGTGGAGAACCCGGCAAGATACGGCTCGAAATCGGAGTCGCCGTCAATCAGATCCAGGATCCGGATCATCGCCTCTATCTTGAATTCCAACTCCTGGCGGAGGGAGAGCAGTTCGGTCTTGGTCATGCCTTCCCCCTTTCCGACGCATCGGTGTTGACGAAATAGACCGAGCGGCCGGCTGCATCAGCGGGGTAGATCCGGCAATGGAAGCTGCCATTCTTGTAGCCGTTCAGCGCATCCGACAGCTCGGCGGAGAGCCGCTCCACCTTGTCAAAGGGATTTTCGCTATCGGGCTCACCGATCGCGCCGAACGATACGTCTCGCTCCGTTCCAGCCGGTGTAATCAGGGCGTAGGATTGGCCGTTGCCGCATTGTGCCAGGATGGCGGACAGCTCCTTGCAGAGACGGCGGGCGGCTTCCCATGGGTGTTCTTGTGCAGAGGTCATGGAATTGCCCTCCAGATCGCGCCAGTTCGCGCCAGCATGGCCTGAGGCTGGCCGGCCGCGAAACGAATGTCTTCGACGTCCTGGCGGCCCACGGTGAGGTGGCGCCGGTTGCCGGTGTCCACGATCCGATCGCTGAGCAAGGTGGACAGGATCGACGCCATGCGCTCGGTATAGGCAAGGGTGTAGGTGAGGTCGTCGGCCGATGGTGCCGGCGCGATCAATCCGTTGCCTTGGATTTCAACCGGCTCTAGTTGAGCCGGTTGACCCCGCGTTACACGGTTTCGCTGCGGGGATTTCCCGCCTCTGATGGTGTGAAGCATGTTCGTTACTCACGGTTTGGACCCGCTTCTCACAGCGGGGGAACTTCCGGACAGTTGTCCGCATGTTCCAACACCAGTGACAGACCGGCAGCCGGGGGGTGAGAAACCGCCGTGAGACGGCTCGAACGCTTTTATGAGTTTCCTCACTGGACAGCACGCTCGACCCCGGCCATATTGTGCCGGTTGGAGCCGCGCCGCCAAGCGCGTCCATTGTCCCAACTACTGTTGGGACTTTCATCCGAAGCGTCATGCAAGGCCCCGCCAAGGGCAAATTCGGAGATATCACGGTCCGGGTTCTCACACCCACGGACAGCATGATTTGATTAATCAATCAAGCACCACCCTTCGCCAAAGGGTGAGAGCTTGCGTTTTCCCGTTGACAGAACCTAGCGCATTGCCTGAAGCTGGTCTGAGGGGAGACTAGCGATGACTGGATTCAAGCCAGGTGACTGGGGCGCAGACGTCGAAAATCTACTGAACGCTTCCGGCAAGCGTTTCTTCAAGACGGTAACACTAAACTGGTCAACTCCGGCCGAAATTCTTTCCGGAGAGGAGCCAGAATTCGAGGAATCACGGCCCACGCTGTACGCATTCGTTCGAAACCACCATGCGTCGCGTCAGAAGGACAAGATCGTCTATGTCGGTCTATCGATCAATCCGGAAGCTCGCTTCAAGAACCACCCGAAAGCGCGGGAGATAATCGAGCGAAAGGGATCGACCAAGTTTAGTTTCGCAGCACTTGACGCGGCCAAGACGGACAGGCAGCGCCGTACAGTGATCCGCACGATGGAAGACGTCGAGCACATCCTCATTTGGACACTTTGGGGCAGCCTCGAAAACAAGGCGAAACTTTTCACTTTACCGGGCATGGGAACGACGCGAGGAAGTCCCCTGCACATCGTCAACGAAGGTTACCAATTCTTCGGTCAAATGCCCCGCGAGATCATCTATCCTTGGATGCTCGTGAAAAGCAGGAAAGATCGTTCCTGGATTGAGATGCAGTCATGAAGCCTCTTTGGCTCGAGATTTCGATAATCGCGCTCCAACTACTTGTTGCCGTGGCAGTTGCACGCTTGGCGGTCGTTTGGGCGCTCGATCGATTTAAGATCGAGAAATCCTGGGAGCGCCGGTTTCAAGCTTACTCAGACATCCTAGTAGCGCTCAACGAAATGGCTAGCATCCTCTATACATGGATCGCTGAGCAAAAGACTGCCCGAGAGATCCCACCTGCCCGCGATCAGGAATTGCGAATACAGTACGATGCAGCAAACAAGAGAATCGACGAAATTGAAACCACCGCTGAGTTGCTCCTGCCAGCTGAGACCATTGCGACAGTCCGCATGTTGCAGAAAACGCTCAGCCAAGTTGAAGGGGATTACGATTGGACAACGGACATCATTCTGAGCTTCGACGCAGTCGACAAGGCCAGGAGGGAAGTTGCAGCACAAGGTCGGAAGGTCTTAGACGTCGATAGACTTGGTCAGCCGAGCTTGTTCAGAGATCCGAGAGGTTGGCTCAAGTTTCGGAATGACAGGCGTTTGAGCTACGACGATCAACCGACCACCTAATCAGACGATCAGCTATTGGCTCGCCGGCTTCTGCCCCTGCATGCATTTCACCAGCGCTGCTCCAGCCTTCGACGATCCAGCAGCCGTAAGCAGATGTGGCCGATCGCTGATACCATCCTTGACGGCGATCTGCTTGCGTGCCCCATCAAAGGCCTCGACGAAAAGCCAGGCGTTATCGACAGTGAGCACCGTTTCGGCCGCCGCGAGGTTGTCGCCGACTGAATCTGTCCGGCCAGTCTGCCCGAAAAGCCGCTTGCCATCGAAGGCGAATTCGATTTCCGGAGACAGGCTCTCGAGAGCGGGGTCATGGGCAAAGCCCGGAATAGCGCGAACGGTCAAACCCTGCTCGGCGGTATCGCAGATGATGAAGACGCCGGACCTGAGCGAGCTCATGAAGTTGACAGTTACGCGCCGACCGCCAGAGAATGGATCCTCTTCGGTCTCGGCACTCCATCGCTGGAAATCGGCGTGCGCCGGCACCGCGGCAAACATCGCCACCAAGAACATGAAAACGGCTCGCACTTGTACCCTCCAACACGTTCCGGATCAGTGTCCGGCCCCTTGATCCACTAAACGATGTGACAGCAAAAAATTCAACCTCAATCATCTAACAGCGTTCACGCGCTTGACGCGCTTGACGCCGAGTTTGCGCTGCGCAACCCTTTCGGCAAGGGGGATGCAGATGAAAGTTTTCAAGACGTGTGCGGGATTGCTTCTCGGGATTGCGCTGTCCGCAAGCGAGACGCAGGCACAAGATTTCACCGAGGGCATGGACGACTACGCCGTCGCATCCGAGGCGGGCGATGTCATCGGCGGCGCCAGGGCATGCGGTTATGAGCTGGACATGGGCAAGGTCGAAGCGTTCATCCAATCGCGGATCGCGGCCATGGGCGGCGATGATCGGAGTGCCTTTCGTGGTGCCGTGGACACGCGCGACTACTCCCTAAAGCAGAAGGCCGGGAATGAGCGCGAAACGTAATGCATCCTTCAGCGTGAGCTTGCCAAAAAATACGGCTTTCGGAAGTGAACCGATCGCCCCTTACTCACACCCTATTCCATCACCGTCTCGATCCAGCCCATAGACGTCTGACCCGATCACCTGCACCCGGCCGGTGAAGGCTGGGCCGTTGCCTTCGCCACCGTCGCAATCGACATCCGAGATTATCGGAACGCAGGGGCTGTAGCTGGGATGACACCCGCTGGATTTCGATCGGGCAATCTCGATCACCTTCGGCCTCGTGATCGATTGTGGTTTCTTCTCGACCGGGCTCGGCTTTTCTCGAGGTGCTGCTTCCGACCACTTGTCGGCGATCGCCGATGCCAGCGCGCTCATTTGCTGTTGGACGGCCCGGGTGTTCTCCGGATTGCCTGCCGACGAACCGACGATAACCGCCACTAGGGCGCAGGCCGATACCAGGGTGATGAACTGCGATGAGGTTAAGCGATCGAGCCATGAAGCACGCGGAAGATCCTCGGACAGAACCTTCATCTTGGCTGGCCGGCCATGCTTCACCCGGCGATAAGAAAGCAACCCTGCCATGTGAATTTCCGAAGAGTTCGCGTTAGTCTATGGGCCACCCCTTTTCACCAGGTTGAGAAAATCGTTCGAACTTTATCGAGGTGGAACGACTCCTCGCCGTCGCCATTGACTCGCATTGGTTGAGTGAGGAGTGCGCGTCATGCAGAACTGGTCGAAGGGTGTTGAGCTGGAACTGTATGGGGTCGGCAGCTACCGAACGGTGAAATCGACCGAGGACGCTGCGCAATGCCTCCTGGCCCATTGGCCGACCGGCAAAGGTAAAGCCTATCTCGAGGCGCAACAGGCGTGCCTTGACGCCCTTGAGGGCGACACGTCACTGGAGCTCGCACGAGAAGCTTTCATCGGTGCCGCCCTGGCCGCCAAAATCCACATCCGATCGACCGAGGATCCACGCGCGCTGGCGATGGCCGCCGGGAAGAACCGCATCCCGGTTACCGACAGCCCGGCTTTCCGCAAGGCCAATCACGACGCCATGGTGGCAATAAGAGCCACGGTTTCGAAGATCAAAGCAGAGCGGGGAATACCCGATTAGAGCCGGGGCGAAAGCGAGACTTTGCCGCGAGCGGGCAGATCTATGAAACAATGAACCCGACCGAGGCTTTGGGTTCCTTGGTCGGGTTTCTGAAAGCGACAAACGGCGAAGCTAGTCACTTGCCGGTAAGTTGCCACGGGATGCTTAACAGACGGTAAAGGCTGAGCGGCAGCCACGAGTTCGACACCCCTCTCGACGCCATGGAGGCGGTCAAGAAGACAGTGGCGAAGATCGAGGCGGAGACAACTTCCGGAAGCACTTGCAGGGCCTGAATCGGCCCACTGTCGAGTTCCTCAAGAGCTAATGTCTGTCATCTGAGCAAGCACAATCCCGCTAACGACGCCGCGCTCAAAACTGGTGATTCCATCGTGTAAGTTAGCAATAGCTTGTGTAACGACATCTTCATATGACGTTTTGTCGGACACTTGGTGTAGAGCTAGAGCAATCGCTTTCGAAATAGCTTCCAAATCAATGTCCGCAAATCGGCTAGACTTGCTCAGTCTAATAATCTTGTTCTCATAATCTGTCATGATGCACCCTCAGCGCGACCATTGCCGCGCTTTGTTTCAGACGTGCGTCATTAGATATCTATTCGTCAATATTGCGCTATAATATGTTCAGTTAATCTGGGAAATACCTACTTCATCCCGAGACTTAAGCTCCAGCATTACAGCTGCGGTGAAGCCGGCGGCCATCCCGCGATCGAAGTCCGACGCGTCGGATGGAAGAGCGTTTGCCGCGCGAAGGATAACATCTTCCAATTCGCCACCGGAGTTCTCTTTGATGGCGGCCTCTACGGCCGTCTTAACCGCACTCAAGTCCAATTTTTCTCGCCTTGCCCTTTGTTGCCGACAAGCTGTTTAGTGTGACAATTGATGCAACGCAATGGTCCTTGGACCAAGGTATAAGAACGCTTATCCCAATCGACGTCCGCGGATCCAAGGGCTGCAACGCCTGGCAGCGTCAACGAGAACGTCCACAAAAAGGACCGCCGGCGCACAGGAGAGAGCGCCGGACTTACCCACGACTGGATTGAAAGGGCATCCGCGGGCAAAGATCAGCCAAGCGCGCGAGTAACTTCCTCAGCGATGTCCGCATTCGCAGCGACCTGGCGAGCTTCGAATTCTGTCATTTCTCGCTTGTAGGTGGCCGCCAAGCCAAGCACGTCGCCGAGCGGTGTGCACTCCTCTGGTGAAAGACTGCTACCCGAACTCCCTCCCCGCTCCCGCGCCGCCTTAGCTTCCGCGAACGCCTTCTGGCCTTCCAGACTTTCCATGTCGAAAGCAAAGCTTCTGGAGATTGCAAGCTTGCCGACCGGCTCGGGCACCCAGCGGTGCCAGCCTTTCCCAACGAGGGTCACGGCGCCATTGCCGGACGAAATCCATGAGAAGGACTTCCTCGGGAAGATCGCCATTTCCGGAATGGACGGCGGCGGCTCGTATTTGACGATCCGCTTGATGTCATTGAGGTCGGCTGCCCGCTCGCCGGCAAACACCTTTGCCGCCCGGGCGCGCAGTCGACCGGAGATCAGGGCATCGAGCGCCTTCCTGCCTACCAACGGTTCGATCTCCGCAGTTCTGGCAACGTAGTCGGGTTGGACATCAACCGGCGTCATGATGCGAAACATGCCGATCCGGTATCCGCCATCAGAGAATTGCGTGAACAGATCCGGGGCCTCAGCAAGAAGCATCTCGGCAACAACGGCGGAAATGGCATCCTGCCGACCGCCAGGCCCGCTATCGCCCGACATTCTGCGAAGGTAGTGACCCGGGAAAATCTCGAGATCGCCTGGGATGGCACTCCTCAGCTTTCGCACAGCAGATGAGACCGCAGCCACTGCCTTTTCGAGCTCGGGCGCAACCGCGTCCACCGCCTCGGCGGTTTTCTCAAGTTTTTGTGCGGCCTCACGGCGCTGCTCCTGGTCAACCGCATTGCGAAATCGCTCCTCAGCACCGGCGATCGCGGTTTCGTATTCCTCGATCATGCAGGCGTGTTCTGCAGCATCCGCCTCGAAGCGACGGACATTTGCAGTGGCCTCTGCGATAATGGCTTCGTCTTCGGCCAGCACAGCGCGGCGGGCATCCTTGGCCTCTTCGAGTGCTTGCAACACTTCCGATCGGCGGCGCTGATGGTCGGCGAGCTTCTGGCCAAGCCGGCTGAGTTCATTCTCGATATCGACGGCGGACGACGGCCGGCGGCCAAGCACGCCTTTCAGTGGGTTCTTCACGGGTATTGCCTCCTGGTTTCTAATCGTAGAGTTCGCGTTCAAGCGCCTGATCGAGCCCGTCGCGCTTCCGTGCCGGCGCCGGTGGGCGCCCGGTTGTTCTAGGTTGTTGCTGCAGATCAATGACTGCACTTCGCACAGCGGTGAGATCGGCCTTCAGCCGGCGGATCTCCTTGCCGTGACTGACAACGGCGCGCTGTGTCAGTGACAGGTCCGCCTTCAGCTTGGCTATCTCAGCTTTATCGGCGTCACGCTCGGCATTGGTGATCTCAGCCGGCTTCGATGCCCGCATGTGATCGAAGACGGCCTCCGCTTGCGCGGCGATCTCCCGGTCGCCGTCGCCGAGCTCGTAGGGCCGATCGGAACCGCCGGTCATCAGATGGCGCCACGCTGACGGTTCGCGGTTTCGACGGCCGTGACCCAAGAGTTGACTGGCGTCTCGGCGGTAACGGCAGGTGGTTCTTCGGACGCGAGGCCACGGCTGGCGTTCGCGGCAGCGGCAGCACGACTCCAGTTCGCCTTTATGTCGGCCGCTTGCTCCGCGGCGACATAGTCCCGGCATGTCGCCTGCAAAGCCTGCTCGGCAACATCCGGCGCGATGGTGGTGTTCTCGGCGAGGAAGCGCGCGAGCTGGGGGAAGGCCCTCCCAGCCTGACTACTGGTGATCGTGGTGACGCGGTCATTCATGGGGGCTGGTCTCCTTGGTTTCGAACGCCATGCCGGCGACACCGATCTCGGCGAGCGCCTGGCGGATGGCGACAGTCTGCGCTCGCACCTCGTCGACGCTGAGGGCGGTCTTGAAGCCGAAGTGCATGCTGAGCGGATTGCTGAGCCGGCCGAAGATCTGAAGCTCTTCAAGCTCAAGGATTGCCTGCAGGCGGCGCGTTGCGGCTTCGGCGGCGTCGAGGTGCTGGATAGCCATGGTTGCGACTCCTCGTCTGGCGGCCTCGGCCTGGTAGCCGGTCAGGCCGGACAAGTGCGCCGGCAGCGGCCGTTTGGGGATCATGACCACGGTCATGCTGGCAGCTCCGCGATCTCGATGCCCAGTGCAGCGAGCTCTGTCCGGATCGTCCCGTGCAAAGTCTGCAGGATCTGGCGCAGCATTGCCTTGGGCACGCCGTTCGCCTTGCTGGCGGTCTGCTCGAGAGCAAGCTCGACCCATGCATCGATGCCCTTGTGATCGATGTTGCCGGCCTTGAACTCTCGGGCGATCTGATCGGCGATCTCTCGGCCGAACTGGCGGGCGTTGGCCTCGGCCTGGTCGAACGCAGCGTCGACGGCCTGAATCTTGGTGGCGGGTGAGCGGCGGCCGAACATCAGGCACCCTCCCGCGGCAAGTCACCTGGCTCAAATAGGCCGGCGAAATTCCTGCCGGCGCGCTGCAAGCGTTGAGCGGCCGACCATAATGCGAACTCGGCGATGGTCATGCCGGCGCGAAGGGCTGCTTCATGGATCTCATCACGGAACGATGCCAGGACCGGCGCGGCGTCCATCATGATCTTCACGCGAGCTGGAGCCGCCTTGGGACGATGATATGGGTCGAGTTTCGGCATCAGCGGTCCTCCGCCAGATCGCCGGGGAAAAACACACCGCGGAGCTCGGCGCCCCGGCTCTGGAGCTGCTTGCCAACTGCCATGAGCGTGAAAGCGTTGACGCTGAGCCCTTCGCGGTCGGCGGCGGCTTGCAACTCGTTGCGAAATGACCGCAGGATATTGCCGCCATTCAGCATCAGTGCCACCGATCGATCATTACCTCGCTCGTCGAACATTTCAGTTTCCTCTTTGAGGTCGGCAGCATCCTCGCCGGTGCTGCTGGATTTTCCGACTGCCCTTTTGCGGAAATCTTTTGCAGGTCGGGAGAAACCCTCGGGATCGACCCAATCCGGCAGGATCTCGGGGCCAGGAATGCCGTGAAGGTCGAAATATTCTCGGATGTCCGCGCTGTAACGATCACCGTTGCGGAACCGCTCGAGGTGATCGAACCGGCCTTGTAAGACCATGTGCAGGCCCGGGGCGCTGAACTCGAGCCGGGCGTTATCACTGATCTGGCGGGAGATCCCGAACTCATCTCCAAGATCACGGACACGCCTGGTTGAACGCTGCGCAATGTGAGCGGCGCGTTGCAACGTCAATATTTCGTCGGGCCGCATCATCACGGGGCGCGGATGCTTCTTCCGCTCGATCGGAAGATCCTCGGGATCGAATAGCTCGGTCATGCCGCCCTCGCCTTCCCTGGCCAACACTGGCGGAGCTCGATGGCCCCACGGGGCGGAACTTTCGACATCCGGCGCTCGTTGATCAGCGCGGCATTCCTGCCGCAATGGAGGAAGCCATGACAATTCAGAACGCGCCAACCGAAACGGGCAAAGAAGCTGCCCGCGGCCTGCACAAAGCCACCCGCGCGGAGGAACGAGAGGTTGAGGCGGCGAAGGGCTCGGATCTCGCCAAGGGCGCCGATCGTGTAAACGAACGGTCGCGGTCCAGCGACGGCAAAGATGCGGGCGAAAAGCAGGGTCTTTGAAAAAATCATGCCGCCCTCCCCGGCCTGCGCTTGCGGGCATCGGTGAGGGGGCGGATTGTCCAGTCCAGCCGATTAAGTCGGCCTCCGTCGATCGGCTGACCATCCTCGCACCTGATTTCCCGAAGCTCCTGTAAGAACGCCTTGCGCTGGTCATCGGACATCGCCGCGCGGTCCGAGTAGTCGCTCCGATTGATCAGGTTGAGAATCTGCTTTCTGCTCAGTCCTACGACAGTAGCAATTGAGCCGGCGCTGAATCCGACCAACCACAGAACATAGGCCTCGTATTTCTCGCGGTCGTTGAAGCGGCGCTGGGCCGGCTTGAGGTCGAGTGCGAAGGAATCGGTCATGCGGTGGTCCTCCGAAGTGGTCCGAACAGCTCAGGCAAAGAGCGATGCACCGAGTCTCGAGCGATTCCCCGTACCGCCTTTTCAATTGCGCCCTCAATCTCAGCGACACGCTTCCTCAGTTCAGATAGCTCCTGGGATGCACGCAACTCCTTATCGATGAGGCGATCGGCATCCTCGCCGATCATGAGCAGTTTGCCGCGAAGCGCTGCAGCAGCATCGGCGGATTGAGCACACGCAATCACCGTGCCGCGAGACATGCGCCTTTTTCGAGGAAGGAAGCCAGCGACCTGGCCATTCATCAGCTCTACCGCCAAAAACCCGTCAAAGGTTCTCGGCATTACGCGCGATATCTTCGCGATGCTGATCCAGTGCGACCGCTCCGGATCGATAAAGCCTGGCACCTCGGAATAGACGAGAGTGTCAGCCAACTCTTGTGCCGACGCGAGAGGGTGGTAAAGGCCCATGCCCTGGCCGTCCATCATGAGTGCGTAGTGATTGGGAAAAAGCTGGACGTTGCTCATGCGGCATCACCTCCGGGACGGTGATCGGATGAGACGCCATCGACGATGGGCAGCCATTTCGCGTTCAACAGCAAACACTGGCGGTTTATTGACCGAAGGAATTCCTCGTGCTGCTGCTCTACCACCTCCGGGGGGACGCCCGCCGCCCGCAGTTGCCGGACGTAAGCCTGGACCGGACGGCTGAGGGTCTGGTCAGCTTCTCGATTGGTGCGAGCCTTCGCAAGCTGCTCTGCAATCTTCCGGGCGTGTCCGACCCGATTCATGGCTGGGAAAGCGATCACCTGGCAAGCGGGAGGGGCCCAGCGGAAAAGAGGAAGATCTTCATGCGACATGAAAGCCTCCATCGGCTGTATGGGTATGGTAGGATAAGGATGTCACGAAAAGCGTGACGGTCCGGAGGGCAAAAAGGTCGATTTCGTCACGGTTTCCGTGACAGCGCGTCACGCTTTTCATGACAGGGCCCGCCGTTTCGTCACGCTTTCCGTGACAGGACCGTCACGGTTTTCGTGACAGGTTTTTGCTTTTTTGCCGTTGATGCCGTCTGGATTGTTAGCGGGCGCCAGCTGAACTTCGAACTCCTTATCCTCGGTCCATTCTCGATAGAGCTTCCGACCGTCGCCCTCCGCTCCTGGCATCTTCAGTTCTGTCAGTTCGTATTCGGGTGACTTGGCCGCGCCCTCCATTCCCAGAACTCCTGGCCGGGTCTGGACGATAAAGCCCTTCCGCTGAAGATCTCGAAAAGCCTCGGCGGCGGTGTCCGGACGAACACCCATGCTCTTGCCGGCCTCCCGCGCGCTGAGCTGAATCCGACCATTGTTATTGGCCTGCGGGCCACTCCATTCGAGCTTGAGCCAGGGATAAAGGGCCTGCGCTGACGACGACAACGCCCGCCAGGCCGGCTCCTTCATTGTGTGGCGGAGCATCTTGGTAAAATGCTCCGAAGGCTGTTTGGGGCCACCCTTCATCACTGCAACCTCGGACCAGCTAAGACCTTGGCGTTCATCACTTCACCAAGTGTCTCGCATTCCGGGAACTTCAATTTCCAGTCGGTGACGACGGCGTCTACCGCTGCACTGAGGTGATCCGCAAAGGTATTGTAGAGGTCAGGCCCCACCTTGAGCGCCTCGAACACTTCTCGTCTCGTTGGTCGATCATCCTCGAATTCATCGTCGGTGGCAGTTGCGATACCAATGACCGCGTCGGCCAAGCGGATCACCTTCGCTTCGTCCAGCTCAGGAGATGCACCGCTCTCGCCGACAGGCATGTAGAATTCTTCGTACTCCTCTCCATAGCGGATACCATCGCACTCGCCGGAATGCTCCCCCTCCGCTAGGCTCATGAAGATCTGGTAGAGTTGGAACAGCCTGTTATCGTCACTCATGAGAATGCTCCTCGAGATGGGTTGAATGTTTGAAACGCCGCTTGGCGGTGGTGATGGCGTGGTTGAATCTCTAGCCGTGCGCTTTCCGCAGGATCCGCATCCGCCGTGCGCATGCCAGCGCCTCGGAGGCTTGTTCGGGGGTGACACCCTGCAGTCGCTGAAGCTCGCGCACCGTAGGCAGTGCCGGTTGATCGGCGGCGAACATGGCCGCCATCTCGACGGCCGCACTCCGAGAATGATCACAACCTGTCACGCTCAACCTCCTTGCCTTGTCGCGAGGAAGGACTGTCGTACGCCGAGCCATACGGACGTCGTGACCTTGCCATCGCTGATCATTTCGAGACGAGCAACGAGTGATAGCGGCGGCTCAGTGGCTCCGGTCTCGTAGCGCTGCCAAGTTCGTGCTGGATTCTTGCCACTGATGCCCAACATCGCCGCCATGCCCGCGAGGGACAGGTTGCGATGCTGACGCCAGCGCCGAGGTGTCAGTTGTTGATTTGCCATAAATTTATATAGCCATATCGGCTATAGCATTGTCAACATGGACGCATTTATATAGCCGAGGGTGACACAAGAGGCGGCTGCTTCATGGCAACTACAATCAAAAACAGGATTAGCGCGCTTCGGAAGGCCGCCGGCCTGTCTCAACAAGAGCTGGCTGACCGGTTGGGCGTCCATTGGGTTACGATCAGCAAGCTCGAGCGAGGCAAAATCCGTCTCACAAGCGAATATGTGGCGCGCTTGGCGGAGGGGCTAGGCATTGACCCGATCGACATATGGGAAACTGCGGTCGACAGGAAAATTGCAGTCTCCGGAGTGCTGCAAAAGGGAGTCGCGACCCTTCAAGCTACCGAGTACAACGCGTGGCTCTCGACGGGTGTATACGATACAATATGGTTGCGTCTTGACGATTACGCGCTTGAGCCCTTTTTCTTCAGAGGCGATATTCTAGGCTTCACGGCAGTAGCAAATGCCATGGATGGCGCCTTCATCGGTCGGCTGGCAATAATCCAGCTAGATGAGGAACAACTCGTCCTCGGAACGCTACTGGAATTCAGCGACAGCGATCCGCTGAAGGCTCGCATGATAAACGGAACGACGACCACCTACGAAAACGTGCGAAAGGTCTACAGTCTTTCCGGCTTTCATCCAACTTGGTCAATCTCACCGTCTAAGCCGAAATGACTTTATCGCATTGACACATATATAGCGCTTATGGCTATATTCTAGAACGTTAATGTTTCGGCTCGTCGCCGGCCAGGAGTTCGCGATGCAAGTTGCTGCCCGATCCATCCGCTCAAGGGTCGATCCCCGCCTTGTTCCCAAAGACAAGGCCGCCAGGCGCCTTGGCCTCACGCCGCCGGCGTTCGACTGCGCATTACCCGAGCTGCTGGCGAAAGGCTTTCCACCTCCGCTTCCCGTCATCGGCAATTTCGATCTTCAGGCCATTGACCGTTGGATCGATTGCCAGGTCGGCCTGGTCAACGACAACAATCCAGAGGGCGCACGGGCCGCCATGATGAAGGCGATCTCGGGGATGAACCGATGATCGCCATCAAGATCAAGTATTACAAGGTTCGCAGAAACGGCCGGGCATTCTGGGAGCCGACTGCCGCCATGCGCCGCTATGGTTTCCGTTCCACTCCATGCGGCACCGATGGCCCTGCAGCGTGGGCCGTGGCTGAGGACATGAACCGCCAGTGGCAGGAAGCGCGCCGCAAAGGTCTGCCGGCGCTTGGCGGCCCAACTACCCTGGCCAAGCACATGCAGATTTATCGCCCCGGTTCCCTCGGCGAGGCCTTCCAGAAATACCGCGCCACGATCGAATGGGCCAGGAAGGCACCGAGGACGCGCGAGGATTGGGAGCGCGGCTGGAAATACATCGAACCAGTGTTCGGTGAATACCCGCCACCCTGGGCGGACATGGCAACGCTCTCGTCCTGGCGTGAGACGATCGAGCGAACCAAGAGCCTCCGTGAGGCTCATCGTGCCATGAAGATTTGGAGAGCAATGTGGAAGGTGGCGGCCGCCATGCACTATTGCCTTAAGGATGCGGACCCGTCGCTCGCAGTTCGGAACTCCGAGCCGCAAGGACGCAAATCCACATGGACCGAGGGTGAAGCCGTCCGGCTCGTCAAGGGCGCCCTCCGCATGGGCTACAACGGCCTTGCGGTGGCGCTCGCAAGCATGTGGGATGGCGCGGTGTCACCGGTCGACGCTCGATCGCTCACGCTGTCCCAGCGCCGCCAGGACGGGCATGGAACGTGGTTCGAGCTTGGACGGGCGAAGACTGGTCGCGACGCCGTCCTGACGCTCTCCCGGCGCACTGAGCGACTCCTGAACTGGTATCTCGAAAAAACCTTCGGCGACGCCGAGCCGATCGGCTCCATGCAGATCTTCCGGACACGCCGCGGCAACAAGTATCTGAAGAATGCGTTCTCCGAGGACTTCCGTGACGTCCGTGCGATCGCCTTTCCTGGTGATACCAGGATGATGCTGGACTTCCGCCGGTCGGGTGCGGTGGAGGCGGTCGCCGGCGGCGTTGCACCGGCGCAGCTGTCGGCGAAGTTGGCCAACTCGATCGGACAATCCAAGAAGCTCGAGGCGACCTATGCACCCGTCCGTGTGGCCGCGGTTCGGCAGGCAGATGATGCTCGAAAAGCTGGTCGGAAACTCATGCGGAAAGAACAGAAATAGCCCAAAAGTAGGAACAGCCGGTCGGCGTTCACACTTTTCGACGATTTCAGTTCTGAAGGTCTGAGATCAACTTATTGATCTTCAAGAAAGAAATGGCGCGAGTGACGGGGCTCGAACCCGCGACCTCCGGCGTGACAGGCCGGCACTCTAACCAACTGAGCTACACCCGCGCATTTCCTTGCGAACCGGCTTGTGCGCCGTTCGTGAGCGGCTGTCTAAGGGGTGCCACCTGAAGTGTCAAGCAGGTTTTGTGACAAATCCAAAAACTGGGCGATGTTTTTTCCTTAACCTCGCTTAAGATATTGGAAAACCCGGCTTTTCGCTTGGTTTTCTAGCCTCGGTGATCATTGAAAATATCGGGATCCCGCCTGTGGGAATGGCGTCCGGCAGCGAATCCCGCGCGTTCCGGCGAATCCGGCAGCTCAGCAAAGGAACTCCCTCCCATTTTCTATTTCCCTGGCGTGTCGAGCCTGAGCGCAATGCGGTCGGCGGCAAAAAGCGTGCGGGAATATTGGATCGGTCTACCTTCGGAATCGGCGTTCACGGCGACCGTTTCCAGGACGATCTGATTGCCGTTGAGCGCCAGGCGATCGGACTCCTCGGCTGACGCCATGCGTGCAGTCACTTCCGTCGAGACGCGTACATAGTCATCCACGCCGAAGGCAGCGAGCGCGCGCGTGATCGAATGATAGGTCGCGAGCTTCTTGCCGATGCCGGCGAAGCGCTCATGGGCGAAATAGTGCGCTGCCAGAGACACGGGCACGCCGTCGGCAAGGCTCAACGTGTCGAGGCGGACGATCATCGCGCCGGATGCAAGTGCGAGCGCGGTGGCAACGGCGCCACTTGCGGGTCGCTTTTCTTCGGCCAGCATACGGATATCGGTCTCGCCTGCTTGCCCACCGAGGCCCTCGGAGAACCGGGTGCGGCGGCCGACGGGATAGACAAGGCGTTCGCGCTTCTCGATCAGCGTGCCCTTGCCCGGCACGCGCCGCAGCAGACCGTCCTCGGCAAGAGCGGCCATTGCACTGCGCACCGTATGGCGGTTGACACCGAAATGTTCGGCGAGCTGCGTTTCGGGCGGGACCATGCCTGTGTCGTCGAATTCGCCGGCATCGATCGCGCGGCTGATGCGGTCGGCGATCTGCTTCCAGGCGGCGACGCCGCTGCGCCTGTCGATAAGGAATTCGCCGTTCATGTCACACCATTGTCATTGTCTGCGCTTAATCGGTCCGATATGTCTAGTTATCTAGACTAATAGACATTTGGAGGCTTGACAATGACCCGGCCGCAAAACGCCGAAACAAGCAATCCCGAACGCCGACGCATGATGGAAGCGCTGGCCAAGGCAGAACAGTCTGAGCTCGAGCACATCTGGGCCGCGCTGGAGCCGACGCCGGCCTTCAGCGCAGTGCGTGGCCCGGAGACCGGCCTTGTGATGATCCGCGGCCGCATCGGCGGCGGCGGCGCGCCGTTCAATCTCGGTGAGGCGACGGTGAGTCGTGCGACGATCCGACTGGAAACCGGCGAGATCGGTTTCGGCCAGACACTGGGTATTTCGCCCCGCAAGGCGGAGCTCGCAGCACTGTTCGACGCACTTGCACAGCGCGACGAACATGCCGCCGTCGTCGCCGATCTTGTGGCATCGATCGAAACGACGCTTGCGGAACGGGATGCGGAACAAATGCGCCAGACGGCCGCCACGCGCGTCGATTTCTTCACCATGGTCAGGGGAGAAGACTGATGGCCTACCGCTCCGACGCCTATTCCGGCGGATTTTCCGAGCCGGTCTTCGATTCTCAATCCACCTTCAAGGCCGTAATGGATGCGATGGCGCGTCCGGGCTCGATCGGCGAGATCAAGCCCGCCGCCGCGCCGCCCGCGCCGATGGGGCCGGCTGCTGGTGCGATTGCGCTCGCGCTTTGCGACCACGACACACCCGTCTATCTCACGCCTGCGATGATCGACGCCGGTGTGCAGTCCTGGATCGCCTTCCATTCCGGAGCGCTGGTGACCGGTGAACGCAGCGAGGCAGCCTTTGCCTTCGTTGAAGCCGGCACGCCGCTGCCGCCGATTTCGACCTTTGCCGCCGGATCCCAGGAATACCCCGATCGTTCGACCACCGTGGTGTTCGAACTGCCGTCGCTGACCGGTGGTCAGTCGCTGGTGCTCGAGGGGCCCGGTATCGACGGCTCGACCGAGATCGCGCCGACGGGCCTGCCACCGCATTTCGAAGCCATGTGGGCGGAAAACAAGTTGCTCTATCCGCGCGGCGTCGACCTCGTTCTCGCCGCCGGTGACCGGATCCTCTGCCTGCCAAGAACGACCAAGATCACCAGGAAGGGAGCCTGACATGTATGTAGCGGTGAAAGGCGGCGAGGCCGCAATCGCCAATGCCCATCGGCTCCTGGCGGACAAGCGCCGCGGCGACCGCAACCTGCCTTCGATCACCATTGAGCAGATTATCGAGCAACTGGCGCTCTCGGTCGATCGCGTGATGGCCGAGGGCTCGCTCTATGACCCGCCGCTGGCGGCCATCGCGCTCAAGCAGGCCCGCGGCGACATGATCGAGGCGATCTTCATCCTGCGTGCGCATCGCACGACACTGCCGCGCTTTGGCTATTCCAAGCCGATCGATACGGCCGAGATGCGTGTCGCGCGCCGTGTGTCTGCAACCTACAAGGACCTGCCGGGCGGCCAGTTGCTCGGCCCGACCTTCGACTATACCCATCGCCTGATTGACCCATCACTTGCCGGTGACGCAGAGCCCGAGTTGCCGGTCGAGCGCGACGCCGATCATGGTCGCGTCATGCGCGTCTCGGAAATCCTGGCGCAAGAAGGGCTGATCGAAAGCGACGGTGCGATGCCGGCCGGTCACCAGACCGGCGACATCACGCGTACGCCACTGGAATTCCCACTTGATCGCGACGAGCGGCTGCAGGCGCTGGCGCGTGGCGACGAAGGCTTTCTGCTGGCACTGGGCTATTCGACGCAGCGCGGCTATGCCCGCACCCATCCCTTCGCCGGCGAGATCCGGATCGGCGAGGTCGAGGTCGAGATCGATGTGCCGGAGCTCGGTTTCGCCGTTTCGCTCGGCCGCATCCAGGTGACCGAATGCCAGATGGTCAACCAGTTCAAGGGTTCGGCCAAGGAGCCGCCGCAATTCACCCGCGGTTACGGCCTGGTCTTCGGTCAGTCCGAGCGCAAGGCGATGGCCATGGCACTCTGCGACCGGGCGCTCCGGGCGCGCGAATTCGACGAGGATATCGTTGCACCGGCGCAGGATGAGGAGTTCGTGATCTCGCATTCCGACAATGTGCAGGCGACCGGCTTCGTCGAGCATCTGAAACTGCCGCATTACGTGGACTTCCAGGCGGAGCTCGATCTCGTGCGCCGCATGCGCGCCGAATACGAAGCTGCGAAGTCGCGGAAGGACAATGACGACGACCGTAAGGAGGCCGCGGAATGAGTGTTGCAGCCAGAATTGTCAGCTACAATTTCGCCTATCTCGACGAACAGACCAAGCGCATGATCCGCCGCGCGATCCTTAAGGCGATCGCCATTCCCGGCTATCAGGTTCCCTTCGCCTCCAGAGAGATGCCGATGCCCTATGGCTGGGGTACCGGTGGCGTTCAGGTCACCGCGGCGATCATCGGACCGGACGACGTGCTCAAGGTCATCGACCAGGGCGCTGATGACACGACCAATGCGGTCTCGATCCGCGCCTTCTTCCAGAAGGTCGCCAATGTCGCAGTCACCACAAAGACTTCGGACGCGACGATCATCCAGACGCGTCACCGCGTTCCCGAGGAGACGTTAAAGACGGGGCAGACACTCGTCTACCAGGTGCCGATCCCGGAGCCGCTGCGGTTCCTCGAGCCGCGCGAGACCGAGACGCGCAAGATGCACGCGCTGGAGGAATATGGCCTCATGCATGTGAAGCTCTACGAGGACATTGCCCGCAACGGCGAGATCGCCACGACCTATGCCTATCCGGTCAAGGTCGAGGGCCGCTATGTCATGGACCCCTCGCCCATTCCGAAATTCGATAATCCGAAGATGCATCGCTCCGAGGCACTCCAGCTCTTCGGCGCCGGCCGTGAGAAGCGGATCTATGCGGTGCCGCCCTATACGGAGGTGGTCAGCCTCGATTTCGAGGATCATCCCTTCCGAATCCAGAAATTCGGCAAGCCTTGTGCACTCTGCGCCGCCGACGGCG
This sequence comes from Rhizobium sp. SRI_017, assembly GCF_057586295.1. NCBI lineage: Bacteria > Pseudomonadati > Pseudomonadota > Alphaproteobacteria > Hyphomicrobiales > Rhizobiaceae > Rhizobium > Rhizobium sp. SRI_017. Next base: position 271,440 of record NZ_JBYCZP010000004.1, on the reverse strand, counting down.
TCTATCTCGACGAGGTGGTGCTCGACGACAAGGGCAAGCGGATGTTCGTCTGCTCGGACACCGACTATTGCGAGGAACGCCGAGCCCACGGGCATGCCGGTGAGATGCTGGCGAAGGAGGCGGTGGGATGAATTTGGCTTACTTCGCGGGCACCGCGTACCCCCCTCTGCCCTGCCGGGCATCTCCCCCTCAAGGGGGGAGATCCGCAAGCGGCGAACACACCGCCCACTATCACCGTCTTGCTTCCGTTCAGCGCCGGCCTGAGGCAGCGATCGTATCCCATCGGATCTCCCCCCTTGAGGGGGAGATGGCCGGCAGGCCAGAGGGGGGTATGCCGCACCCACAATTTTCCATGGAGGCCTCCCAATGACCGATCAAACGCTTCTCAGGGTCCAGGGTCTGTCGAAATTCTATGGTGGTCGCATCGGCTGCATGAATGTCAGCTTCGACCTCTGGCCGGGTGAGGTTCTCGCCGTTGTCGGTGAGTCCGGCTCCGGCAAGACCACGCTGCTCAACTGCCTCTCGACGCGGCTCCAGGCCGACAGCGGTGTGATCCAGTACCGCATGCGCGACAATGCCTTCCGCGACGTCGGTCGCATGAGCGAAGCCGAGCGCCGCTTCCTGATGCGCACCGACTGGGGCTTTGTGCACCAGAATCCCGCCGACGGGCTCCGGATGGCCGTTTCCGCCGGGGCCAATGTCGGCGAGCGGCTGATGGCGGTCGGAGAGCGGCACTATGGCAATATTCGCGCCACGGCGACCGACTGGCTGAGCCGCGTGGAAATCAACGAGGACCGGATCGACGACCAGCCGCGCGCCTTCTCAGGCGGCATGCGCCAGCGTCTGCAGATCGCCCGCAATCTCGTGACCTCCCCTCGCCTGGTCTTCATGGATGAGCCGACCGGCGGGCTCGACGTTTCGGTGCAGGCGCGCCTGCTCGACCTGCTGCGCGGTCTCGTGCAGGACCTTCGTCTCTCGGTGATTATCGTCACCCATGACCTCGCGGTCGCGCGCCTGATTTCGCACCGGATGATGGTGATGAAGGACGGCCATGTGATCGAACAGGGCCTGACCGACCGGGTGCTCGACGATCCGCGCGAGCCCTATACCCAACTTCTCGTCTCCTCCATCCTGCAGGTCTGAGCCATGACGACGCCCCTCAAAGTCTCCAATCTCGAGAAGACTTTCACCATGCATCTGCGCGGCGGGCTGACGCTGCCGGTGATGCGTGGCGCAACGCTTCATGTCGATGCCGGCGAATGTGTCGTGCTCGGCGGGCCCTCGGGCATCGGCAAGAGCTCGATCCTCAAGATGATCTACGGCAACTATGCCGTGGACAGCGGTGGCATCGACATCCTACACGATGGCGAAATGCATGATATCGCCACGGCAACGCCAAGGCAGGTGCTGGAGATCCGCCGCCGCACACTCGGTTATGTCAGCCAGTTCCTGCGCACCGTGCCGCGCGTTGGCGCGCTCGATATCGTCGCCGAACCCTTGACGGCGCGCGGCACACCGCTGGACGAGGCCCGCGACATCGCGGCACGCATGCTGGCCCGGCTCAACCTGCCCGAAGCGCTCTGGCAACTCCCGCCCGCGACCTTCTCCGGCGGCGAGCAGCAGCGGGTCAACATCGCCCGCGGCTTTATCACCGACCATGCGGTGCTACTGCTCGACGAGCCGACGGCGTCGCTCGATGCCGCCAACCGTACCGTGGTGGTCGACATGATCCAGGAAAAGAAGGCCAGGGGCATCGCCCTTCTTGGCATCTTCCACGACGAGGACGTCCGGGCGCGCGTCGCGGACCGCATCGTCGATGTCAGTGACTTCTCGGCACGAAAGGCCGCGGCATGACCCGGCTTTCAGAACAGCCCCTCATCCATCCGACCGCAGAACTCAAGGCCACGACGCTTGGCGTGTATACCGAGATATCAGAACATTGCCGGATCTCAGAGGCCACGATCGGGGATTATTCCTATGTCATGGAATATGGCATGATCTGGTGCGCGACGATCGGCAAATTCGCCAACATCGCCGCCAATGTCCGGATCAACGCCACCAACCATCCGCTGTGGCGGCCGACGCTGCATCACTTCACATACCGTTCGGGTGACTATTGGCCGGACGCCAAGACCGACGACGATTTCTTCGCCTGGCGGCGCGAGAACGCGATCACCATCGGCCACGATGTCTGGATCGGTCATGGCTCGACGATCCTGCCGGGCGTGACGATCGGCAATGGTGCGGCGATCGGCGCAGGCGCCGTCGTTTCCAAGGATGTCGAGCCCTACATGGTCGTTGGCGGCGTGGCGGCAAAGCCGATTCGTGAGCGGTTTTCGCGTGATATCGCCGAGCGCTATGATCGGCTCGCGTGGTGGGACTGGGATCATATGCGTCTCAGGGTGGCGCTGCAGGATTTCCGGGATCTGAGTGCGGAGGCTTTTCTGGATAGATATGAAGAGGTGGCAGCTGCTGACGTTGCCTAAAACGCCTTCGGCAGCCCGGCTTGTTTGAGAGTCTCGTTCGCTGTGTGACGCGACTTCGTTCCATGGTCGACAGTGAAATGGCGATTGGGATCGGGCTGAACCAGACCTCGTGATCACCCTTGCCGGCACGAACGTGGTAGCAACCCGCTTCCTCCAGCAGCCGCTTCAATTCGCGTAGAAACCCGGCCATGATTAGTGGCTGGGATTGGGAATGCGGAGTAACTGTTCCGCCATTATATGCACGGGTATTTCGGCGAGATCGGAGTCTATTCCATTTAACTCGATCAGATCGCTGAGCGCTGCGACAACCTTCGGCTCCAGCCCTTCCAACGTTGGTGCCTCAACGGATAGACCATCGATGTCCTTGCTGCTGGCTACCCAGACCTCAGCTTCGTCATCCCAGCTGGCGCGCACAATGATGAATGCAATCGGCATTCTGTCGGACCCTCGGTTTCCTCTTTTTCAGCCCTACTGATATCATGCCGTGTTGCAAAACGTGCAATTTTTCGCGCTGATGCGCTGAAAACCCCGCCATCCCACCTCTGTGGATTGTCACCCATCCGTCATCAAACTGACACCGGAGCTTCAAGCAACCGCTCTAGACCGAAGGCAATAAGATAATAATGTCTAAGGGATTGGCGGAATGTTTGAACTCAGAGACGTCACGCGACGATTCGGTGCCAAGACCGCCGTGGACAGCGTGACGACAGACATTCCCGCAGGCCAGATGGTCGGCGTGATCGGCCGTTCCGGTGCCGGCAAATCCACGCTGCTGCGCATGATCAATCGCCTGGCCGATCCGACGTCGGGTACGATTTCGTTCAACGGTCGTGTGGTCTCCTCCCTCCGTGGCGCCGAACTCCGCCGCTGGCAGACCGACTGCGCAATGATCTTCCAGCAGTTCAATCTCGTGCCGCGCCTCGACGTATTGACCAATGTTCTGCTTGGCCGGCTGAACCACCGTTCGACGGTATCAAGCATTTTCAACATGTTCACGCGCGAAGAGCGGATCATGGCAATTGCCGCACTGGAACGCCTCGGCATAGAGCAGGTAGCGCTTCAGCCGGCCGGCACGTTGTCAGGTGGCCAGCAGCAGCGCGTCGCAATTGCCAGGGCGCTGATGCAGGAACCGAAGGTCTTGCTCGCCGACGAGCCGATCGCATCGCTCGATCCCCTGAATGCCAAGGTGGTGATGGATGCGCTGCGCGATATCAATGAACGCGAAGGCATCACCGTCATCTGCAACCTCCATACGCTCGATACCGCGCGCAGCTATTGCCAGCGCATCATTGGCATGGCGGCTGGCAAGGTTGTCTTCGACGGCAAGCCCGGCGATCTGACGCGCGACGCCGTCTCCGCTATCTATGGCTCCGAGGGTGCACTCGATGAATCGATGACCTCGACCAGCATCAATATTCCCACGGCGGCAGTGGCCTCCGCGTCCGCAGAAGCGGTCAAGCCGCTCGTCTTGCTCGGCGTCTGAGGACGCCAGGAGTTCGCCCGCCCGCGTCAAAGGCAAACCCCAAAGATCCAGTGTCCGGATAGGCCGGACCAGAGGAGAGACATCATGCTGAAGAAAACCCTGCTCGCAGCGACTGCCCTTATGGCCATCGCCACCGGCGCTCTTGCCGAAGACCTCAAGGAATTCCGCATCGGCATCCTCGGCGGCGAAAACGAAGCCGACCGCCTGAAGTCCTACCAGTGCCTGGTCGACAAGCTTCCGGGCGTTCTCGGTGTCGAGAAGGTCTCGCTGTTCCCGGCCGCGGACTATGATGGCGTCGTTCAGGGTCTGCTTGGCGGCACACTCGACTACGCCGAACTCGGCGCTTCCGGCTTCGCCAAGATCCATCTCGCCGACGCCAAGGCCGTCGAGCCGATCCTGACCACCATCCAGACCGACGGCTCCATGGGCTACTATTCCATCATGGTCGCCCGCAAGGACAAGGGATACAAGACCCTCGAGGACCTCAAGGGCAAGAAACTCGGTTTTGCCGATCCGGACTCCACGTCGGGTTATCTGGTCCCGCTCGTCACCCTGCCTGAAAAGATCGGCGCCCCGGTCAAGGAATATTTCGCTGAAACCGGCTTCGGCGGCGGCCACGAAAACCTCGTACTCGAAGTGCTCAAGGGCAATTTCGACGCCGGTACGACCTTCGGCTCCGGCGTGGGCGACTTCAAGGATGGCTACACCTCCGGCAATCTGCGCAAGATGGTCGACAAGGGCATCCTCAACATGGATGATCTCGTTGAGCTCTGGAAATCCCCGCTGATCCCGAATGGCCCGATCGTCGTCCGCACCTCGATGAATGCCGACATGAAGGCGAAGTTCAAGGACTTCATGGTCAAGCTGCCGGAAACCGACCATGCATGCTTCGCCGCGATCCAGGGCGGCGAATTCAAAAGCTACACCGAAGTGAATGTCGAATTCTACAAGCCGATCATCGATGCCCGCAAGGCGACGATCGGCGGCTGATGTAGCACGCGTAGGAGGCGCCGCCGACGGGATCTTTTGGGGGTCTGGCCGGCGGCGCCTTCGTGTGAGCGGGGACAGGCACTATGAGCATGGCATCTCTTCCGACGCTGGGTGAAAATGGCACGCTCATCGAGCGGCACTGGCGGGAACTGGCTGCGCGCCGGCGCGTCTACACGGCGCTAGGGCTTGCGATCTTCGCCATGGCGCTCACCAGCTCGCTCTGGTTCGCCAATGACAGCAATTCGGGCAAATTTTTCGACCGATTGCCCTATCTCTTCGATTTCATCGGGGAATTGATCCCGCGAGACCCTTGGGAAATCTTCCGCGCCATGTTCGACATGGCCTCGCCCTATGACGACGGCAGCTTCAAATACAATTATCCGGAAGGCCGGTATTATCTTACCGAGCGTTTCTACATTCCGGAATATTTCTACAAGATGATCGAGACGATCAATATCGCTGTTCTCTCGACGCTGATCGGCCTGTTCTTCGGGTTCATCCTGAGCTTCTTCGCCGCCAGGAACATGATGCCAAATCCGTGGGTGCGCGGCGTCGTGAAGCGCATCATGGAAGTTCTCCGCGCATTCCCGGAGGTCGTCATTGCCGGCTTCTTCCTCGCCATCCTCTCTCTCGGCCCGATCCCGGCAATCATGGCCGTCGCCATCCACACGATCGGCGCGCTGGGCAAGCTCTTCTACGAAGTCGTCGAGAATGCCGACATGAAGCCGGATGAAGGCCTTCGCGCCGCCGGGGGCAACTGGGTCGAGCGCGTCCGCTTCGGCATGGTGCCACAGGTGCTGCCGAACTTCGCTTCCTATGCGCTGCTGCGCCTCGAGATCAACGTGCGCGCCTCGACCATTATCGGCGCGGTCGGCGGCGGCGGTATCGGCGAGTTGCTCCGCCTCTCGATCAGCCAAAGCCACGAGGCCAAGACGCTGGCGATCATGCTGCTGCTCTTCGTGACGATCATCACCGTCGACCAGCTCTCGGCCTTGCTGCGCCGGAGGCTGACCGGCGAGCAATCCTTCCAGTTCGTGCAGTGAGGGTGACGAGATGAACGCCATCGACATGGAAGCCATTGCCGCCCGTCACCCCGATCTTGTGCAGACCCCGCTCAGCCAGCGCCTCGCGCTGCCGATCGGCGTTGCCGTCATCGTGCTCTACCTCGTCTTCTGCTGGTGGTTCTTCGCCTTCGGCAAGGTGCTCGGCTCTGCGAGCTGGGACATTGCAGGCGCCTATCTGGCAGACTGGGTAAGCTATGAGGAGCGGCCCGACATCAAGATCGCGCCCGATGGCATGACGGTCACCTTCCCCAACAATTCCGCGCTCGGTCACGATCCGCAGCCGGAATGGTTGAAGAAGGAAGAGACCACGGTTACCCGCGTGGTCGAGAAGCTGGCGCCCGTTCAGCCGACTGCAACGGCCGAGAACAAAGCGAGCGGGTTCAATTTCCTCGGTGCGCCCGATACGAAGGCCGAGGACAGTGTTACAAGCCAGGCCGAGGCGCCAGAGACCGTCACCGACCGAGTTGTCTCACATGCTTTTGTTGAATTTTCCAGTTCAACCTCGATCGACGTGACGCCGGAGCGGGCGACCATCCTGCACAATGGCGAGACCCTCGTCGTTCCGCTCGGCGGCATCGAGATCAAGGTCGACCAGTCCCTTCCCTCCTGGGCGAGCCAGCCGCATGCCGGCGGCAAGATCATCCTCAGCCTCGGTCTTTCGGGCTGGGCGGAAATCGAGACCGATCGCGTGCGCATCCGAAAGCGCTTCCTGGGTTGGGCGAACTTCATCTTCGACACCAATTCGCAGTTCTTCGGAAAGTCGACGGGCGAAGTGCTGACGCTTCTCACAACGGGCGAGCGGCTGGATCCCACGCGCAGCAATCTCTCGATCGCCTGGAATGACTTCCTCTACAATCCGTCCTGGCAGCATCTCGACGTCTGGACCAAGCTGCTGCAGACGATCGTGATGGCCTTCGTCGGCACGCTGTTTGCCGCGATCATCTCCTTTCCGCTTGCCTTCCTCGCCGCGCGCAACATCTCGCGGTCGCGCATTGCCAACCAGGTCACCAAGCGGTTCTTCGATTTCCAACGCTCGGTCGACATGCTGATCTGGGCACTTTTCTTCACCCGCGGCTTCGGCCCCGGACCGCTTGCCGGCATCTCGGCGATCTTCTTCACCGACACCGGCACGCTCGGAAAGCTCTATGCCGAGGCGCTGGAAAACATTGACGACAAGCCGCGCGAGGGCGTGTCCTCCGTCGGCGCGCCGCCCATGGCCGTGCAGCGCTTCGGCGTGCTGCCGCAAGTGCTGCCGCTGTTCGCCAGCCAAGCGCTGTATTTCTGGGAATCGAATACCCGCTCCGCGACGATTATCGGCGCGGTCGGCGCGGGCGGAATCGGCCTAAAACTCTGGGAAGCCATGCGCACCAATTCGGACTGGGAGAATGTGGCCTATATGGTGGTGCTGATCCTGCTCGTCGTGTACATCTTCGACACCATTTCCAACATGTTGCGGTCCAGATTGATGGGCTCCGCATCACGATAGTGTCACAAAACCCGTCTAGACGGCGGGGCATGAAGGGGCGTCCCGGACGACAGGGGCGAGACAGATTCCATGCGCTATGCCATCTATTTCACCCCGCCGGCGGATGATCCGCTGACGCGCCGCGCCAGCCATTGGCTTGGCCGGGATGCTTTCTCGGGCGAGACGCTCGCACAGCCGATCGTCGAAGCCTTCTCCGAAGCGGCCTTTTCGGAGATGACGTTCGATCCACGGCGTTACGGCTTCCATGCCACGATGAAGGCACCGTTCGAACTGGCTGACGGGGTAAGCGAAGCCGAATTGGTCGATGCATTCGAAAGTTTCGCCGCGCGGCAGATGGCCTTCACCCTGCCCTCGCTGGTTCTCGGTCAGCTCGGACATTTCTTCGCCCTCGTGCCCGGCTCCACCTCTCCCGAGCTTCAGAAGCTGGCTTCGGATTGCGTGACCGTGTTCGACCGTTTCCGGGCGCCGCTCGACGATGCCGATATCTCCCGGCGCAAGCCGGAGCGACTGACCGCCAACGAGCGCCGTAACCTGATGGCTTGGGGCTATCCCTATGTCCTCGACGACTTCCGTTTTCATATGACCGTGACCGGACCGGTCGAGCGCGAAGACCAGTCTGCGATGCGCGCAGCGATCGAAGGGCATTTTGCCGGCCTTCTCGATCAGCCGCGCGAGATCGATACGCTCTCGCTTTTCATCGAGCCCTCGCGCGGCTCGCCATTCGTAATGCATCACATGGTTCCTCTCGCCGGAAACGCGACAAGAAAGACTGCCTGACATGACAACGGAAACCATTTTCTCCAATGCGCGCATCGTGCTCGAAAACGAGGTTGTCGAAGGCAGCCTCGTCATTCGCGACGGACGCATCGCCGACATCTCCAGCGGAAACGTCGCTTCGGGCGAGGATTTCGGCGGCGACTATCTGATTCCGGGTCTGATCGAATTGCATACCGACCATCTCGAGGCACATTATTCGCCGCGCCCCGGCGTGCGCTGGAACACCACCGCCGCGATCCAGGCACACGATTCCCAGGTCGCCTCTTCGGGAATCACCACTGTCTTCGACTGCCTGCGCATGGGCTCCGACGAGGATGGCGGCTTTGCAACGGGCGAGATGCGGGAGATGGCGGATGCGCTGCAGGCTGCAAGCCGCGAAGACCGGTTGAAGGCGGATCACCTGATCCACCTTCGCTGCGAAGTGTCGGCGGCCAACGTGCTCGACGACTTCTCGGATTTCGAGAGCGACCCGCAGGTTCGGCTGGTCTCGCTGATGGATCATTCTCCTGGCCAGCGCCAGTTCCAGACGATGGATCAGTACACGCTCTACTACAAGGTCAAGCGCGGCATGTCCGATGATGCCTTCGCCGAATTCTGTGCGCGGCGTCAGGAGGCCTCGGCCCGCTATTCACGCCGGCATCGCGACCAGATCGCCGCGCATTGCCAGCAGCACGGCATCACGGTCGCTTCACATGACGATGCGACACTCGACCATGTCGAGGAATCGATCACGCACGGCGTGAAGCTCGCCGAATTTCCGACCAGCATCGAAGCCGCGCGCGCTTCGCATGAGGCCGGGCTGAGCGTGCTGATGGGTGCCCCGAACATCGTTCGCGGCAAATCTCATTCCGGCAATGTCTCGGCGCGCGATCTGGCGCGTCATGGCATTCTCGACGTCCTGTCTTCGGACTATGTGCCGCTCAGCCTGGTCCATGCTCCCTTCCTGCTCTCGGAGGGCGACGAGGGGGTCAAGCTTCCAGAAGCCATCGCCATGGTGAGTGCGACGCCGGCGCGAACCGTCGGTCTCGACGACCGCGGTGCGATCCGGCCAGGCCTAAGAGCCGACCTCGTCCGCGTGCGTCATACGACGGGCGTCCCAGTCGTCCGTTCGGTCTGGCGCGAAGGCCGGCGCGTCATCTGATGATCGCGCCCGCCCCCGAACATGGGATCATGATTGCCGTCGTCGGCCCGAGCGGCGCCGGCAAGGACAGTTTGATCAACCTTGCCCGGACCCACTATCGAAACGATCCTCGTATCGGTTTCGTACAACGCATAATCACCCGGCCCGCGGATGGCGCGACCGAAGATCATGTCCCGGTGTCGCTCAAAGATTTCGACGCATTTGAACGCGAGGGTCGCTTTGCAGTGACATGGGGCGCCCATGGCCTGCGTTACGGCATTCCCGCCGCCACCCTGGACGAAATCGCAACCGGCAAGGTGCTCATTGCAAATGGCTCGCGCGCGGCGCTTGAGCGCTTCTGTGAAGTCTACTCGGCATTCGCCGTCCTGGAGATCACAGCTCGTCCGGAAGTCATCGCGACAAGGCTTGCCCAGCGCGGTCGCGAGAGCGCCAGTGAGATCGAGCAGCGGCTGGCGCGCGACACTGGCGATTGGCGACCCGACTGCCCGCATGTTCAGGTCGACAATAGCGGCACCCTCGAGGATGCCGCGCAACGGCTTTACGCGGCCATTGAGGCCCTCGCAACAGCTCGGAGCTCCGCGAGCCGCACCCCTATGGGCGTTTGAATGGAACTCCGCAAGAAACTGACGCGCAAAGCGCCCTCGCACTATTCTTGACATAATTATTCATAATTCATCGGGCGTATGTTGACCCCAACTGTCAAGTTTAATAGAACGCCCTCCAATCTCGAAAATTCAGGCATCCGAGACTGAGCCTTCGGCCGGTTCGCGGTACCCAGATCGGACAGTTCGCACGCTGGCATCCCGCCGGCGGGTGTTTCGTGCGCCTTTCTGGCGCGTAGGGGCAAGGGGGAACACCCCCTGGATCGAAGGAGTAGACCATGGCCACCCAGTTCACGACGATCGACGCGTCCGCGTTGACATCGGTTGATTATGCTACCTATCTCGCGGGCTATTTCGCCGCGATGACCACGACGACCAAGGGCGCGACGACCTACTACGACAGCGTCTACTACGACCTGGGCATGGGGCCGAACACTTACTATACCGGCAGCCAGACCGGCGTTCGCTATGACGGCAGCACCAACAATGCACAGGTGCTGATGGAAGGTGAAGCGATGCAGTATGATGGCATCGATGGCGTCAGCCACGGCAGCTATTCGGGTTCGGTCGACTCGGTCACCTTCGGCTACTACGACGCCAACACGACCTTCGCACAGATCGACGGCGTTGCCCGTTCGACGATCATCGGCGTGATCGAGGGTCTCGTGGTTTCCGGTCTCGACATTTCCGCCGAAGTCGGTGCTGGCGGCGCTGATTCGGGCAACGACTTCTACGATCTGATGACCGCGCTCCGCGACGGCAACAGCGCCACGCTCGGTGCGGATGCGATCGCGAAGCTCTATGAGTTCTTCGGCTCCCAGGCACAGCACTTCATCGGTTCCGACGGCAACGACAGCTATGTCGGCACCAAGTTCGGCGACAAGATTGACGCCGGCCTGGGCCTCGACACGCTCGACGGCGGCAAGGGCAAGGATGTGTTCGTGTTCGACCTCGGTGATTCCGCCGCGGTATCGGCAGATGCCGACGTGATCTCGAACTTCAACGTCAAGCAGGATCGCATCGATCTCTCGGCCATCGACACCAATGCGGTGAAGGACGGCGACCAGGCTTTCAAGTTCTACGGAACTGGCGACCTTGGCAGCAAGCCGGGCGTCAACTTCGAGAAGGTTGCCGGCCAGACCATCGTGAACATCGACAGCGACGGCGACGCCACCGCGGACATGATCATCGTCCTCGACGGCAACTTCGCGCTCACGGTCGATAATTTCGTTCTCTGATGACAGTCGGAGAAAAATAGAGAAAAGGCGGGCTTCGGGCCCGCCTTTTTGTTTCCTGATGAAGTGTCGCGACGGTCAGAGCAAACCGCGGGCGGCCAGGTTTGCCATCAGCGCGCGGGTGCCGAAGGTCCAGGGCGGGCATTCGGTCGACAGGCGCACGACGTTGTAGAGGCTGCCGAGCGATGGGTTCGAGATCGTCACCTTGTCGCCGATCTTGTGCGTGAACCCCTGGCCCTTGTTGTCGCGATCCTCGACCGGCGCGAAGAGCGTGCCCATGAACAGCATGAAACCATCAGGATATTGATGGTGCCGGCCGATCGTCTGTTTCACGAGATCGAGCGGGTCGCGGCTGATTTCCTTCATCGAGCTCTTGCCCGCGAGCTTGAAGCCGTCTTCGCCTTCGACGGCGAGATCGAGGTCGGCGTTTCGGACGTCATCGATCGAATAGGTGTCGTCGAACAGGCGGATGAAAGGGCCGATCGAGCAGGAGGCGTTGTTGTCCTTGGCCTTGCCGAGCAGCAGGGCCGAGCGGCCCTCGACGTCGCGAAGATTGACGTCATTGCCGAGCGTCGCACCCCTCACCTCGCCACGGGAATTGACCGCGAGCACGATCTCCGGCTCGGGATTGTTCCAACGCGAAATGGGATGCAGACCGACCTCGGCGCCGTAGCCGACAGAGGACATGGGCTGGGCCTTGGAGAAGACTTCCGCGTCAGGGCCGATGCCGACCTCGAGATATTGCGACCAGACGCCCTCCTCGATCAGCGCCGCCTTGACCTTGGCCGCCTCGTCGGAGCCGGCCTTCAAGTTGCGGAGCGAGTCACCGATGATGGCGGTGACTCGCTCGCGGATTTGTGCGGCAAGGGCGGGATTGCCAGCGGCCTTCTCCTCGATGACCCGCTCCAGCATGGAACGGGCGAAGGTGACGCCGCAGGCCTTGACCGCCTGAAGGTCGTTCGGGGCGAGCAAGAGGCCGCGGACGACGGCATCATCGAGCGACATCACCGGACGTGCACGCTGGGCCCGCAGCCAGCCGACCGGATCGTCGAGCTCAAGGAGGTCGCGCATGGTCGGCACTTCGGGCGACGTCACGTCATGCAGGACGCCATTGCGCATGTGAACCAGGGCAGGGCCGTCAACGGCCTCGAGCCAGAGGCGGCCGACAAACGTTCCCGTCGCGAAAGATTCCAATCTCAAGTTCATGCTTTCCTCCCAGCCGCGCGTGAGCGTCAGAATGGATAGCGTCTCATCCTTGGATCGCAAAGCCGCAATCGATCATTCCGGTACTTTCATGCGGCCGAGATAGAGCGACATGAGTTGCGCCTGCGAAGAGATGCCGAGCTTGCGGTAAATGTTGCGGCGATGCACCTTGACCGTACCAGTGGCGACGCCCAAACGCAGGCCGATGGATTCAGAGGAATGGCCCTGCAGCACGAGTTCGATGATGTCGGATTCGCGGAGGGTCAGTTTATCGCTGATACGCGCCCTCGCCTTCGCCTCGGAATTGCGATCTTGCTTTCGCGTCCGGTTCGAGTGATCGAAACGCGGACCAAGTCGGCCCCAAGCTTGTCGTACCATGGCGGCGACCAGCGGCTCGACCTTGCGCATCAGCGCGTATTCGGGGTCGCGAAAGACGCCGGAACCTTCTCGGCGCATCAGCGACAGGACGACCGTCACTCCCTCTCCAGCTGGCACGAAAAAACCGACCTCCTCGGCGAGGCCCGTCTGCACATAGTAGCTGCGATAATATTCCGAGGCGAAAAACCGGTCGGGCGCCAGCGCCTTCATCCGCCATACGCCCGGCTTGGGCAGCGATGCGGCGGAATAGAAGGGGTCGAGCAGATACGGCCCGTCCTGGTACATGCTGACGAAAATTTCGTAGTCGGCGGCATCGAAGGTCGAATAGAGATCGATCGGCCGTTCGGTGCCGCGATAAGCGAAGATGACCGAATAGTCGAAGGGAAGCAGGGATTTCATAGTCGCGACAAAGGTGTCGCCGGCATCTCTGTCGCTCAGATCGCGCGCGCCCACGAACCGCGAAAGCGCATCGAAAAGACGTTCAAAATCGGTCCGCATCGCCGCCTTCCTCTACTCCCCCAAACGCGGCAATTCTACAGAAATACCCCTCTTGGGGTATATACCCCGCAAGCGGTATCTGGATAGTCTCCCTGTCACACAAGGCTTATGAGGTGGCAGCAGACCGCCGGGTCAATCCAAGAGCCGTGGGGAACATGATTTGAATAGCGGGTCCGAATTCGACGTCGAATTCCGGGCGGTCGCCAAGCGTTTCGGCACTGTGACCGCCGTCGAGGAAACCGACTTTCAGCTGCCGCGCGGCTCCTTCGTCGCGCTGCTCGGCCCGTCCGGCTGCGGCAAGACCACCTGTCTCAGGATGATCGGCGGCTTTGAGCAGCCGAGCGCCGGCCGCGTCCTGATCGGCGGCGAGGACATGACCGGCGTTCCGCCCTACAGGCGGCCGGTCAATATGGTGTTCCAGCACTACGCGCTTTTCCCGCATTTCGACGTCGAGACCAATATTGCCTACGGTCTGAGGCAGATCCGGCCCAAGCTGGATGACGCCGAAGTCATGCGCCGGGTCGGCGAGGCGCTGGAACTGGTCCATCTCGACCGCTTCGCCAAGCGTCGCATACACGAAATGTCCGGCGGCCAGCAGCAGCGCGTGGCGCTCGCCCGCGCCATCGTCAACAAGCCGCGCGTGCTGCTGCTCGACGAGCCGCTTGCCGCGCTCGACAAGAAGCTCCGCATCGCCATGCAGATGGAACTGCAGAACCTGCACCGCAATCTCGGCATCACCTTCCTGCTTGTCACCCACGACCAGGAAGAGGCGCTGTCCATGAGCGACCGGGTCTGCGTGATGAATGCCGGTCGGATTGTGCAATTCGCCGCACCGCAGGACATTTACGATCAGCCGGCCGATCCGTTCGTTGCCGATTTCGTGGGTAAGAACAATGCCCTGCCCGCCACGCTGTCCGACGCCGACGGCGAGACGGTGATCGCCACGTTCGAAAACGGCAGCCGGCTCAGGATTGCATCAACCACGGCGGTCAATGGCAAGGCGCTGCTGTCGATCCGTCCGGAGGCGATCCGGATCTTGAAGCCGACGGACAACGCCGAACGGCTACGCGGCACCATCACCCATCGCATTTTCCTCGGCGCTATCGCCGAATATTCCATCGAGGTGCCCGGCATCGGCAGCATTCTCGTGCTTTCGGGCCGGCAAGCAAGCGGACCTGCCGAACTCCATGAGCCGGGCACCGCGGTGGAACTCGAGATCGCCCCGGGAGCTCCGCGTATCTTCAGCATGCAAAGATAAACAAGGGAACAGTGCCATGACCAAAAGAGAGAATGATCACCTCACCCAGAAACAGTTCGCCGACGAACTGATGCGTTTCAAGCGCGGCTCGGTGACGCGCCGCCACTTCCTCGGGGTCACCGGCCTGGGACTTGCCACCGCAGTGCTGGGCCGCAATATCGGCCCGCTCTCGGGCGACGCCTTGGCGCAGGACCTCGGCACGCAGATGTCGATTGCGACCTGGCCGAATTATCATGACCCCGCAACCTTCGAGGCCTTCACCGCCAAGACCGGCGTCGCCGTCGAAGTCAATGTCTTCGGCTCCAACGAAGAGATGCTCGCCAAGTTGCAGGCCGGCGCCTCGGGTTGGGACCTCTTCGTGCCGACCAACTATACGATCTCGACCTATCAGAAACTCGGCCTGATCGACGCGCTCGATCTGGCGATGATCCCGAATTTCAACGATGCGACCGAAAACCAGCGCTTCACCCATGAGGGCAAGATCGACGGCAAGACCTATGCGCTGCCGAAAAACTGGGGCACGACGGGCATCGCCTTCAACTCTGGCAAGATGAAGACGGCGGTCACGAGCTGGAAGGAATTCTTCGACGTCGCCATGGGCGAGGCAGATGGCCGCGCCATGGTGCATGACTATCAGCTGACCACGATCGGCAATGCGCTGGTGTCGCTCGGCTATGGCTTCAATTCGATCAAGGCGGACGAACTCGCCAAGGCCGAGGAGCTCCTGGTCAAGGTCAAGCCGCATCTCTTCGCGATCAATTCCGACTACCAGCCATCGATGCGCTCGACCGACGCCTGGATGACCATGTGCTGGACCAATGACGGCGCGCAGCTCAACCGCGACATGCCCGAGATCAAATTCGTGCTCGGCAAGGACGGCGGCGAGGTGTGGTGCGATTTCTACGCCATCCCCAAGGACGCCGCGAACAAGGCCGCGGGCTACGCCCTGCTCAACTTCCTGATGGATCCGGCCAACGCGGCCAAGGAGCACATCGCCAACGGCACCCCGACCACCGATTCCCGCGTGCTGGCGCTGCTGCCGAAGGATCTGACGTCGAACCTCATCGTCTATCCGGATGAAGCCTCGCTGGCGCCACTCGAATTCGGCGCCGCCGTGACACTGACCGATCCGGGTCGGGCAGAGGTGATGGCGCGCTTCAAATCGGCGTAACCGATAGAATTGCGAACTGCCCCTCATCCCCCTGCCGGGACCTTCTCCCCGTGGGAACGGGGAGAAGGGATTTGTGGCAATGCCGACGCTCCATCTCCCTTCTCCCCGCATGCGGGGAGAATGTGGCGGCAGCCGGATGAGGGGGCGGTCTCCGAAGGCAAACTCAAGGACGCAGATGACCATCACAGCAGCAAGACGAAAGAACCTCGTGACCGCGGCGCTGATGGCGCCGGCGGCGCTTTGGCTTTTCGTCTTCCTCGTGCTGCCCTTCATGGCCATGCTGGTCTTCGCCTTCGGCGAACGTGCTCCGGAGGGCGGTTATCAGCCGGCATTCACGTTTGCGCAGTTCGCCAACCTTCCTTCGCGTGCCACCGCCTTCTGGAACACCATGATCCTGGCGCCCGTCGGTGCCTTCGTCTGCCTCGTCGTCGCCTATCCGGTCGCCTATTATCTCGCGCTCAAGGCCGACCCACGCTATCGGCTGCTGCTGGTGTCTTTGGTCATCGTGCCCTTCTGGACGAGCCTGCTCGTGCGCACCTATGCCTGGATGTATATCCTCGGTTCGCGCGGCATTCCGAACCTGCTGGCGATGGTCGGACTTGAGGATCTCCGGCTGATCAACACGCCCTTCGCGGTGCTGGTCGGCATCGTCTATGGCTACCTGCCGCTTATGATCATGCCGATCTATGTCAGCCTGGAGAAGCTCGACCGCCGGCTGCTCGACGCCTCCTCCGATCTCGGCGCGCGGCCGATTACCACCTTCTTCAGCGTGACGCTGCCACTGTCACTGCCCGGCGTCATGACCGGCGTGGCGCTGGTGACCATCCTGCTGCTCGGCGAATATCTGATCCCGCAGCTGCTCGGCGGCGGCAAGGTCTTCTTCATCGGCAACGCGCTGGTGGACCTCTTCCTGCAATCGCGCAACTGGCCCTTCGGCTCGGCGATCGCCGTGACGCTCGTCGTCGTGGTCGTCTTCGTGCTTATGATCGCTATGCGCATCGCCTGGCGGATATCAGGCACCCGGCAGGTGGACCTGATATGAGAGCGCTTGTCACCGCTGTCTATCTCTTCCTCTATGCGCCGATCGCGCTGGTCGTCCTGTTCTCTTTCAATGCCGGCCGCAATGCGAGCGAGTTCACCGGCTTTTCCGTCGCCTGGTATGGCAAGGCGCTGACCAACCGGTTCATGCTAGATGCGCTGCAGAACAGCCTGATCATCGCTTTTACCTCGGCAGCGCTGGCCGCTGTCTTCGGCACCATGGCGGCGCTGGGCATGGAGCGGATGGGTGGACGCAGCCGCGCGGTGTTCGACGGGCTCTTTGCCGCAGCAATCGTCGTGCCGGGCGTGGTGATCGGCATCGCCACGCTGGTCGCGCTCGTCGCCGTGTTCGGCGCGGTGAACCCTGCCCTTGCCGCCATCTGGCCGACGGCGACGCCGCCAAAGCTGGGTCTCGGCTACGGCTCGATTATCGCCGCCCACGGGCTGTTCTCGCTCGCGCTGGTGACCATGCTGGTCAAGGCGCGGGTGGCAACGCTCGGCCGCGATATCGTCGAGGCCTCGTCAGACCTCAATGCCACGCCGTTCACCACTTTCCGGCAGATCGTGCTACCGCAGATCATGCCGTCGATCCTGGCCGGCTTCCTGTTGTCCTTCACCTTCTCCTTCGACGATTTCATCGTCGCCTTCTTCGTCGCCGGGTCGAAGACGACGCTGCCGATCTATGTCTTCGCCTCGATCCGACGGGGCGTGACGCCGGAAATCAATGCCATCGCCACGACCGTGCTCATCGCCTCGCTGTTCCTGATCGCGGTGGCTCGAATCTTGTTGCGTGAGAAAAAGACAAAAGCCGACGGGGAATGACATGATACTCAAGGATCGGATTGCGATCGTGACCGGCGCGGGATCCGGCATCGGCCGGGCTGGCGCTGTCATCATGGCGCGCGAGGGGGCTGACGTCACAGTCTTCGACCGCAATATCGATGGTGCCGAGGAAACCGTCGCTCTCATCAAGGCCCGCGGCGGCAAGGCCACGGCGGTCGAGATCGATGTCACCGACGACGGTGCATTGAAGGATGCGATCGCCGACGTACATGCCCGCCACGGCCGGATCGATATCCTGCATAATCATGCCGGCGCACAGGTCGAGGGCAATCTCGAGGATGTGTCGATCGAGGGCTTCGACCGGTCGTGGGATCTCAATGTCCGGGCGCATTTCATTGCCGCGCGGGCGGTGATGCCGTTCATGCGCGCCGAAGGCAGCGGCGTGATCCTCAACACGTCCTCTAGCTCAGGTCTGCTCTATGATCGGGAGATGGTCGCCTATACGACGACCAAGCATGCCGTGATCGCGATGACCAAGCAGATCGCGGGTGACTATGGCCGCTATGGCATCCGTGTGAATGCGCTCTGCCCGGGCTGGGTGGATACGCCCTTCAACGGACCCTTCATCCGCCAGCTCGGCGGCCGGGCGGCGATTGAGGACTATATAAGGAGGCGGGTGCCGCTGGGGCGATGGGCCGACGTCGAAGAGATCGCCGAGCCCATCCTGTTTCTCGTATCAGACCGGTCGTCCTACGTCACAGGCCAGATCCTGGTCTGCGACGGGGGAGAGACGGTCGCCTGAGGCTTAGCAGCCGTAGTCGTTTTCCTGGCGCTTGATCTGCTGGATGCGGCGCTGTTCGCGGCGGGTGAAGTTGGGATTGTCGGTGTAGCAATCGCTGTTGTCGAACGTGTCCTGGCCGTCGCGGGTGTTGAAGCAATAGCCGTTTTCGTTGTAGATGGAGTTACGCTCGTACCAAAGATCGTAGCAGGCATCGGCGAAGGCTGGCTGCACCGAAGTCACGACGCCGACGACTGCCAGAATTGACAAAGTTGAAATACGCATAGCCCCACTCCTCATTTTGCTTTAGGTCGACTAGATCATATTGAAGACGTTGGCAAACGAGGAGTTATTCGACCCATGCAATCACCCCTAAAATAGTCTGCGCTGTCGAGCAACGCTTATCGGGTGACCCGCATGAACGCCTCCGAAGATGAAGTCTCCAAACCGCGTCTGCGCGATCTTTTCACAGCGGGCCGGACGCCGGCGACGCTGTTGCTCGGTGCGGGTGTCGGGCTCGAGGCGCTCGAATTCTACGTGACATCAAGTCTGATGCCATCGATGGTGCGCGATATCGGCGGGCTCGAGCTGCTCGCCTGGACGTCCTCGCTCTTCGTCGCGGCGATCGTGCTCGGCTCGATCTGTGTCGTCATCCGGCCGCGCGATGTCACGCTCAACCAGACCTATGTTGTCGGCGCGCTGCTTTTCGGCATCGGCTGCGGCGTCATCGGGATGGCGCCCAACATGATCGTGGTGCTCATCGGCCGCGCGGTGCAGGGTTTTGGCGCCGGCCTGCTGGTCACCATGGCCTATTCCTTCATTCGGTTCGTCTATCCGCCTGGCCTGCAGAATGCCGCCTCGGCCTTCTACAGCGCGCTCTGGGGAGTCTCGGTCTTTCTCGGGCCGTCGATGGGCGGGATGTTTGCCGAGGGCAGCCATTGGCGCTGGGCATTTCTCATCCTCATCCCCTTGGCCCTCGTCATGGCGCTGATCGCGCCGCGGGGTCTGCCTGCCGGCGACGATGATCGCGAAGCGGAAGCGGTGCCGCTCACGCAGATCGCGCTGGTGCTCGGTGCCATTCTCGCCGTTTCCTTCGCCGGCACGGCGGATGCCAATATCGTCCGAGTGGTCCTCATCGTGGTGGCGCTTGCCGCTATCGTCGCCCTGCTCTTCCGGGAACGGCGCTCATCCGCCCGCCTTTTCCCGGCGCAGGCGACCTGGCTGTCGCATCCGCTGGCGAAGACCTATCTGGTGATGTTCCTCATCATCGTGGCGCTGAATTCGGATATCTATGCGCCGTATTTCCTGCAGACACTGCATGGCGTCACGCCATTGTTAGCCGGCTATATTGTTGCCCTCGTGGCGCTGGGCTGGACGGCGGCGGGGATCGCCACCGCATCCTTCACCGGCCGCCAGGCGCTGATGTCGATCGTTGCGGGTGCGGCCCTCTGCGCGGCCTCGACGATCCTGCTTGGCCTCGTCATCAGCCAGGACAATACGGCGGGCCATGCCGGGCTAGTCGTCGCCATATCCGTCCTGCTGTTCGGCATGGGCGCCGGCATCGGGCTCGGCTGGGCGCATCTCATATCGCTGGTGCTGACGCGCTCCGACGAGGCGGAAGCGGACAAGGCGTCGGCCTCGATTAACCTGATCCAGTCGCTCGGTGCGGCTTTCGGTGCGGCAGCAGCCGGCGTGGTCGCAAATACCGCCGGGCTGGTCGATCCCGGCGGTGTTGCGGGCGCGGTGAAGGCCGGCTTCTGGCTCTATGTGGCGATGGGCTCGTTCGGTGTCGTCGGCCTCTTCGTTGCGATCCCGCTTTTCAGAAGGTCGTGATCACGTTGATGCCGATGTCGCGCGACGTGTCCATCGAGACCAGCGCCGGCACGGCCTCCTCAAGCGTGATGCGGCGGCCGACGAGTTTTTGCGGCGCGAGGCTGCCCTTTGCTATCATCGACAGCATCTCGTCATAGCGCCAGGCCTGCATGCCGTGGCTGCCATAGATTTCGAGCTCCTGGCTGATGATCTGCGCCATCGGCACCGGCGGGGCGGCATCGTCGCCCAGCATCAGGCCGACCTGGACATGGCGGCCGCGGCGGCGGAGGTTGCGGATCGAGTTGAAGCTCGTGACGCGATGGCCGAGCGCGTCGATCGAGACATGGGCGCCGCCAGCTGTGATCGCCCGCACCGCCTCCGGTACATCAGCGACCTCGCGGCCGTTGATCGCGGCGACCGCGCCGATCCCTTTCGCGAAATCGAGCTTGGCCGGGTCGAGATCGATGGCAATGACATTGGCGCCGATTGCGGCGGCTATCATCACCGCAGAGAGCCCCACCCCGCCGCAGCCGTGCACCGCCACCCACTCGCCCGGCCGCACCCGCGCCTGATCGACGACAGCGCGGAAGGAGGTGGCGAAGCGGCAGCCGAGGCTGGCCGCCGTGGCGAAGTCCAGTTCGTCAGGCAGATGCACGAGGTTGGTGTCGGCATAGTGGATGCCGACATATTCGGCGAAGGAGCCCCAATAGGTGAAGCCCGGCTGCTGCTGGCTGGGGCAGACCTGCTGGTTGCCGGAATGGCACTCCGTGCAGCGCCCGCAGCCCGCAACGAAGGGTACGGTGACGCGCTCGCCGAGCTTGAAGCGGCTGACATCGCGGCCGACGGCAGCGATGGTGCCGGCCAGTTCGTGGCCAGGCACATGCGGCAGGACGATATCAGGGTCGTGGCCGAGCCAGCCGTGCCAGTCGCTGCGGCAGACGCCTGATGCCTCGACCTTGACGACGACGCCATGCGGCTCCGGCGTCGGATCGGCCAGCGTCCGGATCTCCGGCCGCTCGCCGAATTTTTCGTAATACATCGCGCGCATCTGCAGCCCCTTCTTGTGTCGCGCGGAGAATGGCATGCGTATTCAGCTCGATAAAGCGTGGTGCGGCATGATATTTTCTGATGGACTGATCAGGGGTGGTGGCTCCCACTTCTCCCCAGCGGGGAGAAGTGCCGAGCGCATGCGAGGCGATGAGGGGGCTTCCCGGACGACCTTGGCGCTTCGCGCCCCCCTCATCCGCCCTTCGGGCATCTTCTCCCCGCTGGGGAGAAGCGGGAGCGAGAGCGCCCCCTCACGCCTCGCCGGAATACTGCGCGTCGTCGACATGCTCCAGCCAGTCGACCGCCTTGCCATCGAGCGCCTCCTGGATGGCGATATGGGTCATGGCGGTGGTCTGCGAGGCGCCGTGCCAGTGCTTTTCGCCCGGCGCGAACCAGACGGTATCGCCCGCCCGGATCGTCTCGATCGCCCCGCCCCAGACCTGGCAGAGCCCGCTGCCCGCGGTCACCACCAGCGTCTGGCCGAGCGGATGGGTGTGCCAGGCGGTGCGCGCGCCCGGCTCGAAGGTCACCGAGGTCGCCCTCACCCGCGCCGGCTCCGGGGCGTCGATCAGGGGATCCTGCCGGACCGTGCCGGTGAAATAGCTCGCGGGCGGAATGATGGACGGACGGCTGCCGACGGGGTGGATTTTCATGGTGTCCTCATGGTGTGATCAAAACGCTGCGTGATGCCTGTTCTAGCACGGCAAATTGACCCGTGTTTGACGGTCGCGGTCCACGTCCTCGCCAAGCGTCAGTACATCGTCTTCCTGTAATCATCCTCGAGTTCGTCATCCAGCTTGCGCATCTCCGCCTCGTCGCTGGGAGCGCCCGTCGTCTGGTCCAGGACGATCTTCGCAAGCGACGGCATTTCGCTGCGATCCTGGAAGTGATCCGGCTCCCACAAATGCGAGCGCCGGAAAGCCTTGGCGCAATGCATGAAGACCTCGCGCACCCTGAGCAGAATGGCAAGCTTGGGAACGCGACCTTCGACACTCATGGTCTCGAGGATATCTGGGTCCGTCACCAGACTGGCCTGGCCGTTGACGCGCAATGTGTCATCAAATCCCGGAATGATGAAAAGCAGACCGACGTTGGGATTGGCGAGAATATTGACCAGCGTATCGAGACGATTGTTGCCGGGCCGGTCCGGTATGGCCAAAGTATTCTGGTCGAGGATTTTCACAAAGCCGACCGGGTCACCGCGCGGACTGACATCCGCCCTGCCCTCCGCGCTCTGCGTGCCGACGCAGATGAAGGGCGAACGCCGGATGAACTCCTGGGCATGCTTGTCGAGTGCGGGAAGACATTTTTGGGCGGCGAGAGGATGCGTCGCGTGGAACAGGTTGCGGAGGGATTGTTCGTCTGTGATGACGAATTCCGGATTGATCTTGAATTCCCCCATACCGCTGCCTCCCGCAGTTTTGTCGTCCGACCCAGTCTCACCAGAGTTGTCTGTTTGATTGTTAGTGTATTGGCGGTGCTTGGTCTATCGGCAAAATGAGGTACGCACCTCAATACGGCAATCCAGCGACGATGGCCTTGACACGTGCCTAAATCCCGTCGCCCTCGAAATCCGAAGAACGCCAAGGCTTGCAGCAATATCAAAGCTTGGAATGGTGGGCGATGACGGACTCGAACCGCCGACATCTTCGGTGTAAACGAAGCGCTCTACCAACTGAGCTAATCGCCCCCGCGGGAAGATCGGCTGGACGCCGCCCCTGAGGTGCCGCGCATGTAATCTGATTGGCCGGTGAGTGCAAGGCGAAAAATGAGGGCGCCCCACGCTTTCGGGGCGCGGGGCGTGTTCAATTCGATGCGGCTGGGTTGTTCTATCCGTCCGTAGGCCCGCTCCATCTTGCGGGCCGGTCGTTTTCGTCCGGATTGGGCAGCGGCTCCTCGTCCGGGAGCCGGTCTGGTTCGGGTTCCTTGACCGGCGGCACGATGTCTGGGGGCATCGGCGGGACGGTTGGCGGGCTGCCGGGTATGGGTTCCATGGCCATGGCGCGACCTCCTCTCGATCGCACAACCGAACGCGGCAAAGATGGTTCCGCTAAGGCCCCGAATCCGGCATAGTGATTCGCACAAAAGACTTTGACTTTCTCCCTTTTGCATCGCACCATTCCTTTGTATGCGCCGCGTCATAAGACGGACGATAAACTTTCGCGGCCAGGAACGGAAAATGTGTCGAAACGTTGTCTCGCGAGTAAGCGTGCATTAATCGTGTGGCTTTACTTTAGGCTTAGTTTCTGAGGGATCGGGCGCAGGCATGAAGGTACTTTCCGTCACATCGGAAGTCTATCCATTCGTCAAAACCGGGGGTCTCGCAGACGTCACCGGTGCGCTGCCCAAGTCCTTGCAGACATTCGGAATTCGCACGATCACGCTGGTTCCCGGCTACCCTGCCTTGCTGCCGATGGCGCGCGCCGGTGCGCCGCTACTGGTGTTCGACGAGATTCTCGGCGAGGCCGCATCGCTCCGTCACATCCAGACCGAAGACCAGGTGCTGTTCGTCCTCGACATCCCCACGCTCTACGACCGGCCCGGCGGCCTCTATCTCGACGAGGCCGGACGGGACTTTGCCGACAACTGGAAGCGCTTTGCAGCGCTCTCCCTCGCCGCTGCGCGGATCGCCGATGGCGTGCTCCCGGGATGGATGCCCGACGTGGTCCATACCCACGACTGGCAGACCGCGCTGACCTCCGTCTACATGCGCGCCATGGGCAATGGCACGCCTGTTGTCGCGACCATCCATAACCTGGCCTTTCAGGGCCAGTTCGCCGCCGCCCTGTTCCCCTATCTCCAACTGCCGATATGGGCCTTCTCGGTCGACTGCATGGAATATTACGGCGACATGTCCTTCCTCAAGGGCGGGCTGATGACGTCGGATGCGATCACCACGGTGAGCCCGACCTATGCGCGAGAAATCCTCACCCCGCGTTTCGGCATGGGGATGGAAGGTGTACTGGCGCTGCGTCGCGACAAGCTCAAGGGTATCCTCAACGGCATCGACGACGATATCTGGGATCCGTCCGATGATCCCTATCTCGCCCATGGTTTCGACACGACCTCCCCGCAGGATCGCCGTTACAACCGCGCGGCGCTCTGCCGCGAATTGGGGCTCGACGAGGATGAAGGTCCGATTTTCGCCGCCGTCAGCCGACTGACCTGGCAGAAGGGCATGGACATGCTCGCCGACGTGGCCGAGGAAATCGTCTATCGCGGCGGCAAGCTGATCGTATGCGGCCAGGGTGATCCGACGACACAAGAGCTCATGCTGCGGACCGCAGCGCGCTTTCCCGGTCGCGTGGCCGTCTATGTCGGCTATGATGAGCGGCTTGCGCATCTCATCCACGGCGGCTCCGACGCCGTGATCCAGCCGTCGCGCTTCGAGCCCTGCGGGCTGACCCAGCTCTACGCTCTGCGCTATGGCAGCGTGCCGATCGTGTCGCGCACCGGCGGTCTTGCCGAAACGGTGATCGATGCCAATGATGCGGCGATGGGCGCGGGCGTGGCGACCGGCTTCCAGTTTCACCCTGTCACCACCGAGGGACTTCGCCATGCGATCCGCCGGGCGATCGAAGTTTACCAGTCACCGGACCAGTGGCAGCGGCTGCAGAACCAAGGCATGACCGCCCGCTTCTCCTGGGAGCGGAGCGGCGGCCTTTACGCCAAGCTCTATCATCAGCTTCTCGACGAAGCCGAAAGCGGCAACGACAATATCCGCAGCCGCGCGGCGGGCTGACCGGCTCACCAACTGAGCGTCTCCGATCTTCCTTTTCCGGGAACTATCTCCCTCGCTTCTCGTTAGCATCGCACCAGGGAGTGCGTGCTGTCGGCACTTTCACGCCTCAAAACGAGAAAGAGAGATCCATGCTGCATCTTGATTCGTTCCCCATCGACACGACACCTCATCCGGCAGGCCAACATCCGGCAGGCCAACATCCGCCGGTGCCGGATGACGCTCAGGTTCTTAGTCCTGAAGAAGTGGATATCCAGCTACCGCGGGAAACAGTCGAACAGATCGCCGTCCCGGCCTCGATCAATGGCCGGGATCTGTCACAAGGACAGCCTTAGGGAACGTTCGATCGCCAAGACGAGTTCTGACTGGGTACAGGGCTTGGATAGCCATATGGCGTCGCCAAAGGCGGCGGCCTCAGGCGCGCTGTCATGCGTATGGCCCGAATAGATCACATAGGGCGTGCCCGCGTCCCGCAGGCGTTCGGCGACCGGCGCACTCAATCCATCGCTGACGAAGAGATCGAGGATCGCAAGATCGGCCCTCTCACGCTCAAGCCAATCGAGCGCGTCGCGAGACGACACTTTGTGATGAACACTCTTTGCGCCGGCCGAAAGCAGCATTCCTTCGAGATCCAGCGCAATCAGTGCTTCGTTCTCGACGAGGAGAATAGTTTGAAATCGGTTGGTCGCCACTCTTCGTCCCCTGTGCTGTCGATCAGCCTACAGCCTGCATAAGTGGAAGTCACGTTCAGTACGAAAACGCACCAACAGGTTCGCTCCGCTTGCGGGATGAAGCGGCCGACCCTAATCAATCGGAGACGAGAGCATAATGTCCGGAAATGCCGTGATTTTTAGCGAGAAGAGTTCCGCCGCTCTCGCCGAGCGGGGAAGAAGAATGGTGCCGCAGGACAAGATTCGTAACAAGCTGCTCTCGCTCTTGCCGCATCACGCGTTCGAGACGATCGCCGATGCACTCGAACAGATCGAGCTGCCGCGCGCCTACGTCTTCTCCAATCCCGACACGCCTGCCGACCATGCCTATTTCATCGAAACGGGCATCGGCTCGGTCGTGGCGATCACGCCTCAAGGCCAGCGCTCCGAGGTGGGCATCTTCGGCCGCGAAGGGATGACGCCGGCCAATGTGGTGCTGGATACGGCGTCGACGCCCTATGCGATCTTCATGCAGATCCCCGGCTATGGCTACCGCCTGCCAACGCATGTGCTTCGCGAGGCAGTGCGCAAGAGCGAGTCCCTGCGGCAGCTGCTGTCACGCTTTGCCCATGCGATGTCGGTGCAGACCTCCTATACCGGCCTTTCGAATTCGGTGCATCGCATCGACGAGCGCCTGGCCCGCTGGATACTTATGTGCCACGACCGGACGGCCGGCGACCAGATCGCGCTGACGCATGAATTCCTCTCCGTCATGCTCGCCGTCCGCCGATCGAGCGTCACGACGGCGTTGCACGTCCTGGAAGGCAAGCATCTGGTCTATTCAGAGCGGAACCTGATCACGATCCGCGACCGCCGCGCGCTGGAACTCTTCGCGGGCGATGCCTATGGCGTTCCAGAACGGGAATATGGGCGTCTGATCGGCCCGATGCGCTGACCATCGCTCATTCAGTCTGGATCAGCGAAGTCGCAACACAGTGCGGAGCGGCATGCGCTCGAGTACTTGATCGTCGGCATCCGCGATCTCGAAGACCTGGCCATCGAGCACGGCACCCTCCCGCAAAAGCTCCGCGAGCAGATCGCGCGCAGCGCCCTCGGCCTCTGAGATTGCCGAAGCGAGGTCGGGCAGTTCGGTGCCATCCGGATCGCGGATCAACCCTGCCGACGACCTTATGTGGAAATAATACCGCGGCATGATCTCTCGCAGGCTTCGCGGCCTCAGCGCTTGTCGTCCTTCTTTCCGGCCGGTGCCAGATGGACGGGTTTCTTGACTATTTTTGGGGCATCTTCGAGACCGTGCATCTCTTCTGCGGCCTTGCGCCAGTGCTCTTCATGCTTTCCATGCGGCCGTCCTTCCCGCTCCCAAATCGCGTAAGCACGCTGCTTTATCAATTCGTTACGGTCGACTTCCATTTGCCTCGCCTCCAAATTTCCGCTCACGATTGAATGCCGAAGGGTCACTCCGTGTTCCCGTGCGCTTCCGTACCGTGCCAGTTGCAAGCGGTAGGCTTCCAGAGCAGAGTGCGGGAAATTTTCACCTGGAGGAAAGCATGAACCGCCTGATTTTCGCAGCCATCGCCGTTCTGACACTCAGCGCACAGGCGCCCGTCGCCTGGGCGGTCGAGGATGGCGACATTATCGGCCAGTGCCTCGAGGATAATGAAGACGAGGGCCAGACCAAGCAGGCGCTCGCCACCTATTGCTCCTGCGCCAACGAGAAGATGATGCAGGACAACTACGGCAAGGACATCGACATCTCCGAATGGGAGAAGATGAACCCGGACGGCCAGGAAGCCTGCTCGAAGGAAGCGGGCTGGGTCAGCCAGCCGAATTGAGATCAACCCTCTCGATCATGCATGGGCGGCGCGAGGGCCGGCGATCGATGAGAATCGCCGGCGCGGCAGCGCTGTTGATTCCGCGGCGTTGATCGGGAGATGTGAGAGGTGGCGATCCCTGCAGGGCTCGAACCTGCGACAACCTGCTTAGAAGGCAGGTGCTCTATCCAGCTGAGCTAAGGGACCGTTCCGGTTGCGGACGGGCCGCGGCGCCCTGCCCGCTCAATGCGTCCAGGGCTGGGTGCGCGTGAACTTGAAATTGTCGGTATAGGACACGCTCTTGCGGGTCGCATCCTTGGGCTCTATCACCCGGTATTCGATGCCTTCGCGCTGAGCGTACGCTTCCGCCAGCTCGCGCGTCTCGAAGGTGAGCTTGAGCTGCTGGCGCATGTCGCCCGAACCGGTATAGCCCATGATCGAATCGATCACCCGCGGGCGCTCCTGGTCGAATTCCAGAACCCAGAGATGGGTCTTCGCCTTGCCGGACTGCATCGCGGTCTTGGCGGGTCGGTAGATCTTTGCCGGCATCTGTTGGTCTCACCCCGTATTAGCGCGATCGCGCACATCATAGTGCCACAAGATTACTACGAGGCAAATGACCGATGCACGATCATCGAATGGTCGGAGTGGAGAGATTCGAACTCCCGACCCTCTGGTCCCAAACCAGATGCGCTACCAGGCTGCGCTACACTCCGTGCCGTCCGATGCCGCTGGATTACACAAACCAACCCCGGCCCGCAACCGAAAAAACCCATTCTTCAGGGCTTTGCAGCGACTGCGGCAATTGTCGCACTCTCCACCTTGTCTCCGGAGGCGATTCCAAGCCTGGCTGCGGTGCCAGCATTGAGTTCGAGGACGAAATGCACCGGCTCGCGAGAATCGATGATCGCTTCGGACTGCGGCACGGTATCGGCCGCAATACGCGAGATCGTGCCATCCTCGGCAATGAACAGCATATCGAGCGGCAGATAGGTATTCTTCATCCACATCGCTACCCGGCGGGTGAGCCCGAAATCGAACAGCATTCCGTGGTCGGCTGCCATCTCCTTGCGGTTCATCAGTCCCTGGGCGCGCTGGTCGGCCGAGACGGCGAGCTCGACGGTGAACGCGGCCGTCGTTCCGTCAGCCTTGCGGATCGTCAGCTCTTCTGTGGTAAAGGTCGCAGAGAAAGCGAGCGCCGAGGCCAGCACAAACAACAAGAGCGCCACGAGGGCGCTCAGCGTCGATCGCACGGACATGCGCTTCATCAATGAGCCCGGTTCACGGGATTGACGACATCGGGATGAATTTCGGCGGCCATCAAACCCTTGTCGCCATCGCCAAAGCGAACGAGCACGCTCTGGCCGGG
The DNA here is from genome assembly GCF_057586295.1 of Rhizobium sp. SRI_017. Classification (NCBI taxonomy): domain Bacteria; kingdom Pseudomonadati; phylum Pseudomonadota; class Alphaproteobacteria; order Hyphomicrobiales; family Rhizobiaceae; genus Rhizobium; species Rhizobium sp. SRI_017. The sequence goes on along the minus strand of NZ_JBYCZP010000004.1, from coordinate 242,620 downwards.
ACGCAGCTCGGTGATGCCGTAGCGTCGCAACGTTTCCATATGGATGAAAATGTCTTCAGTGCCGTCGCCGCGTGTCAGGAAGCCGAAACCCTTGGTGCGGTTGAACCATTTGACGATGGCGCGCTCGAGCCCGCTCGACGGCGTGACCTGAACATGCGTCCGAATCGGCGGAAGCTGCGACGGATGAATGGCTGTCGACGTGTCCATGGAGAGGATACGGAAGGCCTGGTAGCCGCGGTCGCGCTTCTGGATCAGGGCAACCACGCGCGTGCCTTCCAGGATCGTCTGGTAGCCGTCGCGCCGAAGGCATGTCACATGAAGGAGGACATCCGCCTGTCCATTGTCCGGTATGATGAACCCGAAACCCTTGGCGACATCGAACCATTTGATGACGCCCGTGATTTCGATCAGGTCAACCGGCTCGGCAGCCATGTCCTCGAAGAGAGAAACACTCTTTGAAGAAATCCTATCCGCCATCCTGTCTCGCCCCTACTTACGCCACATACCGGTTAACTGATTCTTCACTTCTCAGATTAACATCCCGAAATGATACAGATGCAAGTCCCGGTAGGCAAAAAACCCAGGACATCTGATCCCATAAATGGCTTGCCTCAGGCTGTCTTTCTGTCCAAATTCCCGCCGGCAAATCACGAGAGAGGAACTCCCATGCGCTACCTTCACACCATGGTCCGCGTGACCGATATCGAGCAGTCCCTCGACTTCTATTGCAACAAGCTCGGCATGGTGGAGATCCGCCGACACGAGAACGAAGCCGGACGCTATACGCTGGTCTTCCTCGCCTCCACGGATGACGTCGCAAGCGCCAAGGAAAGCAGCACGCCGACCATCGAACTCACCTACAACTGGGACCCCGAAGACTATACCGGCGGTCGCAATTTCGGCCATCTCGCCTACGAAGTCGACAATATCTATGAACTCTGCGCCAGCCTGCAGGCCCAGGGCGTCACCATCAACCGTCCACCGCGTGATGGTCGCATGGCTTTCGTCCGCTCGCCCGACGGCATCTCGATCGAGATTCTGCAGAAGGGTGGCGCGCTCGCGCCGGCCGAACCCTGGCTCTCGATGCCGAACACGGGCAAGTGGTAATCACGCAAGCCTGACACAAGCCCTGGACCGGACGAACCACGCTTTCGCCGCATTTGGTAAGCATCGCGTTTCCGGGGCAACCGCCGCCGCTGGTTTCGGGCAAGGCAGCCGACATAGCGTTCCAGGGCGGTGATCACGGCAATTTTACCGTGGTTTACATTCCGAGATTTTGTGTCTAAACAAAATTCGCCGGAGTCAAAATCATACTAAATGGGATGGGACGGATTTTGCCTGAGTACCGGATCAAGAGCGCAAGCAACCGGTTAGTACCCTGGGTACTATTTGCCGCCACCATGTTGGGCCTGGGCGGCTGCATGGCCTCTCCCGCCGACCAGCTTGCTCAGATCCAGACGACTGCGAACGCCAATCCTACCACGCTCGTCGAACTCGCGGCCCAGCAGAACGCCAAGAATACGACTCCATCAGACATCGAGCAGCAGGCGCAGGCCGATGTCGAGTCGCTCGATACAGCCACCGTCGATGGCGTGGAGCAGGCGCAGACGGACCAGCAGGGCCTGCTGACACAGCCCAAGAACATCGCGGCCACCCGCAGCAGCATCTTCTCCACCCAGGGCGACCAGTTCATCGACCAGGGAGCAACGCAGAAGACGGCACGGCTTGGCAACCAGCCGGTCGACGTGACCCAGTCGAGCATCTACAGCAACAACAGCGTCGAAGCGGTAATCGCTGCGGATGCTGCGACTGATCCGACGGCTATGGTGCCGAGCTATGAAAGTCTTGCCGAGCGCATGGCGGTGCCCATGCCCAATTCCGACGAGGTCGAGGAAGTCCAGAAGGTCGCGATGGGCGACACCGAAATTCCGATCCTCGACGCCAGTGCGACACTGGCAGCGAATGCGCTGGCCGAGCCGGACAAGATTACCTCACAGGAAGTGGCATCCGCCGACCTGGCAGCCGTACAGGCCGAGATAACGACCAACACCCTTCCGACGACGCGCACGACCGCCGAAAAGAAGCCGCTCACGCTGGCGGACCTGTTCCGCAAGAGCAATTCCGAGGACTTTGACGGCGACCGCTTTGCCAAGAAGAAGAAGGTCGTGACGCGGGGCATCCCCAATATGCAGACGGCTGCGCTGAGTGACGACACCTTGCCGGGCGTTAACACCAACGCGATGTTTCCGACAACGACGGGCCTCGAAGACGAAGACCATGACGAGGATGACCAGCCCGCCGGCCTGATGCAGCTTGCCGCGCTGCCCTCGATGACTCGCATTGCGCCGAACGGCCTCTATGTCCAGACCGACAAGGTGGAAGTCAGTTGCCTGCGTCCCGAGCTGGTTTCGATGATCCGTGTGGTCGAGGACCACTACAAGCGTCCAGCCATCATCACCAGCGGCTTCCGCGACCCGCGTCGCAACCGCCGCGCCGGCGGCGTACGCCACTCGCTGCACACGATGTGCGCAGCCGCTGACATCCAGGTGCAGGGCGTGTCGAAATGGGCCCTCGCGGACTTCCTCCGTTCGCTCCCGGGCCGCGGTGGCGTGGGTACCTATTGCCATACGGAGTCGGTGCATATCGACATCGGTGGCGAGCGCGACTGGAACTGGCGGTGCCGCCGCAAGAAGCGCATGCGCGGCTGATCGGGCCGGATGCCCTGCGCTAACACCATGACAACGCTGGCAATTTTGCCGATTTCCTTTCTCAGATAATTTCTTTTGCTGGAGCGCAAATTTGCGCTTGCGGCCCCGGAACAAGCTGGCTATAAGCCACCCGTTCGCGCGCCCTTCGTCTATCGGTTAGGACACCAGATTTTCATTCTGGGAAGAGGGGTTCGACTCCCCTAGGGCGTGCCAACTTCTCCCCCTTCCTCATCGATTATTCCATGCATTGAATGCCTTCCTGGCAATTCTTCATGTCTCACATGAAATTTTTGCGATGGAATTGCTGCGACCGACTTGCGTGAATCGAATCCGCTGTTATAAGGGCGCCATCGAAGCGGATGCGCCCTTCGTCTATCGGTTAGGACACCAGATTTTCATTCTGGGAAGAGGGGTTCGACTCCCCTAGGGCGTGCCACCTCGACAATCATGACATGATGATGACGCTTGCGGCGGGCTTCGGCCTTGCCTATATTCGTGAGCGCTGCGCCCATCGTCTAGCGGTCAGGACGCCGCCCTCTCACGGCGGTAACACGGGTTCGAGTCCCGTTGGGCGTGCCAAACTTCATGAAATCGTAAATGTTGCCCGATCAGATCGCCGGCATGCTTCGGATATGTGGCTAACCCCTCGGCTTGTCGAGATCGATATTGAAGGAGTTGATGACCGTGTCGGATCCTGGTGGAATTGCCGAAATTCCAGCCCCTCAGGTCGCCCGAGATAGTGGTGCTTTTCTTCATCACCAGGTCGTGGCCGAATGTTGAATCCTCGCGGCTGCCCACTATGTCCCGTGATGAGACGCTCGCGAACACACCGGGAAGCAGTTTGAGTTAAGCTTGTGCCGCACGACGACAGAAAGTGTCATCAGGTGGACCGGCGTTTCCCTCTGATCCAGGACCGATGGCCGCCGTCCGAGCTTCCGTGATGGAACTCTGTGCCCGGTCCGCGACTTTCCGTTGGGAAAGGAGCTTGCCATGTACAAGCCAGCCAAGCATCCCGCGGCAGATGACAACCGAGAAAAGCGTGTGCCCGGCGATCCCGGCGTCGGTGGGTTGATTTCCGATCCCCTGGAACCTTCCGGCCCGCATGACAAACCTGATCCAAATGCAGGCCGCCAATCGCCCGACCCCGAACCGCCGCGTCATCACGGCGATTGGATGCCGCCAAAGAAGGACGTGGCGCGCGCGCGGGGGCATCGCCTGGCCGCCATCATGCGGCGAAAGTCACGGAGTGGCATGCCGCGTGCGCTGTTTCGCGAGGAAGACGACACCAGCCTTGAGGATCTCAAGGCGCTCGCGCTGGCCCATCGACATCAGTATGCGCTCAAGCCTCTTTCGGCAGGAAGGGTGACCACTCGTCGAAACGCCATCTGAGAGCCATCGTCGCCGGCCGCCAGAGGATGCGTGTCGGCTCGAAGCTCCAGAGGCGCTCCGCGCCCGGATGCGACGCCGTGTCGGAGGGCATCGGCTGCAGTTTGGCAACACCCGTCATTTGCAGCATGTCGCCTGTCTCGAAATCCACGAAGGTCAGGCCGGCCCGCGGATTGGCCAGGATATTGCCGAGCGTATTGAAATACATGTTGCCGGCGTAATCGGGGATCGTGAGGACGCCGTCATCGACATGCACGAAACCAGCCGGTCCGCCGCGATGTGAAACATCCACGGACCGTTTCCGATTCCGCCCCTCCACATAGGTCGCGACGAATAGAGTATCCGCGCGCTGGACGAGGTCGAGCGGCGCGCCTTCCAACCGAGCAAGTTGCGTCGGAATCGCCCGGGAGATGGCGGCGGGATCACCGACGAAGACGGGCTCCCGGCGCTGGATATATCTTGGACAATTTCCAAAGCTCTGGTCGACATGCAGGGCAAACCCCTCCCCGTCGCGGATCACGGTGCCGTTCAGCCTGTTCCGCCGCCTGGTCGAGAGATCGATGCCCAGCAGCGCAGCGGAGGCACCGTCTTCCAGACCCGCATCTGCAGGATCATGCTCATCCCGAGACAGATCGAGATGCAAATGATGTTCATCCTCGGCATGCAGGAAGCCGGGATAGCCGGTGCGAAGCGTAGCCCAGGCGTCGCCTCGCCCATCGACGCTGCCAAACACGGCCATCGGCAGCAGTGGATAGAATTCGCGATGCTGCTGGATGAGGTGGTCCCGGATGGTCTTGCTGCCAATCTCCGCCATACGCTCGGCGACACCCACCGAGCGTTGCAGCGCGACTTCACCGGCATGCCAAGGTGCGTGTTCTGACATGGCGCACCTCAGGCGGCACGATTTGCGTGCGGGAATTCGACGAAGCCCGGAAGCGCCTCGATATATCCCAGCCAGCGATGGATATGGGCGTAGTCGGTGAGCTCGACATTGCCCTCCGGCGCACGCGCCACGTAGCTGTAGAGCGCGATGTCGGCGATCGTCGGCGTCTCGCCACAGATGTAGGGGTGCGCTGCGAGCTGGTGGTCGATGAGGCGCAGGATGGCATGGGCGCGCGGGATGACTTCGTCGGGCCTGTAGGGCGCCTTGAAGACGGTGATCAATCGAGCCTGTGCCGGGCCATGGGCAAGCTGGCCGGCGGCGACCGACAGCCAACGCTGGACGGCGGCTGCACCCAGGGCATCGTCCGGAAGCCAGTCAGTTCTGCCGAACTTCTTGGCGAGATAAACGAGAATGGCATTTGCGTCCGAGATGATCGCGCCATCGTCATCGAGCACCGGCACTTGCCCAAAGGCATTGAGTTCGAGGAACTCCGGGCGCTTGTGCGCGCCGGCGGCGAGATTGACTTCAATCTCTTCGTAGTCGGCACCGACCAGAGACAGGAACAGCCTGACACGATGCGAATGGCCAGACAGGCGGAAAGAATAGAGCTTCATGATCAATCTCCAGATTACATACCGAATATGGGCGATGTTCTGGAATTGATAATCCTCATAGAATGCTCTAGATTATTGCTGAATTGGCAATAATGGGCATTCGATGAATCGGCTCGAGGCTATGCGCATCTTCGGTGAGGTCGCCGATCGCAGCGGCTTCGCCGGCGCGGCGCGAAAGCTCAATCTCTCGCCCTCTGTGGTCACGCGCGCGGTCGCGGGGCTCGAGCGCGACATCGGAGCGAAGCTCCTGGTCCGGACGACGCGATCGGTCAAGCTGACACATGCCGGCGAACGCTATCTCGCGGATTGTCGCCGCATCCTGTCCGAAATCGCCGAAGCCGAAGCCAATGCTGCAGGCAGTTTTGCAGCGCCGGCGGGAGCACTCACGATCACCGCGCCGGTATTGTTCGGCCGGCTTTATGTTCTTCCGATCCTTCTCGATTTCCTCGACAAATATCCTGCGATGCAGGTCCGTTTCTTGTTGCTTGACCGGGTCACGCATCTTGTCGAGGAAGGTATCAATGTCGCGGTTCGCATTGCGCATCTGCCGTCGTCTGCGCTGACCACCCAGCGGGTCGGCGCGATCCGGCAGGTCGTCTGCGGATCGCCCGCCTATTTTGACCGTGCGGGCATTCCGCACGTACCCGACGAGCTCGCGCAGCATCGACTTATCGGGCGCGATGGCATTTTCGGCGGATCCGAATGGCGATTTGGTCGGGACGACTCGATCCGCGTTGCGATTTCCACGCGCTTCATCTGCAACACCAACGATGCTGTGATCGAGGCGGTGCTGAGCGGCTGGGGCATCTCCCGCTTCCAGTCCTATCAGGTCGCCGAACCGATCGCTGCCGGCCAGCTTGTTCCGGTGCTCACGGACTACGAGCGCGAGCCGGTGCCCATCCATATTGTCCATGCAGAGGGACGCGAGAGTTCGGCACGGCTTCGCGCCTTCGTCGATTTCGCGGCGCGACGGTTGCGTGCCGATCCACGGCTGCAGATCGCATCCGATGGACGGAGATAGTCACTGGCGGGGATTTATGCGGCTGCGCCGTCGGCCGAGACCCATTGGCCTTTGCGGCGCGATTTCACGTCGTAGCAGGCCTTGTCGGCCGCCGACACCAGTTTGGAGACGGATTGCGCCGCGCCAGTGATCGACTTGACGTCGACGCTGGCGCCAATTCCATAATTCTTGCCACTGAAGACAGGATCGAGAGCCGCGACCGCCTTGGTGATCCTGTCACAGATGCGATCGGCAAGTCTCGCGTTGGCACGCGGTCCGCCCGCTGGATGCGGGCGACCAAGCCAGGGACCTGCGATAAGCTCGACATCGTGCCGGCATATGTCGATCCTTGAGGCGGTTCCGCCCATTGTTTCACCTCAGCGACGGGGATGATGAGGCGCTGCCAACGCCCTGACAGGCGGCAAGGGTGCGGACATTTTCACCTTCGCGGCAACGGACTGGATTTCACGCTCGCGAAGTCTGGCAAGAATGCGCGCTTGTCGGCTTTGTCGGCGGTGACATCCTTCTCATCGGCATCAAGCCGACTGAGATAGACGCGAGCGACTTCACCGCCATCTGACAGGTCTAAAACCGAACTACGGGGCGCGCGAGCGCCGCGTAGTTCGGCGTGCGAAATATTCTTATTGATCCATGCAGATATAAGCAAATTTTAAACCCTTGCAGAACATACATGGAACATATAGTGTTTGTTCCAGATTTGTTTCACCGATTCTGCCCGGGGATAGACGATGCTCACCAGAAAACAGCAGGAATTGCTTCTCTTCATTCACGAGCGGATGAAGGAGTCGGGAATTCCGCCATCTTTCGACGAGATGAAGGATGCGCTCGATCTCGCGTCCAAGTCCGGCATCCATCGGTTGATTACTGCCCTGGAGGAGCGCGGCTTCATCCGGCGCCTGCCAAACCGGGCGCGTGCGCTCGAGGTCATCAAGCTGCCCGAGGCCTATTCGCCGAGCGTGAAGCCCACCAAGGGTTTTTCACCCAGCGTCATCGAGGGTTCGCTCGGCAAGACGCCTGCCCCGGCATCACCCCGACCGTCAGCCAACGATGATGCCGATGGTTCAGTGTCGATCCCCGTCATGGGGCGGATTGCCGCCGGTGTGCCGATTTCAGCAATTCAGAATACCACGCACGACATTGCCGTGCCTGCGGGCATGATCGGCGCAGGCGATCATTATGCGCTCGAGGTCAGGGGTGACTCGATGATCGAGGCCGGCATTCTCGACGGTGATACGGTCATCATCCGCAATGGCAACATTGCGAGCCCAGGTGACATCGTGGTGGCACTCGTCGACGACGAGGAAGCGACGCTCAAGCGGTTCCGCCGCAAGGGCGCTTCGATCGCCCTCGAAGCCGCGAACCCTGCCTATGAGACACGCATCTTCGGCCCCGATCGTGTCAAGATCCAGGGTAAGCTTGTCGGGCTGATCCGCCGCTACCACTGATAACGCAAGCGCGTCGACGGAACATTTCTGAAGCCCGTGCGTTCAGGCAGCGTACGGGCTTTCGTCTGTCTGCAAGACAGGACGATTGCAGTGTTTAGCGACCTTCGGTATGGAAGGCCGCAGGGGCAGAAATTTCAAGGTCTTCGAGCTTTCGCCGGTGCGGTTCCGGTTTCCGGATCGCCTCTTTGCCGTGCGACCGGGTTCTGACATTTTGCCGCCCCAATCGGCCACTAGCGCCAAGGCCAACGGGTGAGACATCCCACGGATTGCGTTCAACAGGAGACGTCATTGAGCACTGAGAAGAGAAAAGTTGCGCTCGTCACGGGCATTACCGGCCAGGATGGCGCCTATCTCGCCGAACTTCTTCTCGAAAAGGGCTATATCGTCCACGGCATCAAGCGCCGCTCCTCCTCGTTCAACACGAGCCGCATCGAGAGCATCTACCAGGATCCGCATGTCGAGAACCAGCGATTCATCCTGCACTACGGCGACATGACCGACTCGACCAACCTGATCCGCATCGTGCAGGAAGCGCAGCCGGACGAGATCTATAACCTTGCGGCGCAGAGCCATGTGCGCGTGTCTTTCGAGACGCCGGAATACACGGCAAATGCAGATGGCATCGGCACGCTGCGCCTGCTGGAAGCGATCCGCATTCTCAAGATGGAAGAGAAGACCCGCTTCTATCAGGCCTCGACCTCCGAGCTCTATGGCCTCGTGCAGGAAGTCCCCCAGCGCGAGACGACGCCATTCTATCCGCGTTCGCCCTACGCCGCGGCAAAACTCTATTCCTACTGGATCACGGTCAATTACCGCGAAGCCTATGGCATGCATGCCTCAAACGGCATCCTGTTCAACCATGAGAGCCCGCTGCGCGGCGAGACCTTCGTCACCCGCAAGATCACCCGCGCCGCCGCCGCCATCCGCCTCGGCAAGCAGGAAAAGCTCTATGTCGGCAATATCGACGCCAAGCGCGACTGGGGCCATGCCCGCGAATATGTCCGCGGCATGTGGCTTATGCTGCAGCAGGACAAGCCGGACGATTACGTGCTCGCGACCGGCGAGACCACGGAAGTGCGCCAGTTCATCAACTGGGCTTTCGAAGATGTCGGCATCAATCTCGAATGGCGCGGCCAGGGCGTCGAGGAGAAAGGCTACGACCAGCTTTCCGGCAAGATCGTGGTCGAGATCGATCCCCGCTATTTCCGCCCGACCGAAGTCGAACTCCTGATCGGCGACCCGTCCAAGGCTCACCAGCAGCTTGGCTGGAAGCACGAGACCTCGGTGCGCGACCTCTGCCGCGAGATGGTCAATGAAGACCTCAAGGTCATGCAGACCGCCACGGTGATGAAGGAAGCCTGAGCCGATGTATTCGCTAACAGGAAAGCGGGTCTGGGTGGCCGGCCATCGCGGCATGGTGGGGTCCGCCATCGTCCGGCGGCTGGCCAGCGAAGGCTGCGAGGTGCTGACCGCCTCTCGCCAGGATGCCGACCTGCGGAACCAGGCCGAAACCACTGCCTGGATCGAGAAGACCAGGCCGGATGCGGTGTTCTTGGCAGCCGCCAAGGTCGGCGGCATTCTCGCCAACGACACCTATCCGGCGGACTTCCTCTATGACAACCTGATGATCGAGGCCAACATCATCAACGGCGCCCACAGGGTGGGTGTCGAGAAGCTGATGTTCCTCGGCTCGTCCTGCATCTACCCGAAGTTCGCACCACAGCCGATCACCGAAGACGCTCTGCTGACCGGACTGCTGGAACCGACCAACGAATGGTATGCCATCGCCAAGATCGCCGGCATCAAGCTCTGTGATGCCTTTCGCAAGCAGCATGGTTCGGATTACATCTCCGGCATGCCGACCAATCTCTATGGCCCCGGCGATAATTTCGACCTCAATTCCTCGCATGTCATGCCGGCCCTGATCCGCAAGGCGCATGAGGCGAAGCTGTCCGGCGCACCCTCGATCACCATCTGGGGAACCGGCACGCCGCGCCGTGAATTTCTCCACGTTGATGATTGCGCCGATGCCTGCGTGCACCTGATGAAGAACCATTCGGCGCCAGGCCATGTGAACATCGGCTCGGGCGAGGACGTGACCATACTTGAGCTGACGCAGATGGTCTGTGACGCCGTGGGCTACAGGGGCACGATCGAGCACGATCTGACCAAGCCTGACGGCACACCACGTAAGCTTATGAGCGCCGACAAGTTGCGGGGCATGGGCTGGAAGCCCTCGATCGAGCTCAAGGACGGGATCAGTGCGGTCTACCGCTGGTTCCTCGACAACAAGGCCTGAACCGCGCAAGCGAGCCGGCCTTACGACTGGAGAGTTCATGGCCGAGAGCAGGCACCAACTGGCATTTCTCGACGGGCTGCGTGGCATCGCCTCCCTTTGGGTCGTGGTTGGTCACGCCATGTTCCTCACCGGCTACAAATTGATGATCCTTGCCGAGCCCGACATGGCCGTCGAGCTCTTCATCATCATCTCCGGCTTCCTGATGACCTATCATTACCAGGCACGGGAGACCCGCGAGCCCTGGATGGCGCCCGACACCTGGAAGACCTTCTGGGTCAGGCGCTTCTTTCGCATAGCGCCGCTCTACTATGCCTGCCTCGCCGTCGCCCTGTATTTCGGACCAGAGCTCTGGCAGGCGCGCCTCGATGCCGCCTCGATCATGCCCGGTGGCGTCGAGGAACAGGCGCGCTATGCCGACCGCTATCTCGACCAGTCGCTGACGAATATTCTGATGCATGTCAGCTTCGTCTTCGGCGCGACCTGGACGCATAATTTCCGCACCGCCCTGCCCGACTGGTCGATCGGGCTCGAGATGCAGTATTATCTCGTCCTGCCTTTTCTGATGATCGCCGTGCTCAAGCTGGGCCGCGTTGCCGGCATGGCGCTGCTGGTCGGGGTGATGGCACTCGTCGGGACTTGGCTGGACCGCAGCGGCTTCGTCATCGGCGCCTATTCGATGCTACCGATGAAGTTCCACCTCTTTGCCGCCGGCATGCTGATGGCGATGACGCTGAAGGCCGATGCGAAGTGGAGATGGCTGCTGATCCTGGGCGCGATTGCCGTGATCTTCGTGCCGCTCGGCGGCGGTCGCTCGGCAATGCATCGCGCCATCAAGATCGGCATCGTGCTCGGCTTCCTGGCGCTGCTCTACAAGGACCGCCTGCCGGGCCTGCTGCAAGGGCCTGTCAGCGTTCTGGATAAGGTGTTCTCCAATCCGTTCAGCCGCTGGATCGGCGATGTCTCCTATGGCGTCTACCTGATCCACCTACTGGTCATGCTGCCGGTCTGCGGTTGGCTGGCGCTGAGCTTCCCTGATATGACGCCTCTGCCCCGCTTTGTCTCAGCGCTGGCCCTGACCTGCGTGCTGACTTACGGTTCCGCATGGCTCTGCTATCGCCTCATCGAGGAGCCGGGCATAGCGCTGGGTCGCCGAATTGCGTCCCGATTCCAAAAGCCCAAGGCCGATGCGGCGTTGCCCGAGAAGAATCCTGCCTGACGCAATGCCAATGAAAAACCCCGCCATCGCTAACGGGGTTCTCTGTTTGTAGGGTTGATCGCCTTACTTCGGCAGGTCGCCTTCGACGCCTTCGACATAGAAGCCGAGGCCGAGCAGCGTGCCGTCGTCGGCGCTCTCGCCGTCCTTAAGCCAAGGCGTGCCGTCCTGTTTGTTGATCGGACCGGTGAAGGGCTTGAGCGTACCGGCTTCGATCGCGGCCTGGGTTTCCTCGGCCATCTTCTTCACGTCGTCTGGCATGTTGGTGTACGGCGCCATCTGCAGGATGCCGTCCTTGAGGCCGTCCCAGCTCGATTGCGACTTCCAGCTGCCATCGAGTGCGGCCTGGACGCGCTTGATGTAATACGGGCCCCAGGTGTCCTTGATCGCCGTCAGCTGCGCCGTCGGACCGGCCTTGATCATGTCGGAGGCCTGGCCGAAAGCCTTGATGCCGCGCTCTTCGGCGATCTGCATCGGGCCGGTCGAGTCGGTGTGCTGGGTGATGATGTCGACGCCCTGGTCGATCGCTGCCTTGGCGGCGTCGGCTTCCTTGCCGGCATCGAACCAGGTGTTCACCCAGATGACCTTGAGTTTGAAGTCCTTGTTGATCGAGCGGGCACCGATTTCAAAGGAATTGATGCCCTGCACGACCTCGGGGATCGGGAAGGAAGCGATGTAGGCAGCGGTCCCCGTCTTGGACATCTTCGCGGCGATCTGGCCGAGGATGTAGCGGCCTTCATAGAAGCGCGAATTGTAGGTCGCGACGTTGTCGGCGGTCTTGTAGCCGGTCGCATGTTCGAACTTCACGTCCGGGAACTTGGCGGCGACCTTCAGGGTCTGGTCCATGAAACCGAAGGAGGTGGTGAAGACGAGGCGGCATCCCGAGCGCGCGAAACGTTCGATGGCACGTTCGGCGTCCGGGCCCTCGGGCACGTTTTCAAGCGCTTCGGTGGTGATCTTGTCGCCCATCGCCTTGATCAGCTCCTGGCGGCCGAGTTCATGGGCCTGGGTCCAGCCGCCATCGGTCTTGGAGCCGACATAGAGGAAGCAGACCTTCAGCGGATCGGCAGCATGGACGATGGTGGAAACACCGATCATGGCCGCGGTGGCGGCGAGGGAAAGAAGCAGTTTCTTCATTGTTGATCCTCTCTTGGACGTTGTTTTCATTCTATCAGCGATCCGGAACGAAGGACTTGCCCAACGAAGCCGGTGTATTGATCTGGGTAAGGCGGCGATTCTGCGAGATCACGATCAGCACGACGACCGTCGCCACATAGGGGAGCGCCGACAGAAACTGCGACGGTATGGCGATGCCGAAGGCCTGGGCATGAAGCTGGCCGATCGAAACCGCTCCAAAGAGATAACCGCCGACCAGTAGGCGGTAGGGCCGCCACGATGCGAAGACGACAAGCGCCAGCGCGATCCAGCCGCGCCCTGCGGTCATGTTTTCCACCCATTGCGGCGTGTAGACCAGCGACAGGTGGGCTCCAGCAAGGCCGGCACAAGCGCCGCCGAACATTACCGCGAGATAGCGGATGCCGATGACATTGATGCCGAGCGCATGCGCCGAACCGTGATTGTCGCCGACCGAGCGCAATACGAGGCCGGCGCGGGTGCGGAACAGGAAATAGTTCACGCCGATCACCAGTGCGATCGAGACATAGAAGATCAGATCCTGGCCGAGCAGAACCGGGCCGACGAAGGGAATGGATTTCAAAACCTCCGGCAGGAAGGCGCCGAGCTTGGTGCCCTGCTGTCCAACGAAAGACTCGCCGATCATGCCGGACAGACCGAGCCCGAGAATTGTCAACGCGAGCCCTGTCGCGACCTGATTGGCAACCAGACTGAGCGTCAGAAAGCCGAACAGCAGTGACATCGCAACCCCGGCAAGCGCGCCGGCGAGCGCACCGAGCAGCGGCGAGCCTGATGTCAACGACACGGCAAAGGCGATGACGGCACCCATGACCATCATGCCCTCGACGCCGAGATTGAGCACACCGGCGCGTTCCGTCACCAGTTCGCCGATCGAAGCCAAGAGCAGCGGCGTCGAGGCGGTGATGATGGTGATCAGGATCGATTCGAAAACGCCCATCGTTTACACGCCTCCCGTCGCGCCGGTGACGCGATTCCAGACGAGCCGGATCTTGTATTGGATCAGCGTATCGCAGGACAGCACGAAGAACAGCAGCAGGCCCTGGAACAGGCGTGTGACCTTCTCCGAGACACCGAGCGAGAGTTGCGCCGCTTCACCGCCGAGATAGGTCAGCGCGAGGATGAGGCCAGAGACGATAATGCCAAGTGGGCTAAGGCGTCCGAGGAACGCGACGATGATGGCGGTGAAGCCGTAACCGGGCGAGATCGACGGCCGGAGCTGGCCGATGGCACCGGACACTTCGGCAATGCCTGCAAGTCCGGCCAGCGCACCGGAAAGCAGGAAGGAGAACCAGACCATGCCAGACGCAGAGAAGCCGGCAAAGCGCCCTGCCCGCACCGACTGCCCGAGCACCTTCACCTGATAGCCCCGCAGCGTGAATTCCATCATGAACCAGAGCAGGATTGCCGCGACGATCGCGAAGACAAACCCCCAATGTGCCCGGCCGGAACTCTCCCAAATCGCCGGCAGCACCGCCGAGGGGTCGAACACACGTGTCTCCGGGAAATTCATGCCTCCCGGATTGCGCCAGGGCCCGCGCACCAGCCAGTCGAGAAAGAGCTGGGCGACATAGACGAGCATCAGGCTGGTCAGAATCTCGTTGGTATTGAATTTCGTTTTGAGCAACGCCGGAATGGCGCCATAGGCAGCGCCCCCGATCATGCCCATCACCATCATCAGCGGCAGCAGCCAGGGGCCGGTCCACTCGTAGAACAGAACCGGCATTAGGGAGCCGAAAATGCCGCCAAAGATGAACTGGCCCTCGGCGCCGATATTCCAGTTGCCGGCGCGATAACAGATCGAGAGGCCGGCACCGATCAGGATCAGAGGCCCGGCCTTGATCGCGAGTTCGTGGAGCGACCATTCCTCACGCAGCGGATCGATGAAGAATAGGTAGAGCGCCTGGAACGGATCCTTGCCGAGCGCCGCAAACAGGATGAAGCCGCAGATCAGCGTCAAGGCGAGCGCAATGAACGGCGAGAGGAAGGTGTAGAGCTGTGAGGCGCTCGCCCGTTTTTCGAGTTCAATGCGCATGGGCGGCCTCGTGCTGTGTGTCCATCCCGCCCATCAGCAGGCCGATCTTCTCACGATCGAGCGCTGCGGCCGGATAGACCTTGGACAGCCGACCGTCATGGATCACAGCGACATGCGTGGCGACTTCGAAAATTTCGTCGAGATCCTGACTGATGACAAGCACGGCGGAGCCCGCCTTGGCGAGGTCGACCAGTGCCTGGCGGATGCGGCTCGCAGCACCCGCATCGACGCCCCAGGTCGGCTGGTTGACAACCATCACACCGGGCTGGCGGTCGAGTTCGCGGCCGACGATAAATTTCTGGAGATTGCCGCCCGACAGAGATCCGGCTGCGGGGTCTTCGCCGCTCTTGCGGACATCCATGGCCTCGCAGATCCGCTTGGTGGCAGCTGACACGGTGGACGAGCGAATGATGCGAAGCACGCCGCCGGCCAGGAACGCCTTGCGGTCGGAGCTATTGCGCGAGAGTACGAGGTTTTCCGACAGGCTCATCGATGTCACCGCGCCGTGACCGTGGCGTTCCTCGGGCACGAAAGCCGCACCCAGCAGCCGGCGAGCCGAGATTCCGGACAGCCCGACGGCCTTGCCCCGGATCTTCACCGCGTCATTGTCAGAGACCGTGTATTCGCCCGAAAGAACATCAAAGAGTTCTCCTTGTCCGTTGCCCGCGACACCGGCGATAGCCAGTACTTCACCGGCATGGACATCGAGTGAGACGTCCTTGAGTGTCACGGCGAAGGGCGTGCGGGCCTTGGCGCTCAGCTTTCGCGTCTCCAGGCCGATCGGCCCGGACGCGTCGGAGGTCGTCTTTTCGACCTCCGCTACATTGCTGCCAACCATCATGCGCGCGAGCGAGGCTGGGGTCTCCTGACGCGGGTCGCAGGCTCCGGTCACCTTGCCATGACGGAGCACGGTCGCGCGGTCGCAGATGCGCTGAACCTCTTCTAGGCGGTGGCTGATATAGAGGACCGAGCGGCCCTCGGCCTTCAGCTTCATCAGCGTCTCGAACAGCTTGTCGGCTTCCTGCGGCGTCAGCACGGAGGTCGGCTCGTCGAGGATGATCAGCTTGGGATTCTGCAAGAGCGCCCGGACGATCTCGATGCGCTGGCGTTCGCCCACCGAGAGGTCGGCGACATGCGAATGCGGATCGAGCGGCAGGCCATAGGCCCTCGAAAGCGCGGCAGCCTGCTCTGCGATCTTGCCGAGCGGGATGTTGCGATCGAGCGAAAGCGCGATGTTCTCGGCGACAGTGAGCGCTTCAAACAGCGAGAAGTGCTGGAAGACCATGCCGATGCCGGTCTTGCGCGCTTCACCCGGGCTGCCGATGGTGACGGGATTTCCCTGCCAGATAATCTGGCCTGAGCTCGGCGACAGCACGCCGAACAGCATTTTTACCAGAGTGGATTTGCCCGCACCGTTCTCGCCGAGAAGTGCGTGAATTTCGCCGGGCGCGATCTTGAGGTCGATCCCGTTGCAGGCCGCGAACGACCCGAAGAGCTTGGAGATGCTGCGCACCTCAAGGAGCGGGGTTACGCCGCCCGCGTCAGACTCCGTCACCGATTTCCCCAGCCTTCTTCCCCCCTGATCCCTTTGTTTTTATTAGGGTATCAGCAATGTAGTTCCACTCGTTCGTCTGGCCTCCAGATCGGCATGCGCACGTGCGGCGTCAGCCAATGGATAGGTCTGATTGACATTGATAACCACTTTGTTGCCTCGCACAATAGCAAAAAGCGCCTCTGCACATTCGTTAAGCTCTTGCGGCGTGGCGATGTAGTTGCCGAGCGTCGGGCGCGTCATGAAGAGCGAGCCCTTTTGCGCAAGGATTGATGGCGCCATGGGCGGGACCGGGCCGGATGCATTGCCGAAGGTAACCCAGAGGCCGCGCGGCTTGAGGCAGTCCAGCGACTTTGGAAACGTGTCCTTGCCAACGGAGTCGTAGACCACATCCACACCCCTTCCGTCGGTGAGTTCCTTCACGCGGGCGACGAAATCTTCTTCGCTGTAGTTGATCACATGGTCGTAGCCGTGTGCCAGCGCCAGCTTCTTCTTCTCGGCGCTGCCGACTGTGCCAATGACGGTGGCACCCAACGCCTTCGCCCACTGACCGGCAATCAAGCCGACGCCGCCCGCCGAAGCATGCCAGAGTAGGACGGTTTCCGGGCCGACCTCGTATGTGCGATTGAGCAGGAATTCGACCGTCATACCCTTCATCAGGCCGCCGGCCGCGGTCTCGAACGAGATATCCTCAGGCAGTCGGACCAGCGATTTCGTGGCAATGTTGCGCAGCTCGCAATAGGCGCCGTTGCTGCTCGGATAGGCGACTCGGTCGCCTTCGCGGAAGTCTGATACGCCCTCGCCGACCGATATCACCGTGCCCGCCGCTTCGCTGCCTGCAACGAAGGGCAATCCGCCTTCGGGCTTGTAGAGGCCAGTGCGATAATAAGTGTCGACGAAATTGAGCGCGACGGCCGAGTGGCGAATCTGGACTTCGCCACGGCTCGGGGCCGGAACGTCGATCTCAGTCAGTTCGAGGACTTCGGGTCCGCCATAGCCGCGGATGACGATTGCCCTGCTTTTCATGTCAGTCCTTTCGGCCGAGATTGGGGAATAGCTGCAGCACAAAGCCGATGCAGTACATGTAGAGACCCGTCGCAACGACACCCCAGACGACCCAATCCGGCGACTTGAAATGCTTGAGCAGTGCGATGCCCGACAGCACCGCCCAAATCAGGAAGACAGCGAGATTAAGGGGCCGCAGTCGCTTCACGCGGACCGGATGCAGGAACCAGATTGGGAAGAATGACAACAATGCGGAGCCGACGACGATGACGAAGGCGACGGTCTCCGATGGCTCGATGACGAAGAGCGTGAAGATCACCATGTTCCAGACGACTGGAAAGCCAGAGAAGAAATATTCATCGGTCTTCATGCCCATATCGGCATAGTAGATAGCGGAGGAGACCACGATGATGCCGGCAGCCACGAAGGACCAGGGTTCGCCGATCATGCCGCTCTGATAGAGTGCGAAGGCCGGCAGCAGCACATAAGTGACATAGTCGATGATGTTGTCGAGCGTATCCCCGGACCAGTTGGGCAGAACTTCCTTCACCCGCACCTTACGCGCAATCGGCCCATCAATGCCGTCGACGATCAGCGCAAGACCGAGCCACCAGAACATGTCGACGAAACGATGCTCCGCTGCGGCTACCACGCCGAGGAAAGCGAGGAAGGAACCGGATGCGGTGAGAAGATGAACGCAAAAGGCGCGTATTTCAGCGTAGGGAACAGCCTTATAGTTGAAAACATAGGAAAAAATCCGCATTCCCGCGCCGCCCCTCCGGTTGCGTTCAGGCTGTCAGGCCGAGACTTTGATAACCCGGATGGGAACATATCGCCAGCGGAAAGGTCGCGAGCAGCGTCATTGCAATCGATGCAACCTACATGTCGCACCAACACTACCAAAGCGGGAAATGGCGTGATATTTGTTAGGTGTTCGAAGGCGAAAGCAGAAAGCGTCGTGACCAGAGACGCATCGCTGGAGATTGGCTCCATCGACACCAGGCGAGTGCCTCGCCCTTCGAGCACGGAGGTGAGCTATGTGATGGAAGCCATTTAGCATCACGTTTACGGTGAGAAAAACCCGGACGAGCTGGTCAGCAACCGTCCGGGTTCAATTCACTAAGTAAACAAACGGTGGGCGGGGTTACCGCCTCGTCCACCACTCCGAAAACATAGCCCAATCGGCCATGTTTTTCAAGTTTGCATCAGTCGCTCTTCTTCGGTGTGCGCTTGCGCGGCTTGGGCTCGTCATCCACCGGGTCGGCAGCGACGACAGCGGGTTCGACCTTGGCCTTCTTCGGCGCCTTGACGGTCGCAGCCACTTCAGCTTCGTCCTTCGGCCTCACAGGCACGTTTTCCGGCAAGGTCTCGAGCACGATACCGTGCTTGCCATCGGGCTTGATGCCGACCGACACCCGGACGATGCCGCCCTTCTTGAGCTTGCCGAAAAGGATCTCCTCGGCGAGCGGCTTCTTGATGTTCTCCTGGATGATGCGGCCCAGCGGGCGAGCACCCATCTTGTCGTCGTAACCCTTTTCGGAGAGCCACTGCGTGGCCTCTTCGGTGAGTTCGAAGGTGACGTGACGTTCGGCGAGCTGCGATTCCAGCTGCATGACGAACTTCTGCACGACCTTGTGGACGACCGACATCGGCAGCGACGAAAACGGGATGATCGCGTCGAGGCGGTTGCGGAACTCCGGCGTGAACAGCTTGTTGATCGCCTCGATTTCGTCGCCTTCGCGCTTGGTCGAACCGAAGCCGATAGCCGCACGCTGCGCGTCAGACGCACCGGCATTGGTGGTCATGATGAGGATGACGTTGCGGAAATCGATCTTCTTGCCGTTGTTGTCGGTCAGCGCACCGTTGTCCATCACCTGCAGCAGGATGTTGTAGATATCCGGATGCGCCTTCTCGATTTCGTCGAGCAGAAGCACGCAATAGGGATGCTGGTCGACCTGGTCGGTCAAGAGACCACCCTGATCGAAGCCGACATAGCCGGGAGGCGCGCCGATCAGGCGGCTCACCGTATGGCGTTCCATATATTCCGACATGTCGAAGCGCAGCAATTCGACGCCGAGCGAGGCAGCGAGTTGCTTGGCGGCCTCGGTCTTGCCAACACCGGTCGGACCGGAGAACAGGTAGGAGCCGATCGGCTTGTTGGGTTCGCGGAGGCCGGCGCGTGCCAGCTTGATCGCGGAGGCCAGCGCTTCCATCGCCAGTTCCTGACCATAGACCACCGAAGCGAGCTCGGTTTGAAGATTGGCGAGAACCGCCTCATCGTCGCGCGACACCGTCTTCGGCGGGATGCGAGCCATGGTAGCGATCGTCGCCTCGATCTCCTTCTCGGTGATCAGCTTGCGACGCCTGGATATCGGCAGAAGCATCTGGGCCGCACCGGTCTCGTCGATCACGTCAATCGCCTTGTCCGGCAGCTTGCGGTCGGTGATGTACCGCGCCGAAAGCTCGACCGCCGCCTTAATGGCTTCGTTGGTGTAGCGAAGATGATGGAACTCTTCGAAATAGGGCTTGAGGCCCTTCATGATGTCGATTGCATCATCGATCGAGGGTTCGTTGACGTCGATCTTCTGGAAACGGCGGACCAGAGCCCGATCCTTCTCGAAGAACTGGCGGTATTCCTTGTAGGTCGTCGAGCCGATGCAGCGGATCGCACCAGAGGACAGAGCCGGCTTCAACAGGTTCGACGCATCCATCGCGCCGCCTGACGTTGCGCCAGCGCCGATCACGGTGTGGATTTCATCGATAAAGAGCACGGCACCCGGGAAATCCTCGAGCTCCTTGACGACCTGCTTCAGTCGCTCTTCGAAATCGCCGCGATAACGGGTACCGGCAAGCAGCGTGCCCATGTCGAGCGAAAAGATCGTCGCATCCTGCAGTGCTTCCGGAACCTGCTTCTCGACGATGCGCTTGGCGAGGCCTTCCGCGATCGCGGTCTTGCCGACACCGGGATCACCGACATAGAGCGGGTTATTCTTGGAGCGGCGGCACAGGATCTGGATCGTCCGGTTGACCTCGGCCATGCGGCCGATCAGCGGATCGATCCGGCCGTTCTTGGCCTTTTCATTGAGGTTGACGCAGTAGGCCTTAAGAGCGTCGAGCGGCTTCTTCTGACCGTCCTCGGTCTCCTTGCTGCTGGCGCCTGGCCGGGCTTCCTGCTCGCTTTCGTCTACGCCCTTCGGCGTGCGCGGCTCCGAGGAGCCGGGACGCTTGGCAATGCCGTGCGAAATGTAGTTGACCGCGTCGTAGCGGGTCATGTCCTGCTCCTGCAGGAAATAGGCGGCATGGCTCTCGCGCTCGGCGAAGATCGCCACGAGCACGTTGGCACCGGTCACCTCTTCGCGTCCGGACGACTGGACATGGATCACCGCGCGCTGGATGACGCGCTGGAAGCCGGACGTCGGCTTGGAATCCTCATCATAACCGGTGGCGAGGTTGGCGAGATCGTTGTCGACGTAATCGCTCACCGACTTCTTGAGCTTGTCGAGATCAACATTGCAGGCCGTCATCACGGCAGCAGCGTCTGTATCTTCGATCAGCGAAAGCAGGAGATGTTCGAGAGTTGCATATTCGTGGCGGCGCTCATTGGCGAGCGTGAGTGCCCGATGAAGGGCCTTTTCAAGGCTTGACGAAAATGTGGGCACGTTCAGAACCTCATTTCTTTTCCATGACACATTGCAGCGGATGCTGATGTTCCCGGGCGAAATCCATGACTTGCATCACCTTCGTCTCGGCGACCTCATAGGTGAAGACGCCGCATTCGCCGACACCGTGATTGTGCACTTGCAACATGATCCGCGTTGCCGCTTCCCTGTCTTTCTGGAAGAAGCGCTCCAAAGTGTGGATCACGAACTCCATAGGCGTATAGTCGTCGTTCAGAAGCAGGACGCGGTAGAGGCTCGGTTTCTTCACCTTCGGCTGGACACGCGTGATCACCGATGTTCCGCGGCCCCCGGAGACGTTGCCGCCTTCGTTGTCGCCTTGCATACGGTAGATATAGTCGCTCATGCCTGCCATCGAACCTTGTTGTTCCGCGTCCAGTCCGCCCGGGAACAGTACGCCTTATGTGGTGTCGCAAAGCGGTATTTTAAGAGCCTTTTCACGGCTCGCAACACTAATCACACTATCTTGTCCCGAAATGGAGACAAATTCGCGACCCGAACCGTTCCCTCCACAGCACAAAAAACCGGCCGCCCTCGCAGGCGGCCGGCGCATTGAAAAATCGTGGAGAATCCGCTTAAGCGGCTGCGGCGGCAGAAGCCTTGGCAACGTTGGCCTTCACGACCTCGGTCGCCTTGCTGGCGGCGGCCTGGGCCGGAGCGTAGCTCTGCTTGGCAATGTCGGAATACATTTCGCCGAGCTTGTTGAGCTCTGAAAGGTAGCCCTCGATCATCGTCTTGGCGAAAGATGTATTGAGTTCGATGACGGCTTCGAAGCTCTTGACGGACATCAGCGCCTCGACATGAGCCACGTTGGCTTCATAGGCCTTCTTGGAATATTCGGCTGTCTCGGAGGCGATTGCCTGCAAGCCCTTGGTGGCGGTGGAATAGCTCTTCAGCACCGAGTCCATCGCTTCTTTTCCGTAGAGATTTGTATCTTCGAATTTGAACATTGCGGGTCCCGTCCTGTTTTGTTGTGACATTCCTAAAATATATGTGCACTGCACAAAAAGTCAACCTTCGGAACGGCAATGCAAAAGAAAAACCCCCGAAACCTGAGCCGGTTTGCGGGGGTTCGTGTGTGAATTTTTTGCGAAATCAAGAGGCTGAGTCGATCAGAGATCAACGTCGAGGATCGCCATCGAGAAGTTGTAGGAAAGGTCGCCGTCCTCGTCATCGCGATAGATCACGCCAAGGAATTCCTCGCCGAGATAAACCTCCGCCGAATCATTCTTGCGCGGGCGTGCCTTCACGATGATGTTGGGATTGAGGGTCCGCTTGAAATAGGCGTCGAGTTTCTTGAGTTCCTCGGGCTTCACGTCATTGTCTCCATCGGATCTTGCGATTTGCCCGGCTTGTGCCATGGCAGGCGCGGGGTGTAAACCCCGCGGCCACGGGTTCGACCTTCAGTCGATGATGGGGATCTGGACCTGATCCATAGAACGCGACGGCTCGGAACAGCCGGCTTCGCCGACGATCCGTGCCGGCACACCGGCAACGGTGGTCTTGCTCGGCACCGGCTTGAGGACGACCGAACCGGCCGCGATCCGCGAGCAGTCACCGACCGTGATATTGCCGAGCACCTTGGCGCCCGCGCCGATCAGAACGCCATTGCCGATCTTCGGATGGCGGTCGCCGGCTTCCTTACCCGTACCGCCGAGCGTGACGCCCTGGAGTATCGAGACATTGTCACCGATCGATGCGGTCTCGCCCACCACCAATCCGGTGGCATGGTCGAGGAAGAACCCGCGACCGATCTTCGCCGCCGGATTGATATCCGTCTGGAAGACGCTGGACGACCGGCTCTGGAGATAGAGCGCGAAATCCTTGCGGCCGCACTTCAGCAACCAGTTGGCCAGACGGTAAGTCTGGATGGCATGAAAGCCCTTGAAGTAGAGCACCGGCTCGATATAGCGCGTGCAGACGGGGTCGCGATCGTAATAGGCCTGGATGTCGACGCGGATGATCGCGCTCCATTCCGGATTCTCACCATTCATTTCCTCGAAGGTCTGGCGCAGCAGGACCGCCGGTATGTCGGCGTGGTCGAGCCGCTCACAGATCCGGTAGATCACCGCGTCCTCGAGGCTCTTGTGATTGATCACTGTCGAGTACAGGAAAGTTGCCATCACCGGATCGTTGTCCGCGGCAATCCTCGCCTCTGCCTTCACCAAGTCCCAGATCGGGTCGATGGAAGATATCTGTTCCATGGGCCGGATGTCGGTCGCTGCGACCATTGGGCTCTCCTTTTCGTTCCTCTCGAACCGCCATTATATAATATATACGGCGGCGATTAGAAATGGGTGCCCGCAGGAACCCGCGAACTCGTTAAATATTTTCAATCTCGCGATAGAATTCGAGTGCAGCGGCCTTGAACACCCGATCGCCGACGGCAAGCATGTGGTCGCGGTTCGGAATATCGATGGCCCGTGCGTCCGGCAGGAGATCAGCGAGATCGTGGGGCGATCCGGCGATGTCATCCTTGGTGCCGACGGCGATCAATGTCGGCTGAAGGATACGTGCCGCCTGACCTTCACTTACAAGTACCCGATTGGATGAGATGCAGGCCGCGAGCGCCCGCCTGTCGCTCTTCGTCTTGTCGGCGAAGGCACGGAACATGCGGCCGCGCCCGTGGACGACATCGTCGAGCGATGGCGCGAGAAGCGCAGCGGCAATCGGGTCCCAATCCCCTACCCCATGTACCAACCCGATGCCGAGGCCGCCCCAGACCAGCGATCGCACCCGCTCTCCATGTTCGAGTGCCAGGAAAGCCGAGATGCGGGCACCCATCGAGTAGCCCATGACATCGGCGCGCTCGATGCCGAGATGGTCGAGCAACGCCGCCGCGTCGCCCGCCATCAGCGACGGATGATAGGCTGCCGGATCGTGGGGTTTGGCGCTTGCCCCATGGCCGCGATTGTCGATGGCGACGACTCGGCGGCCGGCTTTGGAGAGCGTCTGCAACCAGCCGGGTTGAACCCAGTTGACCAGTGCCGACGAGGCGAAGCCATGAATCAGGAGCGTGGGCGGCCCATCCCCTTCACCTTCGTCGAAATAGGCGAATTCCATCCCATCATGTGCAAATGTCGAGAAAACAGGGCTATTGAGGTGCATTTTAGCGATCTTCCGGCGGCATGCCTGTTATGCGAAAGCGGCATGTGAATGGCGCTGATAGCCTCTACACATTTGCTTCCGATACCATTATGTTGCGCCACAACAATATGGTCGGAGAATTGCATGGCCGGGCACAGCATCCCACATTTCCAGAACGATGGCGGATACAAGACGATCGCGATCGGGGTCAAGGAATTCATGTGCACCGGCGCATCCGTTCCCTTCGATCATCCCCATATCTTCATCGATATGGGCGACGACAGCGAGAAGGTCTGTTCCTATTGCTCGACGCTCTATCGGTACCAACCCACTCTGAAAGCCAACCAGTCCGATCCGGCCGGTTGCGTCTTCGTCGATCGCGCCGCGTAAGTTAGCGCGAAGGTCCGGACGGACCAAGGAAAGAACATGAAATCCGTTGCCATTCTGGGCGCCGGCGTTGCCGGCCTGGTGGGTGCGCTCGCCTTCGCACGCAAGGGCGTGCCCTCAATCGTTCTCGAACGCACCGCTGCCCTGCAGGAAGTCGGTGCCGGCATGCAGCTATCGCCGAATGCCACCTATGTTCTCGGCCAGCTTGGCATTGCCGATCAGCTCGAAGGCCTTTGGCGCGAGCCTGACAATATCTGTCTGGTCTCGGGCCAGACGCTCGCGCCGATTACTTCCATAGCGACCAAGAGCATCGCGCGCAGCCGCTGGGGCTCGCCCTATGCCTCGATCCATCGTGCGACGCTGCAGAAGGTGCTGCTCGAACATGTCAAGGCCGAGCCGCTGATCTCGCTGCATCTCGACACCGAGTGCAAGAACGAGACGGAAGTCTACGATCTTAGCGGCGGCAAGCCGGACTTGACGATCGGCGCCGATGGCGTCTGGTCGAAGTTCCGGCAGTTCGTGCCGCAGTCCGGCACGCCGGAATTCACCGGAATGGTCGCCTGGCGTTTCATTATCCCGGAACGCGACGCGCCATCCTTCCTTAATCCGCGCAACATCACGGCCTATGTCGGCTCCAATGCCCACATCGTTGCCTATCCGCTGAAGGATGCCGGCGCATTCAATGTCGTGGCGCTTTCGACCGGCAACAATCCGGGTGAGACCTGGGCGGCGGACTGCAATCCTGCCTTCCGCTCGGAAATGACGGCCCAGTTCTCGACCTGG
Source organism: Rhizobium sp. SRI_017 (assembly GCF_057586295.1). NCBI lineage: Bacteria > Pseudomonadati > Pseudomonadota > Alphaproteobacteria > Hyphomicrobiales > Rhizobiaceae > Rhizobium > Rhizobium sp. SRI_017. Next base: position 217,373 of record NZ_JBYCZP010000004.1, on the reverse strand, counting down.
CACCGTGATATCAGAACGTTGCTCTCATATGCACCGAAACCGACCTGGTGGCCGCTATTCGGCGTGTCACATGGCCGCTGGACGGATGGCAAGTCTCGCATTTTGATCGGCGATGCAGCGCATGCCATGACGCCTTTCGCTGCGCAGGGCGCGGCCATGGCGATCGAGGACGCCTATGAGCTGGCCGGCGTCACCACCGGCAATGCGGCACTGGCCGATGCACTGCTCTTTTTCGAACGCAATCGCCAGCATCGCATCTCGCGCGTCCGGTCGCGCGGGGCATTCAACAAATTCGCCTATCATGCCCGCGGCCCGGTCCGCGTCGCTCGCGACCTGGTGCTCAGGATGCGGCGACCCGAGCAGGTCGCCGCCGATCTGGACTGGCTCTACGGCTATAAGGCGCCAGGCTGAGGCTTAGCGGTCGGTCAACCGGCCGCCCTCGCCTCGGCAAATCCCGCTTCGATATCACGCTTTAGATCGGCCACGTCTTCGAGACCGATCTGCAGGCGAATGACCGGTCCACCTTCCGGTGCCTTCGCAACCTTGCGATCCGCAAGGTTGGCCATCACGGCCAGGCTCTCGTAACCGCCCCAGGAATATCCGAGGCCGAAAATCTTGAGCGCATCGAGGAAGGCATAGCCGCGTGTCTTGTGCTTGGCGGTGTCCGGCTCCCTGAGCACGATCGAGAACAAGCCCGACGCGCCCTTGAAGTCACGCTTCCAGATCTCGTATCCGTCGAAGCTCGGCAGCGCGGGGTGCAAGACCTGCGCCACATCCTCATGACCTTCCAGCCACTGTGCGAGTTCCAAGGCGCTCTGCTGATGCCGCTCCAGGCGGATGCCCATGGTCCGGAGACCGCGAAGGATCTGGTAGCTGTCATCGGGCGAGGCGCAGGTGCCGAGCGCGATATTGGCTTCGCGCAGCTGATCCCAATGCTCGGCATTGGCCGAGACCGTGCCGAACAGCACGTCGGAATGGCCCGACGGATATTTGGTGGCGGCGTGCATCGAAATGTCGGCACCGAAGTCGAGCGGCTTGAAATAGATCGGCGTCGCCCAGGTATTGTCCATCATCACGACGGCGCCCTTGGCATGGGCTGCGTTTGATATCGCACGAACATCCTGCATCTCGAACGTATTGGAACCCGGTGCCTCGGTGTGGACGATCGTCGTGTTCGGTCGCATCAGCTGCGAAATACCCGCACCGATCGCGGGATCATAATACTCCGTCTCGACGCCGAGCCTGGATAGCAGCGTGTCGCAGAAGTTCCGGGTCGGGTGATAGACGGAATCGACGACGAGGATGTGATCGCCGGCTTTTGCGAAGGCAAGCAGCGGCACTGTCACCGCCGCGAGACCCGACGGGATGAGGATCGTGCCTGCCGAACCCTCGAGCTCGTTGATCGCTTCGGCGAGCGCATCGGTGGTTGGCGTGCCGCGCGTGCCATAGGTATATTTCTGTGCCCGCCGATCCATCGTCCGGGCATCCGGAAACAGCACCGTGGAGGCATGGACCACAGGTGGATTGACGAAGCCGTGATAGTCGCGGGGATTGTAGCCGCCATGGGCCAGCCGAGTGTTGATGCCATAATTGTCGGCATCCTTCCTGTCATCGCTCATTGAAGATGTCCGTATTGTGTATCCTGCGAGGCGGCATTCATACTTCCGCTTTGATCTCTAAGGCAAATTCTGAATTGCCACGGAGACAGGAAATTGGTCGGTCGCGCAAAAATATTCGCCAAACTGCCCCAATCTCGCGCGCTTCATTGCCGTTTTTTTCGCAATTAAGGCAAACCCCGCAATTTTTTTGGCAAAGACTCAGCTTGGTCTTGACTATCTGGCTTTTTGATACTGTCTTAGACATTCGCTCATGCCGGAAGGGAAACTGGCAAGCGCCTGGCGTCTCCCAGGGGGAACGGCGGGGAACGACAACGACAACAAATCTCAAAGGTTGGGAAAATGAACAAGAAGCTTCTGACCGGTGCCTTCGGCGCCGCAATTCTTGCTCTCGGCGCTGCCGCCGCTCACGCAGGCACGCTCGATGACGTCAAGGCCAAGGGTTTCGTGCAGTGCGGCGTCAATGGTTCGAATCTCGGCGGTTTCGGTGCTCAGGATTCGTCCGGCAACTGGTCCGGCCTCGACGTGGATCTCTGCAAAGCCGTCGCAGCCGCCGTATTCGGCGATGCCACCAAGGTCAAGTACACGCCGCTTTCAGCCAAGGACCGCTTCCCGGCTCTGCAGTCGGGTGAAGTCGACATGCTCGCCCGCAACACGACCTGGAGCGCCAGCCGCGACAGCCAGCTCGGTTTCGATTTCCGCGCCGTCAACTACTATGACGGCCAGGGCTTCATGGTGAAGAAGGAACTCGGTGTAAAGTCCGCTCTCGAGCTCAACGGCGCATCGGTTTGCGTCCAGTCGGGAACGACGACCGAACTCAATCTCGCCGACTACTTCCGCGCCAACAAGATGGAATTCAAGCCTGTCGTGTTCGAAGCGCAGGATGAAGCTGACGCCGCCTACAATGCCGGTCGTTGCGATGTCTATACGACTGACGCCTCGGGCCTGTATTCGATCCGCCTGAAGATGGCCAGCCCGGACGACCACGTGGTCCTGCCGGAAATCATCTCCAAGGAGCCGCTCGGCCCAGCCGTGCGTCAGAACGACTCCAAGTGGTTCGACGTCGTGACCTATGCGCATTACGCCATGGTAACCGCCGAGGAATTCGGCATCACCCAGGCCAATGTCGAGGAGATGAAGAAGTCGGAAAACCCCGACGTCAAACGCTTCCTCGGTGAAGAGGCCGACTCCACCATCGGTGCCGACCTCGGCCTGCCGAAGGATTGGGCCGTGCAGATCATCAAGGCTGTCGGTAACTATGGCGAATCCTTCGAGCGCAATGTCGGCGCAGGTTCTCCGCTCAAGATCCAGCGCGGCCTGAACGCTCTTTGGAGCAAGGGTGGCCTGCAATACGCACCGCCGATCCGCTAACCGCGATCGAATGGGGTTTCGGGAAGGCGGGATAACCCGCCTTCCCTTCCGGAACGAACACCCGGCAAAAAGGGTGACGGAACGACAGGGGAATTCTTAATGGCTGTAACCGACGCCCGATTGCAGGGCGGCGATGCCCAACCAAAGGTATCGCTGCTGTATAACCCGGCCCTGAGGAGCTACGTCTATCAGGCAATCACGATCATCGTCATCGCCTGGGCTGTTTGGTATGCCTGGACCAATGCCGCGGCGAACCTTGCCCGCGCCAATATGACGGCAGGATTCGGCTTCCTCAACAGCCGCGCCGGCTTCGACATCGCCCAGACCCTCATCGCCTATTCGAGCGACTCGACCTATTTCCGGGCGCTCCAAGTCGGGCTGCTCAACACGCTGGTCATCGCCTTCTTCGGCGTCATTACGGCAACCATTGTCGGCCTTCTGGTCGGCATCGGCCGCCTGTCGCCCAATTGGCTGATCTCGCGGCTGTGCACTGTCTATGTCGAGATCTTCCGAAATATCCCGCCGCTGCTGGTCATTTTCTTCTGGTATCTGGGCGTGCTCGCGCTGCTGCCGGCGATCCGCACAATCTTCCAGCATGTAAAGGACAATCCGGGCGCCATATTCTTCGTCTCGAACCGCGGCATCTACATGCCCGCTCCGATCTTCGGCGCAGGCTTCGGCATCGTCGTGGCGGCCTTCATTCTCGGCATCATCGCGGCCATCGTCTTCACGAGTTGGGCCAATCGGCACCAGCTCGCAACGGGCCAGAGGCCGCCGGTGCTCTGGGTCAATCTGGGGCTGACCATCCTGTTTCCGCTGCTCGTCTTCTTCCTCATGGGCATGCCGTTGACGCTCGATTACGCGATCCCAGGTTCCTTCAACATGAAGGGCGGCATGGTCATCGGGCCGGAATTCCTGGCACTCTATTTGGCACTCTCGCTCTACACGGCATCCTTCATCGCCGAGATCGTGCGCGCCGGCATAAGAGGCGTATCCAAGGGCCAGTCGGAAGCCGCCTACGCCCTCGGCATCAGGCCGGGCCTGAATACACGGCTCGTCGTGCTGCCGCAGGCACTCAGGATCATCATTCCGCCGCTGACCTCGCAATATCTCAACCTGATCAAGAATTCCTCGCTTGCTGTCGCCGTCGGTTATGCCGACCTCGTCGCGGTCGGCGGCACGATCCTCAATCAATCGGGCAAATCGATCGAGATCATCTCGATCTGGATGCTCATTTACGTCTCGATCAGCCTGATCACCTCGCTGTTCATGAACTGGTTCAACGCCAAAATGGCACTGGTGGAGCGCTGAGATGACAGACATTTCCTACGTCCGCCGCGAGTTCATCGCACCTGAAAAGGCACCGCTCTCCGATTCCACTGTCATCGGCTGGGCACGCAAGAACCTGTTCGCCTCGGTCACCGATTCGATCATGACGCTGGTTGCCATCGCGGTGATCCTCTACTACCTGCCCGGGCTCCTCAACTGGCTGTTCGTCAAGGCTGTTTGGGCCGGAACCGACCGCACGGCCTGCCTGACCACCGCGCAGGGCGGGGCCCTGCCCGAGGGCTGGAGCGGCGCCTGCTGGGCCTATGTGGGAAACCGCTTTGGGCAGTTCATGTTCGGCTCCTATCCGCGCGACCAGCTCTGGCGGCCACTGCTGGTGGTCGCGATGTTCGTCGGACTGCTGATCCCGTTCCTGATGCCGAAGGTGCCGCGCAAGGGGCTCAATGCCCTGCTTTTGCTCGTTGCGCTGCCGATCGTCTCTTTTGTGCTCCTGCTTGGCGGCTGGTTCGGTCTCAGCCATGTCGAGACCTCGCTCTGGGGCGGGCTGATGGTGACGCTCATCATCTCCTATGTCGGCATTGCCGTATCGCTCCCCTTCGGCATCCTTCTTGCGCTCGGGCGCCGTTCGCAGATGCCGATCCTCAAAACGGTCTGCGTCGTCTTCATCGAACTGATCCGCGGCGTGCCGCTGATCACCGTTCTGTTCATGGCGAGCGTGCTGCTGCCGCTGTTCCTGACACCCGGCACGCATTTCGACAAGTTCCTGCGCGCGCTTGTCGGCGTGTCGATCTTCGCCTCGGCCTATATGGCCGAAGTCATCCGCGGCGGCCTTCAGGCAATCCCGAAGGGACAGTATGAGGCCGCCGATGCGGTCGGTCTCGGTTACCCGGCCAAAATGACCTTCGTCATCCTGCCGCAGGCGATAAAGCTGGTCATTCCCGGCATCGTCAACACCTTCATCGGCATGTTCAAGGACACGTCGCTGGTCACCATCATCTCGATGTACGACTTGCTCGGCATCGTGAAGGCGAGTTTCGGCGATTCAGCCTGGCAGACACCGGTCACGCCGCTTACCGGTCTGATCTTCGCTGGCTTTACCTTCTGGATCTTCTGCTTCGGCATGTCGCGCTATTCCGCCTTTATCGAGCGGCGCCTCGACACCGGTCACAAGCGATAACTATAAAAGGGAAAACAAACATGGCTGACGCCGCACAGAAATTGACCGTCTCCAGCACCGACGTCGCGGTCGAAATGAACAATATGAACAAGTGGTACGGCGAGTTCCACGTGCTTCGCGACATCAACCTCAAGGTCATGAAGGGTGAGCGCATCGTCATTGCCGGCCCGTCGGGCTCCGGCAAGTCGACAATGATCCGTTGCATCAATCGGCTCGAGGAGCACCAGAAGGGCTCGATCGTCGTGGACGGCATCGAACTGACCAACGATCTCAAGAAGATCGACGAAGTTCGCCGGGAAGTCGGCATGGTGTTCCAGCATTTCAACCTGTTCCCGCATCTGACGATCCTGGAAAACTGCACCCTGGCGCCGATCTGGGTCCGCAAGATGCCGAAGAAGCAGGCCGAGGAAGTCGCCATGCACTTCCTCGCCCGCGTCAAGATCCCGGAACAGGCCAACAAATATCCGGGCCAGCTCTCGGGTGGCCAGCAGCAGCGCGTGGCGATCGCGCGCGCGCTTTGCATGCGTCCCAAGATCATGCTGTTCGACGAACCGACCTCCGCACTCGACCCGGAAATGGTCAAGGAAGTGCTCGACACGATGGTGGGCCTCGCCGAGGAAGGCATGACCATGCTGTGCGTAACCCATGAAATGGGCTTCGCCCGTCAGGTCGCCAACCGCGTGATATTCATGGACCAAGGCCAGATCGTCGAGCAGAACGATCCGCAGAACTTCTTCGACAACCCGCAACACGAGCGGACCAAGCTGTTCCTCAGCCAGATCCTGCACTGACTACTTTGGCGGTCAGAAGAACCCCGGCTCACGCACCGCCGGGGTCAGACTGCCGACAAACCGTCGACATCCTTCCGAGAGACCAAAGGTTCACGGAACGTCTCTCAATCGAAGCGTGAACGGATAGCAATCAAAGTTGCCGGCTCGAAGCCCAAAAGTACTTTGTCGGCAAGTTGACGCGCGGGCTTTCACCCGCGCGTTTTTCGTTGAATGCCTTGTCGAGCCTACTTGCTGTAGGCGTTGAGGTCGCGCACGGCGCCACGGTCGGCGCTGGTCGCGAAGGCGGCATAGGCCTTGAGCGCCGTGGTGACATTGCGCTTGCGGGGCGCGGCTGGCTTCCAGCCGAGCGCATTCTGCTCCGCTCGGCGTTCAGCCAGAACGGCTTCATCGACCCGAAGCGAGATCGTGCGGTTCGGGATATCGATGTCGATCATATCGCCTTCGCGCACGAGGCCGATCGTGCCGCCTTGGGCCGCTTCCGGCGAGGCATGGCCGATCGAGAGACCGGAGGTCCCGCCGGAGAAGCGGCCGTCGGTGATCAGCGCGCAAGCCTTACCCAGACCCTTGGATTTCAGATAGCTGGTCGGATAGAGCATTTCCTGCATGCCCGGGCCACCCTTCGGGCCCTCGTAGCGGATGACGACGACATCGCCTTCGACGACCTCGTTGCTGAGGATCGCCTTGACGGAGGCGTCCTGGCTTTCGAACACGCGTGCGGGACCCGAGAATTTCAGGATGCTCTCGTCAACACCGGCAGTCTTGACGATGCAGCCGTCGAGCGCGAGGTTGCCGTACAGCACGGCGAGGCCACCATCCTTGGAGAAGGGGTGCTCGACCGAGCGGATAACGCCCTTCTCGCGATCGGTATCGAGGTCTTCCCAGCGCTCACTCTGGCTGAAAGCGACCTGGGTTGGCACGCCGCCCGGAGCAGCCCGGTAGAAGTCACGGACGGCCTCACTGTTGGTGCGGGTGATGTCCCAGCGGTCGATTGCATCGCCGAGCGTCGCTTCATGCACGGTGGGGCAATCACGATTGATCAGGCCGCCGCGGTCGAGTTCGCCAAGGATCGACATGATGCCGCCGGCGCGGTGGACGTCCTCCATATGGACATCGCTCTTGGCCGGCGCGACCTTGGAGAGGCAGGGCACGCGACGCGAGAGAGCATCGATGTCCTTCATCGTGAAATCGACGTCGCCTTCGTGCGCGGCAGCGAGGATATGCAGAACCGTATTGGTTGATCCACCCATGGCGATGTCGAGCGCCATGGCATTCTCGAAGGCCTTCTTCGAGGCGACCTTGCGTGGCAGGACGCTTTCGTCCTCCTGCTCATAGTAGCGGCGGGCAATATCGACGATGAGATGGCCCGCCTCGACGAAGAGCCGCCTACGGTCCGCGTGGGTGGCGAGCGTCGAGCCGTTGCCGGGCAACGACAGGCCAAGCGCCTCGGTTAGGCAATTCATCGAATTGGCAGTGAACATGCCCGAGCACGACCCGCAGGTCGGACAGGCCGACCGCTCGATGACCGCGACGTCTTCATCACTGATCTTGTCGTCGGCAGCAGCGACCATGGCGTCGACGAGGTCGAGCGCGACCTTCTTGCCGTGCATGACGACCTTGCCGGCTTCCATCGGACCACCGGATACGAAGACCGAGGGGATGTTGAGGCGGAGCGATGCCATCAGCATGCCGGGCGTGATCTTGTCGCAATTGGAGATGCAGACCATCGCGTCGGCGCAATGGGCATTGACCATATATTCGACGCTGTCGGCGATCAGTTCGCGCGACGGCAGCGAATAGAGCATGCCGTCATGGCCCATAGCAATGCCGTCGTCGACGGCGATCGTGTTGAATTCCTTGGCGACGCCGCCAGCCGCCTCGATCTCGCGCGCCACGAGCTGGCCGAGATCCTTGAGATGGACGTGACCCGGCACGAACTGGGTGAAGGAATTGACCACGGCAATGATCGGCTTGCCGAAGTCGCTATCCTTCATGCCTGTGGCACGCCAGAGCCCGCGGGCGCCGGCCATGTTGCGGCCATGGGTGGTGGTTCTCGAGCGATAAGCGGGCATGGTCTTGTCCTCAGATGTCGAACTGCAATCCATCGCCGCAAAAAGCGGCTGCGGAGCACGAAATTCAGCCGTGGTATCGGAAATGGGCTGGGAAGTCACTATCGACAAGCCCTGTTCCGGTACGCCTCTTGCTAGCACAAAAAGCAACGCCGGCCCATGGCCGGCGACGGAACTGCTGTCTGGACTAAGCCTAATCCGCGCCCTTGCGGATATTGACCGCTAGCGCCAGTGCCGTCCGGCGCTCGTCTTCCGAAACGATCGAGAAGGCCTGTTCCTGGAGCGGCTGCAGCCATTCGCGGTCGGCGGTCGTACAAGTGTCAAGTGCAGCGGTCATATAGGCCAGCCCGCGCACCGTCTGGCCCTCTTGGAAGAGGACATTGCCGAAGACGGCCATGGCGCCGGGATGACCCTCGCGGCGGGCGTGGTTCAGCCACTTCTTGGCCTGCTTGATATTGGCCTCGCCGCCTTCGCCCGCGAGCAGCATCTTGGCGAGCCGGAACTGCGCCTCGGCATCGCCGAAGGTGGAGGCCGCCTGGAAATAGAGCTGGCGCGCGGTGGAGAGGTCCGGGTGAACCGGGCTTTCCGGGATGCCGCGATAGTAGTACCCGGCAAGCGCCTTCAGCGCATTGACGAAGAATCCGGTGTCGTTCGAGCCCGGCTCGACACCCTGGCTGGCGATCTCGGAATAGATCTTGAAGGCCTCGAAATCGTTCTTCACCACGCCGTCGCCATCGGCATACATGGTGGCAAGCGCCCAGCGCGAACCGGTATGGCCCATTTCGGCGGCGTAGCGGTAGGCCTCGACGGCCTCTTCCTTGTTGCCTTCGCGGTAGGCCTTGAAACCATGTCGGAAAAGATCGAACGGACCAGCACTCTTGGACACGCTGGCATTGGGATCGAGCGCGAGCGCAGCCGGCGCGGTCGCCAGCACGGCAAGTGCGGCGCCCAGGATAACTCCACTCAACTTAGTCAACGCAAGCTTCGGCATCTACTCGGTGTCTTTCAGTGTCCAGGAAGGGCAAACGCCTTCCAACGCAGCACGCCGTTCGACAAGGACTGCGAGGACACGGTATTCAAACCTCGGCAAACAGTTTTCACCATTCGCGGAATTGAAGAGGCTTGCGATTTCCCGTGCGGTTCCGTTCATTCTGTCCTTGACGCACCGGGTCTGAACCCATCTGCGCGCTTTCTTGCAGCATCGCTGCTCCTGTTTTGTGGCAGGAAATGGACCGATTTTCCATACATCCGGCAGCGTCCGGAGAATAACGGGAAATGTGTTGCGAAATCGTCACAAGGCGGAAAGCGCCGGAAAATTAACAAAAGGCCGGGGTCGTATGACCCCGGCCCAATGAGCGAAATTAGAGAAAACTAGCCGCTGAGGGGCTCCGATCAAATTTCCGCGAGTCGAGCAAGCGCGGCGTCGAGGCTCGCGAGCTGCTGGGTCAACTCGGCGAGTTTCTCGCGTTCTGCCTCGACGAGTTCCGGCTTCGCATTGGCGACGAACTTTTCGTTGCTGAGCTTGGCGTTGATCCGATCGATTTCGGCTTGCGTCTTGTCGCGGCTTTTCGCGAGCCGCCCCTTCTCGGCATCGAGATCGATCAGCGAGCCGAGCGGCAGGCAGGCGGTGGCCTCGCCGACCACGATCTGTGCTGCGCCTTTGGGCGCGACGTCGGCGAAGGATATGCCATCGACGCGCGCGAGGCGCTCAATCGCGGCGCCTTGGCGTTCACTGCGTTCACGTGTCAGCGCATTTGCGCCGACGATGACCAGTGGTGCCTTGGCCCCAGGCGGCACGTTCATCTCGGCGCGTGCCGAACGAATGCCGCTGACAACCTCGATCAGCCAGTTGATCTCGTCGGCCGCAGCCTTGTCGGCAAAACCCGATGTCGGCCAATCGGCATGGCAGAGCAGGCTGTCACGCGCCGCAGTGTGCTCCCAAAGCTCTTCGGTCATGAAGGGCATGAAGGGATGCAGTAGCTTATAGGTTTCTGACAGCACATAGGCCGCACAGGCCTGCGCCTCGGCCTTTGCCACTTCATCTTCGCCCATGAAGATCGGCTTGAGCAATTCGAGATACCAGTCGCAATACTGGTTCCACACGAAGCGGTAGAGCGAGCCGGCCGCCTCGTTGAACCTGAACTGTTCGATGCCTTGTGTGACCAGCGTCACAGTGTCGGCCAATTCGGTCAGGATCCAACGGTTGACCGTGAGCTTGGCGGCCTCCGGACGGAAGGACAGGTCGAGCTTGACGCCGTTCATGTCGGCAAAGCGCGTCGCGTTCCAGAGCTTGGTACCGAAATTGCGGTAGCCGGCGATGCGGGCGGGATCGAGCTTCACGTCCCTGCCCTGCGCCGCCATGATGGCGAGCGTGAAGCGAAGCGCATCGGCGCCATATTCATCAATCAGCTCCAGCGGGTCGATGACGTTGCCCTTGGACTTCGACATCTTCTGGCCGTGCTTGTCGCGGACCAGCGCGTGGACATAGACGGTGTGGAACGGCTCGACGGGCTTGCCGTGCTCGTCCTTCATCAAATGCAGGCCCATCATCATCATCCGTGCGACCCAGAAGAAGATGATGTCGAAGCCGGTGACCAGAACATCGGTCTGGTAGTAGCGCGCCAGTTCCGGCGTCTTCTCGGGCCAGCCGAGCGTCGAGAACGGCCAGAGTGCCGAGGAGAACCAGGTGTCGAGAACGTCCTCGTCACGGGTGAGGATCTCGCCCGGTTTCATATTCTCGAGCTTGTCCTCGACCAGCGCCTTCATCGGGCCTTCATGGCTGAGATAGTGCTGGATCGCCGCATGCAGGGCCTCTTCCTCGGTCTTCTCGACGAAAACGGTGCCATCAGGACCGTACCACGCGGGGATCTGGTGACCCCACCAGAGCTGACGCGAGACGCACCAGGGCTGGATGTTTTCCATCCATTCAAAATAGGTCTTTTCCCAGTTCTTCGGGACGAAGTTGGTGCGGCCTTCGCGGACCGAGGCTATGGCAGGCTTGGCCAGCGTCGCGGCATCGACATACCATTGTTCGGTCAGGCGCGGCTCGATCGGCACACCGCCACGGTCGCCATGCGGGACCATGTGGGTGTGGGGCTCGATCTTGTCGAGGAAGCCGCCCTCCTCCATGACCGTAACGATGAACTTGCGCGCCTCAAAGCGGTCCATGCCTTCGAGCTGGTCCCAGAGGCCAAGCTGAAGCGTGTTCGGCGCGAGGCCTTCGAGAAATTCCTCGTTTTCCGCTATGGTGATGCGGGCGTCGGTGGTGAGGACATTGACCATCCGAAGACCGGCGCGCTTGCCGACTTCGAAGTCATTGAAATCATGCGCCGGCGTCATCTTGACGGCGCCGGTGCCGGCTTCCGGATCGGGGTACTCGTCCGCGACAATGGGAATCCGACGGCCGACGATCGGCAGGGTGGCGTGTTTGCCGATCAGCGACTGGTAGCGCGTATCCGAGGGATGAACGGCGATGCCGGTGTCACCCAGCATGGTCTCGGGGCGGGTCGTGGCAACGACGAGGTAGTCTCGCGTCTCGGTGATGACGGTCTGCGTGTCTTCGTTGTAGCCGACAGGGTGCTCATAGGTGACGCCGGGCTCGAGCGGATAGCGCAGGTGCCAGAGACTGCCCTTGACCTCGACCTGCTCGACTTCGAGGTCGGAGATCGCGGTGAGCAGCTTCGGATCCCAGTTGACAAGACGCTTGTCCTTGTAGAGCAGGCCCTCCTTGTAGAGCCGGACGAAGACTTCAAGCACCGCCTCGGACAGGCCCTCGTCCATGGTGAAGCGTTCGCGCGACCAGTCGCAGGACGCGCCGAGGCGCCTGAGCTGATTGAAGATCATGCCGCCGGATTCGTCCTTCCACTGCCAGATGCGCTCGACGAAGGCCTCGCGGCCCATCTCGCGGCGCGAGGGCTCCTGGCGTTCCATCAGCTGGCGCTCGACGACCATCTGAGTCGCGATACCCGCATGATCCATGCCGGGCTGCCACAGAACGTCCTTGCCACGCATCCGCTCGAAGCGGATCATGATGTCCTGCAGGGTATTGTTGAGCGCGTGGCCCATATGCAGCGAGCCGGTGACATTCGGCGGCGGGATGACGATGCAGAAGGACTCTGCGCCCGGCTTGGCATTGGCGCCAGCCGCGAACGCATCCGCATCTTCCCATGCCTTGGCGATACGGGGTTCGATCGAAGCGGAATCATAGGTCTTTTCGAGCATCGTGGCGTGTCCGTCGGTTCAAATTCGCGAGCCTTCCGTAATCGCTTGGGCTCGCCGAAGTCAATGCAGAAGGCGAAAAAGCGGAACGGCGATGGACGAGACTTGTTCGGCGTCGCAGAATTCGGCAAGTTCCTCATTCAATGTGCAGGTCACGGTTCCAGGGAGAAGCGCCATGCCGAAGGTCGATATCGCAGCTGTGCCGAAGCACAGGGGCGTAGGCTATCCGCAGCCTTTCGATGGTCAATCTGCCGACCGCATCCGCCAGCGGCTCGGCGATGCCGGCGGCCTCAGCGATTTCGGCATCAACCTCACGCAGCTGCCACCCGGCAACTGGTCGAGCCAGCGACACTGGCATTCGCATGAAGACGAGTGCGTCTACATTCTCGAAGGCGAAATCGTGCTGATCGAAGATGCCGGCGAGACTGTTCTTGTGGCCGGTGACTTTGCGGTCTTTCCGAAAGCAACCGGCAATGGTCACCATTTGGTGAACCGGTCGGACAAGGTGGCGGTCTATCTCGAAGTCGGCTCACGCCAGCCCGAAGACCTGACGACCTGCTCTGACATCGACATGATGAGCGCAAACTCGGACGGGCGCTTCGTTCACAAGGACGGAACGCCCTATCCCAGTCAATGATCGCAGGCGTTAGCGGCGATTGCCGCGCGCGACCCGCTCAATTTCCTCGCGCACCAGTCGCTCAACAAGTGTCGGCAGATTTTCATCGAGCCATTCCTGCAGCATGGGGCGAAGGAGATCGGCAGCAATGTCGTCATAGGAACGACGCTCGGCCTCGTCGATGGCGACTGCGAGATCCTGAAAGGAACGAGCGACTTGCTGGCCGGCATCAACGGAGATCAAGGATGTCGGCGCTGCGGATTCGCTCGCGGCCGACTTGGAAATCACCGTTTCCGGCTCAACCTTTGCCATAACCGGCATGTCTTCGACGTGATGCGATTCCTCCATGCGCGTCAGTTCTTCGCGCGGCGCTTCCGAATGGGCAGACAGTTCGTTCCAGTCGACCTGCGGCCGCTCCGCTTGCAGCGAGCCACCGGCTGCGGCCATCCGGCTCGTCATTAGCGGGCTGGTGGGCGGCGCGAAATTTTCTTCGGCCGGCTGCGGCGCCAGTTCACGAAGCCCAGGATTGCGCTCCGACGCGGCACGCACGCGCGCCGCGACATCGGCGAGCGAGAGCGAACGCTGCGGCTGGGCGGCTACATCCTGCTCCCTCGGCGCGGCGGCGCGCGGCGCCTCGGCGCGTTCGGCGAAGAAAGCCTCTTCCATCGGCTGGCGGGCAGGCTCCTGTCGCGACGCGAACACGTCGTCGATGGTTAGTGGCACCTCTTCCATGTCATCGTTGGCGGCGCTGCCGGAAAAACCCTCGGGCTCGGCCATGCCGGTCGCGACACCCGGCGGCACGGGATCGTTGCTTTCAATGATCCGGCGGATCGACGCCAGAATCTCATCCATGGAAGGTTCACGCACTACATTTGGCTGGGCCATTGTCTTCCCCGCATCGCCGCATTTCAATTCTCGCGCCGCTCGTACGGCACTCGCGGCAACTTACGTCATCGCCGCATCCGAAAGAACCGGCGCGAATCGAATTCGGAGAATGATGCACAGATTTGTCGAGAAGATGAATCCCGCAACCTACGAAAAGCGCTTGTAAATTAGCGTCCGTCAACCGTACGGAGGCCGAACCAGGCGTCCTTGACCTTCTCGTAATGCTCTTCCGGCTTGTACTCGGCGACCTTCAGGTCCTGATTCTCGATGGTCAGGCGGCCGATCGAGGCGATGATGGAGTAGCTTGCCACCACGGCGTCGCGCTGCGAAACCGCAAGATTCTCTTTCGCGTTGAGAACCGTGGCCTGGACCTGGAGCACGTCGAGTGCGGTGGCCTGGCCAAATTGCCGCTCTTCGGTCAGCTGAGCCAAAGCATCGTTGGCTGCCTTGACTTGCATTCTTCCCGCCTCGACCGAGGCAACGGCAGCCTCATATTGCGCCATGGCGGCAACGATGGTCTTTTGCACGTCAAGCCGGACGCTGTCGAGCATGATGCGCTGCTGGCCCAGCTTTTCCTTCGCCTGGCGGATCTGGCCATACTCGGCGCCGCCTTGATAGATCGGGACGTTCAGGCGGGCGGTGACGGATTGCGACGCGTAGTTGGAAAGGCTTCGCTCGGCACGTGTCCCATCAGTACTCTGCATCTGGCCCTGTATCACCACGCCCGGCAGCATGGCGCCCTCGGCCGACTTCACTTGAAAGCCCGCGGCGTCGACCGCATGCATCGTCGCCAGAATTTGCGGATGTTCGCGCCAGCCGGTGGCGACGGCATTGTCTATGCTCTTTGGCAGGTTGCGCGAGGTCGGCTTCGGCTGCTTGATACCATTGGGAGTATCGCCCACGATCTGGACATACACCGCCTGGCTTTGCTTCAGCTGCGAGTCCGCCTGTGCAACAAGGGCGATCGCTCGCGCGACCTCCGCTTCGGCAAGGCTGACATCTGTCTTCGTGCCTTCACCGACATTGAGCCGCTCTTTGGAGGCACCGACTTGCTCCCTTAGAAAGGAAAGGTTCTGCTTGCGGTAGCCGAGGATCTGCTGATCGCGCGCGATGTTCGAATAGGCCTCCGCCGCAGACAGGAGGATCTGAATCTCCCTGGCACGGAGCGAGGCGCGCTCAGAGAACACGGTGGCTTCTGCAGCCCGAACGTTGTTGAGCGTTTGGAACCCGTCGAATACTTGCTGCGTGATGGTCAGACCGCGCTGATGCGAATAAGCCTTGAGATGATCGTCGCTCACCCCGGCGGGGTTTTCCACACTTGGAGCTTCCACCTGAAAATTCGGCCCGACATTGTCGTACCAAGTCTGCGTCCGCTGCGCAAAAGCCGAAATCTGCGGGCGCCATCCAGCCTTGGCGATCGTCACGCCTTCGTCAGTTGCGCGCAAGCCTGCGCGTGCAGCATTGAGGTCAGGGTTGTTCTCATAGGCCTTGGCCATGGCATCGAGGATCGTATCGGCGCGGACCTGAATCGGTGCCAGCACCGGCACGAGGATCGCTGCCAGCAATGCCATTTTGAACTTCAACACGCCTTACACCCTACCCTTGGCGTCATTTGCGCCTGACGCGGACCTTCGTCCGTCTTCAACTCTGCCCGGAGCCCGCCAAAAACAACTCGGCAGCCTCCTGACCGACAAATGCGCGCAAACTATGAACAAGCATACCCGGCGCGGCAATCGTCAATAGCCGCATGTGCCAGGAATGCACAGTCACGTTGCGGTTCGGCAACAGCTACATCATGCCGCAGCGAACGACTTGATCCGGCTCAGAACTGGAATTCCGGGGTCTTGGTGAAGCCAGACAGCAACCGCACGGAGGCGTTGAAAGCGAAGCGCTCGGACTGTGTGCCGCCTTCCCGGACATAAATCCGCGCGCCGGATGACTGTCCGCGGCCGACGACCGCCACAAGTTTGCCACCTTCCTTGAGCTGGGCGAACAGCGCCTCGGGCAACTCCTCGACGGCACCGCCAACGATGATCAGGTCATAGGGACCTTTCGCGGCATGGCCGGCGGCGAGGTCGCCGGTCACGACCGTGACGTTCGAGAGGCCGGCGGCCTCGATATTGGCTTTCGCCACGGCGGCAATGTCAGCATCGGCTTCGAGCGCGACAACGGACGCAGCAAGGTGGCCGAGAAGCGCGGCTGTGTAACCCGTGCCAGCGCCGAGATCGAGAACGTTATCCGTCGGGCGGATTTCCGCGAGCTGCAGCATCTTGGCGAGCGGCGACGGCGCCATCAGAAAGCGACCCGGCGCGATTTCGACGTCGTTGTCGATATAGGCGACGGCCTTGCGACGATCGGTGACGAAGTCCTCGCGGCGAACGGCGAGGAAAGCATTGAGCACCGGATGCGACGTCACATCCGTCGTGCGTATCTGGCCGTCCACCATCTTCAAGCGCAGCGCGGAATAATCCATGTCGGCATCCTGTTCAAACGGGTATTGTATCCGCTCTTAATCGCGCCAGCGGCGGCTTTCAAGCGGCAAAACGCAGCAGCGAAGATTAGGCACGGGGTAAGATAGACTGAGATGGAGGCCTCGCCCGGAATCGAACCGGGGTGCAAGGATTTGCAGTCCTCTGCGTAACCACTCCGCCACGAGGCCTCACTGACGAAAACCGATAAGCCCGAAAGCTTAAATATCTGTTCTCTGACGGACGGTTATGACACTGTCCGGGCGGAATTGGCGGGCTTCTAACAGGAAGGTAGAGGCTCCGCAAGGCGAAATTGGAAAGTTTCGAAAGAAGGAAAAGGCCTGCCCGGAAACCGAAAAACAAACGCCTCCAGCGCGTCACCGCGTCTGGAGGCGTGTACAGGTTCGGATCAAAGATCCTTTATATGGCTCCCCGGGCCGGATTCGAACCGGCGACCTGTCGATTAACAGTCGAATGCTCTACCGCTGAGCTACCAGGGAATGCCGCGTTGCCGCAGCGTTGCGTGGCCTAATACAAATGCTTTCCCGATTTGCCAAGCGATTTTTTGAAGAATCGGTGGAAAAGCGAGATGCGGGTAAAAAGCCTGGCAAAAGCGGCCCCCTCAAGACCTTCAGCTGAACTTTCGCACCGAGGATGCGTATGACAGCGAAAATCCCACATAGGAACGCCGATGCCGAACCCAGACCGCGCGCCATCCATTGTCTGGTTCAGACGTGACCTCCGCCTGGCCGACAATCTCGCGCTTTGCAGGGCCGTTGAGGCGGGCGGTCCCGTCATCTGCATCTACATAAGAGAACCGGGAGATTTACAAGCAGGTGCCAACGGGGCGGCGCAGGCGTGGTGGCTGCACCATTCACTCGTCGCACTCGATAAATCGCTGCGGGACCGCGGCAACGGGCTGATCACCCTGACCGGCGACCCACGACATCTCATAGAATGGCTTGTGGAAAAGACCGGCGCGCGGGCCGTGTTCTGGAATCGCCGCTATGATGGTCCGGGGCGCGAAATCGACTCCGAGATCAAGGCACGGCTGAAGGACAACGGGATCCGCGCCGAGAGCTCGCCGGGCTTTCTGCTGCACGATCCGACGGTGCTCAAGACCAAGCAGGGAAAGCACTACGCTGTCTATACGCCCTTCTGGAAGGCGTTCGAGAGCGCCTATCGCCCTCCGGAGCCGATTGCAGTGCCGGATCATATTCCATCCGGCGATTTCGATGTCGATTGCGAGTCCATCGAATCGTGGAAACTCCTCCCCCACAAACCCGATTGGGCAAAGGGATTCAAATCGCTTTGGCAGCCGGGTGAAAGCGGTTCGCAGGCAGTTCTCGAATCCTTTCTTTGCGAAAAACTGGAGCACTATGCAGAAGGTCGCGACTTCCCCGCAGACACCCACTCATCCCGGCTCTCCCCTCACCTCGCCTTTGGTGAGATCTCGCCGCATGCGATCTGGCGGGCGACAGAATTTCCCAAGGTCGACAAGGAAGACGTCACCCGGTTCCGCAAGGAAGTGGTTTGGCGGGATTTCGCCTGGCACACTTTGTTCCACAATCCGCGGCTCGACAGCGTCAATCTCGACCGGCGCTTCGATAATTTCAAATGGGACGGCAGCAAAGAGAAGCTCGAAGCCTGGAAGCGCGGCATGACAGGCTACCCCATCGTCGATGCCGGAATGCGCGAACTTTGGAACACCGGTACCATGCATAATCGCGTTCGCATGATCACCGCCTCGTTCCTCGTCAAGGACCTGTTGATCGACTGGCGCGAAGGCGAGCGCTGGTTCCGCGACACGCTGGTCGATGCCGATGCCGCCAGCAATCCGTTCAACTGGCAATGGGTGGCGGGCTGCGGTGCGGACGCTTCGCCCTTTTTCCGCATTTTCAATCCGGTGCTCCAAGGCGAGAAATTCGACCACCGCGGAGCGTATGTCCGGCGATGGTGCCCGGAGCTTGCCAAATTGCCGGATGCTGTCGTTCATCGCCCCTTTGAGGCGCAGGAGAACATGCTGAAAAAGGCCGGAGTCGTACTAGGAGAGGATTATCCTGAGCCCGTTGTCGACCACGGCAAAGCCAGGGATATTGCACTGGCGACTCTAAAGGCGATGCGCGGCGTACCTGAGGACTGATCGTCCTCTCATCCGGCGACTTGCCAATCCTCGCCCCGCCATGCGATCAACACCGGCATGGCCTTCACGCTGCGTCAGCTCCAATATTTCATCGCCGTTGCCGAACAGGGAACCGTGAGCGGTGCCGCGCAAGCCCTTTCGATTTCACAATCTTCCGTCACCGAGGCCGTGAAGGAGCTGGAGAACGATCTCGGCGTCACGCTTTTCGAACGCCACTCGCGCGGGCTGACGATCACCCATGACGGTCATCAGTTCCTGAGGCATGCGACCAACATCCTCACCCAGGTCTCGGATGCACGGCGCGCCTTCTCGGACAAGAAGGAGGAGACAACGGGATCGCTCAATCTCGGGGTCACCTCGCTGGTGGCGGGCTATGTGCTTTCGGATCTCCTGCGCCGCTATCGCCGCGCCTATCCCGGCGTCGATGTGTCGGCGATCGAGGACAATGGCAGCTATCTCGAACATCTCCTGATCGGCGGCGAGCTCGATATCGCCGTCATGACGATTTCCAATCTGCGCGACCGCATGGCCCTGCAGGCTGAGATCATCGAAACGTCGCCTTACCGTCTCTGGCTGCCGCTTGGCCACAAGCTCGGCGGCGCCGATATCATCTCGGTCAAGGACATCGCCCGTGAACCGCTGATCATGCTGACGGTGGACGAGATCGAGGAGAATACCGGCAAGCTGCTCACCGCACTCGGCGCCAAGCCGCATGTCGCCTTCCGCACACGGTCGGTCGAGGCGGTGCGCAGCCTCGTCGCGACGGGAGCCGGCATCGCGCTCTTGCCGGATCTCGTCTATCGACCCTGGTCACTGGAAGGTGATCGGATTGAGAGCCGGGATGTCTCGGGCGCCCTGCCCGTCGTTCAGGTCGGGCTTGTCTGGCGGCGCGGATCGAGCCTGCCGGCCGCCGCCAAGGAGTTCCTGCGCGTGGCGGAGACGGCGCGGGCGGTTAGGGATAGATAGATATCGGAAAATCCGAATTCATTATTCTGCACAATGAATTTGCGAAAGCGGCGAAAAAGAGGCTTCATGTCGCCCGTGGGAACCTAACCAAAAACGGGAGACGGGCATGAAGACTTTTCTTAAAGCCACGACAGCACTCGCCATCGCCGCCAGCTTTACGACCAACGTTGTTGCCGCCGAGGCGCTCAAGGCAATCGGGCCTGGTGAAGGCGAAGTCTCGATCGTCGCCTGGGCCGGCTATATCGAGCGCGGCGAGACCGACAAGAATTACGACTGGGTCACCGAATTCGAAAAGTCGACGGGTTGCAAGGTGACGGTCAAGACCGCGGCAACGTCGGACGAAATGGTCACGCTGATGAACCAGGGTGGCTTCGACCTCGTCACCGCCTCGGGTGACGCGTCGCTCCGCCTGATCGCCGGCGGCAAGGTGGCGCCTGTCAACATCGACCTGATCAAAAGCTGGTCGACGGTGGACGACCGCCTCAAGGATGCGCCCTGGCACACGGTCGACGGCGTGCATTACGGCGTCCCCTATCAGTGGGGCCCGAATGTGCTGATGTACAACACCAAGGTCTTCGGCGACAAGGCGCCGGACAGCTGGAGCGTCGTGTTCGAAGAGCAGAACCTGCCCGACGGCAAGACCAACAAGGGCCGCGTTCAGGCCTTCGACGGTCCGATCTACATCGCCGACGGCGCGCTATACCTCAAGCAGAAGAACCCCGAACTCGGCATCAAGGACCCCTATGAGCTGAACGAGGCGCAATATGCCGCCGTGCTCGAACTGCTCAAGGGCCAGCGCTCGCTCGTCGGCCGCTACTGGCACGATGCCATGGTCCAGATCGACGACTTCAAGAATGAAGGCGTCGTGGCATCGGGCTCCTGGCCGTTCCAGGTCAACCTGCTCGAGGCGGAAAAGCAGCCTGTAAAGTCCGTCTTCCCCAAGGAAGGTGCGACGGGTTGGGCCGATACGACCATGCTGCATGCCGAAGCCGCGCATCCGAACTGCGCCTATATGTGGATGGAGCATTCGATCTCGCCCAAGGTCCAGGGTGACCTCGCCGCCTGGTTCGGCTCGGTTCCCGCGGTTCCAGCCGCCTGCAAGGGCAATGCGCTGCTGACCGACGAAGGCTGCGCGCATAACGGCTTCGACAATTTCGACAAGATCAGCTTCTGGAAGACACCGGTTGCGAAATGCGCCAGCCAGGGCGAATGCGTGCCGTATCACCGCTGGACCAACGACTACATCGCAGTGATGGGCGGGCAATGAGCCGATGAACTGGTGAGGGTGATTACCCCTCACCAACTTCGGCCAAGGTTCACTCCGTTCAACCGGCCTTCGTATCCTCTCCCACAAGGGGAGAGGTAGGGTGCGTGCACTCCGCTTATTATTTGAGCACCGTCGGTGCCACGAGTCTACCTCTCCCCTTGTGGGAGAGGATAGCAAGCCCGCATGAGCCGAAGGCGAATGCATGGGCGCGCTTGGTGAGGGGTAAGCCCTCTCGCATCCTAATATCACTGGAGACCTGATCCCCATGATCCCGGCAGTCACCTTTCGCGCCGTGTCGCGCCATTTCGGCCAAGTGAAGGCGGTCGACCAGGTCAATCTTGACATCGCCGAGGGTGAGTTCTTCGCCATGCTCGGGCCCTCGGGCTCCGGCAAGACGACCTGCCTGCGGCTGATCGCCGGCTTCGAACAACCGACCGGCGGCGAGATCCAGATCTTTGGCGAGAATGCCAATGGCGTGCCGCCCTGGAAGCGCAACGTCAACACGGTGTTCCAGGACTACGCCCTCTTTCCGCATATGAGCATCCTCGACAACGTCGCCTATGGCTTGATGGTCAAGGGCGTCGAGAAGGCCGCGCGGCTCAAGGCTGCCGAAGAGGCGCTCGCCATGGTCGCCCTGCCCGGCTACGGCACCCGCAAGGCGGGCCAGCTCTCGGGCGGCCAGCGGCAGCGCGTGGCGCTGGCCCGCGCGCTGGTCAACAAGCCCAAGGTGCTGCTGCTCGACGAGCCGCTCGGCGCGCTGGACCTCAAGCTGCGCGAGCAGATGCAGGAGGAGCTCAAGAGCCTGCAGAAGGCGCTCGGCATCACCTTCGTCTTCGTGACGCATGACCAGGGCGAAGCGCTCTCCATGGCCGACCGGGTGGCAGTCTTCAACAATGGCGGCATCGTCCAGGCTGGCACGCCGGAGGACATCTACCAGCGGCCGGCCTCGAAATTCGTCGCCGATTTCGTCGGGTCGTCCAATGTGCTTTCGCCCGACATCACCGCCAAGCTGACCGGCGAGCGCGCCTGGTCGAGCATCCGGCCTGAGCTGATCTCCCTCGGTGCGGCTGGAGATGGCGCGATCGGCTTTTCGGGCACGCTCGCCACGCGCAGCTTCCTCGGCTCGGTGACGCGGGTGGCGGTTGACGTCGATGGCCATCGGCTCCACGCCAACCTGCCGGCCGCGAGCCAGCTTCCCGCCGAGGGCGAGACGATTTCGCTTCACTTCCCCCGCACGTCGCTCACCAAGCTGGAAGACGCAGCATGAGCACCGTCACCTCTCCACCAACGATCGAGCGGGGTGGCGGCCTGCTGGACCGCCTGTCCGCCACCTTCTGGCGGCGGCCGAAGCTGCTGCTCCTGCTGATGCTGACGCCGCCGCTGCTCTGGCTCGGTATCATCTATATCGGCTCGCTCTTCGCGCTGCTCGCCCAGAGCTTTTTCTCGCTCGACGATTTCACCGGCCAGGTGAAATACGAATTCACATTGGCAACCTACCGCGAACTGTTCCGCGCCTCCAACATGGACATCATCATCCGCACGGTGACGATGGCTGCGCTTGTGACGATCGCCTCGGCGATCATCGCCTTCCCGATCGCCTATTACGCCGCGCGCTATGCCAAGGGCCGCTGGAAGGCGCTGTTCTATCTCGGCGCCATGCTGCCGCTTTGGTCGAGCTACCTGGTCAAAATCTATGCCTGGAAAATGATCCTTGCCAAGGAAGGCATCATCTCGTGGTTCTTCGGCAAGATCGGCCTGACATGGCTTCTTGAAGGCTATCTCGCACTTCCCGTCGTCGGCGGTACGTCGCTCTCGATCAGCTATACCGGCACGTTCCTCGTCTTCGTCTATGTCTGGCTGCCCTACATGATCCTGCCGGTTCAAGCCGCGCTCGAGCGCGTGCCGGGCAACCTCATCGAAGCGAGCTACGATCTCGGCGGATCGCCGCAGCAGACCTTCCGCCACGTGATCTTCCCGCTCGCGCTGCCGGGCATTATCGCAGGCTCGATCTTCACTTTCTCGCTGACGCTGGGCGACTACATCATTCCGGGCATCATCGGTTCGTCTCGGCTGTTCATCGGCCAGGCCGTCTATACGCAGCAGGGCACGGCCGGAAATATCCCGCTCGCCGCCGCCTTCTCTGTCGTCCCGATCGTTATCATGGCCTTCTACCTCTGGGCGGCCAAGCGGAAGGGGGCGTTCGATGCGATCTGACAGTCCTCGCGTTGAGCTAACCGGAGAATTTCCGGACCTCTTGGAAGAGAACCTCGTCTTGCAAAAAGAGGTTTATGCGCATTTTGGTCTAGCATTCTTCAAATTTGCGCTCGTTGAGCATTCGCTCATCAACGTGCTTACGTTTCATTTCGCCGGAGAATTGCTCCGAGCGGGCACAACGCGTTCCACAGATGAATGGATCAAATCGATCGACCAGGGCGAACGTCAAGCTGTTGCTCTCACTTTCGGAAATCTGGCTAAGAGGGTTGCGGCAATCGAGGAGTTCGTCGAACTATCGCAGGAGATATCGGAGGTAAAAAAGCTTCGCGACTATTTCGCACATCACTTCATGAGGGAAGAAGCGGCTCTGTTCGGGTCCGATGAAGGTTGTTGGTTTGCACTCGAGAAAATTGCGGAAGTGCGGAGAAAGACACTTAAGCTCGAAGAAGGTATCAAACCAAGATTCACGGCAATGTGTATCCGCCTCGGGATACCCACCCCCTCAGAAGAGCAAGTCTCTTCCCTCGTCGAGGGATATTTGTCTGAGAAGACCATGAGCGTATCGGACGGCTCAGCCAAAATGGGGTGGGAAAATGAGTCGATCTGACCGGACCAATTCCGCGCCCCTGGCACTCAAGATCGCCGCCGGCACCGGACTCCTCTTCCTCCAGTTGCCGATCCTGCTGATCTTCGTCTATGCCTTCACCACCGAGGAGAAGAGCTACAAGTGGCCGCCGCCGGGCTTCACGCTGCAGTGGTTCGGCCGCGCCTGGGATCGCCCCGATGTCTGGGCGGCGCTGTCGCTCTCGGTGCAAGTCGCGGCGATTGCCACCGCCGTGGCGTTGGTGCTCGGTACGCTCTGCGCCGCGGCTGTCGCCCGCTCGAACTTCTTCGGCAAGGAGGCGATCTCGCTGCTCGTCATCCTGCCGATCGCGCTGCCCGGCATCGTCACCGGCATCGCGCTGCGCTCCGCCTTCGGCCTGATGGAGATCCCCTTCTCGTTCTGGACCATCGTGCTCGGTCATGCGACCTTCTGTGTCGTGGTCGTCTACAACAATGCGGTGGCGCGCTTCCGGCGGCTGTCCGGTAACCTGATCGAGGCGAGCTATGATCTTGGCGCCAATGGCTTCCAGACGTTCCGCTATGTGATCCTGCCCAATATCGGCACGGCGCTGCTCGCCGGCGGCATGCTGGCCTTCGCGCTCTCCTTCGACGAGGTGATCGTGACGACCTTCACCGCCGGCCAGCAATCGACATTGCCGATCTGGATGCTCGAGGAACTGATCCGTCCGCGCGAACGCCCCGTCACCAATGTGGTGGCGATGCTGGTCGTGCTCGTGACCTTCCTGCCCATTCTGGGCGCCTACTACTTGACCCGGGAAGGCGCCGAAACCGCCGGCTCCGGAAAATAAGGGAGAAGACCATGGATACCCAAATGCTGATCGGCGCGAAATTCGAGGCCGGAACCGAAGCCGAGGAGCAGATCCTCAATCCTAAGACCGGCGACACCGTGCTTCAGCTCCCGGAAGCCTCGCCCGACCAGATCGACCGGGCCGTCGATGCCGCCGAGAAGGCCTTTACCACCTGGTCCGAGACGACGCCCGCCCAGCGCGCGGGCTACCTGCTCAAGATCGCCGATGCGATCGAGAAGGATGCCGCGGCGTTCGCCGCGCTCGAATCGCTCAATTGCGGCAAGCCGATCAATGCCGTGCTGAACGATGAAATCCCCGGGATCGTCGACTGCTATCGCTTCTTCGCCGGCGCGATCCGCTCCCTGCATGGTCCGGTCGCGGCCGAATATCTCCCGGGCTTCACCTCGATGATCCGCCGCGATCCGGTCGGCATCGTCGGCTCGATCGCGCCGTGGAACTATCCGCTGATGATGATGGCCTGGAAGCTAGCGCCGGCGCTGGCGGGCGGTAACACCGTGGTCTTCAAGCCCTCTGAACAGACGCCGCTGACCGCGCTCAAGCTTGCCAAGGTGATGGCCGATATTCTGCCCGAGGGCGTAGTCAACGTCGTGCTTGGCCGCGGCGAAACCACCGGCAACCACCTGATCAACCATCCGAAGATCAACATGGTCTCGATCACCGGCGACGTCGCCACCGGCAAGAAGGTGCTGGCGGCGGCCGCCAAGACGGTCAAGCGCACGCATCTCGAACTCGGCGGCAAGGCGCCTGTCATCATCTATGACGATGCCGATATCGATGCCGTGGTCGGTGCGATCAGAACCTTCGGCTATTACAATGCCGGCCAGGATTGCACCGCCGCCTGCCGCATCTACGCGCATGCCAAGATCCACGACAAGTTCGTCGCCGATCTCGCCAGCGCCGTCTCGACCATCAAGTACAACCAGGCCGACGACACCGAGAACGAGATCGGGCCGTTGATCTCCAAGCGCCAGCGCGACCGCGTCGCGAGCTTCGTCGAGCGTGCGTCAGAACTCGGTCATATGCAGATCGCAACCGGCGGCAAGGTCGGGTCCGACAAGGGCTTCTTCTACCAACCGACGGTCGTCGCCGGCGCCAAGCAGGACGACGAGATCGTCCGCCGCGAAGTGTTCGGCCCCGTCGTCTCCGTCACCAGCTTCGGCGACAATGACGATGTCATCGCCTGGGCTAATGACAGCGACTATGGCCTCGCCTCCTCGGTCTGGACCAAGGACGTGTCCCGCGCCATGAAGGCCTCGGCCAAGCTGCAATATGGCTGCACCTGGGTGAACACCCATTTCATGTTGACCAACGAAATGCCGCATGGCGGTGTCAAGCAGTCGGGCTATGGCAAGGACATGTCGGCCTATGCGCTGGAAGATTACACCGCCGTCCGGCATGTGATGATCGCGCATTGAATATCGCGCATTGAATGAAGGAGAGTCCGGATGGCCGGCAAGGTGATTGAGAGAGATCAGTGGGCCGACCATCCCGAGCTCTGGAAGGGCGAGTTCCAGGGCGGCGAGCATGGCGCAGACGTTTCTGTCGTCTTCTACGTCACCGACGAAATCGGCGGCGGGCCGCGACTTCACAGCCACCCTTACCCCGAAACCTTCATCATCCGCATCGGTCGCGCCCTGTTCACACTGGGCGACGAGAAAATCGAGGCGCGGGCAGGTCAGATCCTTGTGGCACCCTCGGGCATGCCGCACAAATTCGAGAATCTCGGACCAGGCCGGCTGGAGACGACTGATATTCATCTCGCTGGAAAATTCTCGACCGATTGGCTGGAGTGATCCCATGAGCGCCCTCACTGCGACGATGCGCATCCTCGAGCCCTATCCCGGCATCTACGCCTACTACGACGGGCGGATCGAAGGGAAGCGGCTGCATTCCGAAGGTCCAAACTGGGTCGACGATGGCGCTTACAGCCTTGGCATCGCTTCCTATGCGATCGTGGCGGGCGACCATGCGCTGGTCTACGACACCCACATGACCCTCGAACACGCACGGGCGATCCGAGATCATCTCGCGGCTCTCGGCGTGACACGGTTCGATGTTGTGCTCAGCCACTGGCACACCGACCATATTGCCGGCAATGAAGCCTTCGCTGATTGCCCGATCATGGCACTGGAAATGACGGCGCGGGCGATGGCCGAGAACCGCGAAAAGCTCGAGACTGGCGATCCGCCGATCAGGCCCGTCGTCATGCCGAGTCGCACATTCGCCGACCGGCTCGATCTCACGATCGGCGATCGCCGGGTCCAACTCCATCACTTCGACATCCACAGCCATGACGGCTGCGTACTCTGGCTGCCCGACGAAGGCATCCTCTTCGCCGGTGACACGCTTGAGGATGCAGTCACCTACATTTCCGAGCCAGCGCATATCGAGACCCACATTGCCGAGCTCGACCGCATGGCGACATGGCCGATTCGACGCATTCTGCCCAATCACGGTGATCCCGAACGAATCGCCCTTGGCGGTTACGACAAGAGCCTGATCACAGCCAATTGCGACTATCTCGAACGGCTGATCGATCCCGAAGAAGCAAGCCGGGCGCGGACGCAATCGCTGATGGAATTCGTCGAGCGCGACATCGCTTCAGGCGCGATTCTCTATTTCGCGCCCTATGAGACAGTGCACCGCGAGAATGTTGCCGCGGCTGGCCGTCAGCCCGTCGATACCTGATCAGCTCGCAGACCGGCGATAGAAGGCCAGCGATCCTGCAAGAGTCAGTAGCGCGCCCCCACAGATGCGATCCAGCCACAGAGCGCCAGAACGCTTGAGCAGGCGAACGGCCTGAGAACCGAGCACGGCATAGCCGAGCATGACCAAGAAATCGATCGAGGCAAAGACCAGCGCCAGCGCGACATACTGCGCGGCCTGAGGCTCCGATGGCACGATAAACTGCGGCAGGAAGGCCGAGAAGAACAGGTAGCCTTTGGGATTGGTCACCGCGACCAGAAGGCTCTTGAGAAAGATTGCCCGTCGTGAGCCCGATCCGGTTTCGGCCGCTTGTAGCGACTGGTCAAGCGAACCCTGGGAGCGGAGCAGCGTGACGCCAAGGAAGGCAAGATAGGCAACGCCGACCCATTTCACGACCGAGAACCAAAATTCGGAGGCCGCGAGCAACGCGCCAAGGCCCAGGGCGACCGCGCCGATCAGGACGAAATCCGAGAGCACGGCGCCGACCATGCCATAGACCGACCGTCCGATGCCGTAGCGCGAGCCATTGGCCAGTGCGAGCAGGACCGTTGGGCCCGGCGTTGCTATGCCGATGAAGGCAACGGCCGCGAAGGCGAGTAAGGTCAATTCGTTCATGATAGCCTCTCCCCAAAGTCGAATTCTTACATCCCAGCATTTTCGGGGAAAGACAACCTTCCAAGACCGGCGATTACATCGCCGCCTCTGGCTGCGGCGAGGCTTCGTAGGCGCCCCAGATCGACTGGTCGAAACAGATCACCGAACCGGTCATCAGGCCCGACTCGGGCGACGAGAGGTAGACGCAGGCGCGGGCCACTTCCGCCGGATCAACCAGACGTCCGAACGGTTGGGCGGCGGCGGCTTTCACAAGCCAGTCGGCGGGTGCGTTGTGATATTCGCGCTGGATTCGGTCCTCGCCTTCGGACGCCATCCAGCCAATATTCAGGCCGTTGACGCGGATGCGGTTGCGGAGCAGCGCATAGGCCGTGTTCTTGGTCAGCGTTTCCAAAGCGCCCTTGGAGGCGCAATAGGCCGCGATGAAAGGCTGGCCGGCCTTGGCGGACATCGAACCGATATTGACGATCGTGCCCTCGATCTTCTCTCGGCGCATGATCTTCACCGCCTCCTGCATCAGGAAGAACGGCGCGCGGACATTGGCCGCGAACATACGATCGAAGAGCTCTGGCGACGTGTCGAGGATCGTGCCGCGGTCGGTGATGGCAGCAGCATTGACCAGGGCATCCACCCGGCCGAACTCCTTGTCGGCGCGGGCGATCACGGCGCGGACGTCGTCGATCTTTTCGAGATCGGCCTGCTGGTAGACGACCTTGGCTCCCGTTGCCGCCGATATCTCCGTCGCCTTGGCCTCGCCCTTTGCGGCCGTACGACCACAGATGACGATGCCTGCCGCGCCGCGATCGGCAAAGGTGCGGGCAATGGTGGCGCCGAGGCCCTGGGTTCCGCCGGTTACGACGGCGATCTTGCCTTCGAGGCGCGCTGCATTCGATGTCATGGTATTTCCTCCATTCTTGACGCGGAAACCCCTCTCCCCGGTAGCGGGGAAAGGGGTCGGTTTCATTCGATGCTGCGGATCAGGTCAGCTTCTTCTCGGCCTGCAGGGCCAGTTCCCCGGCGAATTTCTCCGCCGGCCAGCCGGCATCGAGCGCTTCCCCGAAGAGAGCGGCCTGAGTCTTGGGGGCCAGGCCGCCCTTGGGCGGGTCGCGGTCGAGATTGGTCGGGAAGGAATAGCCTTCGGCACAGGAGGCAATGGCATTGTTCGCTGACGTTCGGTCGATGCGGCCATCGTCCAGCATGGCCTTCAAAGCCGGATAGAGTTTGGCGCTCATCTGCTCGCGGCCGACCGATTCCATGGCGCGGCCGAAGGCGGAGGAAACCTGCAGGAGATTCGCCATGCGAAAGATGTCCGTCGAGCGGTTGGTGCCGGCGGCATGAATCAGCGACGGATTGAAGAAGACGACATCGCCCTTTTCCAGCGGCAGTTGGACGTGGTGTCTGTCGAAATAGTCCTGGAATTCCGGGCGGTTGGGGACGAGATAGCCGAGCGGATAAAGCTGGCTGAAGGGCAGGAACAGCGTAGGGCCACTTTCGAGCGGCATGTCGCAATGGGCGACAGCGCCCTGCAGCGTCAACACCGGCGAGAGGTGGTGGACATGGGCAGGGAAGCGCTCCATTTCCGAGACCGACTGAAAGCCGAGATGGTAGTCGCGATGCGCCTTTTGCGCCGAGCCACCCGGATTGACGCGATTGACCTGCGCCGTCATCTGGTAGTGCGGGCCGAGCCAGGCTTCGGAGGCGAGCGCCACGATCGGGTTGGCATAGTAGTGCGCAAAGCCCTCCGGGTCTGCGAGGCAGTGCTTTTCGAGCGAGTTCCAGATGCGGTCATTGGCGCCAGGTTGGGCGAAATGATCGCCACCGCCGACCTTACCCTTCTTTTCGTCGACGATGACAGCGTCGAACACCGAGGTCGCCTTGTCGATGACCGACGTGTCGGTGTAGGCGCCCTTGAAGACGGCGACCCCGGGGCCGCGGGCGAAGATATCGCAAATCTCGGCGAGAATCGCCTTGCGGCCGTCGGCGGTCTTCGCCGTAGCGACGACGTTCGCTGCGTCATAAATGACGACGTTCTTCTCGATGGACTTTGCGTGCGGATAGTCGGAGAGCTCGGCCGTCCGATTGATCAGGGCCGCGAACTCTTCAATGTCGCAGGCTGCTTCGGTGTACCAGACGCGATTCGTGCGCCCGGTGACGGGGTTGTCGGTCTTCATGTCATCCTCCCTGAGGTCTGTGGTGCCGATTATAGGCATGGTTACGGCCGCAGCGAGATGTGGTATCCATCAACAATCCATCAAATTTCGACGGCATCGCAGCATGGCGCATGAGTTTCTCGTCAAGGATATCGCCTATCAGGCGGGGCTGAGCACCGCGACGGTCGACCGCGTCATCAACGGTCGCGGCGGTGTCCGACGGCAGACGGCAGTGCGGATCGAGGCGGCGATCGACGAGCTTCGAAAACAGGAGAAGGATGCCGGCCTCCAGGGTCGAACCTATGTCTTCGACGTCATCATGGAGGCACCCGATCGCTTTACCCGGGCCGTCCGCGAAGCCTTCGAGAGCCAGACAGGCTCATTCCGTCCCCTTACGCTGCGCGCGCGTTTTCATTTCACTGAGCAGATGCACGATGCCGACCTGTCGCGGATGATGACCCGCATCCGGCAGCGCGGCAGCGACGGCGTCGTGCTGAAGGCGCCCGATACGTCAGCCATCCGGCAGGCGGTCGAGGCCATGACTGAGGCCGGCGTGCCCGTGGTGACGCTGGTGACGGACCTCCCCGGATCTGGCCGCCTCGCCTATGCCGGATCCGACAACCGCATGGCGGGCGAAACCGCAGCCTATCTCATTGGCTCGCGACTCGCCGGGCAGAGGGCGTCCGTGCTCGCGACACTCTCGTCGAACCGCTTCCGCGGCGAGGAAGAGCGCGAGACAGGATTCCGTAAAATGCTGCGGTCCCGCTATCCGGAACTCGGCATCGTCTCGATCAGCGAGGGTTTCGGCAAGGATTGGACCACCGGCGCCCAGGTGCGGGCTGCCTTGGCGCGAGACGAGAACATCCGCGCAGTTTATTCGATCGGCGGTGGCAACCGCTCGGTCATCGATGCCTTCGAGGCCGCGGGCCGACCCCTGCCCGTCTATGTCGCGCATGATCTCGACGAGGACAATCTCGCGCTCTTGAGAGCGGAAAAGTTATCCTATGTGCTGCATCACAGCCTTGAAGCCGACGCAGCGAATGCGCTCGGCACGCTGCTGGAGGCACGCGGCGCCGGGACAAGAACAAAAAGACCAGCGCTGTCCGCGCTGGTCATTGTCACACCGTTCAATATCCCGGCTTGATCGAATGCCGCCCGTTCCCTGGACGGCGAGAGATCAATTCTTCACCACCACAACTTCATAGGGCTCGGCGTCTTCGCCACCCCAGCCACCGCCCAGTGCCTGGCAGAGCAGGATATAGTTGATGTTGAGCTGCAGCTGCGAGTCGGCGAGCTGGAGCTGGGCGCTGTACGAGGCGGCCTGCGCGTCGAGCACGTCCTTGAACTCTGTGGTGCCGGCATTGTTGAGCTCGCGGGCGAGTTGTTCGGCGCGCGTGAGTTCGTTCACCGCCGTGGCGAGGCGCGAGTAGCGGATCTGCTCCTGGCGAAGCGCGACCATGGCATCCTCGACCTGCCGGACGGCTTCGATGACCGTCTGGCGATAAGCGAGATATTGCTGGCGCGCCGCAGACTTCGACAGATTGACACTCGCCTTCAGAGCACCACGATCGAAGATCGGCAGGCTGATCGACGGGCCGAATGCCCAATTGGCGTTGGTACCCGAAGTCGCCGAGCGGCTCACGCCGAGATTGCCCGAGAGCGTGAGCGTCGGGTAGAGATCGGCCTCTGCCACGCCAATATCAGCGACGGATGCAGCAAGCAAACGCTCCTGCTGGCGAATGTCAGGACGGTTGCGCAGCAGGTCAGCGGGAATGCCTTCCTTGAAACGCTCGCGCGGCAGGCGGACCGACCTATATTTTGTAAACAGGCCGTCGAGCTCAGCCGGGGTCTTGCCGAGAAGCGTCGAGATCTGGTTGACATATTGTTCGCGGGCCTGCTCGAGCGCCGGGATATCCGCGGAGGTCAATGCGGCGTTGGCCTTGGCGCGGGTCGAGTCGAGCGTGCTGGCGGAACCGGCCTCGACCTTGGCGATGGTAATTTCCGAGGTCTCGTTCTGGACCGAAAGCGCGCGCTTGGCGATCTCGGCCTGGCGACCGAAGCCCTGAGCGCTCACATAGGCATTCGCCACAGCCGCGATGATGTCGAGACGTGCAGCATAGAGTGCTTCGCGCTCGGCGGCGATACGCTCAAGTTCGCGCTCCTTGGTGCTTCTCCAGGCGAGCGGATTGATGATCCAGGTGCCCTGGATGCCCTTGTTGGCATTCGAGGTATCTGTTGTCACCCACTTCCGCTCGGTGATCGGCACCTTCGCGCCAGTGAGCGGGTTCTTGGTATGACCGGTCTTGACCTGGTGTTTGTCGTAGTTGCCCGACGCGGTGGCGGACTTCACGGCGGTGACCTGCGGCAGGTAGGCGCTGTTGGCAATGCGTGCGGTCAGGTGCGCGGCGTGAACGCGCTCACGGGCGGCCTCGATCGACAGGTTATCGGCAAGAGCCTCCTCAACCAGGCTATTGAGGTTCTTGTCGCCGAAATTGGCCCACCATTTGGTTTCCGGATTGATGGTCTCGCCGCGGCGACCGGTGCGGTTCTTATAGTTGTCCGTCAGGGTGACTTCCGGCCCCGGGATGAACTTCTCTGTCGAGCAGGCGGCAAGCATCGCACCAGCTGCGAGGAGGACAACGACATTTCTCATAGCGAACTTACTCGGTGAATAATTTTCTGCCCGCGACCGTCATGGCCGTCGAGCGGGATTCGTCCAGGCAGTGCGCAATACATAGGAAAAATCCTCGCCTCAACGAGACGCGGCTCCCCTGCCCGTGGCCAAGCATAGACATAACCAGCCGCGGAAAGACAAGGGTCTTAACAAAAATTTACGAAGTGGGACGAAAAGGTCACGCCCCATGCGGCAGGACGACGACCACTCCGAAAAGAGTGGTCAGAAGTCGAAATCGTTACGATCGAGATCCGAGAGTTTCGTTTCCTCGATCACGATTTGGTCGGAGCCAGCCGTGATCACGACATCACCGTTGCTGGCGTCGAGATGGCTGGCCTTGAGATCGTTGAAATTCTTGATCGCCTTCAGGCCTCCGAGATCGATGATATCGTGGTCGCTTCCCTTGGCGTCGAAATCGAGTAGCACGTCGCGGCCAGTACCGGTCTTGAAGATGAAGCGGTCGCCGTCGGCGCCACCCTCCAGCTTGTCGTTGCCGATGCCGCCGGCCAGCACATCGCTGTCGGCGTCGCCGAAGAGCTGGTCACGGCCGACGCCGCCAAACAGCTTGTCGTTTCCGGCATCGCCATGCAGTTCGTCGTCTCCATCACCAGCCGCGTCACCAATGTTCAAGCGGTAAATGCCGCCATTGAGACTGATGGTGAGGATATTACCGTCGCCATCGACCCCGTAGGCCGAGATCTGCTCGAGCTTGGCGCCAGAGATCTGGTCGGTTCGGATGGTGGCGTCCTCGACATCGCCATCGACCATGCGAAGGGTATAGATCTTGCCGGTGATGAAATCGGAGAAGATGTAGGCACCGTCCAGGCCCTGGCCCGGCGCATGGATGACGACGCCACCCGTTACCGAGGCGCCACCGCCATCATGATCGTAGGTGAAGACCGGATCGGTGAAGGTCAGTCCGCCGGGTGGATCGCCAGGATCGTTGTCGCCGTCATAATCCTCATCGCCTTCGCGATAGTTCCAGCCGAAGTTCAGACCGCCCGGTGTGCCGGCCAGTACATAGTCGATCTCTTCCTGCGAATTCTGGCCCACATCAGCAATGTAGAGGTCGCCGGTGTCGTCATCGAAACTGATGCGCCAGGGATTGCGGACCCCGAGCGCCCAGATCTCATCGGCGCCACTGGTGGCCACGAAGGGGTTGTCGGACGGAATCGCATAATTCTTGCTGTCGTTGCCAGGAAAGTCATCGCCATCGACATCGATGCGCAGGACCTTGCCGAGCAGCGAATTCTCGTCCTGAGCATTCTGTCCCGGATCGCCGCCGCTGCCCCCGTCACCAACGCCGAGATAGAGATAACCATCCGGTCCGAAAGTGATCGCGCCGCCATTGTGATTTCCGAAATCGGGATGGGGAATGGTCAGGAGCGTCTGGGTGAATTCCGCGCCCGGCGGATTGCCGTCGACGCGGCCATATTCGCGGATCTCGATGTCGCCCTCACCATTGGTCATGTAGACGAAGAAGCGACCGTTGCTCTCATAGTCCGGATGAAAGGCCATACCGAGCACGCCGCGCTCGTTGCCATTGCCGATCTGGCCATCGGGGATATCGAGGAAGGACGATTTCTTGCCGCTCTCGGCGTTGATGCGAAAGATCTCGCCGGAATCCTTGCTGAGCGCATAAATGAACCCGTCATCGCCGCCGGCGATCGCGGTTTGTACCGCACCGGATCCGATATCGGCGATTTTCTCTGTCTTGATAAAACCGGACGAGGTCTGACGGTCAGCCTTGCTGTGACCATAGATCACATCGTCGCCTTCGCCGCCGAACACCGTATCGGCGCCATCGCCAGCGGAAAACGTGTCCGCGCCGCCAAGTCCATTCAAGGTGTCGGCGCCGCCAAGGCCGACGAAGAGGTCGGCATCATCGGTGCCGTCGAGTGTTTCGGATTTGTTGGTACCGGTGCGATCGGCCACACGTCCCCTCCCTCAGATCGATGGCCGAACCGATCAGCCAGGCGCAGGATGACGCTGCCTTTGTGGCAAAGGCAAGGAATGCGACAGCGATTTGGGAGGGGTCAGATGCAGGAGGCCGCCCGCGGATATTACACGGGCGGCCTCGAAATTCTAAGAATGCAATTGGGCGGGGCGATGATGCACCACCAGCCTGTGGATGGCGGCATTCATCTCTTCAGCCGTTGGAAACAGCTGATCGTCGAGGTCCATGACGTGGTATTTCACGGCGATGAACTTCAGTTTGCCGTTTTCGGGAACGGCGATCCCAACCGGTTCCCCGGCATACTGGATGACTTGTTTGTCCATAGCAAAAACTTCCCATGCGCCAACGCATGCGCCGGCGCCAAATGACTTGCTGTCGTGGAGTCGATGGAAACGACTAATGCGCGATGCGCATACACATCATAATTTGCGACCGAAGCGACGTACCGCTCCCGGCCCGCGCGCTTCGGGAAACAAAGCTGTTCAGTGAACGCATGAAGCTCCCTCCGTCGTTTCAGTTTTCGCACGCTCATCCAACATTTGGCGTGCTTCGGTGATATGGTTTTGAAACAGGGCATTTCAATGGCGCCCTCCGAGATTTCATCAAACCGTCATCAAACAAGCCGTTGACGCTGCGGCATTTTATACGTCTGTCCAGTTGACGCGCCAGCCTTGGCGGATGCTCAATTGTTGCGCAAATTCATCACTGCCGAAAAATCTTTCACCCAAGCGAATAAGGTCATAATTTCCCCGGCTTTAGCCCGTCTCGGATGTTGTCACACATCGAAATTTGGTGTTCCTCTCTCGGCAATCAACCCGCGATCCGACGCGTACAAGACCGCATCGGCACGGACCTCCAAATGACGATCCAACCCGTCACGACCCGAGCATTCGGTCGTCTTGACGAAGCAGCGCGTGGTCCCGCCTGGCCACACGTCGGCGAATAAAGAGAATGGATGAAAAGGCCATGGTTCGGCTTCTTCAATTGCCTATGCATTCACGTGTCATGTCGAAAAATTCCCTCTGTCGGGAACCACTTACCCCCTTCACGCATTTCTGGCGTCGTTCATACCCGGTACAGACGTGTACCAATACGATTGCCGAAATTGACAATTCTGTCGCAGAACGGACGACAATATGAACATGACCATGCATTCCTCCGAGCAGGATCGCACGATCGCTGGAAAGAAGATCCTTCTCTACGGCATGAACTTTGCCCCCGAAATCACCGGTGTGGGCAAGTATACGGGTGAAATCGCCGACTACCTGACCGGCCAGGGCAGTGAGGTCACGGTCGTGACAACCCCGCCGCACTATCCAGGCTGGAGCGTTCGGGAAGGCTACACCAACAGCTATTCCACCGAGCAGAAGAACCACATGAAGATCTTTCGTGTGCCGCTCTTCCTCAAGGAGAATATGGGCGGGATCTGGCGCCTGATCGCGCCGCTGAGCTTTGCTGCGACCTCCGCGCCTGTGGTGCTCTGGAACATTCTGCGCCATCGTCCGCAATTCGTCATCTGCGTCGAACCGACCCTGTTCGCTGCTCCGCTCGCCATTCTGGCTGCCAAGGCTGTCGGCGCCCGCACGGTGCTGCATGTGCAGGACCTCGAAGTCGATGCGGCCTTCGCGGTGGGTCACCTGAAGTCGCTGAGCTTCGTGAAGAAGGCCGCCTATCTCTTTGAGAAATATACGCTCAAGGGTTTTGACCGCATCATCACGATCTCCGAGCGCATGGCCCAGCGCCTGGCCGAGAAGACCGGCAAGCCGGAACAGGTCGCGATCGTCCGTAACTGGGTTGATCTCGAGCATATCTATCCGCTCGGCCGCAAGTCCGCCTATCGCCAAGAACTCGGTTACGCCGACGACGATTTCGTCGTCCTCTATTCCGGCAATATCGGTGCGAAACAGGGTCTCGGCACTTTGCTCGATGCAGCTGCCCAGCTGGTGAAGCAGCAGAAAATCAAGTTCGTCATCGCCGGCGAAGGCCCCGCGAAGCGCGGCCTCGTGGAAAAGTATGGTCACCTGCTGAATGTCAGCTTCCTGCCGTTCCAGCCCTACGAGAAGTTCAACGAATTCATGAACCTCGCCAGCCTGCATGCGCTGCCGCAGGATCGTGGTGCGGCCGATCTCGTGCTGCCGTCCAAGCTCGGCGGAATGCTGGCCTCGGGTGCGCCCGTGGTGGTCACGGCCGATGAGGGCACAGAGCTCGCCAACTTCCTCGGCGACAGCGCCATCATCACGCCGCCCGGAGATTCCGAAGCCTTGTCTCTCGCCATCGAGCAGGCATCAAAGGGCGATCGCGAGGAACGGAAGGACCGCCGTGCGGACCTTTCCCGCATGCTGTCCAAGCAAGACGGCTGCATTTCATTCATCAACGCAGTGACCGGATGAGCC
The DNA here is from genome assembly GCF_057586295.1 of Rhizobium sp. SRI_017. Taxonomy (NCBI): domain Bacteria; kingdom Pseudomonadati; phylum Pseudomonadota; class Alphaproteobacteria; order Hyphomicrobiales; family Rhizobiaceae; genus Rhizobium; species Rhizobium sp. SRI_017. The sequence goes on along the minus strand of NZ_JBYCZP010000004.1, from coordinate 180,363 downwards.
CATCGCTCATGTCAAGGATTTCCCAGCAAGGCGCCTTCAGGCGCCTTGTCAATTTGGGCATGCTGATTGGCGGCTTCGGCCTCGGTCAGGGATCGATCTTTCTCGTCCAGACATGGCTTGTCGCCAAGGGCGAAACGGAGATGCTCGCGCTGTTCGGCGCGCATTTCTCTTTCGCCATTCTCGGCATCGTCGCGGTCGAGGCAGGGTCTCTCACGATTCTTTCCGCACAGATCGCCCGCCAGGTCCATTCCGGGGGCGCGGCTTCGGAGGTCTGGCGGGCCTACTGGGAGACGACGGTGTTTCGCGCCACGATGGCGGTCCTGCTGGTCGCCGCCGGCATCGCCTCCCTCGCCTATTGGCCGCTGCCTGATTTCTCCCAGAGCTACCTGATCTGGTCACTACCCGCCATGCTGCTCTGGGCTTTCAATGCCGCGGGATTTCTCGATGGACTGCAGAAGAGCGGCGTCTCCGGCCTGACCGGCTCTATCGCTTACGTCGCCTCGGCCGTGGCACTCTTCTTCGCACATGACATGCCGCCGGTAGAGGCCGGCGTCTGGACCGGTGCTGCGTTCTCGATCGGTTACGCATTGACGATTCTCGCGCAATTCGCGGCCCTCGCGGCCGCTGGCTGGCGGCCGGCCTGGGTAACGCCGTCAGGCCCCGGCATCCGCAAGGCCTTTGTCGAGGAGAGCTCGATGCTGGCGGGGCTCCTGCCCGGACAGCTTTATTTCCGCGCGCAGTTGGCCATCGCGGCTTTTGCACTTGGGCACAACGCCACCGCGGTGTTGGTCTATGCCAAGCAGATCGTCGGCGCCGCGAGCCAGATTGCCGGCTTCGCACGGCGTGTCGAGTTTCCGCGGCTCGTGCAGGCTGTCGCCGGCAGCCCGGCACTCGGCGCTGCCGCGACGATGCGTATTCAGCGTTCGAGCCTGGCGATCGCGGCGGCCTTTGCGGTGCTAATCGCTACCGCCTCGATAGCGGTGCTCGCCTTCGCCAAGGGCTTTGCGGTCGAAGCCTGGGGTTTCCTTGCCATCTTCTGCGTGACTGTTGTGACCGAGTCGGTCGGCCAGGCACTTGTCCAGGGCCTGTTCGCGCGCAGCCGCTACCATGCCGCCGCGGTTGCCCGCATTCTGGCAGTCGCGCTCGCCGTCGTTTTCGGCTACGTCTTTGTCAATATTTTCGGGGTCCGGGTCTTCGTGCTTTCGGATCTCGTGTCGCATGCGATCGTGATCACGCTTTCGCTCTGGTGGCTCAACAAGGCAGCGCGCGCCCATGATGCCGGCAACCACGTCTGACATTCGGGAGAAAAGGGTCGGCCTGTTCGCAGGGCTCGATCATTTCGGCCTGTTTCTCGTGGGTTTCATTCTACTCTATGGCGTGACGTCGCTGTTGCTCGAGCATGTCGTGGGCATCATCGGCTTTGCCAAGACGCCCTACCTCAATGCCGGCGTCTATCTCTATGCGCTTGCTTTTGTCGCACTGACCTTCGTCTTCAACCGAACGACCTTGCAGGCCGCCGCGCCCCATCCGATCGCGATGCTCACCCTGCTGCTGTTGCTGGCCTCGGCCATCATTGGCGTCGCCAACCAGAACGCGCAGCAATATATCGTCGCCTGGTCGCTCTATCTCGTCACCGGCGTTCTGATGTTTCAGATCTTCCGCTACCGGCGCGAATCAAGCGACCCCGGCAATATCGTCGGTGCACTCTACTCCCCACCCTTCTTGGCGCTCGCGCTAGTCTTTACCGGGCTCTCCATTGTCGCCAAGGAAAATCACTATCAATATATACTGTTCGAGGTGATCGCGCTCTACGGCATGCTGATCCGACGGCGCGTCATCGAGAAGGCGATAGGCGCCCTGCTCTATGTGATGATCCATCTTGGTTCGAATGACGGCTTCGTACAGGTGGAGATCAACCGGGCCTCGATCCTCGCCGTCGGCACGGTGGGTCTGCTCTTCCTGCTCTACCGCAAATGTCTGGTGACGACCTTCTTCCTGATCTTCGTCGCGCTCGGCATTATCGGCTTTGCCCTGTCGCTCGACGACGCGACGGTCGAGACCCTGCCGCGCAACATCAAGGAAGCGATTCTCCTGATGAAGGGCGACGACCTCTACCATCACGTTTCCTCCTACCAGCGTGTCTTCGAGGGCCAGAAGGTGATGGAGGACTACCAGACCGCCACCGATGCCGAATGGCTGTTCGGCAAGGGTCTGGGCCGGACGGTCGACATGAGCGGCGCCGCGGACAAGACGCCGGGCCAGCATGCGCTGCTCGGCGTGCTCGAGGTGCACAACATCCACTTCCTGCACTTCGCCGTGTTCCACAAGTTCGGCCTTCTCGGTCTCGGCCTTCTGGCTCTGATGATCGGTGGCCTCATTTGGATGTTCGTCGTCGATCTCGCGACGCGGCGGCTGGATGACGTCAGGATGTTTTTCTATTTCTATCTTTTCTACAATCTTGTCTTCGCCATGCCGGCGTCGAACTTCCTGATTGCCAATCCGCTCTGGCCGGCCTTTCTCGGCATGCTCTGCTGGATCAGGCGAGCCGATCGCCTGCCTGTATCGGCGGCGCGGCCAGCTTTGACTTGACCAGGTTTCTCTGCCATGCCCCAGAAGCCTTATTTCACGCACATTCTCCGTCTTGAAGCCACGGTCAGACACAAGCCTTACCTTAGGGAAATTCGATGAAGTTCATGATCGTCAACGCCTTCGGCCGCTCCAACCGGGGTGACTCGGTGCTGCTTGACGAATGTATCCACGAGATCCGCGCCAAGTTCCCCGATGCGGAGATTGCGGGCGCCGTATTCGAAGGCATCGAGGCGGTACGCGCCGTGCATCCCACGGTCGCCTGGTCGGAGCGGATCGGCAATGCACCGGGTGGCGGCGCCGGCCGGATCAAGGCACTGATCTATCTCTTCGCCGCCTGGTTCAGTGCCTACGTGCCCTTCCTCGGCAGCCTGCTGCCGGAAAAGCAGCGCCAGACGCTCGACGCGATCCACAAGAGCGACGTGGTGATCTCGGCGCCGGGCGGCTATATCCACGACACCAATTTCGCCTACTTCATCGCGCTTCTTCACATCCATCTCGGCACGATCATGGGCAAGACCGTGATCCTGGCGCCCCAGAGCGTCGGTCCGATCGAGCGCCCCTTCTCGCGTGCCGTCGCCCGCCATGTGCTCGGCAAGGTGCCGTATCTCTGCGGCCGCGAGAGCTACAGCTGGGATTTTCTCGCGCTCGACCTCAAGCTCCCGGAGAAGCAGGTCTATCGCACCGGCGACAGCGCCTTTTGGAACACCCATGTCGAGGACAGTCCCGCGCTGATCGACGGCGTCTTCGAAGGCCTCGGCGTGCCCAGGGACAAACCGATCTTCGGCATTACAGTGGTGAAATGGTCCTTCCCGAAGTCAAAGACTGCGGCGGCCGACCTCGACCGCTACACTGACGCCGTAGCTCGCGCTGCCGACCACATGGCCGAGACATATGGACTGCAGCCCGTGATCTTCAACCAGGTCTCGGAAGACCTGCCCGCTTCGCTCGACGTGCAGCGCAAGGCGAAGTCGAAGGTCATCGTCGACCAGACGAGTCGGGAGCCGGACATCTTGCGTGCCATGATCGCACGGTCGAAAGTGTTTCTCGGCACACGCTTCCATTCTTGCATCTTCTCGATGATGGCAGGCCGCCCGACCTTCGCGATCGCCTATCTGCCGAAGACCGAATACATCATGAACGACCTGAAGCTCTCGCATCGGCATACGCCGATCGACGCGATCGATTATGACTATCTGATCAAGCGCATAGCGGAGGATTATGAGAATCTGAGTCAGGCCGAGGACGAGATCCGCAATGCCGTCCTCGTCTACCAGGAGAACTTCACGCGCCTTCAGGATATTCTCGGCCTGATCGGAGCCAAGCGATGATCCGCCGCGTGGCGCTCGCCCTGCCGACGATCTCGCCGCTTGGCGGTGGCGTGGCTGAGGCGGCGCGGCTGCATGTCAAGGCACTCGCCGCGGCAGGTCTTGGCGAGATCAGCGTCCACACGCTCGACGACCGGATGGAGAAGGTTGATCCGAAACAGTGGGAAGCTGCAAAGCTGCATCAGCATCGGGTCATCGGCCCGATGAGCTACAGCCTCGCGCCCGGCATGGTGTCGTCACTGATGAAGGCAAAGCCGGATATCGTCCACGTCCACGGCGTCTGGCAGTTCCAGTGCGCGGCAGTGCATCTCTGGTCCCTGCTGACGGGCAAGCCCTACGTCGTCTCGCCGCACGGCATGCTGGAGCCCTGGATCCGGGCGCGCTCGCCCGGCCTCAAGAAGGCGGTGTCGACGCTCTACCAGACCCGCTTCCTGCGCAAGGCAGGCGGCTTCCATCTGCTGACCGAGAAGGAAGGCGCCGACGTTGCGGAGTTCCTCAATGGCCAGCCGGCGCCGATCATCCCCAATTTCGCCGAGCCATTCGCAAGCGACGGCCAGAAGCCCGGCTGGTGGAGGCCCGAGCATGAAGGACGCGCGGTTTACCTGTTCCTCGGCCGCCTGCACGAGAAGAAGGGCGTGATGGAACTGATGGATGCCTGGGCGCGCCTGTCGGCGGAGGATGCCGGCTTCCGCAATGGCTCGCTGCTTGTCTTCTGCGGCTGGAACGACGGTATCCAGGGTTTTGAGACGAGGGTCGAGACACTGGGCCGCGAACTCAGCAATGTCCTCTTCGCCGGCCCGCAATATGGGCCGGAAAAGCATCGCTCGATGGGCGCAGCAAAATACTTCATGCTACCGTCCAAGAGTGAGGGCCTGCCGATGGCAATCCTCGAAGCCTGGGCGGCCGGCGTGCCGGCGATCATGTCGCCGGAATGCAATCTCGATATCGGTTTCGAACGCGGCGCGGCCTTCCGCACCGGCTTCATGGTCGATGCGATCTATCCCTCGCTCAAGGCAGCACATGCCCTGAGTGATGAAGCCTGGCGCGTCGCTTCGGAGAAAGCCGAGGCACTGGTCGCGGAAAAGTATTCGGAAGAGAGTGTCCGGATAGGACTACTCTCGCTGTACGCCAAGGCCGAGGAATGGAGATCCAGACGATGAGCCTGCTCGACGCCGAAAAATCCAATGTCCGCGAGGGCGGGCCGAGCTTTTCGATCAAGCACCGCCTGTTCCGCGCCGTCTGGAACCTGACCTGGGCCCTGGCCGGCAGCTGGACGCCGGTGCCGCTCTACGGCTGGCGCCGTTTCCTGCTCAATACCTTCGGCGCGAAGCTCGCGCCGAAAGCGCGCATCTATCCCAAGACCACGATCTGGTATCCGCCCAATCTGGAAATGGAAGACCACGCGCTCGTCGGCCCGGGCGTGATCCTCTACAATATGGGGCCGATGAAGATCGCATCCTACGCCATCGTCTCGCAGCGCGCGCATCTCTGTGGCGGCACGCATGATGTCGATGATCCGCATTTCCAACTCCAACCGAAGCCGATCACCATCGGGCCTAAGGCCTGGGTGGCCGCTGAAGCCTTCGTGGGGCCAGGTGTGACGGTGGGCGAAGGCGCGGTGCTTGGCGCACGTGCCGTGGCGGCGAAGGATCTGGAGCCCTGGGGCATCTATGCGGGCAATCCGGCGCGCAAGCTCCGGGAGCGCAAGCGCTTCTGATCAGCCGAAGGCGTTGGCTGGCAGGGTCAGAATCGCGAGATAGCTGACGCCCAGCAGAGCGGCGAGCGACAGCGAGGCCGCCACGATCACGCGGCCGCCCGCTGCGGCAATGGCGCGGATATCGACCGAGAGCCCAAGGCCGGCCATGGCGACCACCGTCAGGCCCGAAGCAAGAACCGGCGGGATGCCGAGCAGGCTTTCCGGCATGAGGTCGAGCGAGCGGACCGTTGCCAGCACGACGAAACCGACAATGAACCAGGGCAGCAAGACCGCCGAACGCTTGGTGGGTGCACCACTGCGGCGGCGTTCGAGGAAGCCGAGGACGAGGATCACCGGGCCAAGCATAAGGACGCGCAGCAGCTTGACCAGCGTGCCGGCCTGCATGGCGACCAATCCGGCGGGCGCGGCGGCGGCCAGCACCTGCGGCACGGCGTAGACGGTGAGCCCGGCCATCGCGCCATATTGCGGAATGCTGAGGCCGAGATAGGCCTGCGCCAGAGGGAGGCCGACGACGATTGCAATCCCCAGCACGGCGGTGAAGGCAAGAGCCGCAGCCACTTCTTCCTTGCGGGCATCGATGACCGGAGCGACGGCAACGATAGCGGAATTGCCGCAGATCGAGTTGCCGCAGGCAATCAACAACGAGAGCCGCGACGAAAGGCCCATCAGTCGGCCGATGACGAAACCCGTGAGAATCGAGCCGACCACGATGGCGAGCACGACGGCAATGACAGTGACCCCTACGCCGCCGATGGCAGCAAAGTTGACCGTCGCGCCAAGCAGGACGATCGCCACCTCAAGCAGCGTCTTGGCGCCGAATTCTATGCCGCGCTCCTGCGACGGCTGCGTGCCGATAACGCTCTTTACGCCGATGCCGATCAGGATCGCCAATACCAATGGCTCGACAGAAGCCGCGCCGAATGCCCGGTGCATCGCCTCGGCACCGGCATAGGCTGCGCCGGCAACGATGAGACAGAGCGCAAGTCCGGGAAGCAGTCGTGTCGTTTGTGGGAGGGACATCGGGTCCGATTCAGCGTTAGAAGGAACGCTGAGAATGTCTCATTCGCGGAAATCGACTTCCATCGAATAATATCCTACGTTTCGTTCGATAAAATAGAATGATTGCCTCATGACCCTGGAACAGCTCGCGATCTTCATCGCCGTCGCCGAACGCGAACATCTCACGCGGGCCGCCGACGCGATCCACCTCACGCCGTCGGCCGTCAGCTCCGCGATCAAGAATCTCGAGCAGCATTATGGCGTAGAGCTTTTCCACCGGATCGGTCGCCGGATCGAGCTGACCGACACTGGCCGCATCTTCCTTGCCGAGGCGCGGGAGACGTTGGCACGCGCCCGCTCGGCCGAGTTGGTGCTCTCCGAGCTCGGTGGGCTGATGCGCGGCACGCTCAGCGTTTATGCCAGCCAGACCATCGCCAGCTATTGGCTGCCGCCCCGGCTGATGCGCTTCCGTGCCGCCTTTCCCGGCATCGAGCTAACGCTCACGCTCGGCAATACGCTGACCGTCGCCAATGCCGTCATCGCCGGCCAGGCCGATCTCGGATTCGTCGAGGGCGAACTGGACCAGCCGGCACTCGCGGCATCAGCGGTGGATCAGGATGAATTGACCGTCCTCGTCGCGCCCAGTCATCCCTGGGCAACAGCCAAATCGATCGAAATCACCTCGCTCGGCGAAACGAACTGGATCATGCGCGAAATGGGGTCGGGCACCCGGTCTGTCTTCGAAAAGGCGCTCAGCGGTCTCGGCGTATCGCCCGATAGCCTGCCGATCGCGCTGGTCATGCCCTCGAACGAGGCGATCCTCTCGGCGCTGGCGGGCGGGCAATGCGCGGCGGCAATCTCACGGCTTGCCGCGCGGAGCCATATCGACGCGGGGCATCTCGTGGCGATCGACCTGCCGCTTGGCAGCCGGACCTTCCTCTCGCTGCATCACAAGGAGCGCCACCGCAGCAAGGCTGCGCTGGAACTCGCGCGGATCTGCGGCGCGAAATAATCTATCCGCGGGCGATTCGGCGCTGGAACGAGCCGCGCGACCCGGCGGCAGCATAGAGCGGCAGCTTGCGGAGATCCGCGCGGGTCAGCACCAGTCCTAGCAGCTTGGCTCGCACCTCCGGCTCTGCATCGAGCAGATCGGCGACCAGCTGTGGTGTCGCCTTGCCCCATTGGGCGGCCAGCACGAAACCATCGGCGAAGCGAGTCGCGGCGCGCGCATCCGCGGCGACGGACAGCGGCGAGAGATCGAGAATGACGTGCTGGTATTGCGCGGTGAGCTTTTCGAAGAAGGCCTGGGCGCGGGCGGACGAGAGGAGCGCCGATGGCTCAACGATCCGGCCATCGCCTATCGTCATCGGCATGAGCGATAGATTGGTTTTGGAATCGTATAGCACGCAATCATCAATGGGTTTGTCCTGCAGCAGCGCATCGACGATGCCCTGCTCGGCGCCGCTCGCGAGCCACTTGCTGAGCCGGGCTTCGCGGCTATCCACGTCGACGAGCAGCACGCTTCGGCCGATGCTGGCAAGGTGGGTGGCAAGATTGACTGAAAGCACCGACGTGCCCTCTCCCGGCAGCACGGATGTCAGGCCGGTGATCTGGCTCTTGCCTTCCTCAGCAGAGGACAGGATCGCCACGCCCATGGCGCGCACGGTCTCGCCGAAGACGGAATGCGGCTCCAGCACCACCCGGCGTGCAGCATCGGGCAGCGGCTGCCCGTTGCCGATGGTGGTATTGGCACCAAGGCGCGGGGACCGCCGCGGCAGATAGCCCAGGAACCTCGTGCCGGTGTATCGCGCCAGCGCATCGCCATCGCGCACGCCGCGGTCGGTCAATTCGCGGAAGCCGGCCAGGGCGCAGCCGATGACAGCGCCGAGAATCAGGCCGACAGCGACCAGCAAGGAGGTGCGCGGTGCGACGGGCGCGCCCGGCAGGCGCGCATTGTTGAGGACAATGACATCCATGCCAGGCAGAGCGCGGGAGACCATGATGTCGCGCAAGCGCGCCTGCAGGGCCTCCTTTTCCGGGCTTGTCGCGCGATCGATCTCGCTCTGCAGCGCAGCGCGGAGGCGGGAATTGGCGACATCGTTTTCCTGTGCCATCTTCTGCTTGAAGGCGTCGGCGAAAGCCTGCGCGACCTTCTGCGCGACGGCCGGATCGTTATGCGAGTAGGAAATGGCGGCCACATAAGTGCGGCCGACACGCAGAACCCTGACGTCCCGCTGCAACCGCGCCACAACCTGATCATCCGCGAGCGCCTCGGCCTTGCGGTCCTTTTTCCCGATCACCCGCGAGACCAGCCGCTCGAGCCGCGACGTGCCTCTCGCCGCAAAGGCGGCGTCCTCGGCCAGGCCGAGCTGATTGGCCACTGTCTGGGCGACGGAGGAGGAGCGCACCAGTTCCAACTGCGAGAGGAACTGCCCTTCCTCTTCCGGCGTCGAAGTCTGGATGCCCTGCCGCAGCGGATCCACCGCCGGACCGGACCGCACCATGATCGTGGCCGATGAGGCATAGTTCGGAACCTGGCTTATGGCATAGACGTAGCCCAGGACCGCGCCCAGAAGCGCGAAGGCGACAACGGCGAACCATCGCCGGCGGCCGACGGCCAGCAGCTGTTGGAGAACATGGACATCCGGATTGGTCGTGGCCTGCTGGTTCAAGTGTCACCCGCTGGAATTATGACGCGCTTGCAAGGGTATAGAGAGAGGTTTCGTTGCAATCAAGTTCGACGCCCTCGACGGCTTGCCGCGCCGCAAAATGTGGTTTACGTCTTCATCGTCTGCGACAGTTCGCAGACGATGATCTCAGGGCGGGGTGCGATTCCCCACCGGCGGTATGCGAGGCAACTCGCGAGCCCGCGAGCGCCTGCTGCGTCAAACGGCAGGGTCAGCAGATTCGGTGAGAAGCCGAAGCCGACGGTATAGTCCGGATGAAAGAGATCGGTGCCTTGGCACCCGTGGCGACACGGGTGATAACAGGCGTCCGCTTGCCCTGATTCATGTGTTGGCAAGAAAGGACAACCACCATGAATCCAGAAAATACCAAGACTGAACAGACGTCGCCTGCCCTTCCCGGCCGCCGCATAGCCTTCGTGCAGGCGCGATGGCATCGGGATATTGTCGATTGCTGCCGCAATGCGTTTGCAGAGGAGATCGTCAGCATTGCCGGCGAGCGCGTGCGGATCGATTACTTCGAAGTGCCCGGCGCCTTTGAGATTCCGCTGCGCGCCAAGCGCCTCGCCCGCGGCGCCCGTTATGATGCAGTGATTGGTGCGGCACTCGTCGTCGATGGCGGCATCTACCGGCACGAATTCGTGGCGCAGGCAGTAATCAACGGGTTGATGCAGGTCGGGCTCGAGACCAATGTGCCGGTGCTCTCGGCCGTTCTGACACCGCACCATTTTCACAGCCATGCCGACCACCAGTCATTCTTCGCGGAGCATTTCCGCGTGAAGGGCCGCGAAGCGGCCGAGGCCTGCATGGCGCTGATCGACGAACCGGAATTCCGGCAATTCGCCGCCTGATCTGACGCCAAAGAAAAAGCCCGGATTCGCGAGAGCCCGGGCCTTCCACCAGAAAACTGGTACCAGGATCAGCCGTTAACGGAGTCCTTCAGGCCCTTGCCTGCGGTGAACTTCGGCACGTTGCGGGCCGGGATGTTGACCTTTTCGCCCGTCGAGACGTTGCGGCCGACAGAGGCTTCGCGACGGCTGACGGAGAAGTTGCCGAAACCAACGAGGCGAACGTCACCGCCCTTCTTGAGTTCGTCCTGAACGGTGTCGAACACAGCGTCAACGGCGGTCGCCGCATCGCTCTTGCTGAGGCCTGCCTTTTCGGCAACTGCGGCTACGAGTTCACTCTTGTTCATGTTTCCACCCCTTTCTAGCTGGTTTGAAACGACTCGGTTTGTTCTTGGGGCAGTTAATGACTTAGCCTGCCCGACCGCAACCCTGATAACGAAATTTCCCGAGAAATCCAGTGTGTTTGAGCGATTTTCCATAAAGAATTGGCCGGTCCAGGGACCGGCCAATCACCATTTTTGATCGTTTGGGCCGGATTGTTACACCCCGGCCACATTTCCGCGCTCAGTGAGCAATGGAAAGCCCTGCATCGTCGACGGTACCCGGCTTTGCCGCAGTCGGCTCGAAGGATTCGTTCCATTCGATCGGCACAGGCTGCCTGACGAGGGCATGCTCCAACACTTCGCTCATCCGCGAAACCGGGATGATCTCCATGTTGTTCTTCACATTGTCAGGAATTTCAGCCAAATCCTTGGCATTATCCTGCGGGATCAACACCTTCTTGATGCCGCCACGGAGCGCCGCGAGCAGCTTTTCCTTCAGGCCACCAATCGGCGATACGCGACCGCGAAGCGTGATTTCGCCGGTCATCGCGACGTCATGACGAACGGGAATCCCGGTCATCACAGACACGATTGCCGTGACCATGCCGACACCGGCGGACGGACCGTCCTTGGGTGTCGCACCATCCGGCACGTGAACGTGGATGTCGCGGCGCTCGAAGAGCGGCGGTTCGATCCCGAAATCGATGGCGCGGGAGCGGACATAGGATGCCGCAGCCGAAATCGATTCCTTCATCACATCCTTGAGGTTGCCAGTCACCGTCATGCGGCCCTTGCCGGGCATCATGAGGGCTTCGACCATCAGCATCTCGCCGCCGACTTCGGTCCAGGCGAGACCGTTGACAACACCGACCTGGTCTTCCTTGTCGCCTTCGTCGTGGCGGAAGCGCGGAACACCCAGATATTTGTCGAGGTTGTCCTTGGTGATCTCGACCTTCAGCACCTTGTCGCGAAGGATTTCGGTGACCGCCTTTCGAGCGAGCTTGTTGAGCTCGCGTTCGAAGTTGCGGACGCCGGCTTCCCGCGTGTAGGCGCGGATGACTTCGAGCAGGGTCTCGTCGGTTACGGAGAATTCCTTTGCCTGAAGCGCGTGGTCACGCATCGCCTTCGACAGAAGATGACGCTTGGCAATCTCGACCTTCTCATCCTCGGTATAGCCGGCGATGCGGATGATCTCCATGCGGTCCATCAGCGGAGCCGGGATATTGAGCGTGTTGGCCGTGGTGACGAACATCACGTTCGACAGGTCATATTCCACTTCCAGATAGTGATCCATGAAGGTGGAGTTCTGTTCCGGATCCAGCACCTCAAGAAGCGCCGACGACGGATCGCCGCGGAAATCCTGGCCCATCTTGTCGATCTCATCGAGCAGGAAGAGCGGATTGGCCTTCTTTGCCTTCTTCATCGACTGCACGATCTTGCCGGGCATCGAACCGATATAGGTCCGGCGGTGACCGCGGATCTCGGCCTCGTCGCGCACGCCGCCGAGCGCCATGCGGACATATTCGCGGCCGGTCGCCTTGGCGATCGACTTGGCGAGCGAGGTCTTGCCGACGCCGGGAGGGCCGACGAGGCACAGGATGGGACCCTTGATCTTGGTCGAGCGCGCCTGGACGGCGAGATATTCGACGATGCGCTCCTTGACCTTGTCGAGGCCGAAATGATCCTCGTCGAGGATTTTCTCGGAATTGATAAGGTCGGTCTTGACGCGGCTGAACTTGCCCCAGGGCAGGCTCAGCAGCCAGTCGAGATAGTTGCGCACCACCGTCGATTCGGCCGACATCGGGCTCATCTGCTTGAGCTTGCGGAACTCCGCATCGGCCTTTTCACGGGCTTCCTTGGAAAGCTTGGTCTTGGCGATCCGGGCTTCCAGTTCGGCCATTTCGTCGCGGCCGTCCTCGTCGCCCAGTTCCTTCTGGATCGCCTTCATCTGCTCATTGAGGTAGTATTCGCGCTGCGTCTTCTCCATCTGGCGCTTGACGCGCGAGCGGATACGCTTTTCCACCTGCAGGACGGAAATCTCGCCTTCCATGAAGCCGAGCGCCTTTTCGAGCCGGCCTTTGACGGATACGGTTTCGAGCATTTCCTGCTTGTCGGTCAGCTTGATCGAAAGATGCGAAGCGACCGTGTCGGCGAGCTTGGAATAATCCTCGATCTGGCCGGCAGCGCTGACGACTTCAGGAGAGATCTTCTTGTTGAGCTTGACGTAGTTTTCGAACTCGGAAACCACCGAGCGCGACATGGCTTCGATTTCGACGGCATCCTCTTCGGGTTCATCAAGAATCTCGGCCGAAGCTTCGTAGAATTCTTCACGCGCGGTATAGTGCTCGATACGGGCGCGCGCGCGACCTTCGACCAGTACCTTCACGGTACCGTCGGGGAGCTTCAGGAGCTGAAGGACGTTGGCGGCTGTGCCGACTTCAAAGATTGCGGACGGCGGCGGATCGTCGTCAGTCGCATTCTTCTGGGTGACCAGAAGGATCTGGCGGTCAGTGCCGATCACTTCTTCCAGCGCACGGATGGATTTTTCCCGGCCCACGAAGAGTGGAACGATCATGTGCGGAAACACCACGATGTCGCGCAGGGGCAAGACGGGGTAGTTCTGCTGAGTTCCTTCAGCCGGGATTGTCTTTTTGGTCATTTCTTTCCCTTTCAAGTCCAGCCTTTGACAAGGCCAGGGCGACAGTCCCTCCAATAGGCGACGCCGACCTGTGTAGAGCCGTCTGGCTCGCGATTACAGGTGGCGATCCAAAAGAGGCAATTCAAGCCTGCAACCCGTGCTGCGGAATGCCGGCTGTCACATCTCTGTCACGATCCCGAGAGCAGACTAGCTTCACCGGATGTCGCGAAGCTTGCGCGCGCCCGCGAGGAATCGCGTTTTCCTGCATTAACGTTTGTTGTGCCCCCGTTGATGGCGAGGCGCAACGAAAAATGCGGAAAATGCCGGGAATTATTGCATCGCAAGCAATGAAAAAGGCCCGGAAAATCCGGGCCTTCGCATGTGTTCTGTCGAGGTTGGCTTACGCCGAGGCAGGCGCCTTTTCATCTCGCCGGTCAGCGTAGATGTAGAGCGGACGCGCATTGCCCTTGACCACTTCTTCGGAGATGACGACTTCCCGTACGCCTTCCAGCGTCGGCAGGTCGAACATCGTGTCGAGCAGGATCTTCTCCATGATCGACCGAAGGCCACGGGCGCCGGTCTTGCGGACGATAGCGCGCTTGGCGATCTCGCGCAGCGCATCCTCGTGGAAGTTCAGTTCCACATCTTCCATCTCGAACAGGCGCTGGTACTGCTTGACCAGTGCGTTCTTCGGCTCGCTGAGGATCTGGATCAGCGCATCCTCGTCGAGGTCTTCAAGCGTCGCGATGACCGGCAGACGGCCGATGAATTCCGGGATGAGGCCGAACTTCACCAGGTCTTCCGGCTCGAGATCGCGCAGGACGTGACCGACTCGGCGCTCGTCCGGCGCGGCAACCTTGGCGCCGAAGCCGATCGAGGTCTTCTCGGAGCGCGCCAGGATCACCTTGTCGAGGCCGGCAAACGCGCCGCCGCAGAGGAACAGGATGTTCGTCGTGTCGACCTGCAGGAATTCCTGCTGCGGATGCTTGCGACCACCCTGCGGCGGAACCGAAGCGACGGTACCTTCCATGATCTTGAGCAGCGCCTGCTGGACGCCCTCGCCCGATACGTCGCGGGTGATCGAGGGGTTGTCAGACTTGCGGCTGATCTTGTCGACTTCGTCGATATAGACGATGCCGCGCTGGGCGCGTTCGACATTGTAGTCGGCGGCCTGGAGCAGCTTCAGGATGATGTTCTCGACGTCTTCGCCGACATAGCCAGCTTCCGTCAGCGTCGTGGCGTCAGCCATGGTGAACGGCACGTCGATGATGCGCGCCAGCGTCTGGGCGAGATAGGTCTTGCCGCAGCCGGTCGGGCCGACAAGCAGGATGTTGGACTTGGCCAGTTCGACGTCCTGGTTCTTGGTGGCATGCGCGAGGCGCTTGTAGTGATTGTGCACGGCGACCGAAAGAATGCGCTTGGCCTGGCTCTGGCCGATCACATATTCGTCGAGCACCTTCATGATATCTTGCGGGGTCGGAACGCCCTCGCGGGACTTGACCATCGAGGATTTGTTTTCCTCGCGGATGATGTCCATGCAGAGCTCGACGCATTCGTCGCAGATGAAAACCGTTGGGCCGGCGATCAGCTTGCGAACCTCATGCTGGCTCTTGCCGCAGAAAGAGCAGTAGAGGGTATTCTTGGAGTCACCGCCGTTGCTTCCGCTGACTTTGCTCATTGTACTTTCCTTCCACAACACCCGTGACGCCAACATGTGCACACGGGGTCAAACCTGACACCCCGGCATTGAGCGGAACTTGCCGCTGTCACGACGGGGCCCTAGGGGCGCATACCACGGCAAACAAACCATACTTGCCAAGTGGCGGCAACGAATCCCCCTCATTCGAGGGAGCCTATGTCATATTTCTTCAACATAGGCTTAATGTCCATAATTAACGATCCCGACTTCCGCCGCATAGCCCTTTTCGAAGACTTTCTTGTCAGCAAATGGGCAAAGCGGCGGATCACGCGAAAGTTAAGCGTCAGTCTCGCCTTCGGCGTCGAGGCGCGTGGTGATGACCTGATCGATCAGGCCCCAGTCCTTAGCCTCCTCCGCGCTCATGAAGTTGTCGCGGTCAAGCGCACGCTCGACCTCATCATAGGTCCGGCCGGTATGCTTTTCATAGATCTCGTTGAGGCGGCGCTTCATCTTGAGGATGTCACGGGCATGGCGCTCGATGTCCGAGGCCTGGCCGGAGAAACCACCCGAGGGCTGATGCACCATGATGCGTGCGTTCGGCGTCGCGTAACGGGCGCCCTTGGCGCCGGCCGTCAGAAGCAGAGACCCCATCGAAGCGGCCTGACCGACGCAGAGCGTCGAGACTGCCGGACGGATGAACTGCATCGTGTCATAGATCGCCATGCCGGCTGTCACATAACCGCCGGGAGAATTGATATAGAGCGAAATTTCCTTCTTCGGATTTTCAGATTCGAGGAAGAGAAGCTGGGCGCAGGCGAGTGCCGCCATCGTGTCATCGACCGGGCCAATCAGGAAGATGATCCGTTCACGCAGAAGCCTCGAGAAAATGTCCCATCCGCGTTCGCCGCGGTTGGTCTGTTCGATCACCTGAGGGATGATCGCCATGGTGGTTTCAATTGGATCTCTCATATCCATCCTTCGCAGCAACCTCCGGAAACCCGCTGGCTCCCGGAATCATCGGAAATTGTCACTCCCTACATAGAGTGTCAGCACCCAGAACTTCAAGTCATGCAGGGACTTTGCCGGACGGTCCTTTCAGATTCGCCATTAATGCCGAGTAAGGCGGCGATGGATATCCCTTGATATTGGGATTTGGGGTGAAGAAAGGGTGAAGTGTGCAGGCAGCGCCTCTCAAATTTCGAGCGGAAACCTACCTGTGGGCAAAGAAACCGAATCTAGGACCTGTCTCCGGATTTCAACCCTGCTCTTTCGAACTCCGCTTGGTCGGCTGGGCCGAGCGGTTCCAGGCGACAGTGTGGTTTGCCATATCTGGTGATGACGAAGGGCAGCACCTGACGACGTCTCTTCGACATATCTTTCGAAATTCTTACGCCACTCCGTCATGGAAATCCGTCGCATCCTCGATCTCCTTTCTTTTAACATAGGACACTGCCCTGCTTCTGTGGAGCCGTTGAGAGCATGCCTTCCTAAGAAAATTGAAAAGCGCTAGTGATCCGGAATGACCGACATTCCCTCGTATTTCAAATTCGACCCCGCCACCCGCCGTCTTTCGCTCGATGCCCGCGATCCGGCTTTCTATCTCAACCCAAACCGTGGCTATGCCGCGATGCATGCCGCGTCGCCCACCTTCTTCTGGGAAGAGGAGAAGCACTGGTATTTCACGGCCTACGACCAGGTGAACGCCATCCTGCGCGACCGGCGGTTCGGCCGTCAGATCACGCATGTGATGAGCCGCGAAGAGCTTGGCTGGCCGGAACCATCGCCGCATCTTGCCGATTTCGACCGGTCGGAGTCAAAGTCCTTGCTGTCGATCGAACCGCCTGAGCACACACGGCTCCGGACGCTGGTCAATCGCGCCTTTGTCTCGCGAAATATCGAGCGTTTGCGGCCCGAGATTGCTGCCCTTTCGCACCAGCTGATCGACGGTTTCGAGAAGGATGGCGGCACCGAACTGCTTTCGACCTTTGCCGAGATCATCCCCGTCACCGTCATCGCCCGGATGATCGGCGTGCCGGACGAGATGTGCCGGCAGTTGCTCGACTGGAGCCACGATTATGTGCGCATGTATATGTTCGGCAAGACGGCAGAGGACGAGCATCTTGCCAACAAGGCAGCGAAGGAGTTCGCGGAGTATGTGGTCAAGCTTGCCGCAGAACGGCGCAGCGATCCCCGCGATGATCTTTTGACGCTGATGCTGTCACCGGCACGTGACGGACAGTACCTCACCGAGGAAGAGCTGGTCTCGACGACGATCGTGCTGCTGAATGCCGGCCATGAAGCGACGGTTCACCAGATCGGCAATGCGGTGAATGTCATCCTGAAGAACGGCGCCGATCCGAAATCGCTGTTCGCCGATGCCAAAGCGACGGAACTGACCGTCGAGGAGAGCTTCCGCATCTCCGCGCCGGTCCACATCTTCAAGCGCTGGGCGCTGGAGGATCTTGAATTCGGCGGTATTGCGTTGAAGAAAGGCGAGGAAGTCGGACTGATCCTGGCTGCCGCCAATCTCGATCCGCAGAAATTCACAGATCCCCTTGCCTTCCGGCCGCGACGCGAGGAAGGCCTCAGCCTCTCCTTCGGCGCAGGGATCCATTTCTGCATCGGCGCGCCGCTGGCCCGGCTCGAAATGAACATCGCACTGCCGATCCTCTTCAAGCGGCTGCCGGACCTGCGACTGGCCAGCGAGCCCGTCGTCAAGGACGTCTATCATTTCCATGGACTGGAACGGCTCGACCTCTGTTGGTGAACCAGCCGCCCGCGGCGCGGAGAGGACGCCGCGGGCGCTTGGGCGCCACCGCCAAACTGTCGGCGCCCGAAGGGGATGATCAGGCCGCCGCCTTGGAGGCGACGTTGTAGCGGCTGGCTGGGCGGTCGCGAGAGGCCTGGCCGCCAAGCGCCATTCGCGCGTCCTGGAAGCCGTTCACGAGGCTCTCGTCCTCCGCAGACGGCACGGTTACAAGTTCACCGTGGTCGTAGCCGGCAAGTGCTGCATCGACGAGATCGTTCACATCCATGATCCGATCCTGCGGCAGATGATCGAAGGAGCCTCCGACCCGGTCGAAGATCTCGGTGCGGGTGAGGCCCGGCAGGACGGCCTGCAGCTTGACGCCCTTGTCCTTCAGTTCACTGGCAAGCGACAAGGTCAGTCCGAGGACGAAGGCCTTGGTGCCACTATATGTGCCGTTGAAGAGTTCCGGGACGATCGCGACGGCTGAGGCAATGTTGATGATGCCACCCTTGCCACGCGCCACGAAAGTCTGGGCGGCCGCGACGGCGAGCCGGTTGGCGGCGGTAACGTTGATGGCGATCATCTGGTCGAGATAGCCGATGTCATCGGCGAGCAGTGGCCCCTTGGGCCCAATCCCGGCATTGTTGACGAGCAGCGTGATCGCCTCATCGGCGCGCAGACGGCTCTCGACTCGCCGCAGATCGACATCCCTGGTCAGGTCTGCGGCCAGAACGTCCGCCTTCACGCCATGCTTGGCCGAAAGCTGATCCGCCAAGGTGTCGAGGCGGGCGAAGTCACGGGCAACGAGCAGAAGGTCATAACCCCTCCGCGCAAGCCGTTCGGCGTAAATCGCACCGATACCCGACGATGCGCCGGTGACGAGTGCTGTTCCCTGTTGTGCAATCCGAGCCATGATCTCTCTCCTTCTGGAATTTAATGGCATATGCCACTATGTTGTAGCTGACTTGCTATATGCAAGAGGCTCCGATAAATTTAATTGCATATGCCAGTATTTTCCTGGCGACGAATTGAGAGATGTGAGATGGCCGAGGCCGATGACGGCATCTGGATGCATTGCTCGAACACGGCGATCCGCCGCGCCGCCCGCCAGCTCGGCCAGCTCTATGACGACTGCATGGAGGGTACCGGCCTCAGGGGCACGCAGTTTTCGCTGCTCTCGCAGATTGCTGCCAGCGGCGAACCGGCCTTGAAACAGCTCGCCGAAGCCATGGTGATGGATCTTTCGGCACTGGGGCATACGCTGAAGCCGCTGATCCGTGATGGTTATCTGGAACTCGTGCCGGATGCGCAGGACCGCCGCGTTAGGCGTGCGCGACTGACGGCGCTGGGGCAGAAGACGCAGAAGAACTTGCTGGCCAATTGGCGGGATGCACAGGGCCGATTCGACCGCGTGTTCGGAAAGGAACAGTCGGAGGAAATCAGGAAGGCGCTCGCCTTCGTCTCGTCGCCAGAATTCGCGAAGGCGTTTCGGGGTAGCAGCTGAAACTCTTTGTAAAGTCTCGCAATCCTAGAGTGTCCTCACTCGACCTGCGAGCCCGCCATGATGCAGAAGCTTTTTTTCACGTTGGTCTTTATCATGCCGGCCAGCATTCTGCTTGGCTTCGCCATCTCAAATGCGCGATGGAACAGAGTTCTTTTCCTATTTGCTGGCATGACCCTGCTGACGACCTGGTTGATATTTCAAGACGGTCGCGAGAGCAGGCTTCCAGTCATGCCCCTTGTTGCCGCTTTTCAATTTGGCTTAATGGCGACGGCTATCGCCGGTGGGCTGGTTATCAGGATGGCCAGACGCGTCCTATCCCGCAATAGGGGCGCTTTGACGCGGCACCGTCGTCAGCAGATGAAATCCGGTGGCCAGATACCAACTTTGGAAGCGCGCTGGCATCCTTCATACCTGCGCTTTTCGCACATCAAGGCGCATTCGCCAGGGTTGATGGCGCTGTGCTGTTCATCGGCCTGGGAACGATCATCGGAATTGCGGTCTTTGCCTCCGCGACACTGCTTCGATCGAAATCCTACGCCTTCGCTGCAACTGCCGCGTCATGCGCGCTGTCGCTGGCGGCGCTGGCAACCTATGCCCTAAACACAGGCGCGAACGTGCATTATGCCGCAAAAAAGCTCGCCCAAGGCAAGCCCTATTGTATCCAGAGCGGAAACACCGTTGTGGTGGACATCTGGGATCTCACCATCCTGAATTTAAGGGCGAAGGGCACGTCCAACATGTACCTCAATTACCACGCCCTGTTGGTGACCGGCGAAAACGGCATGAACCAATTCTACATCTGGTCCTATCACCGGCGCCAGTTTCAACCCGCCGAAATGAGGTACAAACCTGATCGGATCTGCACCCCGCAGATCACACCCTGATCACATAATCTTTCCGTGTCGTTTCAAGTACTTCCCACGTCCCCTTGAATCCCGGCCGGAGAATGTAGCTCTCGCCTGCCTTTAGGTGAGCCGGCTCGCCGCCATCCTCGGTCACCACCGAGTAGCCTTCGAGGATGTGGAAATATTCCCACTCGTCATACTCGATCCGCCACTTGCCCGGCGTCGATTGCCAGATACCGGCATAGAGACCGCCCGCGGCTTCTTCGACATTCCAGGTGGTGAATTCGGGATTTCCCGAGATCAGCCGGTCCGGCGCTGGCGCGCCGGTTTCCGGAGTTATGTTGCTCATATCGAAGCCAATGGCATTGCCGCTCATGCGTGCTCCAGAGCCTGTTCGAGGTCGGCGATAATATCGGAGAGATCCTCGATACCGACCGAAAGTCGAACGACGTCAGGGCCGGCGCCGGCGGCGATCTGTTGCTCGGGGGCGAGCTGGCGGTGCGTCGTCGATGCCGGATGGATGACCAGCGAACGCGTGTCGCCGATATTGGCGAGATGCGAGAACAGCTTGAGATTCTCGACAACGTTCTTGCCGGATTCGTAGCCGCCCTTGAGGCCAAAGGTGAAGACCGCCCCGGCACCCTTTGGCGAGTATTTCATCTGTAGCGCGTGGTTCGGGTCGCTTTCGAGACCGGAATAGTTGACCCAGGCAACCTTGGGGTGAGACTTCAGCCATTTGGCGACGCCGAGCGAGTTGTCGCAATGGCGCTGCATGCGCAGCGGCAGAGTCTCGATGCCGGTCAGGACGAGAAAAGCGTTGAGCGGCGCTAGCGACGGGCCGAAATCGCGAAGGCCCAGCACGCGGGCGGCGATGGCGAATGCAATATTGCCGAAGGTCTGGTGCAGCACGACGCCACCATATTCCGGCCTCGGCTCCGACAGCATCGGGTATTTGCCGGACTTCGACCAGTCGAACGTGCCGCCATCGACAAGAATGCCGGCCATCGAATTGCCGTGACCGCCCATGAATTTGGTGAGCGAGTGAACGATGATATCGGCGCCGTGCTCAAACGGCCGAATGAGATAAGGCGTCGCCATCGTGTTGTCGACGATCAGCGGCAAGCCGTGCTTGTGCGCCATGTCGGCAATCGCCGCGATGTCCACGAAGGTGCCGTTGGGGTTGGCGAGACTTTCGACAAAGACTGCCTTGGTCCTGTCGTCGATCAGGCTCTCCATGCTGGACGCGTCTGATGTGTCGAACCAGCGGACGTTCCAGTCAAAGTTCTTGAAAGCATTGCCGAACTGATTGATCGAGCCGCCATAGAGACGTCGTGCCGCGATGAAATTGTCGCCCGGACGCATGATATTGTGAAAGATCAGCAGCTGAGCGCCATGCCCCGATGCCGTGGCCAACGCGGCGGTGCCGCCTTCCAGTGCCGCAACCCGCTCTTCGAGAACCGCGCTCGTCGGGTTCATGATGCGCGTATAGATGTTGCCGAAGGCCTGCAGGCCGAAGAGCGCGGCCGCATGGTCGGAATTTTCGAAAACATAGGCCGTGGTCTGGTAGATCGGCGTGATACGGGCCTTGGTGGTCGGATCAGGCTGTGCGCCGGCGTGGACCGCAAGTGTCGCGAAACCCGGATTGTCCTTGCTCATGATGCTCCTCCGTTTTTGTTGCGGGCGATGATAGCGATTTCACCGCCCCTGGATAGGGCAGATATGAATCCGGGACGCCCGCTGCTCGAAGTCACGAACATGAAATCACTGGCATTTATTGTGGCCGGTGATAGCTAGGCCGTAGAGATATTTCGTTCGAGAAAGCAGGCAATTCATGGAAAACCGCGCCACACGATCACGGCTTGCGGAGAATGTTGAACCGGTCATCGTGCCGCCCGCCCGGGCGCCGCTTGTCGGTTACGATTCCATCGCGCGCTGGCTGCTGGTCGCCATCCTTGCGGCGGGCGTCTATTTCTTCCATGGCTTTCTCGTGCCGGTGTTGGCGGCATTGGTGATCGGCTTTGCGAGCTGGCCGCTTTACACACGGCTTCGCACGGCCCTCGGTGGACGGGACATCTGGTCTGCCACGATTGCGCTGATCCTCGTCTTGTCCTTCATCATCGTGCCGATCGTGTTCACCACGTTGTACGCTGTCCAGGAAGTGCGCCTTTGGGCGGCGTGGGCGATCGAGGCCAACAGGGTCGGCCCGCCGGTGCCATTGTGGATCGCCGATCTGCCGATCGTTGGGGCAGATGCTGCTGAACAGTGGCAGCGTCATCTCGGCCATCCGGGTGGGCTCGGCGAGCTCGTTCAGGCGATCAGCGGCTCCAATATCGGCAATATCTATCGCGGCTTGCTCGTGGTCGGCTCGTCGGCCTTCCAGGCGCTCCTGACGCTGTTGTTCCTGTTGATCACGCTGTTCTTTGTCTATCGCGACGGCGACCGCTTGGTCGCGCAGCTGGATCGGCTGGGCGAGCGCGTCCTGCCGGATCGCTGGGAACGCGTCTCGCGCATCGTGCCGATGACAATCAGTTCGACGGTGATGGGCATGACCGTGATCGCGATCGGCGAAGGTATCGTGCTCGGAGTCGCCTATTGGCTCGCCGGTGTCCCCTCACCTGTCACACTCGGAATCATCACCGGCGTCATGGCGCTGGTGCCGGGCGGCGCGCCGCTCAGCTTCACGCTGGTGTCGATCTATCTGGTTGCCAGCGGCGCAACGGTCAACGGCATCGCGCTTCTCGTTTGGGGTTCGACCGAGCTCTTCATCGTCGACAAGACGCTGCGGCCAAAGCTGGTCGGAGGTCCGATCAAGCTGCCGTTCCTGCCGACCTTCTTCGGCCTGATCGGCGGCGTGAAGACCATGGGCTTCCTCGGCCTGTTTCTCGGGCCGGTGCTGATGGCGCTGATCGTGTCGATCTGGAGGGAGTGGGTTTATGAGGCCAAAAGCCCGGGCGATGTAGATCACTGATGGCGCTTGGCGTGCCAATCCCAGGCACGCGTTGGCCCTGGGCGCTCGAGACGGCGCCAAGGGCCGGAAACAAAAACACCCTCTTGCGAGGGCGGCCAATCAACTCAACTATTCGTCCCGATAGACTTTCTCGCGACGTTCGTGGCGCTCCTGCGCCTCGATCGACAGCGTAGCTATCGGACGAGCATCCAGCCGCTTGAGGCTGATGGGCTCGCCCGTCTCCTCACAATAGCCGTAGGTGCCATCATCGATCCGCTGCACGGCTGCGTCGATCTTGGAGATCAACTTGCGCTGGCGGTCGCGAGCGCGAAGCTCGATGGCCCGGTCGGTTTCGGAGGAGGCCCGGTCGGCAAGATCGGGGTGATTGGCACTCTCTTCTGCAAGGTGATCGAGAGTTTCGCGTGCCTCGCGCAAAATCTCGTTTCTCCATGCGACCAGCTTGGACCGGAAGTACGCCCGCTGCCGGGGATTCATGAATTCTTCTGCTTCCGAGGGAACATAGTCCGCAAGATCGATATTCTCACTCAACGCGATTCTCCTGAAGAACATCCCGCACGCGCTGCCCTATACAGTTACAAGTGTGTCAATTCAAGCTTAAAGCGCGGCTAACGGCCTTTTTACGGCTGTCACATTTTTGCGCTAAGTGGTTATATTTTTGTCAATATTCGCGATGACCACTTGAAGATCGCCTACTGTGGATGGCCGCGCCACGCGCGCATACCGAACAGTCGCGATTGACCTTTTGGGGGCCGCCGTTTACCCAATCGGCACAGATCTGTTTCATCTATGCGGTTCCCCCGATGCAGAGTGCCGGCGCCGAGACATTCCGACTCTATCTCGTCCGGCATGCCCATGCCGCCTGGGCGACGCCCGGCGTCAGCGATTTCGATCGGCCACTCGATGAGACCGGGCGCTTCGAGGCGCGCGACATGGCCGAGCAGGCGGCGCTGGCCGGCCTGGTTCCGGAAATCCTGATCTTCTCACCCGCGCTGCGCTGTCGCCAGACGACCTCGGTCCTGCTCGACGTGTTTCGCTCGGTCACGCCGACGGAGGATGCGGCACTCTATTCCGGCGGCCCCGACGCTTATTTCGAGCAAATTCGCCGGCACGCATCACATCGCTCGCTGATGATTGTTGGCCATAACCCGATGATCGAGGCCTGCGCCCATCATCTCTCCCGGGAAAGCGACATCATGAGCCCGCTTGCCATCGGCTACCCGACGGCGGGTCTGCTGGCGATCGATTTCGCATTCCCGCTTGCCGAACACCTCACGCATCGCGGCCAGCCGGTGGCGCTGATCACGCCGTCTTTGACCTGAGGCCGAACGTTCCTATATTGCGGCTAGACAGTCTTGCCACGGATGCCGCGTTTGCCGCCCTCTCCCATGAATATCGCCGACGAAGCAATGCTTGCGCTCGAGACGATCGCCGAGCGGGCCAGCGGCTTTGCCAATCCTTCGCTTCGTCTCGGCGTCACAGGCCTGTCGCGCGCAGGAAAGACCGTGTTCATCTCGGCACTGATCCATAACCTGCTGCATGGCGGCCGCCTGCCGCTTTTCGAGGCCCAGCGGTCGGGCCGGATAAAGTCGGTGGGCCTGCAGGAACAGCCTGACGATGCGGTGCCGCGGTTCCAGTATGAGGATCACGTCCGCACACTCGTCGAGAAGCGGTTGTGGCCGGATTCGACGCGAGCGATTTCAGAGCTGCGGCTGACGATCGAATTCGAAAGCGCCTCGATGTGGAATCGGCTGCTCTCGGCGGGACGGCTCTCGATCGACATCGTCGACTATCCCGGCGAATGGCTGCTTGATCTGCCGCTTTTGGAGCAGGACTACAGAACCTTCTCGGATCGGACGGTCAAGCTCGCCGGTTCGGGACGCCGCAAGACCCTGGCGAAGGATTGGTTGAAGATCGCTTCGACCATTGCACCAGACCATGAGGCCGACGAGATGGTGGCTCGCGACCTCGCGAGCGCCTTCACCGCTTATCTCCGCGCCTGCAAGGAGGACGAGCACTCTTTCTCAGCCCTCGCGCCCGGCCGTTTCCTGATGCCTGGTGATCTCGAAGGCTCGCCCGCGCTGACTTTCGCGCCGCTCGCCCGCCTGCCTGAAGGCAAGCCGCCCCGGGGCAGCCTCGCAGCAATGATGGAGCGGCGTTTCGAGGCCTACAAGACGCATGTCGTGAAGCCCTTCTTCAAAGAGCATTTCGCCCGGCTCGACCGGCAGATCGTGCTGATCGACACGCTTCAGGCGCTCAACCGCGGACCAGAGGCGATGGCGGACCTCGAAAATGCGCTGGTCGATGTGCTCGGCGCCTTCCGCGCCGGTTCGACGTCGATCCTGAGCTCCTTCTTCACCCGCCGCATCGACAAGGTGCTGGTGGCCGCGACCAAGGCGGATCATCTGCACCATGAAAGCCACGACAGGCTGGAGGCGCTCACCCGCCGTATCGTCGATCGCGCCGTCGAACGGATCGGCCGGACGGGTGCCACGATCGACGTGATGGCACTTGCCTCTATCCGCGCGACCCGCGAGGCGACTGTGACCCGCGACGGCGAGGAACTTCCGGTGATCGTCGGCACGCCGATATCGGGCGAGCGGATCGAAGGCGAGACCTTCGACGGCAAGCGACGAACGGCGATCTTTCCGGGCGATTTGCCTGACAAGACCGATATCTATTTCCGCCCACCCGGTTCGGTCCCGAATATGCCCACCCTGCCCCATATCAACATCGTTCGCTTCCGGCCGCCGGAGGTCGAGGAAAATGGTGGCGGATTGAAGCTCTCGCTGCCGCATATCCGCCTCGATCGCGCTTTGCAGTTCCTGTTCGGAGACCGTTTGGCATGAGCAAGGAACCCCGCAAGCCGCAAAGCTTTGCTTTCGACGAGCCGCCGGCAGCGCCCGTCGAGGTCCGGATGCGCAAGCCCGGCGCTTTCGATGCCGGTGTCACGCTCACACCCGACGAACTCGACCCGTTTCTTGGCGAGGCCGATACCCTTCCGCCACCGCCGGCGCCCCGCCGGCGCGGCCTACCCCTGTTGCAGATCTTCTTGACGGCGCTGGGCGCCATCATCTCGGTCGCCTTCGCGCTATGGCTCGATGGGCTGATCCGCAGCCTGTTCAGCCGCAACGACTGGCTGGGCTATGCCGCAATCGGCGTGACTGCTATCGGGGCGCTGGCGCTTCTGGGTATAGTGGCGCGCGAATGGCTGGGCATGCGGCGCCTCGCGGCAGTTCAAGCACTGAGGGATGAAGCCGTCAATGCGGCACTGGAGCCGAAGCCCGCTAAGGCACGCGCCGTGCTCGACAAACTGGTCAAGTTGTCGGAAAGCATCCCGGAAACGGCCGCTGGTCGCGCAGCACTCGCTCGCACCGCCGGCGAGATCATCGACGCGGGAGGCCTGCTGGGACTTGCCGAGATCGAACTGCTGGGACCGACGGATCGAAAGGTTCGGCAGCTCATCCTCAACGCCTCGAAACGCGTATCCATCGTCACGGCCGTGAGCCCGCGTGCCCTCGTCGATCTGGGTTATGTGCTTTTCGAGTCGACCCGGTTGGTACGCTCAATCGCGGAAGCCTATGGCACCAAGCCCGGCCGGCTCGGCATGTTCCGACTGTTCCGCGACGTGATAGCCCATCTCGCCGTCACCGGGTCGATCGCGGCGGGCGACAGCCTCGTCCAGCAGATCCTCGGCCATGGCATTGCCTCGAAGCTTTCGGCACGGCTCGGCGAAGGCGTCGTTAATGGACTGATGACGGCACGGATAGGCATTGCCGCAATGGATCTGCTGCGCCCCCTCCCCTTCAAGGCTCTGAGGCGACCGGGAATCGGCGATTTCATGGGCGACCTTGCCGGCGGCGGCGCCTGAGTCTGCCGCTGTTTGAGTGTTTGCCAGTAGCGGGCGGGCGCGAA
This sequence comes from Rhizobium sp. SRI_017, assembly GCF_057586295.1. Classification (NCBI taxonomy): domain Bacteria; kingdom Pseudomonadati; phylum Pseudomonadota; class Alphaproteobacteria; order Hyphomicrobiales; family Rhizobiaceae; genus Rhizobium; species Rhizobium sp. SRI_017. Next base: position 153,623 of record NZ_JBYCZP010000004.1, on the reverse strand, counting down.
TTGGTGTATCCGAATTGCAATAGCTGCGCATAGAGCGCGTTTTGGCTGTGGGTAGGTGTTGCGAAGCAGCGGCGACGCTGGCAGGAAGAAACCACCCATTAACCATTCTCGGCGAAGACTAAAGCTGTTCTTGCGCCGGTGTTCAGGGGATCGAATATGTTTTCGCGCGTCAAAATGCTTGCCACCGGACTTGCGGCAGCTGCCATCGTCACGGCCATATTCGTTGCGCCCGCGTCGGCCGGTTCGCGTGACAAGTCGTTCTTCGACGGTGTTCAGGGTCAGTGGTCCGGTCCGGGCGAGATTGTCGCCGGGAAGTACAAGGGCACGAAGTTCACCTGCAAGCTCTCCGGCTCGTCGCTTGATGGCACTGGCATGATGCTCGATGGCTCCTGCCGCGTTGGAATTTTCAAGCAGCCGATGAAGGCCGTTATCAAGACCGCTGGCCGCACCTACAAGGGCAAGTTCCTTGATGGCGCCCAGGGCAAGGGTCTCGACATCATCTCCGGCAATGTGACCGGCCAGAAGATCGTCGTGGGCATCACCCGCGCCAAGCTCAACGGCGCCATGATCGCCCGCCTTCAGGGGAAGAACACGATGACCGTTACGATCTCGGTGAAGGTCGAGAACACGATGGTTCCTGTTATCGGCATGAACCTGAACCGTGAAACCGATGAGATCTCAGTCGGTTCGGTCGACTAAACATCGCGTCCAAGAGGAATCGAAAGCCGGGCATCGCCCGGCTTTTTCATGTCTGGCGCCACCAGTCTCGGCTTTCGTCCGCGATTTCGATGCCGGCGCTGTCGGCTTGGCCCAGCCAGTCCTTCAGCGCCCGGTCCTCGATGCGGTAATCCGGCGCGACATCGATCAGCGGCATCAGCACGAAGGCCCGATCCTTCATCCGCGGATGCGGGATGGTGAGCTGATCGCTGTGGATCGCCTGGCCGTCATAATCGAGGATATCGATGTCGAGCGTACGGGGCCCCCAGCGCTCGATCCGCACGCGCCGATTCGCTTGTTCGATGCCGAGCGCGAGATCAAGAAGCGGCACCGCGCCGAGCATCGTCTCGACCCGCGCCGCCGAGTTGAAGAACCAGTCCTGGTCGGTCTTGCCCCATGGCGGCGTGCGGTAGAGCCGCGAAACTGCGATCACCCGACAAGCCGGACGTTCTGCAAGGGTCTTGAGCGCCGTCGACATCGCACTGACGGGGTCCCCGACATTGCCGCCGAGCCCGAGAAGCGCTGTGACGAAACCGTCACTCGCCGGCACGGTGCTCAATCGTCACCTGGACATAATCGAGGACGCCGGCAATCGGGGCGTTCGGCTTGCGGAGCGTGATCTTCGCCCGCCGGATCTGCGGAAAGCGCGCCTCGAGCGAACGCGCAACTTCCATGGCAAGCGCCTCGATCAGGAAGTAACGCCGTCCGGTGACGATCTGCTCGATCACCTTGAAGGCGACGCCATAGTCGACAGTGCTTTCGAGCATGTCGTCCTCGAGAGAGCCGGCGGGCTGTACCTCGAGTTCCGCATCGACGAAGAAGCGCTGACCCAGCACCTCTTCTTCATGCATCGCGCCGTGGCGTGCGAAGAATGCACAGTTGGACAGCAATATGGTGTAGGTTCCGCTCATTTGCTGCTCCCGCTAGCATGTTCCCATTCGACCTTGAGGATAGCATCCGCGATGGCCAGAGCATCCCTGTTGATTGCGACATTGTGGACACGGAATATCGCCGCGCCCACGCGACGCAAAAGCGCAGTTGTCGCCGCCGTGGCGACGTCCCGGTCAGCCGGATCGCGGCCCGTGACGGAGCCCAAGAAGCGCTTGCGCGATGTACCTGCGAGCAGCGGCAGACAGAGCGTGTGAAGCTCGGCGAATCGCGCCAGTATCTGGAGGTTTTCGGCCGCCGTTTCCTTGTTGAACCCGAAGCCTGGATCAAGCACGATGGCTTCGTCCTTCACGCCCGCCGCCCGGGCGATATCGAGTGATTGGCTGAGGAAGAAGAGCTGGTCCTCGATCGCATCAGGCAGCTTTTCCCGGCCGCGGCCGGTATGCATGATGCAGACGCCCGCCCCTGTGCCTGCCACAACGCCTGCGAGATCCGGGTCGCGCTGCAGGCCGTGCACATCGTTGACGATATGGGCACCGGCAGCAATGGCACGCTCGGCAGTCGTGGCGCGATAGGTATCGATCGAGATCAGCGCATCGCTCCGGGCGGCAAGCGCCTCGATGACCGGCAGCACCCTCGCCTGCTCCTGCTCGGCTGTGACTTCTGCAGCACCCGGACGCGTTGATTCGCCGCCGATATCAACGATCACAGCACCATCTTCAACCGCCCGAAGCGCATTTTCGATCGCCTTCGATGCCTCGATGTTCAGGCCGCCATCGGAAAAGGAATCCGGGGTCACATTGATGATCGCCATCAGCCATCCGGTCGGCCCCAGCGTGAGTTCCCGGCCACGAGCCAGTTTCCAGGCCACAGGATCAAAGGGCGCGGTCATTGCTCACCTTTCGTCATCACTCTGGCCCACGCTGTTTACATATTGCGCCCTCGGATACAATGTCCCATGGATAGGCAAAGAGGAGCGCACCATGAGATTGCCAAGAACGCTTCAGCCGCTTTTTGCTGCGCTTCTGATCGCAGGGGTATCGGTCCCCGCACCTGCCGAGACGATTATCCACAAGACGGTGACCTATTTCTCGATCGGGGGTCACACGGCCACTGACCTCGACCGCGAGATGACGCGCCGCGGGCCGTTCTCACACACCACCGGACGCCGGCATCCCGGCGCGACGCAGATCAAATTCAACGGCTCGGCGACGTTCGTGCGCAAGAATGGCCGTTGTGTGATCGGCGGGGCCAAAGTGTCGCTGTTGACCAAGCTCATGCTGCCGCGCTGGACCAACCGCCGGCGGGCCAACCGCCAGATGGGCCTGATCTGGGACACGCTCGCCGCTGACATCAAGCGCCATGAGGAGCGCCACGCGGAAATCGCCCGCACGCATGCCCGCGGTCTGGAAAAGACCATTCTCGGCCTTTCCGCGTCGAGCGATTGCCCGACGCTCAAGGCGCGGGTCAATCGCGTGTCGCAGGAAGCGATGGTCGCGCATGACAAGGACCAGATGCGTTTCGACCGGATCGAGTCGGTGAATTTCGAGAACCGGATGATTCGCCTGCTCAAGTACCGGATCAGCCAACGGGCCGAAGAATAGCGTCTTCGCCGTAAATTTGGGCGAAATGCTACCGGCTGCCCCATGAGGCTTGCGCGAGACTTGCGCTCATTCCTGTGAATTGACCCCTAAGATTCGTCAATTGCACTTGCGGCTTTGCTGAAATACCGTTCACATATCGAATGTGAATCGTGAATGAGAGTTCAGGCGTTCTTGCTGGTTTCGGTTTCCCAAGGCGCATGTGAGTGGCTGCAGGTGTCTCCTCCCTCGCCTGTTTGACAATGCGTCTCATTAGCCTCGCTCGGAACGGAGCGAGGCTTTTTTTGGCTTCTGACCTGCCTATCAGCCTTGTTTTTCAGGAATGTGAACAGTCAGCCCATCAAGCGCCTCGGACATCTTGATCTGACAGCTCAGCCGCGACGTCGGGCGGACGTCATAGGCGAAATCCAGCATGTCCTCTTCCATCGGGTCGGGACGGCCCGCTTTGTCGGCGAAGGCATCTCCGACATAGACATGACAGGTCGCGCAGGCGCAGGCGCCGCCGCATTCGGCAAGAATGCCGTTGATGGAGTTGCGGATCGCATTCTCCATGACCGTGGAGCCGGGAGCAGCGTCCACTTCATGGCGGGTGCCGTCGTGTTCGATGAAAATAAGCTTGGGCATGATCTGTCTTTGTCCGTTCGCGGCTCGGCGGGCTGTGGAGCCGCCTTTTCCAACAAAACAGATATTGCGTCAACAAGTGCCCGAAATAGCGACAGCCGGAGACGCGGGAAGCGCCTCCGGCTGTGCTTGATTGCCTAAATCAACGCGAGAGCGTGTTGATGAAATTCTCGGCCGCAGCGATCGCATTGCCTAGGACAATAATGTCGGCCGCGTCGCCCTGTGCTTCGACCTTCTCGGCAGCCGAGGAAACGTCGAAGGCGCCGATCGCAAGGGCCGCACCCTTGAGCTTGTGGGCCGTCTGCGTGACCACTTCGGCGTTGCCGGAAGAGAGATCACTCAGATAGCAGCGCGCCTGCCGGGCGAATGTGTGGAGCACTTCCAGTTCAAGGGCCTTGTCGCCCGATGTTTGTCTTGCGAGGTGAACGAGATCGATTGGCCGGTGGGTCGTCGTGTAACCACGATAGTTGTCCGGTGCCTCGAATGCGATACTCAACGCTGCCATGCTTAGGTTTTCCCTATTTTGTTTTGATGTGGGACAGCCACAGTTCGAATGGCCCAATTGTCTCACCGACTGTCGGAAGAATGCTTAATTGAGGCAATTTGACGGATGTGAAACTTCAGTTATGGTTAACGTCTGTTAAAAGGCGATATTCGTTGAACTTTTGGACGCGACGGAACGAAGCTGCGGTTAATTTCTTGTTAACCAGCAATCGTTCCAAACGCCAAGTGATTGTATCAAAACGGCTTCTGTGCCACTAAGTTACGAGGTCTGGAGTGGCTTGCCCCTGTGCACAGCGCTCGATTCCATGCGACAGTACGGCGTTTCATCGAATGGATCATGATGGATGAGCCCGGTCGCGACGTACATTCCGCCCGGGAGCCGATCCTATTTCCGGCTCGCTCGCGGTGACATAAGAATGAGGCGACACCGGAATGGCAACGAAACGCGAGAACGAAGCGGCCGACGACAACGCCTATAAGGCGCTGGAGGATGCCCTTGCCATCGACTTCCAGGACGGGACCAACAAGCCCGGCCGGGATGAAGATGGCGCGCGCCCGTCGAAGGAAGACCTTGCCCGCTCGCTGTCGCCGGAACCGGCCCCGAAATCTCCTCAGTTCAGGCCGGCCAACGACCAGTCCGGCACGCGCGCGAGCGCATTGAACAGCCTGCCCGGCGGCCCCGACAGCGGCGCGCCGATGCGCATCGCCACCATCATTTCCGTGATCTGGGTCGTTCTCTGCCTGGCCACCGCACATATGCTTTACGCTCCGGCCATTTGGCAGGTCCGTTCGATCGAGCAGTTCGTCGCCATTCCTGGTGCGCTGGCGCTGATCGTCGCCATGATCTTCCCGATCGCGATCTTCTTCGCCTTCGCGCTGATGATTGCCCGTGCACGCGAACTGCGCCACGCCGCACGTGCCATGGCCGAAGTGGCTCTCCGGCTCGCCGAGCCCGAAAGCGCCGCCGCCGACCGCATCATGAGCGTCGGGCAGGCCGTGCGCCGCCAGGTCACCGCGATGAACGAGGGCATCGAGCGGACCATCGCGCGTGCTGCTGAGCTGGAATCGCTTGTTCACTCCGAGGTCAGCGCGCTGGAGCGCAGCTACACCGACAACGAGATGCGCGTGCGCACTCTCGTGCAGGAGCTTGGCTCCGAGCGCGAAGCCATCGTCGGCCATGCCGAGCGCGTGCGATCCTCCATCGCCGGTGCGCATGAACATCTGAAGGAAGAGCTCGCTGCGGCGAGCCTCGGCATTTCTCGCAACATCGCAACATCGGGCGAAGCCGTCGCCAAGATGATCGACACGCAGGCCGCGATCTTCATCGAGAAGACTGGCCTCGCGGCGGACTCGATCGACAGCCTGCTGACGGTGAAAACCGACAACCTGCTGGCCGCCCTCTCCTCCAGCGGCGTAGCGCTCACCAACGAGTTCGATTCCCGCATCGACATGATGTCCTCGACGCTGCAGGAGCGCGGCAAGGCGCTGCTTTCAGACTTCGAGACACGCGCCTCGATGCTGGATGCCAATACCGAGAAGCTCAACCACGCCCTGCACGAGCGCACCAAGCAGCTCAACGAGACGCTGATCGCCCGCACCAAGCAGATCAACGAGTCGCTGACGGCAGGCGCCCAGGCGATCACGTCGGAGCTCGACGATGTGCTTGCATCGCTCAACTCCTCCCTCGACGAGAAGAGCACGACCTTCCGCCAGACGATGAAGACCACGGCCGACGAGGCCGTGATGGATCTCGATCTCAGGACGAGCTTCTTTGACGAGCGCCTGCGCAGCTCCGTCGATCTCGTCTCATCCGCTTTCGATGGCCGCCTGACCGAGTTTGCCACGGCTTTCGACGAGCGTTCCGGCTCGCTCGACGCGAAGCTTTCCGAGAGCCTGGCGCGGATCAACGAATCCGTCGGTACCGGCCGCGATGCGCTGGAAGGCATTCTTACCTCTTCGCTCGATCGCCTGAATACGGCCTTCGCCGGCCAGTCGGTCGCGATGGAGACGGCGCTCGGTACCGGCCAGGAAATGATCGAAATAGCTCTCGACAGCCGCTTCGGCCAGATTTCCGAGGTGCTTGGCAAGGCCCATCAGCAAATCGAGGCAGGTTTCGGCGGCAAGGCCGACGACATGGTCGCCAAGGTCAGCAGCAGCGCAGACGCGATCACGACGGCCGTCAATTCCGGCTATGACAAGATCGCAAGCGTACTGGACGAAAAGTCTGCCCGCATCGAAACGGCCTTCAGCGAGAACCAGCAGCGCCTGGAAAATGCCGTTGCCCGCGGCACGGAGCTGATCACGGGCAATGTCGAGGATGCTCGCACGCGCCTCGCCCGCACGCTGGGTGAGAATGCCATCACGATTGCCGCGACGTTCAACGAGCACCAGGAAAAGCTCAACGATACCCTCAAGGCGCGTGCCGAGGCTGTGTCGGGCTTGCTCGACAACAGCACCGTCAGCATGGAACAGGCGGCGAAGGATTCGGCGGCTCGGATTACAGCAGCACTTGCCACCACCGACGCCAACATCACCCAGACTGCTTCGGCTGCCGCAGCGCAGATCAGCGAAGCCTTGCTGACAGCATCGACGGGCTTCTCCGCCTCAGCTGGATTTGCAGCCGAAGAAATCAATGAAAAGGCGACCGAAGCCGCCCAGAAGATTGGCGAATCCGCTCAAGCGGCTACGTCGAGCATGTCCGAGTCGCTTCACGCCGCCACCACATCGATGGCCACTGGTGCGAGCGAGGCCTCCGATCAGATCAACGATGCAGTGCTTTCGGCAACCAGCGGCCTCTCCGCCTCTTTGGGCCTCGCTGCCGAGGAAATCAGCGGCCGCGCCACCGCGGTTGCCGAAAAGATCAACGAGACAGCTTTTTCCGCATCGAGCGGTCTGTCCGCCTCCCTCGGCCTCGCTGTGGATGAGATCGGCGGACGCGCGAGCGATGCGGCGAGCAAGATCAACGAGGCCGCCCTCGCCGCCACCGGTAGCCTTACGGCCTCCATGGATCTCGCAACCAAGGAGATCAGCGGTCGCGCGATCGAGATCGGCGCCCAGATCAACGAAGCGACACTCGCCGCCGGAAGCGGCATCACCGCCTCGATCGGCAATGCGGTCGAAGAAATCAGTGGGCGTGCCAACCGGGCAGCCGACAAGATCACCGAAGCTGCCCTCTCGGCAACGAGTGGCCTCACTGCTTCGATGGACATCGCCGCAGAGGAGATCACCGGTCGCACCGGTGAAGTCGCATCCAGGATCAACGAAGCGGCACTCTCGGCCGCAAGCGGTTTCACCACATCGATCGGCAACGCTGTCGAAGAAATCAGCGGCCGCGCCAATCAGGCGGCCGACAAGATCACCGAAGCTGCGCTATCCGTTACGAGCGGCCTCTCCGCTTCTGTCGACCTCGCTGCTGAAGAGATCAGCGGCCGTGCCAGCCAGGCGGCCGAAAAAATCACCGACGCCACGCTCTCGGCAACGAGCGGACTCTCTGCTTCCGTGGCCCTTGCGGCCGAAGAGATTGGCGGCCGTGCCAGCCACGCGGCCGACAAGATCTCAGACACCACACTCTCGGCGACCAGCGGACTCTCCGCTTCCGTGGACCGCGTCGCCGAGGAGATCAGCGGCCGCGCCGGCCAGGCGGCCGACAAGATCGCAGACGCCACACTCTCGGCAACCAGCGGACTCTCCGCCTCCGTGGACCTCGCCGCCGAGGAGATCAGCGGCCGCGCCGACCAGGCGGCCGACAAGATCGCAGTCGCCACACTCTCGGCAACCAGCGAACTCTCCGCCTCCGTGGACCTCGCCGCCGAGGAAATCAGCGGCCGTGCGTCTCATGCAACCAACCAGATTTCCGAGACCGTCGCAAACGTGACCGGTCAAATGTCAAATGTGGTGGCGGCAGCCAGCGGTGAAGTCGTCAATGCACTTTCGTCCACGACGCGTGAGATCAACAACGTGTTCGAAAGCGGCAGCTCAGATCTGTCGTTCCAGCTCGCCAATACGCATGAACTGATCCGCGCGACACTCGAAGACAAGACGAACGCGATCACGATCGCGCTCGAAGAGGGCCGCAAGCATCTCGATGAAACGCTTGCCGATCAGTCGACCGCTATGGGCACATCCATCGCCATGGGCGCGAACATGTTCGAAATGTCCTTCGAGGACGGCGAACGCAAGCTCCGCGAACATGTCGAGCTGAGCAGTCGCGCCATCAACGAGGCGGTGCAGAGCGCCGCAAGCGGCATGACCGGTGCGATCTCCCAGCATACATTGGCGCTGACGGATGCGATGAACCGCAGCACCGAGGGGCTGAATGAGAGCGCACTAAGCTTCGCCGAGAAGATCGAGGCGCGCGAAAAGAGCCTGCGCCAGGTGCTCGACTCGACGGCTGACAATCTCGACAACCGCATGCAGGCCAGTGCGCTGGCACTCGCGAGCAACACGAAGAAGCTCGATAGCACGCTCGCCGAAAGGGAAACCTCGCTTGCAGACGCCATCGATCGGGCGGCCACGTTGCTCGACGAGCGGCTCAATGCCACGGCGGGTGCCGTACAGGCCCGTTGGGAGACCGACCAGGAGGCCCTTCGCGAGGCCCTGGACCGCTCGGCGCTCTCGCTCTCCGAACGGACCGGCAGCCTGATCATCCAGCTTGAATCCAGCCGCTCGGCGCTTCGCGAAGCGATCGAGACGGGCGCAGGCAATGCGCGAATCAGCCTCGAGCAGACCACCGCCGAACTCAACCGCCAGGCCGAGACTTTGATCTCGCAGATCGCCAGCAATCGCGACGCAATCCGCCAGACCATCGAAGCCACCGCCGAAGCGCTCGACGAGCGCCTGCAGAGCGGCGCCGGCAACATGCTGAGCAACATCATGACGCTCGACATGAAGCTCGAAGAGCGCGAACACGCACTCAAGACTGCCATTGCCGAGAGCGCAGCCAATCTTGACGAGATCATGACGACGACGACGGCGGCGATCGCCGGCCGCTTCGGCGACAGCGTCGGCGACATTGCGCGCGCCGCGGACTCCTTCGGCCAGCGCCTCGACTCCACGCTTGGCGAGATGGCCAATCGCTTCGACGCCACAGGCGGCCGGATCGAGATGAGCCTGAGCGCGCTCGACACCGGCCTCAAGGAAGATGCAGGACGTTTCGCCGAGAAGATCGACCTTGCAGGCCGCGAACTGGCCGGCCTCATCGACCAACGTATCCAGGGCTTCAGCGAGGTCGGGGAAACCGCAGCGACGCGGATCGCGGAAACCTTCGATAGCAAGACCAGCCATATCGACGAACGCCTGTCGACGATGGATCGGGCGCTGGGCATCGGCCTCGACAATGTCTCCAAGATGATCGACGGCAAGGCCGCCGGCCTCGCTGCCACGCTGCGCAGCGCCGTCGTCGATGCCACCACGACGATGGACGAGACGGCCGAACGCGTAGTCGGCAACGTCGCGTCGACGGCCGAGCGTGTGGTCGGCAATGTCACGTCGACGGCCGAGCGCGTGGTCGGCGACGTCGCGTCCAAGGGACTGCAATATTCCGAGGACCTGACGGTTCGCACCACGGAATTTGCGAACACGCTCACCGAGAAATCCGACGAGTTCGCCAAGAACCTCGAGACCCGCGTCACCGCCTTCACGACAAATGCCGCAGGCCGCTCCGAGGAATTCGCGCAGAGCGCAGCAGGTCGGTCGGAAGAATTCGCCAAGGCCATGGCCGATCGCGCCGAAGCCTTCGCAGTGCGCATCACCGGTGATGCTGAGACCTTCTCCAACAAGCTGATCGAGACAAGCGCGCGCGTGACATCCGACGCCGCAACGGTCCGTGAGAGCCTCGAATCCACGGAGAAGGCGCTGGGCGCCCGCCATGAGACGATCCGTGCTACACTCGACGACCGGACCCGCGAGCTCAACTCGATCCTTGCCGCCCGTACTTCGGAACTGCAGAAGCTGATCGAAGAACAAGCACGACCTACCGTCGACGGTCTCGCCGGTCTTGGCCGCGAGACGGCCGATCGGATCAGCGCCGCCGCGATCACCGCCGTCGCTCAGTTGCGTGCCGAGAATTCGAGCCTCATCGCTGCGATCGCATCGCGAACAGAAGAGTCCACCCGCGCACTGGCCGGTTCGGAGATGTCGCTTCGTGACACCGTGACCACGCTGATCAGCGCGCTGGACGAGAGCAACAGCGGCATTCAGAATCTCGTGACATCAGCGGCAACGACACTGGGCTCGGTCGAACAGAACCTCGAGTCGGTCGCCGAACGGTTCTCCGAAACGACCAACCGGGTGTCGGACTCGATCCATGCCTCGACGCGCCTGCTCGAAGGCAAGGCGGATCGGCTGTCGACTGTCTCTGGCGAGGCTTTGTCCCAGATCGCCAACATCGTTGGCCGCTTTGAAGATCATTCGAAGGTGCTTGGCCAGGCGTCCGATCTGCTCGGGGCGGCGCAGTCCAACCTCGCCTCGACCATCGAAGAGCGCGAGGATGCGCTCAAGACGCTCGCAGTCGGCCTCGTCAATCGTTCCGAGGAAATCGAGAACACGATGCGGTCGCTGGCCGGCCTCGTCGAGGCGGCGTTCGATCGCGCCGAATCGCGCTCGTCGCAGGTATCGCTCAATCTTAAGAGCTCTGTGCAGGCCTCCTTCGCCGATATCGGCGGCATCCTTTCCGACACCGAAAAGCGTGCCGGCGAGATGGCCGAGAATATCAAGTCGGCCGTCACTGGCGCCGCGCGAGAAGTCTCCGCGACCGTCGAGGCCAATCTCAGCAAGGCGAACGAGCGCGCCGAGGATGTTGCGGGCCGCCTGCGCGCCAGCGTCTCGAACTCGCTCGCCGATGTCGACCGACTGCTGGGCGAAACCGGCAAGCGCTCGATCTCGACGGCAAGCCAGATGCGCGAGGCGCTGCAGGAGGCCGTTCAGGACGCGGTCAACCGCTTTGCTGGCGCCACCGAGGAAATCCGCCGCACGGCCGGCGATATCCGCAAGGAACTGAGCGACACCCGTGCCGACCTCAAGCGCGGCGCCTTCGACCTGCCTGAAGAGGCCAAGGAGAGCGCTGCCCAGATGCGCCGCGCCGTGGCCGAGCAGGTCAAGGCCCTTCAGGAACTCTCCGGCATCATCGGCGTGTCCTCTGCCCATCTGGAACGGCCGCGCCGGCAGGAAAGCCAGCGCGAGGATTATTCGACTCCGGTTGCCGCCCGCGAGCCGGAGGCTGCCGTCCGCCGCGAACCCGTCAGGGCACAGGCTGTCGTCCAGATGCAGGAGCCCGTCGAACTACCCCCGGCCCGCATCATCGAGCAGCCCATCCAGCAGCCAGTCCAACAGCAGCGTGTTGTCGCCGCCGAGCCGGTCCTCCGCCAGGAGCCGGCGCCGCCGCGCCGCCAGCCGGAAGCCGCGCCGCCGCTCAGCGAGCCCACCGGCTTGCGCGGCAGCCTGGGTATTGAACGGCCAGCTTCACGGCCGGTCTCGAACGAAGCCCGTCCGCCGGTCGAACAGCGCCCCGCCCCGGCTCAGCCTCGCGAGCGTCCGGCCGAGACACCGCGCCTTTCCGAAGGCCAGGGCTGGATCTCCGACCTCCTGCGCAACGCGTCGATGGAAGACGAGGAGCCGGCGCCACGCCGCGCCACGCCGACCCCAGCCGCAGCGCAGACGACACCAGCCGAAGCGCGCAATCCTCGCCATGTCGTCGAGTCGCTCAACTCGCTGTCGGTGGATATCGCCCGCGCCATCGACCACGACGCGTCCGTCGAACTCTGGCGCCGCTACCAGCGCGGCGAGCGCGACGTCTTCACCCGTCGCCTCTATACGCTCAAGGGCCAACAGACCTTCGACGAGATCAAGCGCAAGTATGACAACGAGCAAGAGTTCCGCGTGGCAGTCGACCGCTATATCGGCGATTTCGAAAAGCTGCTTGCCGATGTCGCCCGCAACGATCGCGACCGTGTCCTGACCCAGTCCTACCTGACTTCGGATACCGGCAAGGTCTATACGATGCTGGCCCATGCCGCGGGTCGGTTCTCATAAGGCAGAGTAAATCAGCTCAGACATGACAAAGGCCGCGGTGACGCGGCCTTTTCGTTTGCAGCTCGGTAAGTTGGCCGTAGCCTCAGATCGCCTTCAGCGTCCAGGCGACAATTTCCGTTGACACCTGCGCGAAGGCGCGGTCGAGGGCCGCAATATACTCGCGGTTGCTGGAACCCTGCACTGCCGACGTGGCGCTGAAGACACGCTGGGCACGAACCGTGCCGTTGCGGTCGTTGAGCAGCTTCACCGAGATCTCGATATTGGCATGCTGGCCACCATTGGTCTCGACCTGGAACGCGCGAATGTCGGTCACGACCTGGAAGTCGATCGCGAGCCCCTCGCCCGGCTTGCCGACACCGCCGACACGGCCTGTATTCTCGAAGGCCTCGACGAGCTTGGCCTGGACCAGCTTCGGCAACCGATCGCCCCAGCGCGCCTTGGAGAGATACTGGATCTCGACACCAGACAGGCGGATGACGACCTGCTCGGAATCGAGCGCCTTCACTGCCGTCGGCTCGGGCACGAGGATCTGGCGGTTCTTGGCCGAGGGGCCTTCGATTTCGGGAACCGCGGACAGGCCAAAGGTGTCCTTGTTGGCACTGGTGCCGAAACAGCCGGCCAGCATCGTCGCCGAAAGCGCAAGCACCGTCGCTGCCGCCAGCCGCCTGATATCCCGCATTGGTATCACGAATGACCGCCCCTTCAACGCCGCACCCTGCCGTCAAACTCCTTGACGTCTTCGCCGCCAAAAATCAATCGCTGCGGATCGTTGTCGAAGCGAGAAACCGCCCGATTGAGGCTGCGCATGGCCTGCCGCATCTCGTCGACTAGGCCCTCGACATTCTTGAGGCCGGAGCCGGTAAACTGCGTGAGGTTGTCGGCGATCGGACCGATCCTCTTGTTCAGGCTGTCCGCCAGGTCCTTGTAGGATTTCAAAGTTGCACGCGCGTCGGCGAATAGCGACTTGGAATCGCCGGTGCCCAGGAAACTGTCGACCTTGGCGAGCACGCCATCCACACGAGTCGAGGCCTTGTTGATTTTCTCGGCGGTCTCGGAAATGTTGGTGATCGTCTTGTCGATATCCGGACGGCGCTTGGCGATATCTTCGGAAATGCCCTTGAAGCTTGAAACCGCCGTGCGCGCATCCGCCACTGCAGCGCGGATGTCGTCGAGCGAGTCACCGACCTGCTTCGGATCGATCTCGGCCATCAGCTTGTCGACATTGTCGAGTGTCTTCGAGACCTTCACGCCGACTTCGCGGTAGGCATCTGCCGTCGAACGGAAGGCGCGGACAGTGTCAGCCAAGTCGCCGGAGGCCAGCGCAAGATCGCCGCTCACCTTCTCGGCGTTCTTCAGGATGCTGTCGATCTTCTTCGGATCGATCGACTTGACCAGCGAGTCCACCGAGGCGAGCGTGCCGTCGAGGCGGCCGGAAAGGCTCTTGATGGTCCCGGAGAGTTCGCTGACACTCTGCAGGAAGCGGTCGATGCCCGGGGCGTTATCGCGCAGCGCACCCGAGAACGTCTCGACATTCTTGATGGTGGTGTTCAACGGCGCCCGGTTGTCGCGAATGAAGCCGTTGATTTCATCGATCGTCGACTCGGTCTTGCGCATGATGTCGGCTGCCGAGGACAACAGATTGGTGAGGCCTGACTGGTCTGCGACGATCTTGGCCTCCGCACCGCCATTGGCCTGGGTGACAAGCAGCCTCTCCTTGCTGGTGTCACCGCCGGAAAGTTCGATATAGGCGGCCCCAGTCAGGCCCTGCAATTCGACCACGGCGCGCGTTCCCGGATAGATCGGGGCGTCGGTCAAAACTTCGGTGAGGGCGACGGAATTTTCGGGATTCGTCGCGTCAAGCGCGAGGCGGCGGACCGAGCCAATCGGAATACCGTTGAAACGCACTGGCGACCCAACGCTCAAGCCGTTGGCGGAACCCTGGATGATGATTCTCAGCGGCTCCATCTGGCCCTCTCGGCCATAGACCTGCATCCAATAGACAAATGCAAAAGCAGCAAGCATCACCACGACGGTGAAGAAGCCGACAATTGCGTAATTCGCCTTTGTTTCCATCGAATACTTTCGTCTCTTGTCCGGTTATACTCTTATGGGTTTCTTGGTCTCGGACCGAGGTATCGAGCGAGCGCGCTTGCCGCGGAAGTATGACTGTACCCATTCATCGGGACAATCAAGCATATCGTCGATCGTTCCTGAGACCAGAACGCGTTTTTTCCCGAGCACTGCAATCCTGTCACACACGGAAAACAGGCTGTCGAGATCGTGGGTTACCATATAGACCGTGAGCCCCAGCGTATCTCTGAGCTTGGCGATCAGTTCGTCGAATTCGGCAGCGCCGATCGGATCGAGACCGGAAGTCGGCTCGTCCAGGAAGACGAGTGCAGGATCGAGCGCGAGAGCGCGCGCCAGCGCCGCGCGCTTGATCATCCCACCCGAAAGCTGCGACGGGTATCTGTCCGCCGCTTCCGGAGCCAGGCCAACCAGCTCGATCTTGAGGCGCGCGAGCTCGTCCATCAGCGGCATCGGCATGTCGAGATATTCCCGCATCGGGAACTGAATGTTTTCCTTGACTGTCAGCGCCGAGAACAAGGCGCCGTGCTGGAAGAGCACGCCGAGTTTCATGTCGAGCTCGAACCGCTCGTTATCCGGCAGGCTGCCGTAATCCGTTCCGAGCAGTTCGATCGTGCCGGCCTGGCGTGGGATGAGGCGTAGAATGGAGCGCATCAGTACAGACTTGCCGACGCCGGACGCGCCGACGAAGCCGAGGATCTCCCCGCGATAAATGTCGAGGTCGAGTTTGTCGAGGACAAGGTTGCTGCCGAAAGCCACGGTGATGCCGCGCGCAGAGAGCACGACGTCCCGTTCATCCGCTCCGGCTCCCTGTGGCTGGACAATCACAATTCGATCCTCAGAAATTGATCGCTGCGTAGAACATGGCGAAGATGCCGTCGACGAGAATGACGACGAAGATTGCCTTGACGACTGAGGCGGTGACATGGCGGCCGAGCGACTCAGCACTGCCGCCGACCTTGAAGCCTTCTACGGAGGCAACGACGCCGATGATCAGTGCCATGAAAGGCGCCTTCAGCATGCCGGAAACGATGGTCGAGACATCGATAGCCATTTGCAATCGAGACAGAAAGACTTCGATCGTGATCCCCGAATAGATATTGGCGACCGTAGCGGCGCCGGCGAGAGCCGCGAAATTCGCTATAACCGTCAATAGCGGCAAGGCAATCGTCAGCGCGAGCAGCCTTGGGAAGATCAGAACACCGACCGGATTGAGGCCCATGACCTGCAGGGCGTCGATCTCCTCCCGCATCTTCATCGAGCCTATTTCGGCGGTGATCGCGCTGCCTGTGCGGCCCGCGATCATGATTGCAGTCAATAGCACGCCGATCTCGCGAAGCTGCAGGATGCCGACGAGATCGACCACGAAGATCTCGGCGCCGAAATAGCGAAGCTGGAAGGCGCCCTGCTGGGCGATGATCGCACCGATCAGGAACGACATCAGTGCGATGATCGGCACCGCGTTGACGCCCATTTGCTCGAGCTGGGTGAAGACGGCGGCAGGCGAAAGCCCGCTGCCCCGACCGAGCTTGAGTTGCGCACCTCTGACGGCAGAACCGATAATGTTGAAGGACTGAACCAGGTCGTCGACCAGGTTCGCGATGAGGCCGCCGAACGGCGAGAATATGCGCTCGAAAAACGTGCTTCGGGAGACGTCGACTTGCGGCTCGGGCAATTCGGGCGGCAGGGCGGCGATCAGATCCATCATACCGGCATGACCGCCAGCGAAACTCAGGCTTCCGGCATTCTGCTCGAGCGCGGTTGCAAGCCGGCGGATCACCCATGCGCCACCCGTGTCGAGGCCTTCAAGCGCCGTAAGATCGATGCGCGCCGCACCGGTGAACGTTCGGGCTTCGATCTCCTTGATGTGAGCGTTGACCTCGGCGATAGAGGCGTTGAGCCACGACCCCGACAGCCGAAGATTGACGCCCCCGGTGGGATAGTCGACCTCCAATCCGGCCCTCGGCGCCGTATCCGCCATCAGCATCCTCTCAGCTTCGCGTTCTGCGCCCGCGATCAAACTGCTTTGCTGTGCTAAGACAAGAAGATTCGACTGGCCGGAGAATTATTTGGCATTAAACTCCGCGCTGGTTCAAGATCGGGCGAGCCAAGAAATCCAAGTGTCGGAGGCGTTACAGATGACGCGTCACCTCGAAACAACAATCGAGACCTATCCGATATCAGGTGTCTTCACAATCTCGCGGGGATCGCGCACCACGGCTGAGGTCCTCGTCTGCTCAATCACCGAACGCGGCGTGACCGGTCGCGGTGAATGCGTTCCTTACAAGCGCTATGGCGAGACACTCGAAAGTGTTGAAGCGCAAATCTGGGCGGAGCGCGATTTCGTCGTCGATGCCGGTAGTCGGCACGATCTCGTGAAGCGAATGAAACCCGGCGCGGCGCGCAATGCCATCGACTGTGCACTCTGGGACCTCGAATCCAAGCTGGCCCATGTGCCCGTGGCGCGCGCGATCGGCGTGGAACCGGCACAGCCACTGGTGACCGCCTACACACTTTCGCTAGGCGAGCCAGCGGCAATGGCCGAACAGGCGCACCACCACCGCAAGCGGCCGCTGCTCAAAGTCAAACTCGGAACGGCCGACGACGAGAAGCGCATGCAAGCCATCCGCGACGCCGCACCGGACAGCCAGTTGATCGTCGATGCCAATGAAGGCTGGACCACGGACAATCTTGAGCGCCACCTAACCTGCGCAGCCGAATGCGGCGTGCAGCTGATCGAGCAGCCGCTGCCGGCGGGCAACGATTCCCTGCTCGGTCACATCAAGCGCAAGGTCGCGATCTGCGCCGATGAAAGTGTCCATCTCACGGCCGATCTCGAACATCTCCGGAACCGTTACGATGCCGTCAATATCAAACTCGACAAGTCGGGGGGCCTGACCGAAGCGATTGCAATGCGGAGGGAGGCCGAGAGGCTGGGCTTTTCTGTCATGGTGGGCTGCATGGTCGGCTCGTCACTGGCCATGGCGCCGGCGGTGCTGCTTGCGCAGGGCGCCAAATATGTCGATCTCGACGGGCCGCTCCTGCTCGCGGCAGACTGCGCCAATCCGCTGAAATACGAGGGTTCCCTGGTCTATCCGCCCGACCGGATACTCTGGGGCTGAACGAACATCGCTGCGACGACGCAGCCCACGCCGGCCGCGGCGATCAGCGCCATGATGTAAAAACCCTGGACGCCATAGGCCTGGAAGATGAAACCCGACGCCCATGAGGTCGCGACGGTGAAGATGCTGATGAAGAATTGATAGAAGCCCTGGGCTGAAGCGCCGCGCTCGTCACCGATCCTCTCCATCAGGAAGCGCTGGATGCCGACGTGAATGATGCCGAATGTGAAGGCATGGGTCGCTTGAAGCGAGAGATACGACCAAAAACCATCCACGACGGGAAACAGGCTCCAGCGAACGACCGCAACCACACAGCCGACAAGCACCAGCGAAAGATTCGAGAAACGCGCCAGATGGCGTCCCGAAAGAAAGAAAAGCAGGATTTCGGCCACCACACCTGCGGTCCAGAGAAAGCTGATCTGGACGCCGGATATGCCGTTGGCGGTCCAGTAATTCGTTGCAAAGGCGAACAGCAGGCCGTGGCTGCCCTGGACCATTGCGGCGCCTGTGATGACCAGCAGGAAATCGGTTTGCCAGAACGGATTGCGTCGGGCGGCGGCCCCGCTTGCCGACCTTTCGGCACGCGCCGCGCGCCCAAGGCGTGGTGCGGCGATGGCGACCAGCGTGGTGAAGGCAAAAAAGAACGCCATGGCGGGCAGCACCATCGCGCCACCATAGAGTTCGAGCAACCATCCGCCGATCAGTGTGGAGACAACGAAAGCGATCGATCCCCACATTCTGAGGAAGCCATAGTCGAAGCCCCAACGGCGGACGCCGGATACGAGGATGGCCTCGGCAATCGGCACGAAGGGAGCATAGAAGAGGCTCTGAATGCCGTAAAACACTGCGATCGGCCAAAATGATTGTGCAAACAGCATGACCAAGGCGGTGGCGAGCGATACCGTCGCCGACCAGATCATGACGATTGCCCGATCGCTCACCCGATCTGCCAGGGCTGCGCCGATTGGCATGCCGAGCATGCGCACCAGGAAGGGGATCGAGACGATGATGCCGATCTCGACATCCGACATGCCCATGTCCTGCAACATCGCCGGCAAATAGAGGAGCCCGATGCCGTTCACCATCATCGGCGCGCAGAAGAGCAGAGCAGAGCGCCAGGCGAAAAAGGCGGGCGGCCCCGGCTGGGTTGTCGAAGGTGGCGATAGCAGCATTGATTGAAGTCCGACGATACCGGGATGCCCTGCCTGCGGCAGACGGCGGAAGTGCGGCGGATGCCCTACCCTCCCGGTGATTCACCGCTAACATGCTGAGGCACGTACGCCAAGGAGATCCGCACCATGCGTTGCGGATAGTTGGACGGACGTGCAAAGATGCAACAAGGATCAATTGAGGGATGCGCCCGCTTGTCGACACTAGTTCTTTTCGCCAAAGTGGCAGTGGCAATTGCTGTGGCAGGCTATGTCGGCGCCTGCGTCCTTCTCTACATATTCCAGGCGCGCTTCATTTTCCCGGGGGCCTTCATGCCATTGCCGCCGGGCATCGAAGCCGAGAGCCGTGCGCTCGGACTTGAGCCCTTCCTACTTCAGACACCCGATGGCGAATCGTTGCATCTGCTGCATCGAGTACCCGGGCCTGGCCGTCCCGTGCTGGTCGTCTTTCACGGCAATGCCAGTTATCCGGAGGATTACGGCTTTCTCTACGCTGGCTGGGTCGGGGACGGTTACGGCATCGTCGCGCCAGTCGCGCGCGGCTATCCCCGGTCCTCGGGCTCACCTGGGGGTGAAGCCATGCTTTCCGACGCGCTTGCCATTCGCGACTGGATTGCTACGACCTACCCTGACAATCCGGTCGTGGTCTTTGGTCAGTCGCTGGGAACCGCGCCAGCCGTGCATATGGCTGCCCGTCGCGAGGTGGCAGGCGTGATCCTGATATCGCCGTTTACCTCGATGCTCGCGCTCGTATACGAAAAGGTGCCGTGGATTCCGGCACGACTTCTCCTTGCGTCCCCCTTCCGTAGCGATCTTGACGCCCCGGACATCAGGGCGCCTGTCCTGATCTTTCACGGCGAGAGGGACGCGCTGGTCCCGATCGAGCAAGGACGCGCGCTCGCGGCATTGATAAAGGCGCCCGTAACGCTGGAGGCGATCCGCATCGCGGGTCATGCGGAAGGTCTTTTTGGGGTGGCGACCCAAGAACAGATCGCTTCATTCCTTGCGACAATATCGCCGTAAGATTATATTTCCCAGATGGCGATCGGTGTCGACAAGGTCGCGAAAGCTCAAGCGACGCTCGGCCTGTTCCCTTGATATCGAAGACGGAAAGTCGCCTGCTCGTCAGGCCGCCGCCACCTGTTTCGCCCGGCTCTGCGGCAAGAGCCTTATCGGTACGAGCGTCGGGCTGGAGGGCTTCGCTTCCGCGGTGCTCTGCCAGCGGATCAGCTCCATCGAGCCGTCGAAATGCTCGACCACCGCCGTGCAACTCTCCACCCAGTCACCGGTATTGATATAGGTGACGCCGTCGATGTCCTCGATCACGGCGTGGTGGATATGGCCGCAGATCACGCCATCCACGCCATGGCGCCGCGCTTCGTCGGCAACGACACGCTGAAACTCGCCGATGAAGTTCACGGCCCGCTTGACCTGAAGCTTCGCCCAGGCGGAGAAGGACCAGTAAGGCAGGCCCAGCACGCGGCGCAGGCGGGCGATCCAGACATTCAGAGCAATTGCAAGGTCATAGGCCCAATCGCCGAGATGGGCGATGAAACGGGCGTTGCGCACCACAACGTCGAACTCGTCACCGTGAAGGATCAGGTAGCGCTTGCCGTCGGCCGCCTCGTGGATGAAGTTTTGCGCAACCTCGATGCCGCCGAAATGGACGCCTGGGAACTCCCTCAGGAAGTCGTCGTGATTGCCCGGCACGTAGACGATGCGCGCACCCTTGCGGCCCTTGCGGAGCAGCTTCTGGACGACGTCGTTGCAGTTCTGCGGCCAGTACCAGGAGCGCTTGAGACGCCAGCCATCGACGATGTCGCCGACGAGAAAGATCGTATCTGCCTCATACACCCGCAGGAAATCCAAAAGGAAGTCGGCCTTCGACGCCTTGGATCCGAGATGGATATCGGAAAGGAAGAGAGTCCTGACTTTCTTGATGTCGTGGCTTTCCAATTCTTCTGACATGGCAACCTCGCTGTTTGCCACAGGGGAAAACAGACTCTCATATCAGCTTTATGACAGAGGCCCGGTCACGGCCATTAACCGTGGGAATTAAAGGCGTTTTTAGCTTTTCGAAAGATAGAGTAGATTGCGCCTGTCTCAATCAGCATTGCGATCTCATGTTCAAGTCCCTGTGCCTCGCCTTCCCGGTCGCATTGGCACTCGCTGTTTCCAGCGGGGCGATGGCGTCTGAACTCTGCGACCGGCTGACCAACGAGCTGACCGCTCTTTCAGAAACTTACAGTGCGCCTGCAAAGGTGCGGAAATATGCGCGCGCCATCGCCGAGCAGAAGCTCTCAATTCGCGAGCTGCGCTATAACATGCGCGAATCCGGCTGCGGCGCGGGTTCGGTGTTCCACATCGGCGGCGAGAATGCGGATGAATGCGCCGAGCTCGAAGACAAGATGGCTCGGATGGAGACCAATCTCGCCATCCTGAACGAGAAGCGCATCAGCCTGATATCCGGCCAGGAAGATGATCAGCGCCGCCGGCGGCTTGTAGCAGCCATCGACGACAACCGCTGCAACGACCAGCCGGTCCTGGCAAGCACCGATCCCGTGGTCAACGGCGCCGACGCTGTTGTCACTGACATGCCCGACGGCTTCGAGACGATCCGGGTACCGCAATCCAACGAAGGTTATGGCGACAGCCAGTTCGTCGATCTCGGCGGCAGCGCGACGAACGGGTCTTATCGGACGATGTGCGTTCGGACCTGCGACGGCGCCTTTTTCCCGATCTCGTCGCGGGCGACCTCGATGAGCTTCCAGCGGGATGCACAAGTCTGCTCGATGATGTGCCCTGGGGTCGAAACCGAGCTGTTTTATCATTCGATCCAGTCCGAGACCGATTCCATGCGTTCCGCCGTGACCGGCCAGCCGTATGACGATCTCGACAATGCCTATCGCTTCCGCACCCAGAGTGCACGCAAGGACAAGACCTGCGGCTGCAATTTCTCCCGCTATTACAAGGAGATGATGCGGCGCGAGGCATTTATCAGCGATCCCACCAAGCGCGAGCCGAAACAGAGCTCCATCGTGTGGGTAAAGCCGGAGCTACGCGGGCAACTCGAAAAGGAAGCCGCCGTCAGCAAGCCGGTCAAGGAATCGAAGCTGCGTGACTATAAAGCGGATACCAAGATCCGCCTCATCGGCCCGAAATTCTTGCCTGACGAAGAGGCCGTCGATCTCCGCACGCCGAAGCCGATTGCACAGAACTGACGCCTGTCTGATCTCGCGCCATCAGAGTCGTCGCAGCGCGAGGTCGCCGCAGGATGTGATGCGCCGAAGTGTGACTTGCCAGTGCGCTGCAGGGCCCAAGCATCGCTTCTTGGTGCCAAATCATGCCGCGACCCTCTATTCAGCCAGCCCAGGGGAAACTAGCCGATGACGCCTACATGAAGGGGAGCCGAACAGCCGTCGGCTCACCGCGAGCGGGTATATAGCGGCAGAATGGCGATCGACGAATCGGTGCCGTCGATGCGCTGGGACAGGGCCGCAAGCAATTCCTTGGGGTTCATGCCGCGCTCGATGGCGCGACCGACCGCCTCCAGCTGTTCGTTCGAGGATATCACCACCAGATGATCCGAGCCGAAGGGTTCGACGACCTTCATTTCCTTGAGCGGCGACTTCATCTGCGGCTGGTTGTCGACGACGAGATCGAGAAGCTGCACCTCGCCGGTATTGGCGAGATTGAACACCAGCATGTTGCGATAGTCGCCGCGGGTCGCATTGAACTTGATGTGCTCGCCAGCGAGGTAGAGCTGCTTTTCCGGCGCGATCATCATCTTCCCGGGATTCTGCGAGGCAATCGCCTTGAGGAAGTCGAGCAGGATGAATTTGGACACGATGTCGTTGACGGTAAAAGCGCTGACCTTCTCGGCCACGACGTCGCCATTCGGCGAGCGGAAGAGCCCCGTCTTGGCATCCCATTCATAGGCATGGGCGCCGCCCTCGACATCGTCAGGAACGAGATCCGTTCCGGTCACGACCAGCGGCAGGAGGGGGTCGAAGCCGAGTTCGCGCGCGCGCACCATCGGCCGGCGTCCAGTCTTCTCGGCGGGACGCGCCGACGAAGCAACGACGGGCGCGTAGCTCACGGAGAAGAGATTCTCATCGCTTCGTGCAGCGACTGGCGTGAAGACGGGATTCTGCAAGGCCTCGGAACGCATCCGCACCGTTGACATGACATAGTCTTCGAGCTCGATGCGGCTGACGGTGCCGTCACCATTCTGATCGGCCTTGCCTTCAAGCGCACGTGCAAAGGCCCAGGAGAGTGCACCGCGCGACCGTCCCTCGATCACGACCTCGGGCACCGGCAGTGCCTCGGCCGTTGCCGCGAGCATGGTGACATTCTCCGGTGTACGATTCTCGGCCTGCATCACGGCGTCCGTGCTGGCGCTGCCGCTGACCATGGCGAGCAGTTCCGACAGCATCCGGCTGTCGCCGAATTCCACGAAGCGCTTCTTGCCCTTGACCGCGCGATCCATGCCGCCCGAATGGCAGGAGTCGGAAACGAGGACGACCTTGACGCCCTTGTGGCCAGCTTCTGTGAACCATTGATTGAGTTCGTTGTCGAAGACCGATTCCCGCCAGGTCTCGCGCAGGTTCTTGGGATCAAACCCCGGAAGCACCCAGAACTCGTCGAGCCCGTCGCGTTCGTCGCCGGGGTTGAGTTCCCTCAGTTGCGCGCCATGGCCGGCATAGGTGACGAAGATCGTATCGCCGGACTGCGCTTCGTTGAGCAGCGTCGTCCAGGCATTGACAATATTGGCCTTTGTCGCCTCCCGGTTCGTCAGCTTGACCACCCGCGTATTGCCATTGGCGCTAAACGCGGCGGTGATGTCCTGGGCATCGTTTGTCGCACCATCGAGGCTTGCAACCGCGGTGTATTGATCGATGCCGATGACGAGCGCCGAACTGTTGGCGGCGTGCCCAAGCGCGGGCGCGGCAAGCAGCAACCCCAAGGCCAAAGAGCGCAAACCGATCGACATGAAATTCCCCCAACGTTCAACGAGGCGCAGTTTTACCGCACCCTATTCTTATCAGAAACGATTTTCAGGGAAGCGATATTCTCGGGGAATAAAAAGATTCATGGTCACGTCATAAGTTCGGTAACCAGCTGCAAGGGCACAATTTGAAGACGGGGACGGCATGAAATACAAGACTGACATCATTCCTGAGTCTCAAGGCATGATCGCGCGCGCCGCGACAGGTACGGTCACGAAGTCCGGCGACGACCTCGCCGATGGGGTGCTCTCCGGCTACGAATGGTCGGGCGCTTCGCTCACATACTCCTTTCCCGACAACAAGGGCGATTATGGCTACAAGGGAGAGCGGGACCACGGCTTTGCACCGGTCAACAACAAGATCCAGAATGCGGCTCGCCAAGCCCTAGACGAGGACTATGGCGGCACAGCCAATGACGCGTTCTCGGTCGAGGGTTTCACCAAGCTCGACGTGAGCGAAGGCAGCGGCAAGAATGCCGATATCCGCTATGCGGAATCCAGAGAGGCCAACCCCACCGCCTATGCCTATTATCCCGCCGGAGGCGACATCGGCGGCGATGTGTGGTTCGGCAAGGACTCAATCTACGACAATCCGAAGGTCGGACACTACGCATTTACCACAGTGCTTCACGAGACCGGCCACGCGCTCGGCCTCAAGCATGGCCACGACGCCGTCAGTTTCGACCACATCAAGACGACGCTCCATGGCAAGTATGACTCGCTCGAATATTCCGTCATGACCTACCACAGCTATGCCGGCCAGAAAGGTGGCGGCGGCTACAGCAACGAGCTGCATGGCTTTCCCCAGACATATATGATGGCAGATATCAGGGCACTGCAGCACATGTATGGTGCAGACTTCACGGCCAATAGCGGCAACACCGTCTATTCCTGGAAACCCAATAGCGGCAACACATTCGTCAACGGCGCGGTGGGCGTCAATCCGGAGAAGAACCGCATCTTCGCAACGATCTGGGACGGTGCGGGCGAGGACAGCTACGATCTGAGCGCGTATTCCGCTGATCTGCAGATCGATCTCAGGCCAGGCCAGTTTAGCATTTTTAAGAAGAGCCAGCTTGCGGATCTCGACCAGTTCTCCGGCAACAAGGATCGTATCGCGAGTGGCAATATTTACAATGCGCTGCTTTTCGAGGGCAACACGTCATCGCTGATCGAGAACGCCATCGGCGGCGCGGGTGACGACCTGCTCAGGGGCAATGGCGCGAACAACAAGCTGACCGGAAATGCCGGCGATGACACCTTCTTCTTTCGCACGGGCGGTGGGAACGACCAGATCATGGACTTCACCGCCGGCGACAAGATTGACCTTGTCGGCATGGGCCTGACATTCGCCGACATCCAGACGCTCGGCGCCAATTCCGCCGGCGATTTCCTGATCAATTTCGGCAATGGCGATACGCTCAGGGTCGAGAACCGTCTGGAAGCCAGCATGACCAGCTCGGATTTCATCCTCGCCTGACCAGGCTTCGCGGGAACCGTCCCGAAAAGAGAGAGGCCACCCTCTCGGGCGGCCTCGTCGTCCATCAGCAATTTGGCCGGCTTATTCCGCGTCGGCGGCTTTTTTCTTGGCCGGAGCCTTCTTCTTCGGAGCAGCTTCCTCTGACGCTTCCTCAGCGGCCTCGGCCTTGGCGGCCTTCTTCTTCGGCGCCGACTTGGCTTCCTTGGCGGGCTTGCCACCCTCTTCC
Source organism: Rhizobium sp. SRI_017 (assembly GCF_057586295.1). Lineage (NCBI taxonomy): Bacteria > Pseudomonadati > Pseudomonadota > Alphaproteobacteria > Hyphomicrobiales > Rhizobiaceae > Rhizobium > Rhizobium sp. SRI_017. The sequence goes on along the minus strand of NZ_JBYCZP010000004.1, from coordinate 128,171 downwards.
TCGTCGTCGGCCATCAGCTCTTCCTTGGTCACGGTCTTGTCGGTGACCTTGATCTCATTGAGCAGGTGATCAACCACCTTTTCTTCGAAGATCGGAGCGCGGAGGCCGGCAATGGCGCCCGGAGTCTTGCGGAAATACTCGATGATTTCCTTTTCCTGGCCCGGGAACTGCGAGATCTGGGCGTAGAGCGCCTTGTTCATCTCGTCTTCGGAAACTTCGACTCCGGCCTTCTCACCGATTTCGGAAAGCACGAGGCCGAGCTTGACGCGGCGCTCGGCGAGCGTGCGATATTCGTCGCGCGCCTTCTCTTCGGTCGTGTCTTCATCCTCGAAGGTCTTGCCGGACTGAGCGAGGTCGCCGTTGATCTGCCGCCAGATCTGCTCGAACTCGGCATCGACGAGGGTCTGCGGCACCTCGAAAGCGTAGAGGTCGTCCATCTGGTCGAGGATCTGACGCTTCAGCTTCTGGCGGGTGATGTTGCCGAACTGGCTTTCGATCTGGCCGCGGACGATTTCGCGCAGCTTGGCTTCGGATTCGAGGCCGAGCTTGGAGGCGAGCTCATCATTGATTTCGAGCTTGTCCGGGGAAGCGATCGCCTTGACGGAAACGTCGAAGGTGGCTTCCTTGCCGGCGAGGTTCGGGGCCGGATAGTCGGCCGGGAAGTTCACGGTGATAGTCTTCTCGTCGCCAGCCTTGAGGCCAACGAGCTGTTCCTCGAAGCCCGGGATGAAACGGCCCGAGCCGAGAACGAGTTCGGCATTGGAATCCTTGCCGCCGTCGAAGGGAACGCCGTCGACCTTGCCTTCGTAATCCATGGTCACGCGGTCGCCATTGGCGGCCTTGCCCTTCTTTTCCTCGTAGGAACGCGTGCTTTCGGCGATGCGCTCGATCTGCTCGTTGACTTCGGATTCCGGGATCTCGACGACTTCCCTGACAACCTTGATGCCGGAGACGTCCTTGAGCTCGATGGCCGGGATCACTTCATAGGAGAGCGTGAATTCGAAGTCGGCCAGGGCGTTAAGGATCTTGTCGGCCTCCTTCTCGTCCTCGGTCATGGCGATTTCCGGCTGCGTCGCCGACTTTTCGCCGCGCTCGGAGAGGATTTCGGATGGTCGCTTCTGGATGATCTCGTTGACGAGTTCAGCCATGACGGACTTGCCGTACATCTTTTTGATATGCGCAGGCGGCACCTTGCCCGGACGGAAGCCGTTGATACGCACGCGGCCCTTCACGTCTTCGAGGCGCTCATTCATGCGCGCTTCCATGTCCTTGGCCGGGATCACGACCTTGAGTTCGCGCTTCAGCCCTTCAGCGAGCGTTTCAATTACCTGCATGTTCCTACCTTTATCTCTAGCGGGCGGCGCACTGCCTGCCTGCCCGACCTTGAAATGAGCCCAACCCGCCCATCCGTGGGGACGGCTTTATGCAAATTCACGAAAGTTTTGCAAGCGAAATGGCATTGTCGCACGACTTTCAGGCACATTTTTGCCCAAGGAAGGCCATATATGAGAAAAGCTCCAGGCCGCCTTCCAGAATGCCTGCATGGACGTTGGTGCGGGTGGAGGGACTCGAACCCCCACGCTTTTGGCGCCAGAACCTAAATCTGGTGCGTCTACCAATTCCGCCACACCCGCAATATAGGAGCGGCTTGTAGCCGGCCCATGGATGGCCGTCAACCGACGACGACGGCCCACACGACAAGTGCGTCAGAGGTCACGCCAGCTCTGCAATCTTCACCGACTGCCGTTGCACGAAGCATCTTTCTACGCCCACGAAGCCAAACGAAGAATCCCGCGACTGATTTTCGCTCAACCGCGGAGGACTAACTTTCCGCGCGTTAATTTTTCCTAAACTTATTTGCGCCAGAATGAATATAAGGAAGATAGTTCCGACAGCTTCTCAGTCGTGCAGCAAACGCATATCGACCATGCTTTTATTGCACTGCACAAAAGCGAAAAGTCAGACTATATTCAAAGCATCGAAGGACGGGTTCTTTCGAAGATAGTCGAAGCGGAGTTGGCGAGCCGCTGCCGGGAAGTCCCGATGAAAATGCCCGCTCGATAGAGCGAAACATATTCGGAGATTGCGCACTCCTCCTCCCAGCGCGTCTTCGATTTGACTGATGGCACTCCTCCTCCCAGCTGTCAGTCATACTCAACGACGCCCACCGGATCTCCTCCCCCGGTGGGCGTTTTGAGTCTCAGGCTTGAGCCCATTTCATCATATTGCGCTCTGCCAAGTTGCTGTTTTTCTGGGCGCAATCGTAGATTTCCCATTTGCCCATCGATTGGGCAGTTGCCCAAGATCGCCGCGCGATTGCCACGTTTTTGCCACTTGTTTGAACTTTTTGTTAACATTTCCTGATAGTTAGGCGCGTGAATTGCAAATTGCGCATAGGTGCACTGCCGCATACGCGCTGGTGTTTGGTGCGATGCAGCATTATCTTCCAATCATCAAATTCAAGGGCAGAGGTCATCCGGACCGAAGCCACGACGAAAGGAAATGAAAATGAACCTCACACGCGCCTACAACAACTGGGTCAAGTATCGCCAGACTGTTACCGAACTCGGCCGCATGTCCAACCGCGAGCTCGCCGACCTTGGCATCGCCCGCCAGGACATCCGTTCGGTCGCCCGCAAGGCAGTTCTCTAATACCTCTGCCGCTCCGGCGACAGACCTAGGGACGAACAGTCCCGTCACGACAGTCCTCCCAAGACCGAAAAGCCGCCGGCACGTCCGGCGGCTTTTTGTTTTTGCTCTTCGCTTATGCTGCGAATGCGAAAGCCGCAAACGCTCGCCTGCGACGCCCCTGCCCGCTTCCAGATTCTGGGCACGTATTTCCGCAAGCGCCGACAATCGCAGACCTTTTCCGTTAACTTATGGCGCCTTTTTGGCCCCCGCCTGTTTTCTGTGCGACCAATGCTTAAATGCATGGCAGCTGCATATTATTTGCACTGCACAATATAATTATTCGCGTGTATAACGACATCAAGTTTGAAGCACGGCCAAAGGGCCGGAGCAAAATAAGTCTAAAGAGGAAACGTCCATGAACCCGCTTCGTATCGCCTTCAATTGGGTCCAGTATCGCCGCACGCTCTCCGAGCTCAGCAATCTCTCCAACGAGACCCTGAACGACATCGGCGTGAGCCGCTACCAGATCCGCGGCATCGCTGCCCGTACTTTCCGCTAAGATTATTCGATGCGGAACCATTAAAACGCCGCCTCCTCCCAGGGCGGCGTTTTCGATTCCAAGGTTCCCTCCTTCTTCCTTTCTCCATTGGTGTCGCCGCCATTTTTTGCTAAGAGCGCCACCATGACGAAAACACCCTCACCTATTCACATCGTTGGCGGCGGGCTCGCCGGTTCCGAGGCTGCCTGGCAAATTGCCCAGCGCGGCATTCCGGCCATCATTCACGAAATGCGCGGCCTGCGCATGACCGACGCGCACAAGACCGACAAGCTCGCCGAACTGGTCTGCTCCAATTCCTTCCGCTCCGATGACGCGACTGCGAATGCTGTCGGCGTGCTGCATGCCGAACTTCGGCTTGCCGGCTCGGTCATTATGGCCGCGGCGGACGCCAACCAGGTGCCGGCCGGCGGCGCGCTTGCCGTCGATCGCGAGGGTTTCGCAGAAGCGGTCACCGAGCGCATTCTTGCTCATCCATTGATCACAGTCGTTCGAGAGGAAATCAGTGGTCTGCCGCCGCGCGAGTGGGACAGTGCGATTATCGCGACAGGTCCCCTCACCGCGCCCTCGCTCGGCGAGGCGATCGCGCGGGAAAGCGGCAGCGATTCGCTATCCTTCTTCGATGCCATCGCTCCGATCGTGCACCGCGACTCCATCAACATGGATGTGGCCTGGTACCAATCGCGCTACGACAAGGTCGGCCCGGGCGGGACTGGCAAGGACTATATCAATTGCCCGATGGACAAGTCGCAGTACGAGGCCTTCGTCAATGCGTTGATCGCGGGCGAGAAGACTGTTTTCAAGGAATGGGAACACGTGCCCTATTTCGACGGCTGCCTGCCGATCGAAGTGATGGCGGAGCGTGGTCCCGAGACGCTGCGCCACGGCCCAATGAAGCCGATGGGTCTCACCAACGCGCATAATCCCGCGGTCAAGGCCTATGCGGTCGTCCAACTCCGTCAGGATAATGCGCTCGGCACGCTGTACAACATGGTCGGTTTCCAGACGAAGCTGAAATACGGCGCCCAGACCGAGATTCTCCGGATGATTCCGGGGCTGGAAAACGCCGAATTCGCCCGTCTCGGCGGCCTGCACCGCAATACCTATATCAATTCGCCAGTCCTGCTTGATGGCAGCCTGCAGCTCAAGTCGCGACCCGGCTTGCGCTTTGCTGGCCAAATCACCGGCTGCGAGGGTTATGTCGAGAGTTCGAGCATCGGCCTGCTCGCCGGCCGGTTCGCTGCCGCCGAACGGCTCGGCGAGCCGCTCATGATCCCGCCGGTCACGTCTGCGTTCGGTGCACTGCTCAACCATATTACCGGCGGCCACCTCGTCTCCGACGATGAGCCAGGCAAGCGGTCGTTCCAGCCGATGAATATCAATTTCGGCCTGTTTCCCGAACTGGCGCCTGGCGCGATCCAGCGGCCGGACAACGGCAAGCGCTTCCGTGGCAAGGAAAAGTCGATCGTCAGGAAGAATCTCATGGCAGAGCGCGCGCTGATGGATTGCCGGGCGTGGCTTGGCCTGCCACCGGCTGAAATTACGCGTGGTTTGGAAGCGGAAGTTCCTGCGGAATAGCGGCCGTCATGCCGCCCAGCAGCCAGAGGCCGACTTCGGCAGCCTCTTTTTCGGACCGGAAATTGACCGTGCCGCTCATCTGCTTGAGCGTCGGGAAGGTGATCGTCAGCGACTTCCCGCCCGCTTCCGCGGAGATGCGGACATCGGCAGGGTCGACGAGATGGCAATATTCACGATTGCCATCTCGACGCATCAGGCCGGTACGGCCAGTCCAGAGGCGTAGAAACACCATCTCACCATCGGCGGATATCAGAACCTGGCGGATCGCCTCGTTGGGATAGGCCTTGCCGAACTCGATGATTGCAAGGCCCGCGTCGAATCGCTCGCCGTCAGCTTCGGTCTTCAAGAGGTTCGTGGCCCAGAAGAAGAAGCCGAGGAAAACCGACAACACAATGATCCAGAAGACCAGGGTCATGATCCGACTCTCAATATTTCTGCATCTTCAATAGGCAGCGAAGCTTGCGCGAAATTTGAAACCACCCCGAATAATATCACGGATCGCTGCTTTTGACTCGCAATTGCGGCCCAAGCCGTTAGCCCTTTTCCACCAAGAACGATGCCGGCGTTTCAAAACGGGAAAGGCCCACCGGTTCGCACCGGCGGGCCTCGCGATGTCAGACGGCTTCGCTTAGTTCTCGGAGACCTCGGCCGGCTTTACCAGCGAGGTAATCCGCCGGATCGTAACGCGGCGGTTCGCCCGTTCGTCGCCATCAGTGTCGATCTTCAGATAGCGCTCGCCATAGCCCTGCGTCGTAAGGTTTTCCGCGGGGATGTCGAAGAGTTCCGACAGGACACTCGCGACTGACTCAGCACGCTCGTCCGAGAGAACGAGGTTCGATTCATCCGAACCTACCGCGTCTGTGTGACCCTCGATCAGGAAGGTCTCACCTGGGTCGCGCTCCAGGATTCCGTTGATCGCCTGGGCGACTTCCCGGAGGGTTGAAGCCTGCTCCCGATCGATCTCCGCGCTTCCCGTCTCGAAGGTGATCGTATCGAGGTCGATACGGCGCACCTTGTCACGGACACGGGCCGAGTTCTTCACTTCTTCGACCGAGTAGACCCGCTCGACCTGTTCGACCGGAGGCTTCGCGAGGAACTCCTCGTAGTCATAGTCGCGGTCACGATTGCTCGAGACGTCGATGATGTAGTCGTCGATCGGCACGCGCAGGCGCATCGGCGGCAGTTCGTCACCGGGATCGCGCAGGAACAGCCGATCACGGCCACGCTCGAGGTCCGGCGAGTAGAAGATCACGATTTCGACGTCGCGGTTGTCGATGCGCGAGCGGCGGATGATCTCGCCCCAACGATTGCGGATGGTAACAATGCGGTCGCCATTCGGACGAATGATGACCTCCTTGATCCGGTCGTCGCGGAGACGCTCGTAGTCGATACGCTCGTCGCGGCCGAGGCGATGGCGGTCGTCGCTGCGGATGACGATCCTGCCATCGAGATCGAAGACGACCCTGACATCATCGCCCTTGCCGACGATCTTGCCTTCGGGGCGGCGATAGCCCTGGAAGTCGTCGACGCGCTCGCCCTTCAGGTCGATCATCGGCTTGATGACGATGTTGACATCGGTCTTCTGGGCGTCCTTATCGGACTCGGGGACCTTGACCTCTTCGACTTTCTCACGCTGGCGCTTGCGCTTCTCACGGTTGGCGCCACCGTTGTCAGCGTCCTTGTCCGAGTCGAGCACGGCTGCACCGTTTTCGACCGGCAGCACGACTGTGTCGGCGGTCTTGGAAGGATCCTTGGCGATCTCTTCACGCTTCTCGATCACCTCGGGCGTCTCTGCCTCGGCCTGATCCTTCTTCTTCTTTTTCTTGCTCTGATTGACGATATCCTCGTCGCTCACCTGGGCAGGATCGGCCTGCTGCTGGTCGTCAGCCTGCTGCTGGTCCTGATTGCGCTTCTTGCGCACGGGCTCTTCGGTCGCCTCGGCATTGTCCGAGGGCTGTGCCTCGTCTGTCTGCTGCTCTTCGGCCTGCTGCTGCTTCTTGCGCTTCTTGCTCTGGTTGACGATATCCTCGTCGCTCACCTGATCGGAAGGCTGGGCGTCCTGCTGCTCTTCGGCCTGCTGTTGTTTCTTTCGCTTCTTGGGCGCCTGTTCTTCGATGGCCTCAGCATTGTCAGCAGGCTGCGCCTCGTCGATCTGCTGCTGTTCCTCGGCCTGTTGCTGTTTCTTGCGCTTTTTCGGCGCCGGTTCTTCGACGGCTTCCGCATTGTCGGAGGGCTGAACCTCCTCCATCTGCTGCTCTTCGGCCTGTTGCTGCTTCTTGCGCTTCTTCGGGGCTGGCTCCTCGACGGCTTCCGCATTGTCAGCGGGCACCGCTTCCTGCATCTGCTGCTCTTCAGCCTGCTGCTGCTTCTTGCGCTTCTTGGGTGCCTGCTCCTCGACGGCTGCGTCGTTGCCACCTTCGGTCACGGCAGGATCCTGGGTCTGCTGGCTGTCGCGCTTGCGATGCTTCTTCGGCTGCAGCTCTTCCTCGCTCTGCACCGTGAAGATGGGGCTCTTGGCCTCGATGGCCGCCACCGGTCTCACGACCGCCGCCGAAGCGGGCAGTCCGGCGCCGACAATTGCCAGGAAGGGAATTGCGGCCGTGGCCAGAAGCCGTTTCTTGATTGCCATGAGTGTTGTCCTCTCTTGTCCTATTTCCGAATCTCGCGCCCGACCCTGCCCAGATTGAGGGCGATTTTGTGGTGCCGGCCGTCGGGAACGGTGCCATTGCTAATTGGTTCCGGCTTTACCGGGACTGAACCAGCCCTTCACCGGAGGTTCACCTTCCTTAACTTGCGGCACGCGCGGATTTGCGGCCGCGCCCTTCTTTCCTGTTGATTTTGGCGGCCGAACCGTAGGAGTATCGCACGATGCGGGGCCACTCTCCCGCGCAAGCATGACCCGTGTGCCCAGTGAAAACCAAGAATGGACACGGAACCGAACAAGGGGAAGAAAACAATGCGACTGACAAAACGTCTCGCCATCGCCGCAGCCGTCACGGTTCTCAGCGCGCTCTCGAGCGCAGCCATTGCCGCAGACAAGATCGTGATCGGTACGGAAGGCGCTTATCCGCCCTTCAACAATCTGCAGGCCGACGGCTCGCTGACCGGCTTTGACATCGATATTGCCAAGGCGCTCTGCGAAGAGATGAAGGCCGAATGCACCTTCGTCACCCAGGATTGGGACGGCATCATTCCGGCGCTGCAGGCCAAGAAGTTCGACGCCATCATCGCCTCGATGTCGATCACCGATGAGCGCAAGCTGAAGGTCGATTTCACCGAGAAATATTACAACACCGGACCGGCGATCGCTGTTGCCAAGGACTCGCCGCTCACCGACGCGAGCGAAGCCGGCCTTGATGACAAGATCTTGGGCGTGCAGGGTTCAACCACCCATTCCAACTATGCCGAGGCACATTTCAAGAAATCCGAGATCAAGCTCTATCCGACCTCGGAAGAGTATAAGCTCGACTTGATCAATGGCCGCGTCGATGGTGTCATCGACGACGTCGTCGTCCTGTCAGAGTGGGTCAAGAGCAAGGAAGGCGAGTGCTGCAAGATCCTCGCAGCCCTTCCGGTCGATCCGGTCATCAACGGCCAGGGCGCCGGCATCGCGATCCGCAAGGGCGAGGATGCGCTGCGCGAAAAATTCAACGCCGCGATCAAGGCGATCCGTGCGAATGGCAAGTACAAGGAAATCAACGACAAGTATTTTGATTTCGACGTCTATGGTGGTTGATTAGACCGAAATTGATAGTGAATCTGACGGCGGGAGGGTTGCCCTCCCGCCGTTTTTGTTTCTAGTAAGAGACAAAGTCCGGGAACAGGACGGGGGAAAGCATGGAGACCGAAGTCACCGCGCCGGCGGAGGCTCAGACGTCAATACTCGCGCCGCTATGGGACGCCATAAATTGGCTCGCAAGTGGCATATGGGCAATCATCCATCCCGTGCTTTCCACGATCGATCCACTCTGCGGGCCGGTCGGTATTTTCAAGATCTTCTTCTCCGACACTATCCTCTCCTGCGGCGATACCGGCTGGGGTGATGACGTCGCAAGCGGCTTCTATGTGACGGCGAGCCTTGCCATCTGCACGCTTCCGGTTGGATTGGTGATCGGCTTCTTCATCGCGCTCACCAAGCAGTCCGAAGAAAAATTCCTCAGGACTGCCGGCGACATTTACACCACGCTTTTCCGCGGTCTGCCCGAACTGCTCACCCTGTTTATCATCTATTACGGCTTGCCGCTGGTCATCAGTCAGGCACTGCTGCCGCTCGGCTATTCAGGCTCGGTTGAAATCAATCCCTTCTTCGCCGGCATGATCGCCGTCGGTGTCGTCTTTTCCGCCTATTGCTCCGAAGTCCTCCAATCGGCCTTCAAGGCCATTCCACGTGGGCAATATGAAGGCGGCTACGCGCTCGGGCTGCATCACGGCCAGACCATGCGGCTCGTGATCGTTCCCCAGCTCATCCGCATCGCCCTGCCCGGCCTCGGCAATCTCTGGATGATCCTGCTCAAGGACACGGCCCTCGTCTCGGCCATCGGCCTGCCGGACATTCTCCGCCAGACCGGCATCGCCGCCAAGGTGACCAAGCAGGCCTTCTTCTTCTATGGGCTCGCCTGCATTCTTTTCCTGGTGCTGGCGATTCTGTCGTCCTTCATCTTCTCGTGGATTGAGACCCGGGCCCGGCGCGCGGAGGTACGGCATTGAGCATCGCCGATTCCATGATCGCGCCGCAACCGGCACCGCCCGCAGCAGCACGCCGCTTCACAATCGCCCGCCTTGCCGGCATCGTCTTCATGGCGCTTTGGGCGGCGCTCTTCGCAAGCATCGTCATCACGGCGGTCGAGGACTTCGACCAGGAAAAATTCTTCAAATACGCGCCTGCCATGCTGCGTGGCCTCGGTGTGACGCTCGAGCTCGTCGCGACCTCGCTCGTGCTCGGCGCGATCCTGTCGCTGCCGCTGACCTTCGCCCGGATGCAGCGGTCGGGCGTGCTCGCATCGATCGCTTATGGCTATGTCTACCTGTTTCGCGGCACCCCGCTGATCATGCAGGTGTTCCTGATCTACTACGGCCTCGGCAGCTTCCGGCCGGCGCTCAGCGAGATCGGCCTGTGGTGGTTCTTCAAGGACGCCTACAACTGCGCGCTGCTCGCCTTCAGCCTTAATACCGCCGCCTATCAGGCCGAAATCCTGCGCGGCGCGATCCAGAGCGTTGCACGCGGCCAATGGGAGGCGTCGCAGGCGCTCGGTCTGCACAAGGTGCCGACCTTCCTCCGCGTGATCCTGCCGCAGGCCCTGATGGTGGCACTTCGTCCCTACGGCAACGAAATCATCCTGATGGTCAAGGGATCGGCGATCGTCGCGATCGTCACCGTCTTCGACCTGATGGGCGAAACGCGCCGCGCTTATTCGCGCACATTCGACTTCCAGATGTATCTCTGGGCCGCGGTTCTCTATCTCGCGATCGTCGAGCTTCTGCGCAATGTCTGGAACCTGCTCGAGCAGCGGCTGACACGCCATCTCAAGCGCTGAGCAGAACCGGGCTATTTATTGTAACCTTGGTTAATGCGCGGTTAAGCCTTCTGTCGTTTCATTGTCATGTAGACGCAACAACCAGACGAGGTTGCCATGACGAATGAAATGGAAATGCGACTTAAGGGCTACGGCCTGACCACCGCCGAAATCCTCTACCGTATGCCGGACCATCCTTCCCTGCTGCAGAAGTTCATATGGCAGCATTATGATCTGGCTCCGAACTTTCCGGAGATGACGTCCTTCCTGAAGTTCTGGAAAGAGAAGATCGAGGGTCCGCTGCACTCGGTGCGCTATGTCCATCAAAGGCTGATTTCGCCGACGGAATGGCGCACGCTCAAGGGTGACTTCATCATCCATTGAGCCGTTGCATTCGCCGCCCTGCCCGCTTATGACCGCCCGCACACGGTCGGAGACAGCGCGGAACGATGGCGAAGAAAAAGAAGATCGACGAAAAGGCGCTTGCCGCCGCCTATAACGAGGCGCTGGCGCTTGAAAAGGCCGGCGACTTCGAAAAGGCCGCAAAGGCCTATCGGAAGGTGCTCGCGCTTGATCCGGAAGACCATGGTGGCGCGGCCGTCCGGCTGGCGTCAATGGGATTTGGCGAAGTCCCGCCCAAGGCGCCCGATGCCTATGTCGAGACATTGTTCGACCAGCACGCCGAAGCCTTCGAATCCATCCTCGTCGACCAACTCGAATATTGCGTGCCGCTGATGGTGCGCGAGCGCATCCAGGCGCTGAAACTCGGTCCGTTCAAGAAACTCCTCGACCTCGGCTGCGGCACCGGCCTTACCGGCGGCGCGTTGCGCGACATCTGTGGCGAGATGGTCGGCCTCGACCTCTCCGAAAACATGGTCGAAATCGCCCATGAAAAAGACCTCTACGAGACACTTTATGTCGCCGAAGCTGCCGACTTCCTGGAAGACAACGAGGACGGCCCCTTCGACATCGTCACCGCCACCGACGTCCTTCCTTATGTCGGCTTCCTCGAAGAACTCTTCTTTGGCGTCGCCGACAATCTCGAAAAAGGCGGCTGCTTCTTCTTCTCCTCCGAGACGCTGCCGGACGAGACCCTCGCCGGCCGCGACTTCATGGTCGGGCCGCATCAGCGATTTGCGCATGCGGAGAGCTATGTCCGAAAGACGCTGGCGGCGGCGGGCTTCGATGTGATCGAGGTTGGTGACATCACGATCCGGCTCGAGAACGGCGAACCGATCGAGGGGCACTTGGTTGTGGCGCGGAAGACGAGCTGAATCGTCGGCCCCGCGGCTTTCGCCAGGCCCCCGTTTCCGCTAATCCTGCATGCAGCAGACTGGCAGGAGAATTGAAATGGCAAAAGTCGCCTTCATCGGATTGGGCGTCATGGGCTATCCCATGGCCGGGCACCTCAAGCGCAAGGGCGGCCACGACGTAACGGTGTATAACCGGACCGCGATCAAGGCGGCCAACTGGGCGGCCGAATATGGCGGATACGCCGCTTCGACACCCGCAGGCGCCGCTGAAGACGTCGATTTCGTCTTTACATGCGTCGGCAACGACGACGACCTCCGCGAGGTCACCGTTGGTCCCGAGGGCTGCATCAAGGCGATGAAATCGGGCGCCATCCTGATCGACAATACGACGGCAAGCGCAGATGTGGCGCGCGAACTCGACGCGGTAGCGCGCGCGAAGGGCTGCCATTTCATCGATGCTCCAGTCTCCGGTGGCCAGGCAGGCGCAGAAAATGGCGTGCTGACCGTCATGTGCGGCGGCGACCCGCGCGACTTCGAGCGCGCCAAGCCCGTTATCGATGCCTATGCCCGCATGGTCGGCCTAATGGGACCGGCAGGTTCCGGGCAGCTCGCCAAAATGGTCAACCAGATCTGCATCGCTGGCCTCGTTCAAGGCTTGTCGGAAGGCGTGCATTTCGCCAAGCGGGCCGGGCTTGATGTCGAGCAGCTCATGGCGGTGCTCAGCAAGGGTGCTGCCGGCTCCTGGCAGATGGAGAACCGCCACAAGACGATGAATGAAGGAAAGTTCGAATTCGGCTTTGCTGTCGACTGGATGCGCAAGGATCTCGGGATCTGCCTCACCGAAGCGCGCCGCAACGGTGCCAAACTGCCGGTCACGGCCCTGGTGGATCAGTTCTATGCCGATGTCCAGGAGATGGGCGGCCAGCGCTGGGATACGTCCTCGCTGCTCGCACGGCTGGAAAAGTAAGCCGTGCAGAGTTGGGCCGCGATGATGCTTCTGGCACCCGCGGCCCTTGCGCCGGCGCAGGGGGCCGTCGCAGGTCAAGTGGAAATCATCGCCGAATTGCGGCGCCAGATCGTACGCTGCTGGGCGGCTCCTGGCGATGTGACCAAATCGACGACTGCGGTGACGCTGACCTTCAAGCTCGGTCGCGATGGCGCCCTGACAAGCGTGCCCACCATTGTCGCAAATCCCGCTATTCTCGAATACAGCAAGCAGTTCGTCGCCAGCGCCAGCCGTGCCATCAAGGCCTGTGCGCCTTATCGCCTGCCCGAAGACGAATACGACAGTTGGAAAGACGTGAAGATCACCTTCGACCCGCCGGAGCCCTGAGCCGATGGACGAGCCCAATCCCGCCTGGAATACCGGTGAGGTGATCGCCTACCTCAAATCGCTGCGCGACGAGACGAATATCGAGGGCATGGGCCGGTTCGGCATCGACACTGAGACCGCGCTCGGCATTTCCAACACCACGCTTCGCGCCATCGGGCGGAAGATCAAGCGTAATCATGATCGTGCGCTCGAACTCTGGGCGAGCGGCATCCGCGAGGCCCGGCTGCTGGCCGCCTTCACCGCCGAGCCCAAGAAAATCACCGCCGACATCGCACGCAGTTGGGCGGCGGAGTTCAACAGTTGGGAGATTGTCGACGGCGTCTCGGACCTTTTCGCCGATGCGAAGCTTCAGGAACCCCTGATCGCCGAGTTTGCCGCCGACGAGCGTGAATTCGTCCGCCGCACCGCCTTCGCCATGATCGCGTGGAGCGCTGTGCATATGAAGAAGGAGCCGGATGCGACCCTGCTCAACTGGCTGCCGTTGATCGAAAAGCATGCAAGCGATCCGCGCAACTTCGTGAGGAAGGCCGTCAACTGGGCGCTCCGGCAGATCGGCAAGCGCAACGCGGCTTGCCACGGCCCTGCACTGAAACTGTCCGAAAGGCTCGCCACGAGCGAGGAAAAGACGAAACGCTGGGTCGGCAAGGATGCGGTGAAGGAACTGACCAGCGCGAAAGTGCTGGCCAAGCTGGGTCAGTGAACCGAGCCTGGCCCCGACAATCTCAGTCTTCCATGCTTTTCGCCTGCTCGAGCATCATATAGTCGAGCGGCAGTTCGGTCGTGTATTTGATCTGCTCCATGGCGAAGGCGGAGGAGACATCGCGGATCTCGATCTTAGCGATCATGCGCTTGTAGAAGGCGTCATAGGCGGCGATGTCGGGCACGACGACGCGCAGCAGGTAATCCACGTCACCGGACATGCGATAGAATTCCACGACTTCGGGGAACTCCGACACGACTTCTGAGAAGCGCTTGAGCCATTCTATCGAATGCGAATTGGTGCGGATCGAGACGAAGACCGTGACCTTGGTATTGACCTTGATGGGATCGAGCAGCGCCACCCGACGGCGGATGACGCCATCCTCTTCCATCTTCTGGATTCGACGCCAGCACGGCGTCGTCGAAAGTCCAACCTTTTTGGCGAGGTCGGCCACCGCGAGGGTGGAATCCTCCTGAATAAGCCTCAAGATTTTTCTATCAAGCCGGTCCATTCGTGCCTCCGGAGCAAAATTTTTCCACTCATACATCAAACTCGCGAAAATGGGGAAGCGCTTTCAGGCAATCCACCGCGAAACTTTGCCCCGGAGGGCCGGAAGCAACTCCGCCTCGAACCACAGGTTCTTCTTCAACCAGCCGGTGTTGCGCCAGCTCGGATGCGGCAGGGGCAGCACGCCGATCGCCAGATGGCTTTGCCAGTCACGAACAGTGTCCGTCATCGATGGCGCCATGGCTGATCCAAGATGCCATTTCTGGGCGTAGCCGCCGATGGCGAGCACGAGTTCTATCTGCGGCATGACAGCCAGCGCCCTTTCGCGCCAGAGCGGCGCACACTCCTTGCGTGGTGGCAGATCCGAACCATGCGGGTCGTAGCCGGGGAAACAGAACCCCATGGGCAGGATGGCGAAATTGGCGGGATCATAGAATTGGTCACGCGTGACGCCGAGCCAGTCGCGCAAACGGTTGCCGGAGGCGTCGTTGAAAGGAATACCGGTTTCATGAACGCGCAGGCCGGGCGCCTGACCCGCAATCAAGATCCTGGCGATTGTCGATAGCACTGCGATGGGCCTCGGTTCATGCGGCAGTGGCTTGGTCGCAGCGTCACGGCACAGACGGCACGCGGCGATCGAGGCGGAAAGGCTCTCGATCGGCTCAGCGGCGGGCGTTGCGTGCATGTCCATCGTGGTAAACGTGTTTCAGAACGGGATCAACGTTACGCAACGTCGGGTCTTCCAAAGTATTTTCTAGACAAATGAGCACATCATATTGATTTTAAATAATTTTTATTCATCTAAATTCTCAGGGCTGCTGGCACGACATGGAAAACAAATCCTTAGCGCGGAAGCATCTTCTTAAGGATTGGGCGCTATTCTCGTGACCACGCGCGGAATGCGAACCGGTTTGTGTCATGAGTAATAGCGCCAGTTCATCGCCTGACAAGATTATCGTCTACCGGTCGCGCGCTTCGAAGAATCGCGACACGGCAAAGGCCGTCAAGGATACGCGCGAAAAGCTTCAGACCAATGGCCAGGGGCTCGGCATGTTCGAGCGCGAGATGCTCGACATCCATCTGTCGTCGCTCGAGCAGTCCGCGGCACTGATGCCGCTTTTCGTCGTGCTCGTCGGTGCTACCGCCGGCTATTTCGGCGACAATCTCGATCTTCTGCCGTGGATCATCACCTCGCTGATGGTTCACTCGGTCCACTTGCTGGTGGTCAGGCGCGCCCGCAAGGCCAACACGTCGGCCGAGGCGGCGGTAAAATGGCGCAAACGCTTGCTCGCGGTCCAGATCCTGTCGGGCCTCTGCTGGGGCTGGTTTGCTCTGACCGGCTGCGCGGCGTGCGATCCGAGCTATTTCTTTTTCTTCAAGGGCGCGACGCTGCTGATTGCACTGTCGGCGACATCATTCGCCTTCGTCATGCTGCGAGGGGCGACACTCTATACGTTCCTGCCCGTCGTGATCGCGCTCATTACCACATCCTATCTCGGACGCGATCCCCTCGACGTAGCGCTGACCGCCGTCTTCACGACTTCACTCGCCTTCTTCACCTTCATCACCGATCGCCTCTACAGTTCCAACGTCAAGGTCCTCTCCTTCCAGTCGGAGAAGGATGACCTGATCGCCGAGCTCGAAGTGGCAAAGTCAATGTCGGACGAAGCCCGGCGTCGCGCAGAGGAAGCCAACCTCGCCAAGTCTCGCTTCCTTGCCTCGATGTCGCATGAGCTCCGCACGCCGCTCAACGCAATCCTCGGCTTTTCGGAAGTCATGGCGACCGAGGTGCTCGGCCCGCTCAACAATCCGACCTACAAGGAATATGTCTCCGACATTCATACGTCGGGCCAGCATCTCCTCAACCTCATCAACGAGATTCTCGACCTCTCCCGCATCGAGGCCGGCCGCTACCAGCTCAATGAAGAGGCGGTGCAACTCGTCGACATCACCGAGGACTGTATCGGCATGGTGCAGCTCCGCGCGCGTGCCAAGGACATCCAGATCTTCAACCAGTTCGAACCGGAAATGCCTTCGCTCTGGGCCGACGAGAAGGCAATCCGCCAGGTCGTGCTGAACTTGCTGTCGAATGCCGTGAAGTTCACGCCGAAGGGCGGCGAGATCGTCGTCAAGGCTGGCTGGACCGCCTCGGGCGGGCAGTATGTCTCGATCAAGGACAATGGACCTGGCATTCCCGAGGAGGAAATCCCGGTCGTGCTGTCAGCCTTCGGTCAGGGCTCGATCGCGATTAAGAGTGCGGAACAAGGTACGGGCCTCGGTCTGCCGATCGTCCAGGCGTTGCTGCACAAACATGACGGGTCGTTCCTGCTGAAATCCCGCCTGCGCGAAGGCACCGAAGCCATCGCGATTCTGCCGGCTAAGCGCGTGCTGCAGCCAGTCTCCGCTGTCGAGGAGGAGCCGGCGGATTACCGGAAGAAGGCGCACGCCTAAAGGAAGACGACGTAGGCGATATAGAGAGCCGCCGCGACCAGCGTGCAGAAGACAGCAAAAGAGCCGAGATCCTTGGCGTGCTTGCCGGTGCGGGAAACCTCCGGCGAGACGCGATCGACCAGTTCCTCGATCGCCGTATTCAGCGCTTCGATGCCGAACATCAGCAGGAAAATGATGACAAGGCCGAGGAATTCGGGAAGAGAGGCGCCGATGAAGGCAAAGAGTGCGAGCGAGGCGAGGAAGAAGACGATCTCCTGCCGGAAAGCCGATTCCTTCAGAACGCGGACAAATCCGGCAAGCGAATAGCTGCCGGCGGCGAAGAGGTGCGCAAGACCCCGCTTCTTCCCTTCAGGCTCCTGCATGGCGTCTGTTGCCCCAATATCCGTCATCGCTTTGAACATATCCTCTCAGGCTTTGCAAACCGGATAGCGCCATGGCAACCGAGGCAGGCGCGGACCAGGCCGGCGTCAATCCTTGTTGGAGACGCCGGCGGATTCGAAAGTCGCCATGCCGCTATGGCATGCGGCGGCGGCCTTGACGATGCCGGCGGCGAGCGCAGCACCGGTCCCCTCACCCAGCCGCATGCCGAGCGCGAGAAGCGGCGTCTTTCCGAGCTTTTCGATCGCCTTCAGATGTCCCGGCTCGCCCGAGACATGGCCGATCAGGCAATGGTCGAGCGCCGACGGGTTGGCGGCGCGCAGCACAGCGGCAGCAGCAGTTGCCACGTAACCGTCAATGATGACAGGAATGCGTTCCATGCGTGCGGCAAGGATTGCGCCAGCCATCGCCGCAATCTCGCGGCCGCCCAGGCGACGCAGCAGCTCAAGCGGGTCCGAAAGATGATCGCGATGCAGGTCGACGGCCTTCTCGACGGCCGCGATCTTGCGCTGAAGTACCTCGCCTTCAGATCCGGTGCCCGGGCCGACCCATTCGGCAGCCGTGCCGCCATAGAGCGCGAGGTTGATCGCTGCAGCGACGGTCGTGTTGCCGATGCCCATTTCGCCGACGCAGAGCAGGTCCGTGCCGCCGGCGATCGCCTCCATGCCGAAGGCCATGGTGGCGGCGCAGTCGCGTTCGGACAGCGCTGCTTCCTCGGTGATGTCGCCCGTCGGATAGTCGAGCGCGAGGTCGAAGACCTTGAGTCCGAGATCATAGGCAGCGCAAATCTGGTTGATCGCCGCGCCGCCGTTGGAGAAGTTCGCGACCATCTGCTTGGTGACTTCGGACGGATAGGGCGTCACCCGCTGGCGCGTCACGCCATGGTTGCCGGCGAAAATCGCGACCAGCGGCCGGGTCACGGACGGCTTGCGGCCCGTCCAGGCAGCGAGCCAAAAGGCGATCTCCTCCAGCCGGCCGAGTGCGCCGGGCGGCTTGGTGAGTTGGCTGTCGCGGGCACGTGCGTCGGCGAGCGCCTGGCTCACGGGACCAGGCAGATTGGCGATGAGCTCGCGAAAATCGTCGAAAGGAAGTCCGCTATTGGCCATCGCGCGCGCTCCGAATTCTATTTGCCTGATTTGTTGTGGGTTCTATTATCGGCAGAGTCGGGGGGCGGCAACCTTAGTTGCGGCGCAAAACGGCGCGGGGACGGGCAAGCCAGCATGAATTTCCAGGATTATCTAGACGATGTCGTGCGCTCGGTCGGCTTTCTGAGCCGCATTCCCATGCCCGGACGCTTCTTTGTGGAGCATGACGGGTCGCTGAGCCGTGCTGTCCGCGCCTTCCCGGTAGCCGGGCTGCTGATCGCCCTGCCCTCCGCCGCAGTCTTCGCCACGCTGCTCGCTGGTCGGGCCGACCCGATGCTCGCAGCGTTTCTTGCCTTGGCACTTCAGGCCGTCCTGACGGGCGCCCTGCATGAGGATGGGCTGAGCGATACGGCGGACGGAGTCGGCGGCGGGAAGGATCGCGAATCGGCGCTTCGGATCATGAAGGACAGCCGGATCGGCAGCTATGGTGCGGTATCCCTGATCCTCTCCTTCGCCCTTCGCGGCGCAGCACTTGCAGCCCTTGCCGAGGTCGTAACGCCGACGACGGCCGGCCTCGCGATGCTGGGCGTGGCAGCACTCAACCGGGCCGCGATGGTCTGGCACTGGTCGCTCCTGCCGCCAGCGCGTGCAGACGGTGTCGCCGCATCCGCAGGCGAACCCGACGGGATTGCGACGATCGTTGCACTCGCCAGCGGCGGCGTGCTTGCACTCGTGTTGATCTGGCCGGCCATGTCGTTCCTCGCCACCGTTCTCGCCATCGCGCTCTCGGCGGGCATCGCCTGGAGCTTCACCCGCTACATTTCTGCCCGGATCGACGGGCATACGGGTGACACGATCGGCGCCACGCAGCAATTGACGGAGATCATGTCGCTTTCCGCTCTTGCCCTGTTCGCCTGACGTCCCGATATTTCGGGAAGAGACAATCTATCCGGTGAACCATGGAATCGCCCTGCATCCTCGTCTGTTCGATCGACGACAAAACCGGCTACTGCTTCGGCTGCGGCCGCACGCGCGAGGAGATCGGCGCCTGGGTGACCTATTCAGGCGCCGAGCGGCGCGAGATCATGGCCATCCTGCCTAAGCGCCTCGAAGGCGTGGAGCGTCGTCCGCGGCGTGAGACGCGGCGCACCCGCATGGCCCGGGAAAGGACGGAGTGAATGTCGCGTATCCTCATCGTCGCCATCGTCATCCTGGCTGGCCTGTTCCTAATGACAGTCGGCTTTTCCAACAGCGCGAGCCGCCTCGACGGCGATGACGCTGCGAGCATGCTCTATTATGCGATGTGGGCGGCTCTCCTCGGTGGCGGCATTCTGGCCAGCCAGCGCAATTTCAGCGAATCCCTGCGCCAATTGGGCATGTGGGTGCTGATCTTCGCCGTCCTGTCCTCGGTCTATGTCTTCAAGGACGATGCGCAGAATTTCGCGTCCCGCCTGACCGCCGGCCTGATCCCCGGGCGATCGGCGACGATCATCGATGCCAGTGGCAGACGCTCGACGATCCTCTATATGGGCCAGAACGGCCACTACCAGGCCGATGCCAGGATCAATGGCGTCTCGATCCCGATGATGATCGATACGGGCGCTACAACGATAGCGCTCAGCTTTGAAGACGCGGACCGCCTCGGCCTCAATCCTGGCGGCCTCAACTTCACGGGAACGGTGATGACCGCCAACGGCCCTGCCCGTACCGCTTACGTTACCCTGCCGGAAATCGAGGTCGGCGGCATCAGACGCACCAACATTTCCGCAGGGATCGCCGAACGCGGCAAGCTGGGCGGCAGCCTGCTCGGGATGAATTTCCTGAGTTCGCTCAAATCCTTCTCGTTCAGCGGCAACGAGATGACGCTTCAGGATTAAGAATTAGAGCAGGCTGGCGAGGAAGCGCAGCGAGACGATCAGCAGAAAAATGCCGAAGCCAACTTCGAGCTGGCGGCGAGTCAAGGCATGTGCCAGCCGAACACCGAGCGGTGCACTCAGCAGCGCGACCGGGATCACAAGTGCGACAGTGATCCAGTTGATGAACCCGGTCGATAGCGGCGGTAGCCCGGCCTCACCCCATCCAGCCCAGATGTATCCGAACAGGCCCGGGATCGAGATCAACACCCCAACGCCTGAAGACGTCGCGACAGACTGGTGCACTGTGCGGTTCCAGAGCGTCATCCAGAGATTGGACAGCGTGCCGCCGCCGATGCCCATCAAGCCGGACAGGAGGCCTATCGTGCCGCCGGCGACAGCATTGACCGGCCCCTGCGGCATCACGGTCCCGAATCGCCAATGTTCCCGATTGAAGAACATCTTGAACGCGATGAGCAGCGCCAAGACCATGAACACGATGCGTAGAAAGGCGCCGGAGACATAGGCCGCGACCACGGATGCCAGGATCGTGCCGAGAGGCACCCAGATCACCCATCCCTTGAGTAACGCCATGTCGACTGCTCCGCGCTGCCGATGGGCAAGGAAGGAGCGGATCGAGGTCGGGACGATCACGGCGAGCGACGTGCCGACCGCGATATGGGTGCGCACGCTGTCGGGCACGCCCAGCAGACCATAGACCTGATAGAAAACCGGGACGAGAATCGCCCCGCCGCCGACGCCGAACAGGCCAGCGAGCACGCCGGCGGTGCCGCCGGCGACAATCAGGGCTGCGGCAAAGATCAGGATCTCGGAAAGTGGCGGCACGGCATTGTCTTTCGCTTCGGCGACGGTCCTATTCCGGTCGATGTAGTGCGACAAGGTCCACTATCGCTCGCGCGGTACGCCCAATGATTTTGCGGGTCTGCCTTGAAAAGGTTGAAACTTGACCGTAAATGATGTCCTGTGGACCGGGCCCCTCTGGTTGCCGGACTAACGGTGACGATGTCGGACCGCATGACAGGGCCCGTTTGCGAACAAATTTCGGCGGGCCCTAAACGAGTCCTGATTTCGGAGATTGTCCATGAATTCCGCCGCCGGATTGCTCTGCCCCACTTGCCGCGTATCGCTTGTCATGAGCGAGCGCTCGGGCATCGAGATCGACTACTGCCCGCAGTGCCGCGGGATCTGGCTGGATCGCGGTGAACTCGACAAGATCGTCGAGCGAGCAGCACGCGATAGCGTGCCTGCCCCCGTGCAGCAACCGCAGCAGCCAGTACCTCCCCAGCCGACCTACCAGCAGCCGCAACAGCATCAGCAGCCCCAGCACTACCAGCAGGGTTACGATCCTCGCTACGACCAGCACTATGGCCACAAGCGCAAGAAGTCCTTTCTCGAAGAACTCTTCGACTGATCGCACTGGCTTTCGGACCACACACGGAAACGGCGCCGCAAGTGCGGCGCCGTTTTCGTTTCAGCGATCAGTTCAGAGACTACAGTGCCGATAACCTGACTTCCGCGGCCGCAGGTCGAAGTGGAAATGGTCGCCGTGATGGGCGTCGCCCGGGCCGAGCACCGTGTTAAAGTATTTGCAGGAGTCCTCGCGCACGGTCTTCAGCAGGCCCTTTTCCCGGAAGGCGAAGAAGCTCTTCTTGCGCACATCGATCTCCTTGCCGTTCTTCAGCGTGAAGCCGCCGATGTCGAGCGCATTGCCCTTGGCATGCTCCGACCACGGGTTCGACGAGCGAGAATTCATCTTGCGGCACGAATAGGACGACATCTGGTGGATCGATTTGATACCGGAGAAGTAGCGATAGCGCGATGACGGCACCAGTTCGTTCTTCACCCATTTGGCAAAGATGCGGGTCATCTGGCAATTGAGCGTCGCAGCCGGCTTCATCTGGATGCCGCCCTGGAATCCGCTCACCTTGATCGGATGGGCGATGCCGCAGGAGCGGCCCTTGGAGATCGGCGGTAGTTCCTCGAACTTGACGCCCATCTTTTCCAAATCGCGGCGGCAACTGGTTTCGGAGGCGCTCATCTCGTTGAAGGCCGGCGTTTCCTCTTCCATGGTCGGGTCGGCGATGCGCGGCAACATGGCGACTTCGGTTTCCTCGTCGGCATTGCGGCGGCGCGTCGGCAGCGTGACTTCCTCCGCTGTCGTCGCATCCTGGAAGTCGACCATCTGGGATTGCTGGATTTCCTTCGGCCGGCGTTCGATCAATTCGTCCGTGCCGATGCCATCGACGACCGGCTGCGTGGTCTCGCCTTCGGCGATGTCGCGTGCCTGCTCTTCGGCAAGGCTTGCCGGCTGCTCCTGGGCGACATCAGTCGACTGCTCGACACCGAGCGTCTGGTCGATGTTCACGCCGTCGTTGGGAATCTCGGCTTTCTGGACGGGCTCTTCGTCGATCTTCGGCAGAGTCTCTCGTTCTGCGGACTCGTTTGAACTGGTATCGGCGAGGTTCGGCGTGTCGAGATATTGCCGCTGTGCGTCCGTCTCCTGGATCGGATCGATCGGTGCGGCATAGGTCGAGCTGTCGTCCTGGCTATTGTCGGGTGGGATCGACGACACCATCGTCTCGTCATCGATGCCGACAGGCGGGCTCACCGGGCCGGAACAGGCCGCAAGCGCAAAGCTCATGATAAGCGGCAGGGCCAGCCGCAATGAAGATCGGAAAAACGCAATACGCATCGACACTTCCCACCGGAAAAAACCCGGACGCTCGACCAATCTAGACGGGCGTTGGTTAGGAAAACGTGAATTCGTAAGACTTATCTAAAACAAGCGATTCTTCGCGCGCCAGAGCCGCCACTGACGGCGAAGCTGTGAGGGCTGGATGGAGCGCTCAAGCACGCCCAAGCCCGCCTTTTCCGCCCGGCGCAAGACCGGTTCGACCAGCGCGACGGTCAGGAAAGCCTGCCGTGCGGCCGGCGTCACCACCTTGGCCTTCTCCCGCGCGATTCTCAGGTGATCTCGCCCGTAGCCGATGAAGGCCGAGAGCGCGGCCGCCACGCGGTCCCCTTCGCTGGCATCAAGAAAACCCGCAGCATCCAGCCCGACGGATGAAAGAATATCGCCGGGCACGTAGACCTGATGGCGGCTGCGATGCAGCGGCATGAGCAGCAGGCAGCCGGCAACCAATTGGGCAATACCGGCATGACCGGCGGCTTCGGCGGCGGCGGACGCATTGTCGGGATCGAGGATCAATGTGCCGAGCTGAAGCAGCGCCGACGATGTCTCGCCGGCATAGCCCTCGAAGCTCGCGCGGTCGGGCATGGGATCGTCGTAGAGATCAAAGATCCGCGCCTCGGTCATCGCGGCGAGCGCTGTGCGCGGTAGTTTATGGTCGACGATTGCGTGGATGATGCCGGCGGCGAGCGGATTGGCCTGCACATCGCCGTGGGGCTGTCCCTCGACGAGATCACGCCAGTATTGCAGACGCACTTCGCCGGGCAGCGGCTCACGGATCAGGTCACGGACGCGGGCGAGTTCGGCGCTGAAGGCGTAGAGGGCTGAGAGGGGGCCGCGCTTGTCCTCGGGCACGAGAAGGCAAGCAAGGTAACGGTCGAAATCGGTACTGCGCAGTGTCGTCAGGCACGCGGCATAGGCTTCGTCACGGCCGAGCGCCATGTCAGCCGTCCACGGCAATGAGCGCGGCAGCGACCGCGCGCTCTTCAGCCAGCAGGATATTGAATGTCCGGACAGCAGCGCCCGTCGACATCGGGTCGGCCGAGATACCGGCCGCCTTGAGCGCCTCTCGCGTCGCGCGCGGCAGCGGCCGAAGAGTGCTACCGGTACCAACCAGCAACACTTCAATGTCGGAGGCCTCGGCGATCACCCGCTCGAAGGCTTCGAGGGACAGCGACTCACCCTCCTCGAGCCCCCAACCATGAATGCCCGAGGGCAGGCAGAGGATCGATCCGCGATGGCTCATATCCGCGAAGCGGAAGCCGCCATTGCCGTAGGCATCGACCGGCGCCCGCCCAGGATAGTGCTGTTCACGGATGACGATGCCTCTGGCCATCAGACCGCCGGCGTCGACGCCGGCATGTCGCCGGGCGCCTTGTCCTTATCCTTGTCGAAGGCATCGGAGCGAAGCCTGAAGTAGATCAGCATCGGGGCCGCGACGTAGATCGACGAGAAAGTACCGACGACCACACCGAACAGCATCGAGATCGTAAACGAGCGGATGACATCGCCGCCGAAGATCACGAGGCCCAAAACCGCGATGAAGGTGGTACCCGCCGTGAGGATGGTGCGCGACAGCGTCGAGTTCAGCGACAGATCGATCAGTTCCTCCAGCGGCATCTTCTTGTATCGCCTGAGATTCTCTCGCATTCGGTCATAGATGACGACGGTGTCGTTCAATGAGAAGCCGATGATGGTCAGAAGCGCCGCGATCGCGGTTATGTCGAACTCCATTCGAGTATAGACGTAGAGACCGACAGTCATGATCGCATCGTGGAGCGTCGCCGTGAGCGCGCCGACCGCAAACTGCCATTCGAAGCGGAACCAGATATAGACCATGATGGCAGCTAGCGCGAGCGCGATGCCGATGAAGCCGGTGACGGCGAGTTCGCCCGAGACCGAGGGACCCACCACTTCAACCCGGCGGAATTCGTAGTCCTTCTCCAGCGCGCCACGGATCTTGCTGACGACGCCTTGCTCGGCCGTTTCCTCGGCCTGGCTCTGCACGCGCACCATGACGTTGCTGGGATCACCGAAACCCTGCACCTGGGCGCCCGATAGCCCCAGTTCCTGCAGCTTGTCGCGGATGCCGCCGAGATCTGCTTCGCCCTGCTTGGCCTTGAGCTCAATCATCGAGCCACCGGTGAAGTCGATACCGAGATTGAGGCCGATGGTGGCGAAGCCGATGATCGAGGCAAGCGTCAGCGCGGCCGTCGTGCCGAAGCTGTAGTTGCGGATCTTCATGAAGTTGATCCGGGCGAAATCGAAGAAATGCGTCCGGATACCCTTCGGCATGCCCTTCGAACGATTGCGGCGCAGCCAGTAGGAGATGATCAGGCGCGAGATCGTATAGGCCGTGAAGACGGTCGTGATGATACCGATCGCGAGCGTGATGGCGAAGCCGCGCACCGGGCCGGAACCCATGTAGAAGAGGATGACCGCCGCGATGAAGGTGGTGAGGTTGGCGTCGACAATGGTGCCGAACGCCTTCTCAAACCCTGACTCCATCGCATTGATGATGGAGCGTCCCTGTTTCACTTCTTCCCGGAAGCGTTCGTAGAACAGAACGTTGGAGTCGACGGCCTGCCCGATGGTCAGGACGATACCGGCAATGCCGGGCAAGGTAAGCGTTGCGCCCAGCGCCGACAGGATTGCTATGATCATGACGATGTTGACGATCATCGCGAAGTTCGCGATCAGGCCGAGCACGCCGTAGAAATAGGTCATGAAGGCGACGACGGCGATGAAGGAGATGATCGCCGCGGTCACGCCCGCCCGGATCGAGTCGGCACCGAGGCCGGGGCCGACCGTGCGTTCTTCGACGACGGTCAGCGTCGCCGGCAGCGCACCGGCGCGCAGCAGCACGGCGAGGTCATTGGCGGACTGGACGGTGAAGTTACCGGAGATCTGGCCCGAACCGCCGAGGATCGGCTCGTTGATATTCGGTGCTGTGATCACCTTGTTGTCGAGCACGATGGCGAAGGGGCGGCCAACGTTTTCCTGGGTCACGCGGCCGAAGATCTGCGCACCCTGAGAATCGAAGCGGAAGCTGACGATCGGCTCGTTGCCGCGCTGCTGATCGAAGCCCGGCTGTGCATCGACGAGGTTTTCGCCCGTCAGGATCGCGCGCTTCTGGATCAGGATCGGAACCGGCGGCGTGTCGTTGGTGTAGAGCACTTCCGAATTGGCCGGCGGACGGGCGTTCAGCGCCTCCTCAGCCGACATGGTGCTGTCGACGAGGTGGAAGGTCAGCTTGGCGGTCTTGTTGAGGATCGACTTGAGGCGCTGCGGATCCTGCAGGCCCGGCACCTGGACGATGATGCGGTCGGAGCCCTGGCCCTGGATGAGCGGCTCCGTGGTACCGAGCTCGTCGACGCGGCGGCGGACGACTTCGATGGACTGCGTCACCGCGGAGCGGACACGGTAATCGATGCCGGCATCCGTCAGGTCGTACTGGAAGGCGCCATCCGCCGACGCCGTCTCAGTGATCTCTTCGATCGTGCCACCCGTCAGGCCGGTGCTGACCGGTTCACGCAGGTCTTTCAGTGCAGTGCGCGCCGCTTCGACCTGGTTCGCATCGCGCAGCTTGAAGCTGATATGCGTGCCGGTGCCGGCAAGGCTTGTATAACCTATGCCGGCCTTGCGCAGGTTGGCACGGATTTCGTCGAGGATGGTCTCGCGACGCTCCTGGATGATGTCGTTGCGTTCGAGCTTGAGCATGATATGCGACCCGCCCTGCAGGTCGAGGCCAAGCGTCATTGAGTTCTTTGGCACCCAGGAGGGGATCGCGTTGAGAACGGACTGCGGCAGGAAGTTCGGGGCCGCAAGCCAGAAGCTCAAGATTACGGAGAGCCAAATCAGTGCGGACTTCCAGCGTGAAAAATAAAACATGCCGTCTCTCGATTTATTTCAAGATCAAAAAGGCGGGCATATGCCCGCCAGAAGGCCCGATCAGGGCTTGTTGGCCGCCTGCGGCTGTTCCTTGACGGGCTCGCTCTTTACGCGAACCTCGGAAATGTTGGCGCGGACCACGCGGACACGCACGCCATCGGCGATTTCCGCCTCGAGCTCGTTGTCGTCGATCACTTTGGTGACCTTGCCGACGATGCCGCCGCCGAGCACGATCTGGTCGCCACGGCGGATGTTCTGCAGGATTTCCGCGCGCTTCTTCTGCTGCTGGCGCTGCGGCCGGAAGATGAGGAAGTAGAACACCACAAGCATGGGGACGAAAAGCAGGACGATATCCAGCCCGCCTCCCAACGGCGACGACGTGGCAGGGGCCGACTGGGCGAAGGCTTCGGTGAAGATCATCATTTGCTCCCGGACATGACAAAAGCGCGGCGCTCTAAGGCCCGCTCGTTGGTGGCGGGAATATAGGAAGAACGCCCCTCAATGCAACACCATCACCCAAATTAGCGCCGCAAAACCGCCGCTTTGGACCGGAACCGACCTTTATGGTCTCATGGCGGCGTGATAGCGCGTCTGAAGCATCGAATTGTATGGAGGATGCCGTGACTGAGGATGGCGTCAAATCGATCCTGACCGAGCTCAAACGCATCGCCGACGCGCTGGAACGGCAGGCCGGGCCAGTCGCAATGACTCCGCCCTGGAGTGAGGCCGACTGTTTCGTCTGGAATCCGGCGCGCCTGGCGCTGATGCCAGTGCCAAGGGTGAACCGCGTCGATCTGTCGCTCATCCGCGGCGTCGATCACGTCAAGAACATCCTGCACGAGAACAGCACGCGTTTCGCCGAGCGGCTGCCGGCGAACAACGTCCTGCTCTGGGGCGCCCGCGGCATGGGCAAGTCATCGCTGGTCAAGGCAATCCATGCCGCGATCAACAAGGACCGTGCCGATCCGCTCAAACTGGTCGAAGTTCACCGCGAGGATATCTCCACCCTCCCCGACCTCATGGAGATCCTGAAGGTCGCGCCGTTTCAGATCATCCTGTTCTGTGACGACCTCTCCTTTGACAATGACGATACATCCTACAAGTCGCTCAAGGCCGCGCTCGACGGCGGCGTCGAAGGTCGCCCGGACAATGTAGTCTTCTACGCCACGTCCAACCGCCGGCACCTCCTGCCGCGCAACATGATCGAGAACGAGCAATCGACGGCAATCAATCCGTCCGAGGCGGTGGAAGAGAAGGTGTCGCTATCGGACCGCTTCGGCCTCTGGCTCGGCTTCCACAAATGTTCGCAAGACGACTATCTCGCGATGATCGATGGCTATGCCGACTATTTCGGCCTCGATATGCCGCGCGACGAGATGCATCACGGCGCGCTGGAATGGGCAACGACCCGCGGCTCGCGTTCGGGCCGCGTGGCATGGCAGTTCATCCAGGATGTTGCCGGACGACTTGGGACGAGGCTTGGCGGATGAGCAGTGTTCTCCGCCTCAGCCCCTGACATCCAGCAGAACATCGCGATGCGACGGATGTGTGCTGAAGGCGAAAATGCGGTTGAGGTCGCGGTCGGACATCCGGCTGAGGAAGCGTACCTCGATGATGTTGTTGGGGTGCGTCTTCATGAGCAAACAGCCGACCCGGTTGATGCGGGCATCTGGAATGTCGAGATAGAAGGATTTCGGCACCGCGAAGGAGACATTAATGGCAAGCACCGCTGCCGTCGGTGAGATCTTGATGAGATCGCAGCGGCGACTCGCCAGATGCATGACGGCCTTTTCGGTATATTCGATGCGCGCCGCGTTCGTCGTATCGACCAGGGGGTCTCTGCCCTCCCGATCATACATCTGCGATTCTTCCTTGCTCATGTAACTCCGGCGGAAAGCCGGGGCCTGCGAATCCATGACCGATTCCCCTCAAAAGGTCAGTTGCTACTGGCGCGATCACACCAGACATTGCTTCACAATTGCATAACGCCAGGATCGACCGTCACCCGACGGTTAATGCTCTCTTGATTGGAACACCAAAGGTTTCCAAATGCAGAAAGGCCCGAGTTCCCCCGGGCCTTTCACGTCTTTCCTTACGCAATACTACTGGAGGAAAGTCATCGGATTGACCGCCGCCGCATTCTGGCGGACTTCGAAATGGACCTTCGGACGCTTGGCGCCGCCGGTCATACCCGACAGAGCCAGGACCTGGCCGCGGGTCACCTTGTCGCCGCGCTTGACCTTGAGCTCGGATGCATTGCCATAGACCGTGACCGCGCCGTTGTCGTGGCGGACCAGAACCGTGTTGCCGAGATCCTTGAGGCCCGCGCCGGAATAAATGACCACGCCGTTTTCGGCGGCCTTGATCGGCGTTCCCTCGGGGACCGAAATGTCGATGCCCGGGTTTCTGACACCGTCAACATTCTGACCGTAGCCGGCGATCACAGCACCGCGGACCGGCCAGCGGAACTTGCCGATGCCCGTTTCATCCGGCGCATCTTCGCCCGTGTCGGCCTTCTCGACCTCGTCGACGGTCTTGGTGGCAACCGGCGGCGTATAGGTCTTCGGCTTGGCGTCAGCGACTTCCTTGACCTTGCTTTCGGTCGGAATGGACGCGGTCTTGACCGGATCGGCACCGGGTACCGGGATGACCAGCTTCTGGCCGATCTTCAGCGACGCCGTGGTCATGCCATTGGCAGCCTTCAGCGCATCAACCGACACCTTGTGCTTCTTGGCGATCTTGGCAAGCGAGTCACCCTGCTCGACCTCGTAGCTCGCGCCCTGAGCATCCGCCAGCTTCGGATCGGAAGCCTTGCTCTTGTCGCGGTTCGCGGTTGCCGGCAGGATCGCCTTGTCTTCCGGCGCCTTGTCTGGGGTCGGAATCTTCTTCTTGGTGTTGATCGCGAGTTCGGCCGGGACGTCCTTCTTGATGCCCACCTTGACCGGGATGATGATCGACTTGCCGAACTTGAGGTCGGCGCCCGACTTCAAATTGTTGGCCTTGAGGATCTCAGCCTGCGGCACCTTGTACTTGGCCGCGATGCCCGAAAGCGTGTTGCCGCTGTTGATCAGGATGCGCGGCGAGTCGTCGGTGACCTTCCAACTGCCCTTCACCGTGCCGGTCTTGATCGGATCGGCGTCGACGTTGATTTTCACCTTGGCCGGCATCGGCTGGTTCAGCGCAACCTTGGCGTTGACCTTGACGCCCGGGGTCGACAACTCGGTGCGCTCGACCTTCATCGGCGTCACGGCCGACTTGGCATCGATCGTCGAGGTGCTGATCGGGTCGTAGGAGACGTCCTGGTTGACAGGCATCGGCTGGTTGAGCGCCTGGTCGCCGGTCAAGTCGGTTTCGTTTGACTGGACCGATTTTATGTTCGCGCCCGGCGTCGGCAGCTTGCCGTTGACGGCATTGACCTTGTGCGGGATCGAAGCCGTTGTCAGCGTATCCGTCTTATTTGCGGAGAAGAGACCCTCGAAGCGGGTCACATCAGAGGAGCACCCTGATGCCACGCCCGCCAGCAAGAACATGGCGGCAAGGCGAAGAGTCGAAGATTTGGCAGTCCGAATTACTGAGGCACGCATGACTTGAACCCACGCTACGCATTTACTTGTATTGATTAAAGCGCGTTATCGTTACCCGGCGGTTAACAGGGCGCGATCCGTTCAAGAAAAATATTGGAATATGATAACCTTAACGGGAATTTACCTTTCCCGGCGCCGACAGCTCAGAGATATTGGGCCACACGCTGGACGACAGGCTGGTAGGGCGTGTCGAACAGTTCGGTGTGCTCGAAGCGGCTGCCAGTCTTCACCAGCCTGATCATGCGCACCGCTCCATTCTCCTGAAGGACAGGCGCGACC
Source organism: Rhizobium sp. SRI_017 (assembly GCF_057586295.1). Lineage (NCBI taxonomy): Bacteria > Pseudomonadati > Pseudomonadota > Alphaproteobacteria > Hyphomicrobiales > Rhizobiaceae > Rhizobium > Rhizobium sp. SRI_017. The sequence continues at coordinate 97,869 of NZ_JBYCZP010000004.1, read as the reverse complement.
ATCATCCCACCGGAGACCAGTTGTTCGGCGTAGATGCGTGGCAAGTTAGGGAATGCGGCGGTTACGACGATCCGGTCGAAGGTGCCCTCCCCCTGCAGACCCGATGATCCGTCCGCCTGCCGAACGACGACGTTGCGGAGCGAGAGCCTGTCCATGCGCTCCTGCGCGAGTGCTACCAGGGTCTTGTAGCGATCGACGGTCAGAATGCGCTCAGCGAGGCGCGCCATGACCGCTGCGGTAAAGCCACTGCCGGTGCCGATCTCCAGGACGCGATGGCTGGGCTTGAGTTTCAGGGAGTCGATGAGTTCGGCTGCTAGGTCGACGCCCTCCATGAAGGCGCCGCATTCGATCGGGATCGTTCGGCTCGACCAGGCCGCTGATGCGTGCTCTGCCGGCGTGAAAAGATGCCGCGGCGTCTGTTCGATGGCATTGAGCAGGTCGGTCGCCGTGATACCCCTGCCCCGAAGCCGGAGGCAGAGTGCAGCGAAACCTTCCTTGCCGTGCATCGATTGCGGCATCGCTTCTCCTAGGACACCACCGCCTGCTGGATCCGGTCGAGCAGGCCGTAGTCAGTCAGGTCGAGTTTGAGCGGCGTCACGGAAATCTTTCGCTCGCGAAGAGCGTGGATATCGGTGCCTTCGCGGAAGTCGCCCTTCCGTGCGTCGAATTTCAGCCAGTAATAGGGATAACCGCGACCGTCGGAGCGCTTCTCGATATTGATCCCGAAGTCGAGCTTACCCTGGGCTGTCACCGCAATCCCCTGCACTTCCTCGGGACGGCAATTCGGGAAGTTGAGGTTCATGAAAGTCCAGTCGGGCATTTCGACGTCGATCAGCTTCTTGAGAAGATCCGGCGCATAATTCTCGACGATTTCCCACGGGACCTGCCGTTCGCCATCGAGATAGTTCGCGGCCTGCGAGATTGCGAAGGATTTTATGCCCTGAAGCGTGCCCTCGATGGCGCCGGCGATGGTGCCGGAATAGGTCACGTCATCGGCCATGTTGGCGCCGTTGTTGACGCCGGACAGAACGAGGTCCGGCCTCTTGCCATCAAGCACTTCCTTGACGCCCATGATGACACAATCCGTCGGCGTGCCGCGCAACGCGAAGTGCTTCTCGGACACCTTGCGCAGACGCAGCGGTTCGGAAAGTGTCAGCGAATGGGCAAGCCCGCTCTGATCGGTCTCCGGTGCCACTATCCAGACATCGTCGGAGAGCGTGCGGGCGATCCGTTCGAGGACCGCCAGCCCTTCGGCGTAAATGCCGTCGTCATTGGTGAGAAGGATGCGCACGTATCAGGCCGCTTTCTCGATCTTCTTGAGACCGCCCATATATGGCAGAAGCGCATCCGGAATTGTGACGGAGCCGTCTTCGTTGAGATAGTTTTCCACAACCGCGATCAGCGCGCGGCCGACGGCTACGCCCGAACCATTGAGCGTGTGGACGAACTTCGTCGAGCGATCCGCCTTGTCGCGGTAGCGCGCATTCATGCGGCGGCCCTGGAAATCGCCGCAGACCGAGCAGGAAGAGATTTCGCGGTAGGCATCCTGGCCCGGCAGCCAGACCTCGATGTCATAGGTCTTCTGCGAGGCGAAGCCCATGTCGCCGGTGCACAGCGTCATGGTGCGGAAGTGCAGGCCGAGCTTCTTCAGCACATTTTCGGCGCATTCGGTCATGCGCTCATGCTCTTGCTTCGAGCTCTCGGCATCGGTGATGGAAACAAGTTCAACCTTGTTGAACTGGTGCTGGCGCAGCATGCCGCGTGTGTCGCGGCCGGCAGAGCCTGCCTCCGAACGGAAGCACGGCGTCAGCGCCGTGAAGCGCAACGGCAACTGATCGTATTCGAGGATTTCCTCGCGCACGAGGTTCGTCAGCGGCACTTCGGCTGTCGGGATCAGCCAGCGGCCATCCGTGGTCTTGAATAGATCCTCGGCGAACTTCGGAAGGCTTCCTGTGCCGAACACTGCATCGTCGCGCACCATCAGTGGCGGCTGAACCTCGAGATAGCCGTGCTCCTGTGTGTGTGTGTCGAGCATGAACTGGCCGAGCGCGCGCTCGAGCCGCGCCAACTGGCCCTTGAGGATCGTGAAGCGTGAACCGGCGATCTTGGCGGCACCCTCGAAGTCCATGCAGCCGAGCGCTTCGCCGATCTCGAAATGTTCAAGCGGCTTGTGGTTCCAGCCGGGCTTCTGGCCCGAACGGCGCTTCTCGATATTGTCGTGCTCGTCCTTGCCGTTGGGCACGTCTTCGGCAGGGATGTTCGGAATGCGCGACAGCGCGTCGGTGAGTTCAGTGCTGAGGCGACGCTCTTCCTCTTCGGCAGCCGGTAGCGAGGTCTTGATCTCGGCGACCTCCGCCTTCAGCTTCTCGGCGAGTTCCGAGTTCTTTTGGCCCATGGCAATGCCGATCTCCTTGGAGGCGGCATTGCGGCGCGACTGCATCTCCTGCGCCCTTTGGACGATGGCGCGGCGCCTTTCGTCGAGAGCGATCAGGGCACTGGCCTGCGGCTCGGCGCCGCGGCGCTTGAGGGCAGCATCGAGCGCTGCCGGATTGTCACGAATCCATTTGATATCGAGCATGGTTTCACCATGAGTTTGAACGCAAAGCGCGGGAATTCACGATTCCCGATATGCTGAGGGTTTTGGCCCGTCAGGCCGCGAAATACAAGGCACGATTTGGGGAGAGCGCCGCCTCAGGAGGCGGCCTTTTCTTCGACCTCAGGGCGAGATCGGCCCTTTTCGATCATCCGGCCCGCAATGATCGCGACCTCGTAGAGCAGAATGGTCGGGATCGCTAGACCGATCTGGGAGATCGGGTCGGGCGGCGTCAGCACCGCGGCGACCACAAAGGCGATGACCCAGGCATATTTGCGCTTCTCGGCCAGGGTCGTGGAACTCAATATATCGACGCGGATCAGCAGCGAGGTGATGACCGGAAGCTGGAAGACAAGCCCGAACGACAGGATCAATGTCATGATCAGGCTGAGATACTCCGAGACCTTTGGCAGGAGCTGGATGGACACCTGGCCCTCCGCCGGCAACTGCTGCATGCCGAGGAAGAACCACATCACCATCGGCGTGAAGAAGAAATAGACCATGGCTGCACCGAGCAGGAAAAGCAGCGGCGAGGCCACAAGGAACGGCAGGAAGGCGGCACGCTCGTTCTTGTAGAGACCGGGCGCCACGAACTTGTAGATCTGCGTCGCAATCACCGGGAAGGCGATGACCATGGCCCCGAACATCGCCACCTTGATCTGGGTGAAGAAGAATTCCTGCGGCGCCGTATAGATGAGCTCGGTGCTCTTCACGTCCAGACCCGCCCAGATCACGCCCGTCCGGTAGGGGATGACCAGCATATTGAACAGTTGCTTGGCGAAGAAGAAGCAGACCAGGAAGGCGCCGAAGAAGGCGACAATCGCCCAGATGAGTCGCGTGCGCAACTCGATCAGGTGCTCCATCAGCGGCTGCGGCTTGTCTTCGATATCGCTCATGCGTCACCCGCTCTTGCAGCAGTCTTCTTCTTCGGAGCGGGCTTTGCCTTGACCGGCTCGGCCTTTGCGACCGGTTCGGTCGCCACCACGGCTGGCGTCTTCTTCGCCGTACGGGCAACAGGCTTCTTCTCCGCCGCCACAACATGGACGTCATGCTCGACATGCGGCTCGGGAGCCTTGCGCTTGACGACCTTCTGGGCCGGCGGCGGATAGTCGTCGGCAGTTTCGGTGGACTTCTTCCTGGACGCTGATTTCGCAGCCGGTTTCGCCACCACGACAGGCTCGCTCGCCACCGCGGCAGGCGTCACAGTGGCAGCAGCGGTCATCATCGGCTTGGCAGGTGTGGTCGTCGCCGGAGCGGGTTCTGCCTTGAGCGGCTCGGGATCGACTATGGGATCAGAGGCGAGTTCGGCGACTGGCGTGCCCTCATCAACCTTGGGCTTGACCGAAACATCGCTCGCCTTCTGGAGATCCGACTTGATGTCCTGTCCGAGCTGACGGATCGGATTGATCGCGTCGCGCAACGAGTTTGCCGGATTGTATTTGTTGACTTCGCTCAACCCCTTTCGGACGTCGTCGAGCTCCGCTTCGCGCATCGCCTCGTCGAACTGGCCGCGGAATTCGTTGGCCATGGTACGCACGCGGGCCATCATCTTGCCGAATGTACGCATCATTCCCGGCAGGTCTTTAGGCCCCACCACGACAATCAGAATGATCGCGATGACGAGGAGCTCGCTCCAGCCGACTTCAAGCATGTCGAATATCCCGGGGAAGACGGCGCGGCATATCCCGCCCCGCCCGATGCCAGATCGTTGTTAGTTCACTTGGTGACTTCGTCAGCCTTGTGGTCGACAGACTTGGAGGCATCGGCAGTCTCGTCTTCCGCCATGCCCTTCTTGAAGCTCTTGATGCCCTTGGCAAAGTCGCCCATCAGCTCCGGAATCTTGCCGCGTCCGAAGAAAAGAAGCACGACCACCAGAACGATAAGCCAATGCCAGACGCTGAAGCTACCCATATTCGCTACTCCCAGATAACGGTGTTTGGACTGATTTAGTCACTAATGATGGCTTTTTCAAACACCAAAGTGTCACGTTCGTTAACGGACAGAGCCACGTCGCGCAAGCCTTGGGGTATGCCATCCGCCCGAATCCGTGCTCGAACAGGCTCTTCGCAGCCGGCTACGGCGAAAGTGAAGAGGTCGACAACACCGAGAAAGCGGCGCGAAATAGTTCTTGCGGGCACGCCAGACCCATCGGTTTCGACCCGAACGCCCTGAAGACGGATCGCCACATCGACCGATTGTCCGTCCGAAATGCCGTTTGCCGGAAAGCGACCGAGCGGCGTCTCGACCATGCCACCGTGAGCAACGCCCTCGAAGAGGTTGACCTCCGAGAAGAAAGATGTGGCGAAAATGTCGACCGGCCGGCGGTAAAGATCATCGGAAGACCCGACCTGAACTAGCTTCCCGTCACGTAGGAGCGCGATGCGGTCGGACATGCGCATCGCTTCCTCGGCATCGTGGGTGACAACGATCGCGGTGGCCCGCGCCTCGCGCAGGATCGCGAGCGTATCCGCCCGCACCGAATCCTTGAGACGGGAGTCGAGGCCCGAAAACGGCTCGTCCATGAGGATCACCGTCGGCCGGGGCGCAAGAGCGCGCGCCAGCGCTACACGCTGCTGCTCGCCGCCGGAGAGAACATGCGGATATTTGTCGGCATAATGCGTGAGCCCGACGCGGCCGAGGGCATGCATGGCTTCACTGCGCGCTGCGCTGTTTTCCATGGCAGTCAGGCCAAAACGCACATTGTCGAGGATGGTCATGTGCGGAAAGAGCGCGAAGTCCTGAAACATCAGGCCGATACCGCGTTTCTCGGGTGGCAGGAAGGCAGTGGGGCCTGCAATCTCCCGATCGTTGAGCAGGATGCGGCCGGAACTCTGGGCCTCGATGCCGGCGGCAATTCGCAATAATGTGGTCTTGCCGGAGCCCGATGGCCCGAGCAGGCACAGCACCTCACCCGGCTCGACGGTCAGCGACAGGCCGGAAATCGTCTGCTTGCCATGATAGCTGTGGGTGATGTTTTCGAAACTCAGCCGGGCGGCGAACGTCACCCCTGCGGTGGTCCGAGTGTTTCTCAAGGCCGGAATGACGAGGTCCTTCGCTGATGGTTCGACAGGCGGATGGCCTCCGCGCCAAAGTCGAGCTTATTCCTCCTCTTCACCGCCCGGTGTCAAGAGGCCCAGTTCTTCCAGGTCGAGTTGCGTGATCGGATCCTCGTCCGCGCCGAGGTCCTCGTCGCGCGGGATCGGCACGGAGAGATTGGCGGGAATGCGGCCCGACAGCATGCCGGCGGCCTTGAGTTCCTCGATACCCGGCAGATCCCGGATTTCTTCGAGGCCAAAATGATCGAGAAAGTCTCGTGTCGTGCCAAAGGTGACGGGTCTTCCCGGGGTGCGGCGGCGGCCCCGGAAACGCACCCAGCCCGCCTCCATCAGCACGTCGAGCGTACCCTTCGACGTCTGCACCCCTCGGATGTCTTCGATTTCGGCGCGAGTCACCGGCTGGTGGTAGGCGATGATCGCGAGAACTTCGAGCGCTGCGCGGGAAAGCTTACGAACTTCGTGCTCGTCGCTGCGCAGCGCGAAGGAGAGGTCGGAGGACGTGCGGAACGCCCATTGCCCATCGATTGCGACAAGATTGACGCCCCTGCCCGCGTAGAAAGCCTGGAGTGCCCGGAGGATGGCCTCGACATCCGTACCGCCGGGCAGTCGCTCCGTCAGAAAGTTGACCGATACAGGGGTGGCCGACGCGAAGATCAATGCCTCCGCGGTCCGCGCTTCGTCGGTGACGATGAGATCGGCGAGCGACGGACCTTCATAATTGTCGTTGCCAGCGCCCGGCTCAATCATGGCCGGCCTCCATGGCCTCGATATCGGCGTCGGTGACCGGATTGGCGCCGGTGCGCATGTAAATGGCGCCGAATGCACCGTCCTGCCGCACCTCGATGCGCCCTTCGCGGACGAGCTCCAGTGTCGCGGCAAACGAGCTGGCGATGACCGTGGTGCGCTCCTCGGGATCAGCGAGGTAGCGGATCAGGAAGCGATCGAGCGCCGTCCATTGCTCAAGCTCGCCGATCAGGCGCGCGAGCATCAGCCGCGCCTCCGCGAGCGACCACACGCGGCGCCTGGCAATGGTGACATTGGTCACGGCATTGCGCTGGCGGAGCGAAGCATAGGCGGAGAGCAGGTCATAGAGGTTGGCGTCGAAAGCGGACCGGCGCTCCTCGATGATCACCTCGGGTGCGCCGCGGGGAAAGAAATCGCGGCCGAGCCTGTCTCGATTAACCAGCCTGCCAGCGGCATCGCGGATGGCTTCGAGGCGGCGAAGGCGAAAGGCAAGCGTCGCGGCCAGTTCCTCGCCCGAGGGGCCGTCATCCTTGGCGGGCTGCGGGATCAGCAGGCGGGATTTGAGGTAGGCGAGCCAGGCCGCCATGACCAGATAATCGGCAGCGAGTTCCAAGCGAACACGACGCGCTGTGTCGATGAATTGGAGATACTGCTCGGCGAGTGCCAGGACCGAAATGCGGGTGAGGTCAACCTTCTGGTTGCGCGCGAGAAAGAGCAGCAGGTCAAGCGGACCTTCGAAACCGGCAACATCGATGACGAGGGCCGCTTCGTCACGGGGCTCACGGCGCTCCGCGTCCCCCCAGAGTTTTTCCAGCGGGATGACTTTTGGCGGATTTGCGTCCTGATCGGCCACCCGCCTCTCCCTTTACACCGCCGGAAGCAGCGTGTTGAATTCGGCGCGGATCGCCGCCTCCTCGGAACCGTCGCTCTTGCCAAAGGCAGCCTCCACGCGCCGGGCGCGCTCGCGCGATTTGCCTTCCAACGGCCTCACGGCCTCGATCACCTGCAGCATCTCGTCCATCACGCCGTTGCAGTGGAGGACGATGTCGCAACCATTCTCCGCAATCGCCTTGGCGCGCTCGCCGAGCGTGCCCTTGAGCGCGTTCATCGAGGAATCGTCGGACATCAGCAGGCCGTCGAAGCCGATATAGCCACGGATGATCTCTTCGATCACCTTACGCGACGTGGTTGCGGGCGCATAGGGATCGATCGCGGAGTAGACGACATGGGCGCTCATGCCCATCAGTTCGTCCTTGAGCGCCTTGAAGGGTGCGAAATCATGCGCCTTGAGCTCGTCGACGGAGACATTGACCACCGGCAGTTCGTGATGCGAGTCCGCCATGCCGCGGCCATGGCCCGGTATGTGCTTCATCACGGGCAGGACACCGCCGGCCTTGAGGCCCTCGGCAGCCGACCGGCCCATTTCCGTGACGATGACCGGGTTCTTGCCATAGGCGCGGCTGCCGATGACGTCACTCGCACCCTCGATCGGCACGTCCAGCACCGGCAGGCAATCGACGTCGATGCCGAATTTCAGCAGATCGAAGGCATGCAGTCGTGACATCAGCCAGGCAGCGCGCAGTCCCTTATCGCGATCCTGCCTGTAGATGGCACCGAGATCCGAGCCCGAAGGATAGCGCGGGCAGATCGGCTCGCGGATGCGCTGGACGCGGCCGCCTTCCTGGTCGATCAGAACGGGCGCATGGCGGTCACCGTGTACGGTATCGCGCAGGCTCGCTACGAGATCGGCGATCTGACCTGCCTCGCCGATATTGCGGCCGAACAGTATGAAGCCCCAGGGCTGGACATCGCGATAGAGCGCGCGCTCCTCAACCGTGAGTTCGAGGCCGCCAACGCCGAGAATAACTGCTTTCGATTCGCTCATGTTTTTGATTCGCTGTTTGGCCGATCATAGTAAGGGGATGTCAAAAGGCGATGGTGGCAAGCCAGCCGCCAACAGAAAAGGCGGGCAAAGCGCCCGCCTTGTCTTGGAAATCACGTGGATTACTTGGAGACCAGGCAGCTACCGCCGGCCTTCTTGTATTGCGAGCAAAGCGCCTGGGCTTCCTGCTTAGAACCGGCCGGAATGCGGACGCGATAGTAGGTGCCCTTGTTCTTGATCTGCGCCTTGCGGATATCGACACCGCGGCCGCCGATAATTCCGGCGAACTTCGAGGAGAGACGCGAGTAGGAGGTCTGCGCTTCGGCCTCCGAGGGCAGCGATGCGATCTGGATCACATAGGACCCAGTCGCCACGGTCGGCTGCGTCGTCGTATCGGCAAGCGCCACTTCCTGCGGCTTCGCGTCAGCGTCCGAGCGGACCGTGCCTTGGTCGGTGACGGTGCCGACGACGGTCACCGGCTGGTCGACGGGGCGAACCTCGGGAACAGGCGTGATCTTGGTGGTCTTCACCTTGCGCACCGGTGCGTCCTCGACCTCGACGGCCGGAACCTCGGCCTCGGCAACCTTCGCCACTGCTGCCTGATCGATCACCGCCTGCTGGGCATCGACATCGATGGAACGTTCGACCGGCTTGACGTCCGTTTCGACAGGCTTGGTTTCGGTTGCCACGTCGGCCGGCTTCTCTTCGACGGCAACTTCAGTCGGCTTCACCTCGGTGGTGACTTCAGGCGTCAGGGCCGTATCGGCGGGCTTTTCGACGATAGCAGGTTGCTCGGCGACAACAGGGGTCTCCGCGACAGCGGGCTTCTCATCCTCGATCTTCACCGGCTGGACGGGTTCGACCGCTGCCACTTCAGTTTCGGTCTTGGCCGTCGGCTTGATGTCCTCGATCTTGACGCTCTTAGCCTTGATCGTCTCAATCGGCGTGACGGCCGTCTCATCATTCGGCGCGAGCCGTTCGGGCACATTCTCGATCGCCTTGGCGATATCGTCGCCTTGGCTGTCATTGGCCGTGGCGGCGTCCTGCGCCGCCTTCTGGGCGATCTTCATCAGCTCGGCATCATTGGCCGCCTGCTGCTTGAGATCCTCCTCCGTGACCTCGCGCTCGACCAGCGAGCCATCGGGGCGCACGACCATGGTCTTGACCTTGCGCGGCGAGACGCCGCTCACGACCTTGTTGGTCGTGGTCACGCGATCTTTCTCCTCCTCGTCAGGGAGCAGTCGCGGATCGATGGTGTCACCGGTCGGCGTGGCCAGCGCCATGGAATCATCATCCATCGGTAGGGTTTCTGGCATCAGCGTGCGTTGCACGACATCAACCGGCTCCTCGTTTGAGGTCACCAGGTTTTCCTGCTTGGCCTCATCCGTCTTGGTGCCCGACACGCGGTCATAGACCGCCTTGTTCTGGTTCGGAACCTGCTTGCCGCCCGGATTCTCCGGAACAACCTTGACCGGATCGGTATCGGCGAGAATGACCTTGGGCTCGGTGGAAGCCAGGATCTTGGTGTCGCCGGACATAAAGGCATAGACGCCGGCGCCGCCGAAAAGCACAATGGCTACGGCAGCGCTCGCGAGCAGCCACAGGCCGCGTCGGCTGCGGCCCTGCGCGGGCGCAGCATAGACTGGCGCCAGTGCCACGCGGTCAGGATGGGAATTCGCGCGATTCTCGGCAAAGGACCGGCGGAAATCCTCTTCCAGCGCGCGCTCGAACTCGTCGAGATCGAGCGAAGCCTGCTGGTTGCGGGTCGGGGCACCGGCGACATTGATCGGCGCCTCGCCAGACAGGCCGGACCGTGCCGTCGTGGTGGATTGCGCCGTTGCGGTCACGAAGAGTTGCGCCATCTCGGCATCGAGGTCGATGTCATATTCCGGATGCGGCGCGGGCTTCTCTTCCTCATGGACCGCCGGAACGTCGGGCACGTCCATCTCGGCGATCGCTTCAAAAGTCTCTTCCTCCTGCCCGATCTGCGAGGGATCGAACGGCAGCGACGAATAGTCAGTGTCGGCGGCCCTTGGTGCGACCGGCCGGAAGGCGGGCTCGTCCAGCACCAGCGGCTCGTCGACCAGTTCCGACAGAAGCTCCGGGCTCGCGTCGATCTTGCCTTCATCAAGGTCGGAAAGGTCGAGCTCGATGTCGCCGAGATCGATATCGAAATTGCCATCCTCGAAGATGGTCTCGGCCTCGCTCTCGACAGGAGCCTGGGCAACGGGAGCAGCCTCTAGCGGTGGAGCCACGGTCTCAGCAGTGTAAGGCACGAAATCCTGCACGACCGGAGGCGCGGCTTTCGCAATCTCCTCGACGGCAATCGGCTTGGACTGCACACCCCAGCGGCCGGAATTATCAGCAACCGGATATCGCTCGACCTCGGCCAAGAGCGCATCCAGACCGTAGTCCTGGGCCGACCCAGCAGGTGTGGCGGGCGGGGCTACAACGGGAGCAACGACCGGCTGCACCGGGGGCGCTGCCTGCAAATGCTGTACTGGAGCTTCCGCCATCGGAATGAAGTCGGCGAAATCCTGGCTCACCAGTTCCTCGGCGACCGGCTCGACGAAATCCTCGATCGAGGGTTCGACAAATTCTGCCTGTGCAGGCGCCTGTTGGTGGGCATATTGCTGCACGGGTTCATCGGCCTGCGCCTGCTGAGCCGGCGGTGTGGCAACATCACTAGTGAGGTCGTTATCTACGTCCGTCTGGGCGTCCGACCAATGAGTCTCTTCGGCAGGCTGCCATGCCTGCGGCTGCACAGCTTCGACGGCGTGGAAGACAGGCTCTTCCTTCGGAAGCTCTACCGGAACATCTGAAACGGTCTCGGCAACCGCCTCTTCCGGATCAGACGAATGTGCGTTGGAAATGGCGTCGTCGAGGTCATCACCGCGGAACGATGCATAGATATCCCGGCCGTGCTCCCGCGCGATCGGTGCCGCGGTCATCGACCGCACATCGGGAACGTCATGCAGTTCGACCGGCACAGCAGCGGCTTGCGGCGGATCCTGGTGGATCACCTCGGCCTCAACAGCGTGGTCTTCGGTACGGCTGACATGGCGGGCATCGAAGGCCGCGAATTCGCGCAGAATCTCGTCTTCGAGATCGAAGACCGGATGCGAAGCGGGCCGCTCGTAGATGCGCCCCTCGGACCCGTCCGTGAAGGTTTCGACCGCTTCGAGGATCACCGGCTGGCGTACAGGCTCCGACTCTGCCTCGGGCTGGATTTCGGGCGCAGCGAGCTCTATCTCGACCGCAGGAACCGCTTCGAGCACTGGTTCGGCGATTGGTTCGAAAGCGGGCACCGCTTCCGTGGCCGCGGGCTGCGCGTAGATTTCGAGTTCCTTGAGGAGCTCGTCTTCGAGATCGAAAGCCGGTTCGCGACGGTGCGCTGGCGCAGACGCCTTGGCAGCAGGTGCCGGATCATAACCTACGATACGCGCGAGCTCCGCCAGCGGGTCGTCCTCGGCAAGAAAGTCCTCGTCCGAAGTCCGCTTCAACAACAGCTTATTGTCTGCCATTACCACCACTCGATATACGCCCTAGTGCGCCGCGTTACCAAAGCATTGTGGGGAAAAGGTGACGCCTAACGCATTTCTTCCGGTGCTGACGTTCCAGTTATTGACAAACCAGATTTCAGCACGGCAGCGACCGCGCGCACCAGCCCAAGCCTGGCCAAAGTCAGTTCTCGGTCATTATCCTTAACAAACCGTAATTCAGGGTTCTTATTGCCCTTGTCGTAATGCGAATGCAGCGCATTCGCCAGATCATACAAGTAATACGCGATCCTGTGCGGCTCCATCGCAGTTGCCGCCGACTCGATCAATCGCGGGAATTCTGCCAGTTTTGCGACAAGTTGCAACTCACTGGGATCAGTGATCAATTCTTGTACTTTTTCGGCGAGTGCTGAATCCGAAATATCGAGGTCCGGAAATGCTTCAAGCGCACGCCGGAAAACCGTCCGGCACCGGGCATGGGCGTATTGCACATAGAAGACCGGATTGTCCTTCGAAGTTTCCGTCACCTTGGCAAAGTCGAAATCAAGCGGCTCGGAGTTCTTCCGGTAGATCATCATGAAACGCACTGCATCCGAGCCGACCTCGTCGACCACGTCGCGCAGCGTCACAAAGGTCCCTGCCCGCTTGGACATCTTGAACGGTTCGCCATTCTTGTAGAGCTTCACAAGCTGGCAGAGCAGGACAGTCAGCTTCGCCTTGCCGCCGGAGATCGCCTTGGCGAGTGCCTCCAGCCGCTTGACATAGCCGCCATGGTCGGCGCCGAGCACGTAGATCATGTCGGTGAAGCCGCGATCGTACTTGTCCTTGAAATAGGCAACGTCGGCGGCGAAATAGGTGTAGCTGCCGTCGGACTTGACGAGCGGCCGGTCGATATCGTCGCCGACTTCCGTCGAGCGGAACAGCGTCTGCTCGCGGTCTTCCCAATCTTCTGGAAGCTGGCCCTTCGGCGGCGGCAGCGTGCCGCGATAGACATGACCCTTGTAGGTCAGGTCGTTGATTGCCGACAGGATCGGGCCGCCATTGCCTGCATGCAGCGTCCGCTCAGAGAAGAAGACATCGTGATGAATGTTGAGCGCCGCGAGATCCTCGCGGATCATCGCCATCATCGCGTCGATGGTCCGATCCTTGACGATCGGCATCCATTCGGCCTCGGTCATGCCACGCAATTTGGAGCCGAACTCCGCCTTGAGCGCGTGGCCGACTGGCACGAGATAGTCCCCGGGATAAAGGCCGTCTGGAATCTCGCCGATCTTTTCGCCGAAGGCCTCCCGATACCGCAAGAACGCGGACCGCGCGAGCACGTCGATCTGCGAGCCGGCGTCGTTGATGTAATACTCCTTGACCACGCCGTAGCCGGCAAAAGCCATGACATTGGCCAGCGCGTCACCGACCACCGCACCCCGGCAATGGCCGACATGCATTGGGCCGGTCGGGTTGGCGGAGACATATTCGACGTTGGCCTTGCGGCCCTTGCCGAGCGTCGATCTGCCGAAATCCTCGGCATTGCGGACGACCAACGCAAGCAGCGCGCGCCAATAGGCGCCCGACAGTTTGATATTGATGAAACCGGGGCCAGCGATCGAAACCGCTTCGACGTCTGCGTCTGCCTGAAGATGCGGGACGATCGTTTCGGCCAATGCGCGCGGATTCATGCCCATGACCTTGGAAAGCACCATGGCGGCATTGGTCGCGAGGTCGCCGTGCGCGGAATCGCGCGGCGGCTCGACCACGACGCGGGCAAGGTCAGCGCCCTCGCGCTTGTCCTCAGGGATCACCTTGTCCAACAGGATGGTCTTGATCCGGGTTTCGAAATCCGCAAACAGGTTCATGTCAAAGTCCTTTGCCAGCGGCGTCTTGCCCCGGCTATCCAATGTCGCAATGGACTGATTTCGGCGGGTGCCTATCGCAAATCGGGAGTCTGGTCAAACAGACGATTGTGGGTAGAGATCGCGAATGTATCGGTCATGCCCGCGAGATAATCGCCCACTTGTCGCGCCTTGGCGGCTTCCGGCATCGACTGGATCTGGTTGGTCCAGTGATGGCTGCGCATTTCCAGCGGGTTTTCCATAAAGGCATGGAACAGCTCGGTGACGATCTGCGCGGCGTTGGCCCGGATCCGCATGATCTCCGGATTGCGGTAGATGCGCGTGAAGAGCAGTTTCTTGATCTGGCGATCGGTTACCGCCATCTCGTCTGAAAAATTGGCGAAGGTGATGCCGGCCTGCCGGACGTCATCTGCGCTTCTCGGCTTCGTCTCGCGAAGATGACGCTGGGCCACGCCGATCACGTCCTCGACCATGCGGGTGATCTGCCGGCGCATCATCTCATGGGTGAAGCGCGTGGCTTCGAGATTCGGATAGCGATCATGCACCTCGCGCATCAGGCCGGCGAGGAAAGGCACATCCTCCAGCATCTCGAAGGTCAGGTAACCCGAACGCAGTCCGTCGTCGATATCGTGGGTGTTGTAGGCGATGTCATCGGCGATCGCTGCGACCTGCGCTTCGAGGCTTGCATGGCTGGCGAGCTCGAGATCGTGATTGTCACAATATTCTGTTATCGGCAGCGGGATCGGGCCGCGCGTGCCATCGCCGTTCGCGTCGAGCAGCGGCCCATTGTGCTTCACCAGCCCTTCCAGGCTTTCCCAGGTCAGGTTCAGGCCGTCGAATTCGGCATAGCGCCGTTCAAGCTTGGTGACGATGCGCAGCGACTGGGCATTGTGGTCGAAGCCGCCGAAAGGTTCGAGAACGGCGTGCAGCGCGTCCTCGCCGGTATGGCCGAAGGGCGTGTGGCCGAAATCGTGCACAAGCGCCACGCCCTCGGCGAGATCCTCGTCGAGCCGGAGCGCGCGGGCGAGCGCGCGGGCGATCTGCGCCACTTCGACCGTATGAGTCAGCCGCGTACGATAATGGTCGCCGTCGGCGGCGATGAAGACCTGTGTCTTGTGCTTGAGGCGCCGGAATGCTGTCGTATGAACAATGCGGTCGCGGTCGCGCTGGAAGTCGGATCGGGTCGGGCTCGACGGCTCCTGGAAATATCGGCCGCGCGTCGTCCACGGATCGGCGGCATAGACCGCTCTCTCGCCCACGCCGAAACCCAAGGCCCCGCTATCGATCGTCATTCCAGTCTCAACCTACCCATTGACGGCAAACGCGCGCCTTCATACCTATAGGATTGTGTCAATGATAGCGCGATATCGTGAGATTCGCGGTGCTTTTGACGCAAAATAACCCGCTCATCGGAACTTGACCCCGCTTCGAGAGGCTAAAATGACGACTGAGAATATCACGCTGACCGATGCTGCGGCCCAGCGCATTGCAAAAATTCTTGCCAAGGACGAGGCCAAGACGGCGCTCCGCGTATCTGTGGAAGGCGGCGGCTGTTCCGGCTTTTCTTACAAATTCGATCTTGTCGACGCAGGGCTCGAAGACGATGTGGTGCTCGAAAAGGGCAAGGCCCGGGTGCTGATCGACTCGATGTCGCTCGTCTATATGGACGGTTCGGAAATCGACTTCGTCGACAATCTGATGGGCCAATCCTTTCAGATCAAGAATCCGAATGCGGTCGCAAGCTGCGGATGTGGCACGAGTTTCGCCATCTGACATCGGAAAATGGTGGAAGCACTTGCCCTGCTGCGATAGAAACCTATCAGCAGAGGGAAGAGCCGCATGAAGATCGCCACCTGGAACATCAACGGGGTCCGCGCCCGCATCGAAAACCTGGTCGCCTGGCTGAAGGAGTCCGACCCGGACATCGTTTGCCTGCAGGAAATCAAATGCCAGGACGAGGCTTTCCCACGGGCCGAAGTCGAAGCAGCCGGCTATCACGTCGAGACGCATGGCCAGAAGGGCTTCAACGGCGTCGCCATCCTCTCGAAGAGCAAACCCGACGAAGTCAATCGTGGCCTGCCGCATCTCGACGACGATGACGCGGCCGATGAGCATGCCCGCTTCATGGAGGCGGTCTTCTCCGTCGATGGTGGTGCTATCCGCGTCTGCACGATCTATCTGCCGAACGGCAACCCGGCAAACGATCCGGTCAAGTATCCCTACAAGCTCAAATGGATGGCACGGCTCGAAGCCTTTGCCCGCGACCGCCTTGCACTCGAAGAGCCGCTGATCCTGGCCGGCGACTACAATGTCATCCCCGAGCCGCATGACTGCTGGGACCCCAAAGTGTGGGAGACCGACGCGCTCTTCCTGCCAACCACCCGCAAGGCTTTCCGCCAAATCGAAAATCTAGGCTTCATCGACGCCGTGCGTGCGTCAAGCGACGCGGTGCCCGCTTATACGTTCTGGGACTATCAGGCCGGCGCGTGGCAGAAGAACTGGGGTATTCGCATCGATCACCTGATGCTCTCCGCGGAAGCGGCAGATAGGCTGGTCTCGACCGGCATCGAGAAGCATGTCCGTTCCTGGGAGAAACCGTCGGACCATGTTCCTGTCGCCGGTTACTTCAATTTCGAGTTCGCCGGCAGCTGAGGCATTCTGTTTCCTCACGGAAACTGCATACCGAGATCAGCGCGGGAACAGGAGATCGCAGGCATAGACCAGGCCATAGGCATGGATCGCCAGCGCTGCGTAGTAGCCGAAGCCGGCGAACAGCCGTTCGCCGCCCGACATGTCGACGAGTTCCTCGCGCATCTTCACCGATGCGCGATTCGTCAGGCTGAGCAGCGCCATGACGGCGAGGCCGCCAAATAGCGCCTGCGAGGGAACGCCGACCCGCCAGCCGGTGAAGAGAATTGCAGCCGTGACAAGGAACGTGCCGCCGAGCAAGCCGTCATAGGTGGGGAATACCTGACGCAGAACCTGACCGCCGTCGAAGCGCGACATCGGCAGCAGGTTGAGCAAATTGAAGGCGGAAAGCACCAACAGGAAGACCAACACATAACCGGCATAGGGATGCATGGGCACGCTTTGCGAGAATGCCGTCTGGGCCGCGACGAGCAAGGGCACGAGAAACGCCGACATCCCAGCTCCCATCAGCGCACAGGCAGCAACTTCGAAACGCGAATTGTAGGGCCTCCCTCCGATCGCCATACCGCCCAGCAGCGGGATGAAGATCATCCGAACCGTCCGGTGACCGAAGGCCCGATAGGCCGCGAGATGCCCGAGTTCGTGGAGCGCGATGACGAGCGTGAGCAGGCAGGAATAGATAAGGCCCGAGGCCGTAAGCCCGAAGAACGGCCAGAGCACGAGTGTCGACAGCACCGCCATCAGGAGTTGTGTGCCGGGTTGCTCAAAAAGCCCGTGCTGCTCGACCTTGCCGGTTTCGAGCCAGCCCGAGAGCGCATTGAGCTCGCGTCGGAGCGCAAAGAATCGGAAAACGAGGAAGGCAAGCCCGCGATAGCGATCCGTCTGCTCGACAATCAATTCGGTGCCGACGGGCGATGCGCCGACCATGCGGCGTTCGCGATAATTGGTCCAGAAGGATGGGTCCAGCGTCGAGTCTTCAACGACGCGCGCCTCGTAGGCATGCTGCCAGGGCCCGACCAGTTCGCTAAGTTCAAGCGTGCGCCGAACCGGATCGCCGCGGCGATCAGTGTGCGAAAGCTGTTGCAGCACCCTGCCCGTGGCCGGTTCGGCGGCACTGTCGATCAGCGCTGGATACCAGAGTGCATCGCGGCCCAGCGGATGAATCGCCTGCCAGACCCGATCAGGGTTTTCATGCAGCATCCGCCGCAGCCGGATCGTCTTTGTCCCCAGCGGTGCGGCCATCAGCAGCCAGATCAGGCCGAGATTGGCGATCAGCAGAAAGAGCGCAGGCGTCGAAAGGATCATGGCAATTCCATTGAGCATCGGCATGGGCGCTTACCCTGCCGGTGACCCTAGAACCTTGCCATTAAGAATTAACTATATGACATCGTTAAAATATTAACTCGATGGCGTCATGATGAAACAGAATTCGGATGAATGGTGCCACAACGTTCCATTCAGCCCGGGGTCAGCCGGCTGATGTAACCTATGTAACGTACAAGTGGGATCGCCCGGCATAGATTGTGTGTGTGTTAGATATTCGGGATGAAGGCAATGAAGGAGCTTATCGCATTCGCGCTTGTGTCGCTGGTCACCGCCTCGGTGGGCGCGACGCTGTTTGGCGCCACCGCTCTCGCAGCGATGACGTAAGGTTCGGTTCGCACGCCGCCACGCTGCGTTCCTTCAGAGCACTGTGTTGCGCCTGGTCCCTGCCGGGCGCTTTTGATTCTGGCCTCGCGCGATCCTTCTCATCGACCCGGCAGAGGCAAAAACGCGCCGTCACAGCCGCCGTTCCCAAGCCTTTGAAAATCAATAATTCCCACGAGCAAGCTGTGGCTCAACCCGTTAGCGGGCTATCCCCAAATCTCTGCCAAAATAATTCATAACCGCACTTGTGTGCCCGAAATCCTTTTGCTACATGCTGCGCCGCCGGACACGGTTCGGCACCTACCACGATGCGGTCGTGGCGGAATTGGTAGACGCGCAGCGTTGAGGTCGCTGTGGGGCAACCCGTGGAAGTTCGAGTCTTCTCGACCGCACCATTCAAGTCGTCTCAAAAAGACCGGCTTCGAAATCAAATCCCCGGCGGAAACGTGCGGGGATTGATTTTTTCTGGCAATCCTACATGTTAAAATTGCTTTTAGCTCAAATAAGCAACTTATTAGAGCGCTCCAAAAATGCTGAGTGCCTTCGCAGCATGAAGCCTTGTAGGCAATGCGATTGTATCCGAATTAGACGGGAGCAATCGCCGCGCAAAGCTCAGTGAAGCGTCTTCTCCCTGACTTTCACGATCTGAAGCTCAGTCTCGACGATCGCCTTTTCGAGCCAATCGCAGAGCATTTGGCGCTCCGCATCGCCAACGAGTATTCGCAGCCGGTTCAACTCAAGCAGAATCCGCTCGAGTTTTTCGATCGCTGGAAGCTCTTCCTCCATCTGCACAGCTCTCGTTGCAACAACAAACGGTAACGCAACCAAAGCTTACCGTCAAACCGGCGCTACCGGACACAAGCGCAGGCAACCGTTGCATGTTGCAATTGTTGATTTGCCGCCAACAGGTTAGATGAAAAGCAGAATGCATTTGAGGTAGCAGCATGTCTTTGAGCGCCAATCTCGCAAGAAATTTGAGACGGATGTGCCCGCAGTGGGGAGACATCGAGGTGGTTTGTCGCGAGATGGGTATGAATCGAACCCAGTTCGAGAAATATCTCCATGGCAAAGCGATGCCTTCCCGGCGGAGCATTGAAAAGATTTGCGCCTATTTCAACATTTCCGAGGAAGAGTTGTTCGCAGGTGACGCAAGCGCCCCTCGCAGCGAGAGAAAGATCAGCGAGCAGGGTACCATCAACGTGCAATGTGCCGACGTCATGCGGCCGCTCTGGACGGAGGGCATGGCCTCGATCAAGCCTGGCCTCTACTTTCTCTGGATCTCGGTTCCCAAGGACCCCGATCGCATAGTCTGCGCACCGGTTGTCATCGCCAAGAAGGGCGAGGCACTGACATTTCGCCGCGTCGTCGGCGCAAGCGAGCCGAAGGACGAGCTCTTCTTCCACAGGGTGGGCGATCACAAGGGCCTGATCGTGGAGAGGCTCAACTGGATCATGCTTGTGGGCGTCAATCAGCGGGGTACCTACGAACCCTCGATGATGCGATTGAGATGGACGTCGCTTTCACAGCCCACGCTCAGCGGGCACGCCATGATCACGACGGAGTCAGGCGTTTCGTTTTCCGCCCTGTGCATGCGGCCCGCGGCACCTGGCACCACTTTTCGAAGGGCCGTCAGGCAGTCGCGCAACTACCACAAGGATGATCCGATAATCGATGCCACTGTCCGGATGGTGCTCAAGCGCGAGCGCCAGGACCTGGTGTCGACGGTTACTTCCGACCTCGCTCCTTGAGGGTGGCGCTCACAGCACCGACCTCTTCCAACGCCATCGAAAGCAAGAATCGCAACATCACCAGTTCGCGATCGTCCGCGAGCCTGTGAAGCTCTTGCAGGCTTTGATTGATGCGAGCGACGCGCTCGCGCTTGCGCGGCTTCAAATCTGCGGACTGTTCCTGAGCAATTTTTACTGCCGATTGTATAAGCCCCATTGAATAACTCCGTCACAAATATTTAAGCATTTTTCATAGTACATAAGCCTGCCGTGTTTATCAATTGATAGAATACATCGAAATTCACGCGACTATATTTAAAATCACGCTCTTTAATTACACGGATCACGCGATTTTGGCGTGATAAGCTACTTAATACCTTTGATAACTCAAAAAAATGATTGTTCCCTTCCCAAATTCTTCTGAAATTATCTTGCGCAAAGACTCACCTGGCGCTCAGAGGACAATCCAGATGACCAAGACCGTAAAGAGGCCGAACCTTGCAGTAACCGCTATCGCGCCGAAGAAAGCTGGCGCGTTCATCCGCCCCGGCATGCACTACCGTCCGGAATAATTGCTGGACCGTCGCGCGATCGTTCGGGCGACGGTCACGCCACCTCTGCCCGCGGGTAACTCAACATGAACCCGTGCATTGGCCGGCGGCAATTTCAACAATATTTCTACCGCATTCTGCGCGAGACCGTGTAGTATGCGGGCATGAACGAAGCTCGGCCCTTCGAAGCTCTGCGTCAGTCGGTCAGCCCTGCGGTGGCCGATGCGATGGAGCAATTGGTTCTCAACGCGCCGGACCGGAAGCTGAACCGCATCAATGCGCTCGCCTTTGCGGACGCGTATGGCCTGGATGCGGAAGACGCAGTTGCCGGATTTCTCCATGCCTCCCGCCTCGGTCTCTTCGAGATGTCGTGGAACGTGCTTTGTCCCGGCTGTGGCGGCGTTCTCGGCGTTAACACCACGCTCAAAACCGTGCAGAGCTCCAACTACACCTGTTCGCTCTGCGCTGCGGGCTACGAGCCCAATCTTGACGAGATGGTAGAAGTCACCTTCACCGTCAGTCCGCGGCTTCGCGCGATCGAGGCACATGATCCCGACAGGCTTTCGCCGGAGGAATATTTCCGCCAGGTCTATTGGGGCTCCGGCATCGACCTGCCCGAGGAGAACTACGAGGCAACGGTCGACGAGTTCATCCTCGAAGCGATGGAGTTGCCGCCTGGTGAAAAAGGCGTCATTTCCCTGCACTTGCCTGCAGAATATATCATCGTCTTCGAACCCGTGACACATGCCGTTCAGTTCATCGATGTGACCGGTGAACCGACCCGGGAGCGACGCAGCCTCTCGATCATCTATGACCGGTCGCATTCGCCGAGCCAGGAGATGAAACTGCAGCCCGGGCCGATCCGCATCCAGGTCGAAAACCAGCTCGACGTGAGGACCCTTCCCTCCGTCTGCATCGCCAATGACGCGCTGCACCATCTGTTGGGACAGCGGCGGCCTTTTCTGACGGCCAAGGCTCTGCTCTCCAACCAGACCTTCCGCGACCTCTACCGCACCGAAACGATTGGCGTCGACCAGCGGCTCAAGATTACCAGCCTTACCTTTCTTTTCACCGATCTGCGCGGTTCCACCGAACTTTACGATCGGGTCGGTGATCTCGCCGCATTCGACCTCGTCAAGGCGCATTTTGCAGTGCTGAACGACATTGTTGGCGCCGAGGCCGGTGCCGTCGTCAAGACGATCGGTGATGCCGTGATGGCCACCTTTCCGTCGCCAGATCGGGCGGTCTCCGCCGCCATACGGATGCGCGACGCCATGATCGAGCTCAACACCGAGCGGGGCGGCGAGGATCTGTTGCTCAAGATCGGCATCCATGAAGGCCCTTGCATTGCCGTCAGTCTCAACGAGCGGCAGGACTACTTCGGCCAGACAGTCAACATCGCCTCGCGCGTCCAGCACCTCGCCAACTCGCAGGAGATCTTCGCGACCGAGCAGGTTCTCGATGACGCACGCGCATCGAGCCTTCTCGCCAAGCGCGGCCTGAAGCCGGAAGCACAGAATGTGGCCCTCCGCGGCATCGCCAATGAAATGAAGGTCTTCACAATCCCGATGGCCGAGCCCGCCAGTGCCCGCCCCTTGCACTCGGCGGCAGTTGTCTCCAGATAGAGCGAACGCTTCCCAGGGTTCGCGCGCCATGCAACGTTCCGAAATCGAAAACCAGATGCTGCCCCTTGCCGGCTCACCGCCGGTACGATGGCGGATCGCCGAGCGGCCGATCGGGTATGAGGATGCGGTTGCCGAGATGGAGCGTCAGGCGGCCTTGATTGCCGAGGGCAAGGCCGACGAGCTTGTCTGGCTTGTCGAGCACCCGCCGCTCTATACCGCCGGCACCAGCGCGGAAGCGAAGGACCTGCTGGCGCCCGCGCGCTTTCCCGTGCACAAGACCGGCCGCGGCGGCGAATATACCTATCACGGCCCAGGCCAGCGCGTGGTCTATGTGATGCTTGACCTCAAGCGCCGGCGGCAGGATGTACGGGCCTTCGTCTCCGCCCTGGAACAGGTTGTGATCGGTACGCTCTCGGACATGAATATCCGCGGCGAGCGCCGCGAGGATCGCGTCGGCGTCTGGGTGCAGCGACCGGAACGTCCGGCCCTACCGGGCGGCCTGATGGCCGAGGACAAGGTGGCGGCGATCGGAATCCGGCTTCGGCGCTGGGTCAGCTTCCATGGCTTCTCGCTCAATGTCGATCCGGATCTCGAACATTTCACCGGCATCGTCCCCTGCGGCATCTCGGGCTATGGCGTCACAAGCCTCGTCGATCTCGGGCTGCCGGTGACGATGGATGACGTCGACCCGCTGATCCGGAAGAATTTCGAACGTGTCTTCGGTGCGACAAGCGTCGAGAGCGTCCGCACGGTGGAAACCGCGCCAGCCTGACCTCCGCGGACATTGCGGCTCTCCGGCTACGGTGCTATTCGCCAGCCAAAGGGAGTTTCCGCCATGTCCAGCCCGATCCACATCGCGCCATCCATTTTGGCTGCCAATTTCTCCAAGCTCGGCCAGGAAGTGACCGACGTGATCGAAGCGGGCGCCGACTGGGTCCATCTTGATGTCATGGACGGGCATTTCGTGCCGAACATCACCTTCGGCCCCGATGTGATAAAATCGCTCCGGCCACTGACCAAAGCCGTGTTCGACTGCCACCTGATGATCACGCCGGCCGATCCTTATCTTGAGGCTTTCGCCAAGGCCGGCGCCGATATCATCACCGTCCATGCCGAGGCAGGTCCGCATCTCCACCGCTCGCTGCAGGCCGTACGGGCGCTCGGCAAGAAGGCGGGTGTCGCGATCAACCCGGCGACACCGGAAAGCGCCGTCGAGTATTTGCTCGATACCGTCGATCTCATCCTCGTCATGACCGTCAATCCAGGCTTCGGCGGTCAGAAATATGTCGAAGCGACCACCGAAAAAATCCGCCGGGTACGCAAGATGATCGGCGAGCGTCCGATCGAACTCGAGGTCGACGGCGGCATCACCGCCGAGACCGTGGGGATCCCGGCAGGCGCCGGCGCCAATGTTTTTGTTGCCGGCTCGGCCATTTACAAAGGTGCAGGCGTGAACGACTATCGCGCCAATGTCGAGGCAATCAGGCAGGCAGCCGAGAGGAGTCGCGGGTGAGGAATTTTTCCGGGCGGAGGAGGTTTCTTGGCGCGGCGCTCTTCTTTCTGTCGATGATATTTCTGGCTAGCCCCGTTCGCGCGGGCGACACGGCATCGCTCGATGTGGTTGGTTACTCCAAGGACGGCCACGTCTTCGCCTTCGAGGAGCATGGCGTCCAGGATGGGTCGGGCTTTGCCTATTCCAACTACTTCTTCATCGACACCAAGGAAGACAAATACCTGCCTGGCACGCCGATCCGGGTGCTTATCGAGGAAGAGCAATCGGTCAAGAAAATCCGCACCCTTGCGCGGACCAAGGCCCAGCCTCTGATCGACAAATATGATCTCACGGAAAACCCGGGCGTCATGGTCGCCTATAATCCGGGATCGGAGATCGACGGGGACCCGCACAAAATCCGCTATACCCGGACTCTCTCGACGCCCGCGCGCGGCATCACCTACACGCTGGAGCTCAAACAAAAAGTCCTTCCGCCGACAGAGACGTGTCTCGACATGATCGGAGAGTATTCCGGCTTCACGCTGACCCTGACCGAGAACTCGAGCCAGCCGGCGCACGAGGTGCTTCACGACGACGCCCAGGTGCCGAAGAGCCGTTCCTGCCCCAACGGCTATCGCATCGGCGCTGTTATCGGCAGCGAGACCGCCGAGGTACCGCAGATTGCCATGATCATGGTGGCCACATACGGGTTCGAAGGCAATAACGAGCGCTGGATTGCGGTGCCGTTCAATCCGGCCGGCCCTTGATGCTGTCCGGCGGTCAAGCAGCAACTAGATTTGCGGGATTGTTGGCCGGTCTTACCATGTCTTTCATGGCAGACCAGGCATCTGCCGGTGATACCGCCTCGCTCAACGTGCTGGGCTATTCCCCCGACGGCAAGGTCTTCGCCTTCGAAGAATATGGCGTCTCCGACGGCGCAGGCTTTCCCTATTCCAACATTTATTTCATCGACATCATCGAGGACAAATTCCTGCCCGACACGCCGATTCGCGTGCAAATGGAAGAGGAAGGGCCGCTGGGCAAAGTGCGCGACATGGCGCGCTCCAAAGCAGCTGCCCTCACGGCCAAGTATATGCTTGCCGACAATCCAGGTGTGATCGTCGCATACAATCCGCCGTCCGAGATCGACAGCGATCCGGGCAAGATTCGCTATTACCGCTACGTTTCCGCCCCTCCGCACGACTACCGCGACACTCTGGTGCTCAAGGAAAAGGACTTTCCGATCTCAAAAGACTGCGCTGGCTTTGCCGATAGCTACAAAGGCTTCACATTGAGGCTTACGGAGTATCAGGGCCAACCGATGGACAAGGTCCTTCATGACGACGCAAGTGTGCCCAAGAGCCGGCTTTGCCCGAACGAATACCGCATCGGCGCCGTCGTCTCTTCGGAGATCAGGGACGTGACGCCGATGGCAATGATCCTCGTCGGCACCTATGGCTTCGAGGGCAAAGATCGCCGCTGGATCGCCGTGCCCGTCAATCCCTACGGCCAATGACCATGGCGACAGTTGAAGCTTCCAGCGCACAAATTCGCCCCGGCCGGATGGCGCGGTTGAAAGATGCCGCGGAGCGTGCGCTGCCCTCGCCTTCCATGGTGGTCTTCGGCTCGGCAGGCTGGGGCGCCATCCTGATGATTTCGGCATTATCAGGCATCTGGCTGCGCAACGGGCTGATCGTGGTCAATCCCTTCGCCATCGCCTCGGTCTTTTTCTATGGCGGCGCGCTGGCCTTCGCCCCCGCCTTCTGGCTGTCCATGCTGATCTTACGGCGCCGCGGCGCGATCACCCGCTTCACGGGCGGCACGCTGATATTCGCGTTCGGAACGCACCTCGCAGCATCAGCGATTTTCGCCTTGCAATACAAGGTGTTCTACGCCCATTGGCATGCGAGCTTTCCCAGCATCGTTTGGTTCTTCCAGCTTGCTTTCACCTCGGCCGGCGCGGTCTTCACCTTCACCGTTGGCAGCCTGCATTATTATTACTGGCCGGTCTCATGCCTGGCCTTCCTCGGCGTCGGTCTATGGTTTGCTTTGCGGAGCCGAAGCGAAGCGCATTGAGCTTATCGGCTCCATTTGTTAGAGGGGCGGCAACGAAGACCCTATCCCCAAGGATTCCTGCTGATGATCCCGCGCTATTCCCGCCCCGACATGGTCGCCATCTGGTCGCCGGAAACCCGCTTCCGGATCTGGTTCGAGATCGAAGCCCATGCCTGCAACGCGCTGGCCGAGATCGGCGTGATCCCAAAGGAATCGGCGAAGAACATCTGGGAGAAAGGGAGCGCTGCGACCTTCGACGTTGCCCGCATCGACGAAATCGAGGCCGTTACCAAGCATGACGTCATCGCCTTCCTCACCCATCTCGCCGAATTCATCGGCCCGGACAGCCGCTTCGTCCACCAGGGCATGACGTCGTCCGACGTGCTCGACACCTGCTTCAACATCCAGCTTACGCGCGCTTCCGACATTCTGCTGGCCGATATCGACAAACTCCTGGAAGCCCTCAAGCGCCGGGCCTTCGAGCACAAGGATACCGTCACGATCGGCCGAAGCCATGGCATCCATGCCGAGCCGACCACCTTCGGCATCAAGATGGCACTCGCTTTTGCCGAGTTCGAGCGCTGCCGCGCCCGCCTTGTCGCCGCGCGTGAAGAAGTCGCGACCTGCGCGATATCGGGCGCCGTGGGCACCTTCGCCAATATCGATCCGCGTGTGGAAGAGCATGTCGCCAAGGCGCTCGGCCTGAAGCCGGAGCCAGTGTCCACCCAGGTCATTCCGCGCGACCGCCACGCGATGTTTTTCGCCACGCTCGGCGTCATCGCTTCGTCGATCGAGCGGCTTGCGACCGAAATCCGCCACTTGCAGCGCACCGAAGTGCTGGAAGCGGAGGAATATTTTTCGCCGGGCCAGAAGGGCTCGTCCGCCATGCCGCACAAGCGCAACCCTGTCTTGACCGAGAACCTGACCGGCCTGGCCCGTATGGTCCGCTCCTATGCCATGCCCGCGATGGAAAACGTGGCGCTCTGGCACGAACGGGACATTTCGCATTCCTCCGTCGAACGCATGATCGGCCCGGACGCGACCGTTACCCTCGATTTCGCGCTCGCGCGGATCACCAGCGTGATCGACAAGCTGTTGGTCTATCCTGAGAATATGATGAAGAATCTCAACAAGTTCCGCGGACTTGTTCATTCACAGCGCGTGCTCCTGGCGCTCACCCAGGCCGGCGTTTCCCGCGAGGACGCCTATCGCCTCGTCCAGCGCAATGCGATGAAGGTCTGGGAACAGGGCAAGGATTTCCTCGAAGAGCTTCTGGCCGACCAGGAAGTGCGTGCCGCGCTGTCGGAAGCCGATCTCCGCGAGAAATTCGACTTCGGCTATCACACCAAACATGTGGACACGATCTTCAAGCGCGTGTTTGGATAGACCCCATATCGGCATTGGGGGCTCACATGGCAGGCAGGCTTTCGGGAAAGGTCGCAATCGTATCAGGCGGGGCGACCGGGATGGGCGGCGCGGCCTCGCTTCTCTTTGCGGCTGAAGGCGCCAAGGTCGCAATCATCGACCGCAATACGGCGGAAGCCGAAGCCCGCGTCAACGAGATCATCGCCGCCGGAGGCGTGGCCATGGCGGTGACCGCAGATGTGTCCAGGGCCGCAGAGGTCAACGAAGCCGTCGCCCAGGTCGAGCACGCTTTCGGGCCGATTACGGTGCTCTTCAATCATGCCGGCACGATCGTCATCAAGCCCTTTCTCGAAACCACCGAAGAGGAATGGGACTGGCTGCATGACGTCAACGTCAAATCGATGTTCCTGATGACCAAGGCGGTGCTTCCCGGCATGATCGGCGCCGGCGGCGGTTCGATCGTTTGCACCTCTTCGATCTCGGCCGTGGCTGCGACGCCGATGGAGGTGCTCTACGACACGACCAAGGGTGCGGTGCATATGTTTGCGCGCGCCATCGCCGTCGAGTTCCGCGACCGCAATATCCGCTGCAACGCGGTCTGCCCCGGCTTCGTGCGCACGCCGCATGGCCTGCGTGAAGTCAATGAACTCCAGGCGCTCGGCGTCGACGTCTCGGAAGCCGCGCTGGTGGCGCAGCAGGGCCGCATCTGCGAGCCGGAAGAGGTGGCACGCGCCGCGCTCTTCCTCGCCAGCGACGAGGCGAGCTTCGTCAACGGCGCCCACCTCTTCGTCGACAACGGCTTTACTGCACTCTGACGGGCATTTCGCGCAATGCCGGCGGCTCGACCAGCTTGCGGTAGAGATGCCAGGTTGCATGTCCGAGTACCGGCAGCACCACGGCAAGGCCGGCGAAGATCGGAATGCTGCCGATCACCAGCAGCACGGCAACGATAAGGCCCCACAGCAAGACCGGAACCGGGTTGGCAATGGTCGCCCGGACGGAGGTGGCGATTGCCGCCGCGGCACCGACATCACGCTCCAGCAAGAGCGGAAAGGTCACGACCGAGATCGCCAACGCCACGATGGCGAAGACCAGGCCAATGAGGTCGCCCCAGAACATCATGGACCAGCCGGCGCTCGTGGTCAGCACGTTCGATAGGAAGACGGACAGCGACGCAGGTTCTTCCGGGCCGAAATACCAGTCATGGATCGCCCAGGCGATATTGAGCCAGGCGACGAACAATACGAGTAGCATCGACGCCGCGGCAGCAATCGAAAACAAGGCCGGCGACTTGCGAACATCGAAGGCTTCGCGCCAGGTGGGATTAAAGCCGAGTTCGCGCCTGCGACTGATCTCGTAGAGACCGAGCGCCGCGATCGGGCCGAGCAGTGCGAAGCCGGATGCCAGTGGGAACATGACCGGCAGCATGTTGGCGCCCGCGCTCCAGACCATCAGCACGACGCCGGCGACCGGATATAGAAGACATAGAAAAACATAGTGCGAAGGCTTTTCACGGAAATCGATCCAGCCCAACCGGAGGGCATCGAAGACTTCGAGGGTACTAATCTTCCTGACCGTGGGTCGCGGCATCAGGCCTTCTGCATCCGAATAGACGTGAAGTACTGCCATAGCCATTCCTCCTTCTCATGCGAAGAGGCCTGCGCGCATGCACAGGCGGCCGAGACACATTACCACGTCCACACGGAAATGTCGCACAACGCCTGCAGATTCACGGCCAGTTGATCAGCGTCGTCTATCGACAGACGAATGGCTTTCTGCTTCAATTCCGCGTATTGGCCACTCTGCGGAGGATCCAATGGGGCTGCGATTCGTGCTGTCTATGATCTGGTTGCTGCCGCTCGTGGCAAGCGCCGGACTTCTCTATTACGAGTTCATGGTATCGACGGCGGCGCTGCCGGAGACCAACCGCGCCATGCGTACGCGCATGTGCCTAGAGCATGCCGATCTGGCCCGAACCGAACCCGCCAACGACACTGCGCGCGCAGCGGTCGACGAATGCGTGGGCTCCGGCTACATCACCCATGCCGAAGGCATCACGGCAATCGACTGAGATCGTTTGCGCTTAAAACTTGACACTCCACCCTTCAGCCCTCATCTGACGCGCATGAAAGCTTCAGATGCAGATATTCTCATGATCCCGGGGCCTGGCAACGACGACCCGGACCATTGGCTCGCCCGATGGCAGACACGCCTGTCGAGCGCCAGGCTGGTCTCCGAGGCAGACTGGAACCGGCAGGGCCCGTCCGATCCCGCCGGCACCGCTTTGGCGGCGATCGAGGCGGCGCAGAAGCCGGTCGTGCTCGTCGCCCATTCGACCGGCGTCCTGCCGGCGATCCTTGCGGCGCAGCTTGCGAGCAAGCGCATCGCCGGCGCGTTCTTCGTCTCGCCGCCGGAACTCGAAGACAACAGCGCGCTGGCCCGCAGGCTCCGGAAACTCGGCGCCTATCCCCGCGATCCGCTGCCCTTCCCGTCGATGGTCATCGCCAGCCGCAACGATCCACACGGCAGCTACGACCATGCCGGGGATCTCGCCAACGCCTGGGGTTCTCTCCTCGTCGATGCCGGCGATTCCGGTCATCTCAACGGGCAGTCCGGCCACGGCCCCTGGCCCGAGGGCACCATGGTCTTCGCTCAGTTCATCGCCCGGCTCACGCCATGAAAAAAGCCGCCCGAAGGCGGCTTGAAACTTGCGAATTCCGGCTCGATCAGCTGGCTTCGATCTGGTCCATGGCGACCGGGAGAAGCTCGGCCAGCTTAGCGCGAACGTCGGCTTCGCCTTGGGAAAGGCCGGCAGCCTTGAAGTCACCCGCGACCTTGCGGACCACGTCTTCGTCGCCGGCTTCCTCGAAATCGGCCGCCACGACTTCCTTGGCATAGGCGTCGGCATCGGACTTTCCGAGCAGGCCCGCAGCCCAGAGTCCGGTCAGCTTGTTGCGCCGTGCAATGACACGGAACTTCTTCTCCTGGTCATGGGCATATTTGTTTTCGAAAGCCTTTTCGCGATCGTTCATGGACACCATTGGACATCTCCCCGGGTTCGTATGGCTTGAATATAGGCTGGCCGCACATAAATCAAAAGGCAGATCAAAGTGCAACACGCGAATGCGACCGGGTTAATTCAGGGGATCGGGTGTCTCCGAGATTGTTAAAGTCGCGTATTTCGTTTATGGACCGCACAAAAGAGCACTGCGGACGCTCGGCATCGGCTGAGTCTCGCCGCCAACAAAAAACGAGAACAGGATGAACAACCGCCGCCGCCGGATTTACGAGGGTAAGGGAAAGATCCTTTACGAAGGTCCAGAGCCGGGCACGCTGGTTCAGTTCTTCAAGGACGACGCCACCGCTTTCAACAAGAAGAAGCACGAGATCATCGATGGCAAGGGTGTCATCAACAACCGGATCTCGGAATTCATCTTCACCCACCTGAACCGTATCGGCATCCCGACCCACTTCATCCGCCGCCTCAACATGCGCGAGCAGCTGATCCGTGAAGTCGAGATGATTCCGCTCGAGGTCGTCGTGCGCAACGTGGCGGCCGGTGAATTGTCGACGCGCCTCGGCATCGAGGAAGGCCTTGTACTGCCGCGCTCGATCATCGAATTCTATTTCAAGTCGGATGCGCTCGAAGACCCGATGGTCTCCGAGGAGCACATTACTGCCTTCGGTTGGGCGAGCCCGCAGGAACTCGATGATGTCATGGCGCTCGCCATCCGCATCAACGACTTCCTGACCGGTCTCTTCCTCGGCGTCGGCATCCAGCTCGTCGATTTCAAGATCGAATGCGGCCGGCTCTATGAAGGCGATATGATGCGCATCATCCTCGCCGACGAGATCTCCCCCGACTCCTGCCGGCTCTGGGATATCGAAACCAAGGAACGGCTCGACAAGGATCGCTTCCGCAAGGATCTGGGCGGCCTGCTCGACGCCTATCAGGAAGTCGCCCGCCGCCTCGGCATCATCAACGAAAACGAACCGATCCGCGCGTCCGCGGGCCCGGTTCTGGTCAAGTAATATTTGTTTCGTGAGTTTGAGGAAAAGATGATCAAGGCACGTGTCGTCGTCACGCTGAAGAACGGCGTTCTGGACCCGCAGGGCAAGGCAATCGAAGGGGCGCTCGGTTCGCTCGGCTTTTCCGGCGTCGATGGCGTCCGCCAGGGCAAGGTCTTCGATCTCGTCGTCGACCATGACGACAAGGCCAAGGCGGAAGACGACCTCAAGGCGATGTGCGAAAAGCTTCTCGCCAATACAGTGATCGAGAATTATACTATCAACCTCGGGTAGAGGTTGGAGACTTGCATGGCCGACGTTACGAATGAATTAATGTATGAACTGCTCAAGCGGATGCAGACCGATATCTCATCCCTGAAACACGGCCAGCGTGAGCATCGCGACGACATTCTTTCATTGCGCAACCAGGTGCACGGCATGCAGGGCGACATAAATAGTCTGCGCGGCTCGGTCGGCCACATCGAAGATCGTCTGGAGCGAATTGAGAACCGCTTGGAACTCCGCGAACTTGCCGAACGTGGTCAGGCGCCGTTCGAGCCGAAAAGCTGACTAGGTCCCCCGGCCTTCTCTAGCCACAACCCCGGAGACAAATGCATGAAATCCGCCGTCGTCCAGCTTCCCGGCCTCAACCGTGACCGCGATATGATCGCGGCGCTGACCAAGATCTCGGGACATGCCCCGATCACGATCTGGCAGACCGAGACCGAGATTCCCGATGTCGACCTGATCGTCATTCCCGGCGGATTTTCCTATGGCGATTACCTCCGCTGCGGCGCCATTGCCGCCCGGATGCCCGTCTTGCAGGCGATCCGCGAGAAGGCTGACAAGGGTGTGAAGGTACTCGGTGTCTGCAACGGCTTCCAGATCCTGCTCGAAGCCGGCATTCTGCCGGGCGCGCTGATGCGCAATGCTTCGCTCAAATTCGTCTGCCGGGAGATCAAGCTGGAAGTCGTCAACAACGATACGGCGTTTACCCGCGCCTATGACAAGGGTCAGATCATCCGCTCGCCGGTCGCCCATCACGACGGCAATTATTTCGCGGATGAGGAGACGCTGAAGACGGTCGAAGGCAATGGCCAGGTCGTGTTCCGTTATGCGCATGGCACCAATCCGAACGGCTCGATCAATGACATTGCCGGCATCATCAATACGAAGGGCAATGTGCTCGGCCTGATGCCGCACCCGGAAAACCTGATCGAGGCGGCCCATGGCGGCACAGACGGCCGCGGCATCTTCGCTTCCGCGCTCGAAGTCATCGCCGCTTAAGGTTTGGACGCTAAGACGGGCGGACCGACCGATTTCCGGAGTGCCCCATGCGTCTCGACGTTCTCTGCCTGCTTTCCGCCGCCGCCTTTCTCCCCGGCTGCTCGACGAAGGAGAAGCCGGTCGTGGCCCTCGAAATAAGCGCCCTGCATATCATGGAACGCGTGGCGCTCGGGGCCAACAGGTGCTGGTTCAAGTCCAAGGATCCGGCATTCGCAGCCTATAAGCTCGCGCCTGAGCTCAAGTCCTTCACAGGAACACCGCGCATTCTCATCGTGAAGAAGAATGCGCCGGAATCATTGCCGCTCCTTGTCGTCCAGGCTCAGGGCAGCCCGGCCAAGCTCTCCGCCTTCGGTCCGCTGATGCAGGACACGACCATCAATGCCCGCGTCAACAAGGA
This sequence comes from Rhizobium sp. SRI_017, assembly GCF_057586295.1. NCBI lineage: Bacteria > Pseudomonadati > Pseudomonadota > Alphaproteobacteria > Hyphomicrobiales > Rhizobiaceae > Rhizobium > Rhizobium sp. SRI_017. The sequence continues at coordinate 65,444 of NZ_JBYCZP010000004.1, read as the reverse complement.
CGTCAGCAACTGGGCACGTGGCGGCAAGGACTGCTGATCCCGGCAATGACAGGCCCTATCGCGAGCTGTTGAGATAGCAGGCAAGGAGCGAACGGGCGGCCTCGCGGTCAGCGACGTCGCGCGTCAGGCCGATATCCTTCAACTCCGCATCGCTGAGCTCGAAAAGATGGAGCCGGGTGCGCCGCAGCTCGCGCCTCGTGAGATAATGCGCCCAAAGCGCCCTGAATGCCCTGGCAAACATTGACCGTATTGGAGTCTCGTATCCCATCCTGTCAGACGGCATTGTATCTATTGCACTCATTGTCGTATCCTAATTGCGTGAATTGCACCTGTAAATTTCTATGACTTGACGTCGAAAAGATTGCAATATAGAGAATTGTCATGGTGACAAATTGGATTCCCGACCTCAGCGCCCGCCAAGGCCCGCTTTATGTCCGCATCGCCGATTGCGCAGAGGCAGACATCAAGACCGGTAAGCTTGTGGCAGACACGAAATTGCCGCCGCAGCGCGATCTCGCCTATGATCTCGGGGTGACAATCGGGACAATCACCCGCGCCTATGCGCTGCTGCGTGAACGCGGCCTGGTGAGCGGTGAAGTCGGGCGCGGCACCTATGTCCAGCCCGGCCAGGCGGCCAACGAAAACCGGACGGCGGACCCGATCACGGTCAATTTCGGCGGCACCCGGATCATGTCACCACCGCCCGGAAAGCTGCGTTTCGATACGACGGCCGCGCCCGATGTCGGCCAATCGGAGATCATCGGCCAGTTGATGATGGAGATCGCCAGATCCAATCCGCGTGAGATTGCGAGCTATACAAGGGTTCTCTCCCCCGACTGGCAGGAGGCCGGCCGCCGCTGGCTCTCGACCAAGAACTGGTCACCGGAAGCCTCCACGATTGTCCCCCATCTCGGCGTCCATGCGGCGATCACCGCCATCATTGCCGCTATTTCCGGCCCCGGCGACCGGATCGTCAGTGAACATCTGACCTATTCGCAAATCACGCGTAGCGCCATGCTAACGGGGCGGCAGATCGTGCTGGTCGATTCCGATCAGGACGGCATCATCCCCGAGGATTTCGAGCGGGTCTGTGCGCGTGAGCACCCGAAGGCGGTGTTCATCATTTCCTCCGGCCAGAACCCGACACTGGCAATCATTCCGGAAAGCCGACGGCGCGAGATCGCCGACATTGCCCGGAAGCACAATGTCTGGCTGATCGAGGATTACATCTATGGCGCCATGATCGGCGACGATGTTCCGCTTTTCGCTCAAATCGCCCCCGATCGGACATTCCTCGCCAACGGCCTGTCGAAATCCGTTGCCGCGGGTGTCCGCGGCGCCTGGGTCGCCTGCCCCGCCCATCTTTCCCAGCGCGTCCGGGTGACGCAGAAGCTGGTTACCGGCGGCCTGCCCTTCGTGCTCGCTGAACTTGCCGCACGGCTTGTGCTGTCGGGCGCGGCGGATCAGATCCGGTCCAAGGTCGTCGAGGAGATTGAGGCGCGCGAGGCGGTCGCGCGGCGAATCTTTTCGGGCTGCAATTTCAGATCCCATCCGCGCATGCCCTTCCTGTGGCTCAAACTCCCCGAGCCCTGGCTGTCCGGCACGTTCAAGCAGGCGGCCTTCAACGAAGGGGTCCTGATCGACGACGAGGACGAATTCAAATCCGGGCGCAGCGACCGGGTCTATCACCGCGTGCGCATCGGCTTCAGCGAGGGTGTCAATCGTGCGACCATCGAGGATGGGCTGACGACCCTGCGCCGGCTTCTGGATGGCGGGCCAGCCGCCTATGTCGGCGGCAGTTGAGCAGCGGCCGCACGGATCCCTGTCATTGATGCCAGAACTGGAACACTGCGCCGGCGAATAGCGGCTTGGCCTTGCAACGTCTTCGATGTTGAATAGGTCAACATCAGGAGCGTTCCATGGACAGCCGTTCTGCACCGATGCGTCTTCTCGCAGCAACCTTTCTCCTCATCGGCCTTGCCGCCTCAAACGCGCGGGCCGAGACGACGGCGGAGGCCTGTGACAAACTTGCTGCGCATCCCGCCGACCTGGCAAAACCCGCCAATATCGAGGGCATCGCAACCGGCTCCATCGAGGTCGACATTGCGATCGAGGCCTGCACGAAGGCCATTGCTGCCGAGCCGGCCAATGCGCGGCTGATCTACCAGCTCGGCCGCGCCCATTACGACAAGGAGGATTATGGCTCAGCGTTCCGGGAGTTCTCGACCGCCTCGGATGCCGGCTACGCTGCCGCCAAGGGCGCGCTCGGCTATCTCTACGACGGAGGACTTGGAACGCAGGTCGACAAGACCAAGGCCGTTGTGCTCTATCGCGAGGCCTCCGACGGCAATGTCAGTTTTGCTGCGCATAATCTCGGGGTGATGCTTCGCGAGGGAACCGGCGCACCGATCGACTACCCCGCTTCGCTCGCCTATTTCCGCAAGGCCGTGTCGCTCGGTCACCGCCAGTCGCTCGTTGACGTCGGCTTCGCCTATGACAATGGCTATGGGGTGACGAAAGATCATGTCGAAGCCATCCGCTGGTACCGCCAGGCCGCGGAGGACGACACGCCGGAAGCGCTCAACAATCTTGGCAGCGCCTATGAGAATGGCGACGGCGTCACGCAGGACTTCGCCGAGGCGCTCGCCTGGTACAAGAAGGCGCAGGCCCAAGATTATTCACTGGCCTTCGTCAATATGGGTCACATGATCGACAGCGGCGACGGTATCGCGGCGGATCCGAAAGCGGCAGCCGACTACATCTTCCAGGCGCTCGACAAGGGCGACGCCGACGACGACGCCTTCAATATCAAATACATGTTCGACGAAGCGACCTGGAGCCCGGGCTTCTGGACGGCGATCCAGACGCGCCTTACTGCGTCCCATGGCTACAAGGGCGCGATCGACGGCACGCCATCGGCGGAAACCCGTGCGGCAATAGAAGCACTGATGGACAAATAAGCGAAAGGCCTGACCTCAGCACCTCCGGGCTCGCAGGTGTTGATGTCGCCCATTTTCCTGTCGCACTTGCTGATAGCTTGGGTTATAGGGGGCGCGAAGTCCTCCTGCCCACCTTTCGAGAGCCCGATGACCGTTTCCAACGACCGCCCGATCACGCCAGACCTCATCGCCAGTCATGGCCTGAAGCCGGATGAGTATGAGCGCATCCTGTCGCTTATCGGACGTGAGCCGACCTTTACCGAGCTCGGCATTTTTTCGGCGATGTGGAACGAGCATTGCTCCTACAAATCCTCAAAGAAGTGGCTCAAGACGCTGCCGACCAAGGGTCCGCGCGTCATCCAGGGCCCGGGTGAAAATGCCGGCGTGGTCGATATCGATGACGGCGATTGCGTGGTCTTCAAGATGGAGAGCCACAACCATCCATCCTATATCGAGCCCTACCAGGGCGCAGCGACCGGCGTCGGCGGCATCCTGCGCGACGTCTTCACCATGGGCGCGCGGCCCATCGCCGCGATGAACGCGCTGCGCTTCGGAGCGCCGGATCATCCCAAGACCAAGCATCTCGTGGCCGGCGTCGTCGCCGGCGTCGGCGGCTATGGCAATTCCTTCGGCGTGCCGACTGTCGGCGGCGAAGTCGAGTTCGACGCCCGCTACAATGGCAACATCCTGGTCAATGCCTTCGCTGCGGGTCTTGCGAAGTCCAACGCGATCTTTCTCTCCGAAGCCAAGGGCGTCGGCCTGCCGGTCGTCTATCTCGGCGCCAAGACCGGCCGTGACGGCGTCGGCGGCGCGACCATGGCGTCGGCGGAGTTCGATGAGTCGATCGAGGAGAAACGCCCGACCGTCCAGGTCGGCGACCCCTTCACCGAGAAGTGCCTGCTGGAAGCCTGCCTCGAACTGATGAAGACCGGCGCGGTCATCGCCATCCAGGACATGGGTGCGGCGGGTCTCACCTGCTCGGCGGTCGAAATGGGCGCCAAGGGTGACCTCGGCATCGAATTGCAGCTCGATCAGGTGCCGGTGCGCGAAGAGAAGATGACGGCCTATGAGATGATGTTGTCGGAGAGCCAGGAGCGCATGCTCATGGTGCTCGAGCCCTCGAAGGAAGAGGTCGCCAAGGCGATCTTCGTCAAATGGGGCCTCGATTTCGCGATCGTCGGCAAGACGACCGATGACCTCCGCTTCCGCGTCATCCACCAGGGCACCGAAGTTGCGAACCTGCCGATCAAGGAACTGGGTGACGAGGCGCCGGAATATGACCGTCCTTGGACGCCGGCGGTGAAGCCCGCGCCGCTCGCCGCCAATGACGTACCGCAGGCCGATGTCGCCGACGTGCTGGTCAAGCTGGTCGGCTCAGCCAACAATTCCTCGCGCCGCTGGGTCTACGAGCAGTATGACACGCTGATCCAGGGCAATTCGCTGCAACTGCCGGGCGGCGATGCCGGCGTGGTCCGCGTCGAGGGCCACGAGACCAAGGCGCTGGCTTTCTCCTCCGACGTCACGCCGCGCTATGTCGAGGCCGATCCGTTCGAAGGCGGCAAGCAGGCCGTCGCCGAGTGCTGGCGCAACCTGACCGCCACGGGCGCCCTGCCGCTCGCCGCCACCGACAACCTGAATTTCGGCAATCCGGAAAAGCCCGAGATCATGAGCCAGCTGGTTCATGCCATCAAGGGTATCGGCGAGGCCTGCACCGTGCTCGAATTCCCGATCGTCTCGGGCAATGTCTCGCTTTACAACGAGACGCATGGCAAAGGCATCCTGCCGACCCCGACTATCGGCGGCGTCGGACTGATCAATGACTGGAAGCGCATGGCTCGTATCGGCTTCGCAGATGAGGAGCAGACGATCCTGCTGATCGGTGCGCCGGCCAGCTGGGGCACGCATCTCGCCCAGTCCGTCTATATGCGCGACATCCACGGCCGCACCGACGGCCCGCCGCCTTTTGTCGATCTGCAGCTTGAAAAGAAGGTCGGCGATCTCGTTCGCGAACTGATCCGTGATGGTCTCGCGACCGCGGTGCATGACTGCTCCTCCGGCGGTCTGGCGCTCGCGATCGCCGAAATGGCGATGGCATCGGGCGTCGGCGCCGAAATCAGCGCGCTTGAAGGTGCCGATCCCATTCCGGTCTTCTACGGCGAGGATCAGGCCCGCTACGTCGTCACCATCCGGCGCGACGATCTCGACGAGGTGCAGGAACTGGCGGAGACGCGAGGCATTTTTGCTCCCTTCATCGGCAAGACCGGTGGTGCGACCGTGAAACTTGGAGCCTCCAGGGCCGTTTCAATTGGGGAATTGCAAAAGGCCCATGAATCGTGGTTCCCTGACTTTATGGGTGGTGAACTGCCGCCCACGGAATAAGGAGACTGCACGATGCCGATGAACCCGGGCGATATCGAAGACATGATCAAGGAAGCGATCCCGGGGGCGAAGGTGGTGATCCGTGACCTCGCAGGCGATGGTGATCACTACGCCGCCGAGGTCGTGGCCGAGCAGTTCCGCGGCAAGAGCCGCGTCCAGCAGCACCAAATGGTCTACCAGGCGCTACAGGGCAATATGGGCGGCGTGTTGCATGCGCTGGCGCTACAGACCAGCGCGCCGGAATAAGTCGGTCAGGGGAGGAAGCATGTCGGGCGTAATGGACACCTTGATTTCGGGCATCGTCAAGAGCGCGATGAGCGAGATCCTCAAAAAGACCGGCGTCAAGTCGACGACAACCAAGCGCACCAAGCGCAAGACACGAAGCACTAGCTCGCCGTCAACCACGTCCACTCGCACCAAGAAGCGCAAGGCAGGCCCAGCGTCGGGTTCGACCGGCCGAGGCTCAAGCGCCACGGGCACCGTAAGGACACCCGCCAAGAAGCAGGTGAGCAAGCGCCGGACGAGCACAGCGCGCTCGAAAGCAAAACGCCGCTCTTACTGGTAGTCGCCCATGACCAATTCGATAGCAGTTGTCCTCGCGGGACTGCCGCTGCTTTGCGTGACGCTCTCATCGGCGAGCATGGCCGAGCCGCAATGCTACTCCAACGATCGCTACCATGTCGTCGTCCAGCCCTATCCTGACGATGCGGGCAACCAGTTCGCCGTGACGAAGCTCAAGGGCGCCGCGCCGGCTGGCTGCACCTTCGACGAATCGAAAGCCGATCTCGTGATCGGTAAAGTCGGCGATCCGCTCTGGTACGCTGACCTTTCGGGCGACAGCCTGATCCTCAGCCGCTCGACCGGCCCGCAGGGCGATCTCGTGGTCCATGACCTCAAGACGGGCAAGGCGATCCTTGACGTGCCCGCTGACGAATATGAGCTCAAGGGGAATCGCCTCGCATTCTGGCAGCGCACCGGGCGGGCTACGGCGGAGAGCTGCCCGAGCTTCGCGGAAAATGAGGCAAACGGGTTCGGGTCGGCGACTGCAGCGCTGAAGACGTTTGATCTCGAAAGCAAGGCAGTTACCGAGAGCGGCGAGAGCAAGTGCGTGGCAGTACAGTGAAACCGGCTATTTGCATACTGGAATTCCCCACATTTGCTTGCTATCTAAGGGCAATCGGAACCTGCGGGCCTTGACCCCGTGCGTGAAAGGATTTTTGGAATGAGCGGCATCAACGATTTCATCGACAATGAAGTGAAGAGCAACGACGTCGTGCTCTTCATGAAGGGCACCCCGGATTTCCCGCAGTGTGGTTTCTCCGGCAGGATCGTGCAGATCCTCGACTATGTCGGCGTGGACTACAAGGGCCACAACGTCCTGGCCGATGCCGATCTTCGCCAGGGCATCAAGGACTATTCCAACTGGCCGACCATTCCGCAGCTCTATGTGAAGGGTGAATTCGTCGGCGGTTGCGATATCGTCACCGAGATGTTCCAGGCCGGCGAACTCCAGCAGTTCCTCGCCGACAAGGGTATCAACGCAAAGGGTCAGGCGGCCTGAGCCGCTTCTCGATCGCGTAGTTTCCAAGGGCCGGGCGACCGGCCCTGATTTTTTGAGAATATTTGGCCCGTTCGGGCGGACATTTCCATGGACCAGATCGACGCCAAGGCAAATGAGGCTGCGCTCAAGGCGCGCGCCAATCTCGGGATGAGCGAATTCATCGCGCTCTGCGGCGCGCTCGCCGCCGTCGCCGCCATGTCGATCGACATCATCCTGCCGGCCCTGCCGGCGGTCGGCCGATCCTTCGGCATCACGAACGAGAACGACCGCCAGCTGGTGATCCTCGTCTTCACTGTCACCTTCGGCCTCTGTCAGCTGTTCTATGGGCCGATCAGCGACCGCTTCGGGCGCAAGCCGCTGCTGATCGCCGGGCTGGCCCTCTACATTGTCGGCTCGACGGCGGCGATGTTCGTGTCCAGTTTCAACGGGCTGCTTGCCATGCGTTCGGTTCAGGGCGTCGGTACGGCCGCCCTGCAGGTCGTGGCGCTGGCCATGGTCCGCGATTGCTTCTCCGGCCCGGCCATGGGGCGCGTGCTGACCTTCATCTTCACCACCTTCATGATCGTGCCGATCATCGCGCCGACGATCGGCCAGCAGATTGAATTCCTGGCGACCTGGAAGGGCATCTTCGCTTTCAACGCGATCGCCGCCACTTTCCTGCTCATATGGATGACCGCTCGGCTCAGGGAAACGTTGCATCCGGAAGACCAGCGGTCGCTCGACTTCGGCAGTCTCGCCGGTGCACTCGGGGAAATTGTGACCAATCGGGTGACCGCCGGCTATTCGGTGGCCAGTACACTGACGCTGATCGCACTCTTCAGCTACATCGTCTGCGTCCAGCAGGTCTATGGCGAGCTCTACGGGCTCGGTACCCTGTTCCCCTATGCCTTCGGCGCCTCGTCGATCGGCATTGCGGTCGCGGCCCTTTTCAGCGCGCGACTGGTGCGGCGGATCGGCATGCGGCCGGTCGCGCATGGCGCGCTCTCGATCTTCACCGTCTCCGGCCTTGTTCTGTTCCTGCTGGCACTCGGCGGCAATCCGCCCTTCTGGGTCACTTTCGGCTTGCTGTCGATCTGCATGATGTCCTTCGGCGTACTTCAGGGCAATATCAGCGCGATTGCGCTCGAGCCCATGGGACACATAGCCGGCACCGCCTCCTCGCTCGTCGGCGTCGTTACGATGACAGTCGCCAACCTCCTCGCCGGTGTCGTCGGCCAAGCCTATGACGGAACGGTCATCCCGCTCGCCTTCGCATTCGGCTTCGGCGGCCTTGCGGCGGGTGCAGCGGTGTTCTGGACCGAGCGTGGCCGTGTCTTCCGCAACACGAGCCCCGCGACCCGTCATTCCTCGACGTCGACATTTCACTAATCTTGACTGGACACGCGTCCAATCTTGATTCATAGACCAGCTACCTTTTTCAGCGGCCTGCTGCGATCACGCGCCGGCCGCGTTTCATTCCACGAGTGCTCAGATGCAACCCGCCGAACGTGAGATTTCGAGACCGGAATTCATTGCCCTGATTGCAGCACTGATGGCGCTCAATTCGCTCGCCATCGACGTCATGCTTCCGGCCCTGCCGGCCATGGGCGAAGCGTTGAAGGTCATGCACGAGAATGAGCGGCAATATGTATTGACCGCCTATCTCGTCGGCTTCGGCATCGCGCAGCTTTTCTTCGGTCCGCTTTCCGATCGCTTTGGCCGTCGCCCGCCCCTTATGGTTGGCCTGGCGATCTATATCGCCGCCGCGGCCTTGGCGGTCATAGCGCCAAACTTCTTCACGCTGCTCGTCCTGCGAACGGTCCAGGGCATCGGCGCCGCCGCCACGCGCGTGGTCGGCCAGTCCGCCGTGCGCGATCGCTTCTCCGGTCGCGCCATGGGCGAGGTCATGTCGCTGATCTTCATGGTCTTCATGGTGATCCCTGTCATCGCGCCGGCGATAGGACAGTTGTTGTTGTTCTCCGGACATTGGGAACTGATCTTCCTGTTCATGGCCGGTTTGGCAGCCGTCGTCGCGCTTTGGGCCTATTTGCGGCTCAAGGAGTCGCTTGCCGTCGAAGCACGCCGGCCGTTGCACCCGCATGTGATCGCGCAGGGTTTTGCACTGGTCTTCTCCAACCGCAGCGCCCTCTTCTACGGTATCTCGTCGATCTTCGTGATGGGCGCGCTTTTCGGCTTCATCGGTACCGCGCAGCAGATCTATGTCGACATCTACGGGCTGGGAGCCTGGTTCCCGGTCGCCTTTGCCGCCGTGGCCGGCCTGATGTCGGTGTCGTCTTTCCTCAATTCGCGCATCGTCGGCCGCTTTGGCATGCGCCGGGTCACCCATACGGCTCTGATCTGTTTCGCGCTGATGAGTGGCATCTGGCTGATCTTGGCGATGAACGACATGTTGCCTTTCACGGCCTTCATGATCGTGTTCGCGTTGACGATGTTTTCCTTCGGCATGGTGGGATCGAACTCGCAGGCGCTCGCGATGGAACCACTCGGCGCGGTTGCCGGTACGGCAGCCTCGGTTTTTGGTTTCATGCAGACTGCGGGTGGCGCCGCCATCGGCGCGTGGATCGGCGCGCATTATGACGGTACCGTCGTGCCGACCGCGGCCGGCTATTTCATCCTGGCGCTGGTCAGCATCGGCTGCATCCTGATCGCTGAAAAGGGCAAGCTTTTCGGCGTCGGCGTGCAGTATCAGAAGAGAAGTTAGACCGTGAAGACTTCGCGGCGGAGTTCGTCCCACATGTCCTTGTTGGGCGCCAGGATGAGCCCGCCGTCGGTTTGGCTGGGCAGATAGGCCGAGCCATCGAAGCGCGCCGCATAGGCACCGGCTTCCTGCGAGATCAGCGTGCCCGGCAGGTGGTCCCAGGGCATCAGCTTGTTATACATCAGGAAGTGCACATGGCCGGCCGCGAAGGTCCGGTATTCATGACCGGCGCAGCGATAGTTCATCAGGAACCGGACCTTGGCCATGTTGCCGAGCACGGTCGCACGGTCGCCGCCATAGAGATAGCCGGTCGAGGCCATGCCGAACATCTGGTCGAGCGACGTGGGCGCGATGACAGAGAGGCGGAGGCGCTTTCCATCTGATGTGACCTGCCAGGCGCCGGACCCCTTCTCCGCCAGCACGAAGTCGTCGCCCATCGGATCGTAGATGATGCCGGCGACGGTCTCGCCCTTGGAGACGACCGCAGCCATGACGGCGAAGAGCGGCAGGCCGGATGCGAAGTTGAAGGTGCCGTCGATCGGATCCACGGTCAGTACGAGGTCGGCGCCGGCGATCTTCGGCAGCAGTGCCGGATCGGCGGCCACCGATTCCTCGCCGACGAAAAGTGCGCCCGGCAGGATGCTCTCGAAACGCGCCTTGAGATAGCGTTCGGCTGCTTCGTCACCCTCAGTCACAAGGTCGGATGCCTCGCTCTTGATGCGGATGTCGCCCGCGCCCAGCCGGCGAAAGCGCGGCAGGATTTCGGCACGTGCGGCATCGCGCATCAGCGCGGCGAGCGCCATGATATCGAAACTGGTCATTCGGCGGCTTCCTTGGCAGCTATGGGAGCGAGACCCGCAAAATCGAAAAGCTTCGGGTCGAGGAGATGGGACGGATTGGTGTGGCCGAGCGCGCGCAGCATCGCCTCCTTGCGGCCGGGCATGCGCGTCTCGATGTCAGCCAGCATCGACTTCATCGCATTGCGCTGCAGGCCATCCTGCGAGCCGCAGAGATCGCAGGGGATGATCGGAAACTGCATGGCGGTGGCGAAGCGGGCGAGATCGTCCTCGGCGCAATAGCTGAGCGGGCGGAGCAGCATCAGGTCGCCATCGTCGTTGAGCAGCTTCGGCGGCATGGCCGCGAGGCGTCCGCCGTGGAAGAGGTTCATGAAGAAGGTTTCGAGAATGTCTTCACGGTGGTGGCCGAGCACTACTGCGTCGCAACCCTCCTCACGGGCGATGCGGTAGAGATTGCCGCGCCGAAGCCGCGAGCAGAGCGAACAATAGGTCGCGCCTTCGGGCACCTTCTCCTTCACGATGGAATAGGTGTCGCGATATTCGATCCGGTGGCGGATGCCGAGCGCGGTCAGATAGTCAGGCAGGATGTGCTTGGGGAAATTCGGCTGGCCCTGGTCGAGATTGCAGGCAACGAGCTCGACCGGCAGCAGCCCGCGCCATCTGAGTTCAAGCAGGATCGCGAGGAGGCCGTAGGAATCCTTGCCGCCCGACAGGCAGACCAGCCAGCGCTTCTGGCCATTCAGCATGCTGAAATCCTCGAAAGCCTGCCGGACCTGGCGGATCAGCTTCTTGCGCAGATGGTTGAAGCCGCCGGACTGCGGCGCATGCCGGAAGAGCGACTGCATCGTCGCATCGCCGGCAAAGCCGAGATCTTCGACCTCATGGTCAGAATTGGTGGTCAGCATCGCGCTCGCCGCGTCGTTGGTCTGCCTTGAGGCAATAACGCAATGACGGGACGGGTCAAGCTTCAATCCCGCCGGCCGATCAATTCCATGTCGAGCACGACCATGTTGGAATAGATCGGCGTCCCGACGTCCATGCCGAAAAGCGCGCGTGACATCTTGCCGGTGACGTGGAACTTCAGGCCGCGGGCACTCTTGCCCTCGTAGCGGATGTTGAACTTGGTGTCACGGGTGACGCCCTTGGCGCTCAGGCGGCCGTTGATAACCGCCGTATCGTCACCTGTCCGTTTCACGGAGGTCGAGCGAAAGGTGACTTTTGGATATTGCTCGACATTGAAGACCGAGGCCGACTTGATGAATTCCTCGATGCGGGGATCGACGGCCTCGATGCTTCCGGGCGCGAGTGTGAACTGGACGGTCGAACGCGACGCATCCTCGCCTGCAAGCACGAATTGGCCTGAGAATTTAAGGAAACGACCCTCAAGGGCCTGACCGCCCATCTGGGCCACCGAGAAATGAATGGTCGAGGATGGATCTACCTTGTAGCGGCCCTTGAGCGCGCCGAGAGAATCCGCCTTTGCCGCGAATGGCAAAGACATAAGCAAACATGTCAGGATCGCGAGACGCATCGGGCGCCCTCCTCGAGATGCCGGGCTCAACGGCGCCGCGGCCAGAGCATCCGAACAAGAATGTCATCCTTGTTCCTGAAATGGTGCCGAAGTGCGGCGAGTACATGCACGCCGACCAGGAAGATCGCCGCGTAAGCAAGGAAGGCGTGAAGGCTCGACCAGAGCTGTTCGGCGTGAAGCGAGATACCGAGAGGCAGCGAAGGTATGACGAAAAGGCCGAAGAACCACGTTGCGATCGGCAGCGGCGAGGTCGAGACCACCGCCCAGCCCGTCATTGGTATCAAGACCAGCGCGAGATAGAGAACCAAGTGGCTTCCGCGTGCCAGCGACTTTTCGCTAGGTGGCATGTCGTCAGGCAACTTCGGCCACCGGGATGTCACCGACCAGAGAATGCGGAACGCAGCGAGCCCAAGGATCGTGAAGCCGAAGCTCTTGTGCCATTGGTAGAGATTGTACTGGTCGATCAGGTTGCGGATGCCCTGCATGTACCAGCCAAGCCAGAACTGCCCGAAGAACAGCGCAGCCATGGTCCAGTGAAACAGGATGGAGACGAGGCCCCAGCTATGTTCAGTATTCCGCAACACGCGGCGTTTCTTGCAGGTTCGGAATGCGCTGGCAACTCAATTTCGCATAGCCTGCGCCGGACCAGTCAGTTTCGGCGCGCAAGGGAAAGCAGCGTCTTGCCCGCCGTGATCCGGATCAAGCTCCTGCCGCTCGCCGGATGGAATTTGATGCAGCGCGCGGCCCTGCCCCCGATATCCGTGTCGGCGATGGGGATGTTGTTCTCGCGCAGGAACTGATGCGCCAAGGCGATGTTCATCTGGCCGATATCGGCATCACAGGTCAGCGTTCGGGCGCCGCCATAGAGCTTGGCACGAAGTCGGTGCTGCACGGCACCACCGAGATAAAGCTGCTCCAACAGCTTCGGCAGCGCCTCATCACCGTAGCGCGCATTCTGCCCGTTACCCTTGTTGTGCGGCAGCAGGTAGTGGTTCATCCCGCCAATTCCGGCGACGGGATCATAAATGCATGCCGAGATGCATGATCCCAGTACGGTGTAGAACAGATCGATCTTGTCTTCGGAAACCAAGCAGTCTCCGCCGCAGACCTGTGTCGTTCGTGCGCTTGCGCTGTCCATATGACCCCATTCGACTCCCCCCGATCATATTGACACAACTAAGGATGGCGTTTATTGATCAAAATCAATTTTAACGATATATTGTGTTCATGGTTAAGGCATCCTTGACGAGACGAGATCGTGCCTGCGAACATGATCGCAAACGAAAAAAGCCGCCTCGAAGGGCGGCTTTCTTGACACATCCTCGCTGAAGAAATCAGCGCGAATAGAATTCGATGACCAGATGCGGTTCCATGACGACCGGGTACGGAACATCGGCGAGGGTCGGAACGCGAGCGAAGGTGGCCTTCATCTTGCCGTGGTCGGCATCGATGTAGTCAGGAACATCACGCTCGGCGAGACCGACGGACTCGAGAACGATGACGAGCTGCTTGGACTTTTCCTTGACCTCGACGACGTCGCCGGCCTTGCAGCGGTAGGAACCGATGTTGACGCGGACGCCATTGACCTTGACATGGCCATGGTTGACGAACTGGCGGGCAGCGAAAATGGTCGGAACGAACTTGGCGCGGTAGACGATCGCGTCGAGACGCGACTCGAGCAGGCCGATCAGGTTCTCCGGGGTGTCACCCTTGCGGCGGGCGGCTTCGTCGTAGGTGGCACGGAACTGCTTCTCGGAGATGTCGCCGTAGTAGCCCTTGAGCTTCTGCTTGGCGCGGAGCTGCACGCCGAAGTCGGAGAGCTTGCCCTTGCGGCGCTGGCCGTGCTGGCCGGGGCCGTATTCGCGGCGGTTAACCGGGGACTTAGGACGACCCCAGATGTTCTCGCCCATACGGCGGTCGATTTTGTACTTAGACGATGCGCGCTTGCTCATCGCATTTCCTTTCTTTTGTGGCGTGGCCGAAGCCTTTTCGCCTTGTTATAAGGAAACACGCCCTCCTCTGAAAAAGCCTTTCGGCCTCTCTGACAGGTATCTCACATTTGCGAATGGAGATGCCACGGGACATGCTCTGTTCCTGCAGACTACCTGCCAGCAGAAACGCAACACCGGGCATCGCTGCCCGGAGTTGACGGGCTTCTATGGGCGGAGGGCGGAAAAGTCAACAGCGGGCGCTCAACTTTCCATGTGCTGGCGCCTCCGTCCGCTGTTGAACATCGCGCCGCTTTCATGGACAGTCCCTGCCAGAGCAAATCAGTCGAGGATGACATGGCGCTTTTCGACCGGAAAGACTTCGAACGCTTCGCGGGTTCTCTCGCCGGCGTCACCTTCGTCGACCAGTGGGATTCGCGGGTTGCCAAGGTCGGCGGCAAGGTGTTTACGCTGCTGACCACCGGCATGCATGATGACATTCCCCGCATCGTCTTCAAGGTGCCGGAAGAGTCCTTCGAAATCCTGACATCGATCGAAGGCATCACCCAGGCACCCTATTTCGCCAAGCGTCAGTGGGTCTCCGTGGCCCGACATGCCGATCTGCCGGAGGATGATCTCAAGACCTATGTCACACGATCCCACCGTACGATCGCAAAGGGGCTGACCAGAAAACTCCGCACCGAACTGGGGATTGAGATCGACTGATCCCGTGAACGACCTGCGGCGGGCGAGCCACGAACCACCCGCTGCCGAAGGCAGGTATTTGTTCCATAGTTACTTTCTTGTGCCTGATTTTGTTCACTAATCCGAAACGGACTTGTCACCGGAGAGCTGCAGACAGACGCCTTTCTTTCTGTCATCTGATCCCAGGATTGGTCTTGAGCCAAGTCAAACCCATCGAGGAGACGATCATGAAACCATATCTTGCGACGGCATTCGCCTTTGCTCTGTTCGCACTTGCCCCCGCCATCCCGGCACATGCCGACGGCCTCACGACCGAGCAGGCTGCCGTGCTGGCGCAGCAGGAGCAGGAGGCGAAGAACAAGGAACTGGTGACGACCGCCTATCAGGAGCTGTTCGGCGCCAAGGACCTGTCCGCGCTCGATCGATATTTCAAGGAGGACTATATCCAGCACAATCCGACGGTCCCGACCGGCCGCGAAGCGCTGAGGCAGGCACTCCTGTCCTTCGGGTTCGACAAGGCCCCGAAATCCAAGGTCGAATTCGCCCGCGTGGCTGCGGAGGGTGACCTGGTCTGGCTTCACACCCGCGGGTTCTGGGCCGGTGCCGAGTCTGTCATCGTGGACATTTTCCGTGTGGAAGACGGCAAGATCGCCGAGCATTGGGACGTGATTCAGCCCATTCCGGCAACGAGCGCCAACAAGAACGGCATGTATTGAGCCGAACCAGAGTCGCCGGCACGCCGCTACTCCGCCGCGTCCCGGCTTTCCGTCTCTGCAGCTTCGGGATCGCCCGGCAATGTCTCGCAGCCGAGATCCGGGAATGCGACGATGCGTTTTCCGGCGCGATCCTGGTGCGTGACAACTAGGCCCTGTTCCTCGAAATAGCCGAGCAGGCGGCGCGCACGGCGGACCGAATGTGTCCCATAGCTCCGGGCGATCGCCGCATCGCCGGGGCACGGCCGGCCACTGATCGCGGCATTGGCGAGCATCAGGAATACCGCCTTGAGGTCATCCGCTACGCCATGACTCAGGGTGAGCGCCCTGCCCCATGACTCGCCGGCCATCGTCTCATCATCGGCACCGGAACGGATGACGGCCAGCTTTTTGCGGAACTCGCTCAGCGACAGCGGCGGGCCGACGAGGCGGCGGATGCGGCAGCGGACGAGGAAATCCTGATAGAGTTCGGCATCGGTGCGGAAGGCTGAGGCAGCATCGATCACGTCCGCCAGCGCGGCCGCCGCCTGGCTCTCGCGTTCCTCCGGGGTCATTTCAGGTCGCCTTGCGCGCGGCTCTGTCGCGGCAATAGGCTCTTCTGAGCGGGGTTTGGAAAGCTCGGCGAGGATGTCGGTCGCCGGTCGCGGCGCGGGCGCGATGTAGCGCGGAATGGGGCGAGCGAACTCCGCCGGGTCGGGCGTCAGGATAAAATCGGCGGCGTCTTCCATGGCCTGCGGCAGCGGCATCAGTTTGGGGCTCGACGAGCGGGCGGACGTTTCGACCTTGCCGATCTGCACCTTGACCGGCCGCTTGGTCAGCGCCGGGCCGAGAGCCACGAAGGAGCCACGCGGCAGATCGCGGAACATCTCTGCCTGGCGACGGTCGAGGCCGAGCAGGTCGGCGGCACGCGCCATGTCGATATCGAGGAAGGTGCGGCCCATCAGGAAATTCGACGCTTCCGCCGCCACATTCTTGGCAAGCTTGGCCAGCCGCTGCGTGGCGATGACGCCAGCCAGCCCGCGCTTGCGGCCACGGCACATCAGGTTGGTCATCGATCCGAGCGAGAGCTTGCGAACTTCGTCGGAGACCTCGCCGCTCGCGGCCGGCGCGAACATCTGCGCCTCGTCGACTACCACCAGGACCGGATACCAGAAATCCCGGTCGGCATCAAAAAGGCCATTCAGGAAGATGCCTGCCATTCGCATCTGGTCCTCGACATCGAGGCCTTCGAGCGAGAGCACGCAGGAGACGCGGTGCTGGCGCACCCGCGCGGCAATGCCGAGGAGCTCGCCCTCGCTACGCTCGCCCTCGACGACGACATGGCCGTAGCGGTCGGCGAGCGTAACGAAATCGCCCTCGGGATCGATGATGACCTGCTGCACCCAGCCGGCGGATTGTTCGAGAAGGCGGCGGAGAAGATGCGACTTGCCGGAGCCGGAATTGCCCTGCACCAGAAGGCGCGTTGCCAGCAGTTCCTCAAGGTCAAGCGTCGAGCGGTCGCCCGTGGCGCCCGTTCCCATGTCGATGGCTGCAGTCATTCCATTCCTCGTTGCCGCGCGATCTATCTAGCAGGATTCGGCGGCACCGCGCGTGGGAATTGTTCGAACTCACAGATTAGGTCAGACATAGGCGGCGAGCAGGAAGGCAGCGGCGAGGACCATGACGACGACCGGAATCAGCCACATCAACACATAGTAGGTCTGCTCCTGGACCCACGGTCCGAACCAGATGGCGACCAAGCTGAAGCGTGCAAAGGCGATATTGATCAAGAGTGCAATGGCGAGGGCCATGTAATTTAACGCAAACAAGCGGTTGACCGTATTGTCGCCATCCGCAAGCACGACGTAGGTACTATAGACCGTGAAGTTCAATGCGATGACCGCAAACAGGCCGCCGATGATGATGTTGATCATTTCATGCGTGTCCACGATGAATATGCCGTCCTCGATTCGGTTGAGCCACATGGCGAGCAATGGAATCAGAAGCGAAGCCAGCAGTGGAATGAAAATGGATGCCACAAGAAGACCGGGCTGACGTGTGACTTCGAGCGAGGCGACGACGCGCGCCTGTGGAACATTGTACCAGCCGAGCGCCGGCGACGTTCTCAAGTCGACAAGACCAACCGACCAGCCGGGAATTTTCGCATCGCGCGAGGCCCGGCTGAAGTCGAGTTCGGCCTGGCCGAAGCGCAGTGTGACAAGGTTGAGCGGCAGACCGTCGACCTTGGCCTCGATCACGAGATGCTGGCGATCAAAGGGAAACTTGCCGACATCGACGTCGCTGTTGAAATCCGCCGTGATGCGGTGAATAAGTTCGACCGCGCCCGTCGAATAGATGCGCAGCCCGTAGGATGAATCGGACGCAGCCCCCTGTTGGTTGGCGATGACGACAGGGGCGATCCAGATCTCGCGCATCTTCTTTTCAGCCGCCTTGTCGGTGAATGTCTGAGGCGGCGTGCTGGAACTGGGCTTCTCATCGCGCAGCCGACTGTCGGTCCAGCGCAGCCTGAGGTCGACCGTGGCGCGGAATGTGCCGGCATTCTCGTCGAAGCCGAGCAGGTCGACGAAGGCGACCCCTAACTCGACATTGAGGGGCAGGCCGGCATCCTTGGGTAGCGAGGTCTTGTCCTCAACCTCTTGCGCAACAACCGCCACAGTCGACAAGATCAGGCACAGCAGCGCGACGAGCCATGCGATGGGCAGCCGTCGGACGGTCATTTGCCGTTATCCTTGCGGCGCACGCGGATCTTCTCATAGAGGTCGACGAACGGTTCGAGCTCACGCGGGAAGTGATCGGCACCGACGATGTCGTCAAGCGGCGCTCCGGTATGGACCGCGTCGAAACGATCGGTCAGTATCTCGAGTGGCCTGAGCAGGAAGCCGCGAATCACGATGACCACAATGCCGGCCAACAGCAGAAATGCGAGCAGTCCGACGACGGCCTGATAGATCAACGTGACATTGACTGCGGCGCGCGAACTGCTGAAATCGCTTGATATCGCCATCAGGCCCAGCGTTGTGCCACCGGCATTGTTGATCGGAATGAGCACGACACCATGGGCAAGCCCATTGACCTCGCGCAGATAGGTGATCGGCTCATTGACGACGGCAACGTCGTCCGGATTGGCCAGTGCCGACATGAGTTCGGTATTGGTCGTCTCGAAACGGATGTAGCGGCCGACGCGATTCTGTTCGCCTAACCGCTCCTTGTCGACGCCCTTTGCAAATTCGCGAAGCGGCTGCTCGAGCACGAAAAAAGCGAGATCCATGCCATAGACCGACTTGATGTTGCCCAGGATGGGCGCGAGGCTCATGCCGATCTCGAAGCTGCCGACATGCTTGCCGGCCGGATCGGTCATAACGGCGATGCCGAAGATCGCCGGGCCATTGCGGGCGATAGCGATACCCTTCAATGGTTGTTTGTCACGGTTGGCGGCCACGATCATGGGCCGCGTTTCGGTAAGATCGTCGTCGAAGGACTTGGGGTCGTGCAGTCGGAGGAAGGACTTGGCCGGCATTGTATGGAATTGCGCCTGGTCGACTCCGTGGCGTGCCTTCTGGTCGGCAAAGGCCTTCTTCAGCTCAGCCAGCAGGCCCTCCCGGTCGCCTGCAGCGAAGAGGCGCTGCACGGCCGGCATGTCGGCAATCAGCTCGGCCCGGCCGAGCGCCCGGTTTTCAGCATCGCGCAGCGCGGTTTCGGCGATCGCCTGCATGGTCTTGAAGCGATCCGCCTCGACCGAGTCGGTCATGTCGGCGAAAAGCCGGCTTGTGAGAAACGTCGCGGCCGCGATCACCACGGCAATCGCAACCACGATCGTGACCGGCGCGTTGCGTCGGAATGTCATTTGATGCCCCTTGCGTCCCGAGCGTCATGGCACGCGGCCAAGCGAAACCGCCCCGGAAGCATAGTAGCAGAGGCACTCGAACTGTCGAAGGCATGGCTTGGCTAATGATGGGCTTCGTCCCAGAAAAAGTCAGCCCGGGGCGACCGGCGTCAGCCAGCCCTGATAACGCACGATCAGCCCGAACCAGGGATGGGCGATCTCGACATGAAAGCGGAACCGGCCGGCCTGGACGAATTCGAAGGTGCGGCCGCCCGGCGCCATGGACATCGGCATCGGGATGCCGAGGAAGGTCCAGCGGCGAACAATGTATTCGAGCTGTCTCCCATCAGTAACCAACGCCAAACCAACGGACACCGGGCCGAAACGCTCGTCGATGAGACAGGTACTCCGACCCGCCCCCTCGGTCTGGAAGCTGCGGAAGGTCCGGCCCGCGAAAGTGCGCTGCCAGAGTTCGCCGTCCTGCCTGCGTTCCAGCAAGACCGAGACGGGAATATCCGATCCCGCGCCAGGAAATCGGTAAAGTGCGCCGAGGAGCCTTGCGAAGACCCCATGGCCACGATCGACCACCGCACGCCCTTCGAAGCGCCGCAACGTCTCCACCTGGTGAAGGTCCTGGATCGCGTCAGGGAGCTGGTCCCAGGCGCTGTCCAGGACGCGTCGATATAGCGGAAGAGAGCGGTCCTGATCCCGTCTCTCACCGGTGACAATGCCTTTTGCCGCAAACCCGCGCGCGAAATCATCGAGGGTCAGCTCACCTGCCGCATGGCGCGCGCCCGGCGCAGGCGGTTGCCCGACAAGACAACGGCGGATGATCGCATCGATCGGCATGGCCGGCACCGAGGGTCCGGTATCGCCTTCCGCCAGCAGGTGCCAGGATTTGGAGACCGCGCGACCTCCCTCGTCCCGGCCAGTGACCCTGACAAACATGCCACCACGGCGCTCGCCCCAGGTCAGGTGATTGGCGACACGGTGGAACAGGCCGGCAAATCTACCGATCGGTGGCGTCAGTCGGAATCGTCGCAGACATGCGAGCAGCACCAGTAGGCGCAAATAGATCACCGGCGCTGTGCCCGCACCGAACCAGGTCGACCGGAGGCCGGGCAAGACCCCCTGCATCACCGTAAGGTCGGGCACGTCGACCAGTGCGAAGGAGCGCGGCTTGAGCGGCAGGCTTCCCGGCGGGCAGATCGTCATCCGCCGTGTTTCCGTAAGTCCGGTTGCGGTCGAAAGCTGTCCGTTCCTCAACAACCGCAGTGGCTCACCTGCATAGCTGGTGATCGCCTCGATCACGTTGCGTCCGATTCCGGCAAATGGCGACGGCGCGATGCCGCTCTCCACGGTCTCGACAGAGGTCATTCCCTCGCCCAGGCGGCGGGCGGCAGCGGCGCTGAGCGCCGGCGCGGAACTGACGGCCGACAGCACGAAGATGCCTCTTGCCCGGGCCGCCGCATCGAACCGAGCAATGCCCGTGGTGAAAGCGCTCGCATCCGAGAAATCCAGATAGTTGACGCAGTGCCGAAGACAGGCTTCCACGATGCGATAGGGCTCGGCGTCATAGACCTGAAACGGTCCTGTCGCATCGACGAAAATGTTCGGCCGGAGTGCGGCGAGCGCAACATCGATATCCCCGTTGCGATCGAGTTCAACCGCTTCGACGATCGCCCGGGGCGAGAGTTCGGCGCGCAGCGCATCGGCCTTCATGAGTGAGCGACCGGCGATCACGATCGTCAGGTCGGGTTCGTCCGACAACAATTCGACCAGCCGCCGGCCGAATGTGCCATATCCGCCGAGAACCACCACCTTCAGCAATGGCCAGCCCTGCTCGGCAAAATTCCTAACGCGCCGATCGACATTTTTGCTCCCGCTTTACCTGACGTTAAATACGCCTCTGCAATCTACCTTAACCATACCGAGTTTCCCGTCGTCGTTGCATGATGCTCGACGCCGGGGGTAGTCAGGCAAGTTAGTAACGTCCACGTATTGAGTTCGGAAGTAGCCGTGACAAGTATTCTCACCAACACCGGTGCGGTGTCGGCTGTCGACCATTTGCGCACGATATCCATGGCGCGGACCGACAAGCAGCAGGAAGTCGCCACTGGCCTTCGCGTCAAGGAAGCGAAGGACAACAGCGCTTATTGGTCGATCGCGACGATCATGAAGTCGGACACGCGCGCGCTTTCGGCTGCGCGCGATGGCCTGGATTTCGGCGCCGCATCGGCCGATACGGCAACGGTTGGCATGCAGAACGCCATCGATATTGTCGATGAGATCAAGAAGAAGCTGCTCAACTCGCTGGAGCGCGGCGTCAGCCACAAGAAGGTCAATGACGAACTGACCGAGCTCAAGCAGGAGCTCCGTACGCTGGCCGAGAGCTCCTCGTTTAATGGAGTCAACTGGCTCATCCGGAAGTCTGCAGCCGACGATGCCGGTCCTGAAGTGGTGAGCGGCTTTGGCCGGTCGGCGGATGGAACCGTCGCCGTGCAGACGCTGGTCTTCGAGCGGCAGACGGATTACGGCACCAACCACCTGATCGACGAGGATTCGAATACCGGCATCCTGACAAATGCAGGCTTTGCGACCGATATCGGAGCAGCGACGGACTGGGTGCTGCTGAGCGGCAAGAACCAGCAGCTTCATACCGAGATCGCGCTCGACGCCAACACGACGCAGACCCAGATCGAGGAGATGCTCAAGGTTACCAACCAGATGCTGCTGGCCATGACCGACGCATCGGCGGATCTCGGCTCGCTCGGCGCCCGCATCGGCATGCAGAAGGACTTTGCCTACGATCTTGGCGCCAGCAATACCAAGGGCGTCGGCCGGCTGGTCGATGCCGATCTCGACGCAGCCTCGGCGAAACTCAGGGCGATCGACGCCCAGCAGAGCCTCACCACGACAGCGCTCTCGATCGCCAACCAGGCGCCAATGAGCCTGATGGGGTTGCTGCAGTGATCATCTGATCGACCATCTGCCGATAGCGGAGGCATTAGAAACCCGGGCCTTTCGACCCGGGCCTTTGCACCAATTGTAGCGGCAATCTCAGGCCGTCATCGCCTTCTTGAGGTTCTCATCGATCTTGTCGAGGAAGCCTGTCGTCGAGAGCCAGGGCTGGTCCGGGCCGATCAGCAGCGCCAGATCCTTGGTCATGAAGCCGGATTCGACGGTCGAGACGCAGACCTTTTCGAGCGTGTCGCAGAACTTGGCCAGCTCGGCGTTGTCGTCGAGCTTGGCGCGGTGCGCCAGGCCGCGGGTCCAGGCGAAGATCGAGGCGATCGAGTTGGTCGAGGTTTCCTGGCCCTTCTGGTGCTGGCGGTAGTGACGGGTGACGGTGCCGTGCGCGGCTTCAGCTTCCACCGTCTTGCCATCGGGGGTCAGCAGAACCGAGGTCATCAGGCCGAGCGAACCAAAACCCTGGGCGACCGTGTCGGACTGGACGTCGCCGTCATAGTTCTTGCAGGCCCAGATATAGCCGCCGGACCATTTCAGCGCCGAGGCAACCATGTCGTCGATCAGGCGGTGTTCGTAGGTGATGCCGAGCTTGTCGAAATCAGCCTTGAACTCGCTCTCGTAGATTTCCTGGAAGATGTCCTTGAAGCGGCCGTCATAGACCTTGAGGATGGTGTTCTTGGTCGAGAGATAGACCGGCCAGCCACGCATCTTGCCGTACATCAGCGAGGCGCGGGCGAATTCCTTGATCGATTCGTCGAGGTTGTACATGCCCATGGCAACGCCGGCGCCGGGCGACTTGTAGACTTCCTTCTCGATGACCTGGCCGTCCTCGCCGACGAATTTCATCGTTAGCGTACCCTTGCCCGGGAACTTGAAATCGGTCGCCTTGTACTGGTCGCCGAAGGCATGGCGGCCGACGACGATCGGCTGGGTCCAGCCCGGGACGAGGCGCGGCACGTTCTTGCAGATGATCGGTTCGCGGAAGATCACGCCGCCGAGGATGTTGCGGATCGTGCCGTTCGGGCTCTTCCACATTTCCTTGAGGTTGAATTCCTTCACGCGCGCTTCGTCGGGCGTGATGGTCGCGCATTTGATGCCGACGCCGTATTTCTTGATAGCATTGGCGGCATCGACCGTCACCTTGTCATTGGTGGCGTCGCGGTTCTCGACGGAAAGGTCGTAATAATCGATATCAAGGTCGAGATAGGGATGGATCAGCTTATCCTTGATGAGCTGCCAGATGATGCGCGTCATCTCGTCGCCGTCGAGATCGGCGACAGGGTTTGCGACCTTGATCTTCTGCATGGATTTTCCTCTTTTGCTCGGATGTTGCGGCCGTCTGGGAGCGCCGCTCGAAACACGATGGCTTGCCTATAACATCGGCCAATCAAGACGCAAACGGGATATTGCCTGCCGCCACGGATTTGACCGAATAATCATTCCATGATCGACGTCGAAGTCATACCGAAGCAATCCGCGTGCGGGGGGACAATCATGAGACTGCATTTGGCCATCGGGCTCGCGCTTGCCGCCTCGATACCGGCGCTCGCCACTCCGCAGGATCCGGTGCGCAATGTTCTTGCCGCCGCTTCCCATGACTGGCGGCAAGATACTTCGGAAAACGAGACAAGCCCGCGACCCAGGGCGTCACGCTCGTCGACGTCCATTTCAAGGCCTTTCGTTGCCTGACCAATGGCGAGGGCACGACGCGGATCAGCCATCTCGTCTTCAAGGTGATCGCACAGAATGGCCACGATGTAATTGACGACATCCTGCGCGTCGATGACGGCAAGGAAAGATCGATCCGGCAGGAAATGCACGACGATGCCAAGGCTGTAACGGAGGGAGCGCAATGATACGACGGAGCCTGTTCTGGACATTCGCATTTATGGTCGGCCTGACCGGCGCCAGTCAGGCATGGGCCGCACCGGTCGACCCCGTACGCACCCTGCTGGATCTCGCCTCCCGCACCTTCGAAAACAGCCGGAGCGCCGTTCCTGACTATTTCAGCGCCGAACGGCTGGCGTCCCTCTACAGCAAGGATTTCGTAGCGCGCTATCAGGCGGCGACCAAGATGATGGACGACAGCGAGGACCGCGTGCTCGATGCGGACTTGCTCACCCGCGAATCCGACGACAGTTGCCCCTTCAAGGACGTCAAGATCAGCGTGGGACCAACCGAGGACGGCGTCACTCAGGTCTTCACCTCCTTCCTGCCCTATACCTGCAAGGAGGGAGATCCGATCCAGAGCGAGATCAGAACTGTCACCTTTTTCGTCAGGCATGAGGATGGTCGCGACGTGATCGACGATATTGTCCACACCTTCTCCACCAAATACGCCCTCGACCGCTACGAAGGCCTCTGAAAGGAGTTTTCGGGACATGAAACTGGAACGGCAACTTGCCTTAACGCTCCTCCTGGCCGCCAACCTGCTGATTTCCGCGCCATCCTTCGCCGCCGAGCCCGACGAACCCGTCAAGGCGATCATGGATCTCGCCACCGCGCTCTGGAGCGACAAGCCGCCGGAGGGAAAGGACTACTTCGACAAGGACCATATCGGCCTGTTCTCGAAGGATTTCGTCGCCGCTTATCGCGAGACCGAGAAATATCCGATCTACGAGGAAGGCGGCAGCCCGTTCGGCTATGACGTCATCACCAACAGCCAGGACGGGTGCCCGCTGAAGGACGTGTCGATCGCGCCCGCTGTAGAGGCGGTAGGCATGACCGACGTCAAAGTTACCTTCAAGCTGATGAGCTGTTATGCGGAGGACCCGAACAAGGACGTCTTGTCGGAGGTCCATTTCAAGGTCGTGACCGAGAATGGAAAATCCCTGATCGCCGACATCGACCGCATCATCGACGGCAAGTCTGTATCGCTGATGGCCGAGATGAAGGAGATCGTGAAAGTCGGGCGTGAGACCCCGACCGACCAGCAGGAGCCACAATAGCAATGAAGTTCTTCGCCATCGCCCTGACCGCCGCCCTGCTCCCGTTCGCGGCGCATGCCGAGTCGGCCATCGATCCCGTCAACCGCATCATAAAGGTCGCTGAGGCTCGCTGGGCGACCACGGAAGGGACGACCGTCGACTATTTCGACAATCTCGACCGCGATTTCAGCAAGGATTTTGCTGTCGTCTACCGCGAAGCCTCAAAATATCCCGCCTATGATGGTGGCGACTCGCCTTTCGATTACGACGTGATCACTTCGAGCCAGGACGGTTGCCCGCTGAAGGATGTCAAAGTGTCACCGGAAGGTGAGAAAGACGGCGTAAGCTCTGTTGCCGTCAGTTTCAGGCTGATGGCCTGCGCGCCGGATGCCGAAAGTCAGGCCGTCGTCAGTGAATTGAAGTTCGACGTGGTGACGGAAGACGGCAAGCCGGTGATCTCGGACGTCCACCGCTTCCAGGAAGGCAAGTGGAACACTTTGCTCGGCGAGATGAAGGAAGGCATTGAATACGCCAAAAAGAACCAGCAGTAAGACGTCGAGGCCTTCGGCGCGCTGTTGTCGTCATTCGCGATGACATGCTTTCAAAACGCCTGACTTTATGCCAATGCGTGGCGAAAGACACTCAAAGGCAAAGCATGTCCGGCACCAATTCCGAACTTGAAATGATCACCGGCGGGCCGGTGATCGTGCTCGTCGAACCGCAGCTCGGCGAGAATATCGGCATGGTAGCACGTGCCATGGCGAATTTCGGCCTGTCCGAACTCCGGCTCGTGGCGCCCCGCGACGGCTGGCCGAGCGACAAGGCGCGCGCCGCCGCGAGCAAGGCCGACCATGTGATCGACGGCGCGATTGTGTACGAAACCCTTGAGGAAGCGGTCGCCGACCTCAATTTCCTCTATGCGACCACTGCCCGCGTCCGCGACGGCTTCAAGCCGGTCCGCTCTCCAATTGTGGCGGCGGAAACACTGCGGGCAAAATACGATTCCGGCGAAAAGGTCGGCATCCTTTTCGGCCGCGAGAAATCCGGCCTGTCGAACGAAGATGTCGCGCTCGCCGACGAGGTCGTGACCTTCCCGGTCAATCCGGCCTTCGCCTCGCTTAATATCGCCCAGGCCGTGCTGCTGATGTCGTACGAATGGATGCAGACATCGATGGCCTCGAAGGAGGAAACCCCCTTCCAGGCGGTCGACCAGACACCGGCGACCAAGGACCAATTGTTCGGCCTGTTCGCGCATATCGAGGAGGCACTGGACGCCCGTGGCTTCTTCCGACCGGTCGCGAAAAAGCCGAAAATGATCGACAACCTCCGCGCCGTACTCTCCCGCCGCGCTTTCACCGCGCCCGAGATCAAGGTGATGCGCGGCGTGATCTCCTCGCTCGACCGGTTCAGCCGCAAACATCCGCGCGGCACCGGAAATCCGGAAGATTTCGATGACTGATGCGCCCAAGCCGATTCTCGTGTTCGACAGCGGTATCGGCGGCCTCACGGTGCTGCGCGAACTCAGGGTGCTGATGCCGGAGCGCAACTTCGTCTATGTCGCCGACGACGCCGGCTTTCCCTACGGCAACTGGGCCGAAGCGGAACTTCGGCCGCGCGTCGTAAGTCTCTTCGGCCGGCTGATCGAGGAATACAGGCCCGAAATTTCGGTCATCGCCTGCAACACCGCCTTCACCCTCGTCGGCGCCGATCTCCGTGCTGCCTATAAGGACCACACCTTTGTCGGCACCGTCCCGGCCATCAAGCCGGCTGCCGAGCGCACCCGCTCCGGACTGATATCGGTTCTTGCGACGCCAGGCACGGTGAAGCGCGCCTACACCCGCGACCTCATCCAGTCCTTCGCCAGCCAATGTCATGTCCGTCTTGTCGGCTCGGAAAACCTTGCCCGCATGGCCGAGGCCTATATCCGCGGCGACGCCGTCGCCGATGCCGAAGTCACCGCCGAGATCGGCCAGTGCTTCTACGAGCAGGACGGCCGCAAGACCGACATCGTCGTTCTTGCCTGCACGCATTATCCCTTCATGGGTAATGTCTTCCGCCGCCTCGCCCCATGGCCGGTGGATTGGATCGACCCCGCCGAGGCTATCGCCCGCCAAGCCCGCCGCCTCGTGCCGCGCGACGACGGCCTGCAACCCGAGCACCATGCCGACCGGGCGATCCTGACATCGGGAAAGCCGGATTTCTCGACGCGACGGCTGATGCAGGGGTTTGGGCTGAGCGTGTATTAGAGCGCGGCGCTAACTGCTCTACACAACTGGCGTGACTTAGTATTCGATTGTGCTAACCTTCGATTGACGGCGGAGGATGGTGCGATGGGGGCAGCTGACGCAAAGCAAACTCACCTCGATGGCTTGCTCAATTTCGAGGCCATTGAGGCGACCGAGGCCCGGCGCATCTGGGCGCGGCGCAACCGCAAAACGGCAGCAGAGGCACCGCCGCACCCGATCATCGAAGACAAAGTCGGCGTCGGTCTGTCGGGCGGCGGCGTTCGCTCTGCGAGCTTCTGTCTCGGTGCCCTTCAGGCGCTCAACACATTCAAGGTCATTCCGAAGATCGATTATCTCTCGACCGTTTCCGGCGGCGGCTACACTGGTGCCAGCATGATCGCGCATATGAGCGAAAATAACGTGGCGTTCCCCTTCGACGAGAGCGGTTTCGAAGATTCGCCGACCGTCCGGCATATCCGCAACCACAGCCGCTACCTGTTTCCCAAGGGAACAACCGATATTCTGAGATCCGTCGGCATTCTCGTCCGCGGGCTGCTCGTCAACCTGGTGCTGACATTGACGCTGGTCCTGCCGCTGGCCGCTCTCACCATCCTCGCAAATCCGACCGTCTACCACCTCGAACACAGCTTCGCCGCCGACATTTGGCGGCTGTTCGGGTTGCCGCCCGCCGGCTGGCTCTACGAATTCGTTCAGGGCCGCTTCTTCTTCACCCAGGTCATGCTGGCCGGACTGGCGGTTGTCGGGATTTTCTGGGCGATCTATCGCTCGGCCCTTGAGGATGGCAATGCGCGCCGCCTGCTCGGCAAACCCGAATTTCTTTCGAGATGGGCCGGCGCCTGGGCATTCTTCATGCCGGTACTGATCTTCACCTTCGTGGCCGAGTTCCAGACCCTCATCATCGAATGGATCATCCACTTCTATATCCAGACCGACGGCTTCGAATTCAGCTCGATCCTCTCGACCATTGCCGGCGCCGCCGGCTTCTCCACGCTGCTCACCATCTTTCGTGGCAGCCTCGTCAACACCGTCGCAAAGGCGCTCGATACGCCAAACCTATCCTCGATGATCAAGGCGGTCACCGCCAAAGCCATCCTCTATGTCGGCGCGCTTGTGCTGCCGATGATGATCTATGCCGTCTATCTGCTGATCGCTGCTTCCGGCATCGATTTCGCGGGCCGATGCCCGTCAAATCCTGTTCTCGCCTGGTTTGCCGAGCATCTGCATTGGAAGTTCGACAGTCTCTGCCGGACAATGATGCCGGCACCGGGACAATTTCCGCTAATGCCGGAGATGATGTCCTGGCAGCCACTCTATCTCATGGCCGCCTTCTTCGTCACTTTGTCGATCGCGATCGGCTATTCGGGTTTTTGGCGAAACAAGGGGCAGCCCGAAGCCGGCACATGGACGCGTCTCGCCTACAAATTCGGGCGGAGCCGCCACGATCGCGTTCCACTCTACGGCTTGCTCATTCTCCTTGCGCTGACGATCCTGGTGGCGATTGCCGTGCGGAGGGGCCTCGACATCCGCTATTGGGATCTGCTCTGGAACTATGTCTGGATCAGCGGGATATTCATTGCCATCGGCGTCTGTTTCTCGGAAAATGCCAACGCGCTCCACGGCCTTTATCGAGATCGGCTCAACGCCGCCTTCCGCCTCGGTCGCAACGTCAATCCCAGGGCGACGTTGACGCTCGCCAAGATCGATTCCGACAAGACCCCCTATCTCTTGGTCAACGCCGTGTTGAATGCGCGTCACAGCCGAGAGGAAACGGAGCCGGTGAAGACATCAGCGATGTGGAATGTCGGCAATCCCAGGGCAAACCTGCCCAGTCACGACGAGGCGACGGATCCGGCACAGCGCGGCCGGAATGCAGAATTCTTCCTGTTCACGAGCGATTACATCGGGAGCGATTCCACACTTTATGCCCCCACTGTGCTCCCGGCCAAACACACGGGACGTATGGAAGACAACGACATCGGCATTGACCTTGCGACGGCCGTCGCGATCTCGGGCGCTGCGGTCTCCTCAAACAGCGGGCGGGTGATTTCTGGGGTCCTGTCACCGACTTTGGCGCTCCTGAATGCGAGGCTGGGATATTGGCTCGACAATCCGAGATATGTCTTCGCCAGCCCGGGCGAGATCCAGCAGACTTGGTTCGAAGTCTTCCGGCTCTACCTGGTACAGGAGGCTTTTGGCCTGCTTCGCACCGATAGCAAGAAGGTATTGCTTAGCGACGGCGGCCATATCGACAATATCGGCCTCTACCAATTGCTGCGTCGAAGATGCAAGGTGATCATCATCATCGACGCGGAGGCGGACCCCGCGCTCAATTTTGGCGCGCTGGCCGATGCGCAGCGTTTTGCCCGCATCGATTTCGGTCATCGCGTGCGGATCGCCTGGCAGCCGATCCGCGAACAGTCCGCCCGCCGCATGCGGGCCTTCCGCGGCCAGGCCACCGACGACGATCGCGCCGTGCCGGCAGACATCACGCAATATGACGACAGCCGGCACTTCGCCATCGGCGAAATCTATTACGGCTCGGGCCAGAATGAGGAAGACAAAGGCATCCTGCTCTATGTCAAAGCCAACATGACCGGCGACGAGCCCGACTATGTGACAGACTACGAGCGGCGGTATCCGACCTTCCCGCACGAAACGACAGCGGACCAGTTGTTTTCCGAGGAGCAGATGGAGGCCTATCGCGCACTCGGATTCCACAGCGTCAGCCGTGCGCTGTCACCCAGGCATGCACCGACATCGGTCGAGGCCGAGAAGCTGATGTGGAAGTTGAAGGAGATCGTCTGCGTGCCGGAAAGCATCGTCGAGCCGCGCCGATAGGCTCCTTCGTCAGACGATCACGCCCCGCCGATACGGCTGCGGATGTTCACGCGACTCAATCGCTGTTCGGTCGTGCCCAGACGCATTTCCGAGCCATCTTCGACGATCTGATGCATGCGCATGGTGAGGCTGAAGGTGCGCAGCCTGTTGCGGCCCTCTTCCTTCGCGAGATAGAGCGCGCTGTCGGCGGCCGCCATCAGGTGGTCGAAGTCGATCCCCACTTCCCGGACCGATGCTGCACCGATGGAGATCGTGATGCGGATCGGACTGCCCATGAAGGGGATCTGCATCGCTTCGACTTCGGCGCGGAGCTGTTCGAGGAACTCCCTCGCCTCGGACAGTTCCTTGTCCCGTAGAAAGAGGCCAAATTCCTCGCCGCCGAGACGCCCGAAAATCATGCCGGGTTCAAGCCTTGAGTTGACGAATTTGCCGAAGGCCTGCAGCACGCGGTCGCCGCCGAGATGGCCGTAACAATCGTTGACAGACTTGAAGAAGTCGAGGTCGATGATGGCGAGCACGCCGGATTTCGGCGCTTTGACCAGCCTGTCGCGCGTCTCGGACACGAAGAAGCGGCGCGTTGCAGAATTCGTCAGGCTGTCGATCTCGGCAGCAAGGCGGTATTTCCGTTCGGCGCGCTCCTTGATCAGGGCGAGGAACACGAATGTACTGAAGATGCTCATCGTGAACGCTTCGAGCGCGACAGCCGCGACCCAGACGGCCTGAATGTCGCCGCCTTGTTCGGTGGCGGGTATGAAGATCGCAAAGAGCGTACGGACGACACAGAAGACGCAATGTGTGGAGTAGATCAGCACGGTCGCCAGGAAGGTAGGTAGCCGCTCTTCCTTCCAGCCGCGCCAGGCGGAGCCGACGATGAGCAGGCAATAGCAGCCGAGAATGACCGTCGTAACAAACGCTCGATAGGCGACGATATCGGTGAAGCCCGGGATGAGGAGATAGGATGCGAGCCAGGCCATCGGGCCGGCAGCCAAGGCCGTGGTGTTTGCACGACCGCCGGTGAAGACGGAGAAGCCTGCCGCGACCAGCCCGAAGGCGAGCGTCATCAGGGTGACCCCGATGCCGACCGCAAGCCAAAGCGGCAGAAGCGTGCGCGTTGCAAGAAACGACGCACCGAGCACGGCGCTCCACATGCCGACCGCCCACCACAGCACTGCCTTCTCGCGTTGATCATGGATCCACACGAGCGTGAGAGCGACTGCGACGATCAACACTGTGATCGCTACGCAGACCATGACGGTCGGGACGCTCAACACGACGTTCAAGGGTGGCGAACTCCTAGGCTATTGGAGTCCGCTATCAGATAAAGCTTAAGAAAGCCGAAAGCCGCGACCGCAAGGGCGCGAAAGCCGGCATCGATTTTCGGAAAGAACGTTACTTAGATTCAATGACTTAGAGTACCCGTTCTGTGTCCGAAAGCGCACGCGCCGCTCTGAGGTCTTCAGGTCGAAAGCGACGCGAAATGAGATATCAGCCGAGTGCAGCGGCTACGGCTTCAAGCGCCTCGGAGGCCTTGGAACCATCGGGACCGCCAGCCTGGGCCATATCCGGACGGCCACCGCCGCCCTTGCCGCCGAGAGCTTCAGACGCAACGCGAACAAGATCGACAGCCGAGAACCGGCCGATCAGATCGTCGGTCACCGCGACAACGGCGCTCGCCTTGCCGTCCTCGGAGACGCCGATGAGTGTCACCACGCCCGATACCGCCGACTTCTTGCCCTCGTCAGCGAGGCCCTTGAGGTCCCGCGGCTCAACGCCGGTGACGACCCGGCCGAGGAACTTGACGCCGGCGATATCGCGTAGGCCCTGATCGCCACCCGAGGTACCGCCTCCCATGGCAAGCTTCTTCTTGGTATCGGCCAGTT
Organism: Rhizobium sp. SRI_017; assembly: GCF_057586295.1. NCBI lineage: Bacteria > Pseudomonadati > Pseudomonadota > Alphaproteobacteria > Hyphomicrobiales > Rhizobiaceae > Rhizobium > Rhizobium sp. SRI_017. The sequence goes on along the minus strand of NZ_JBYCZP010000004.1, from coordinate 33,509 downwards.
CGCGCTCGAGCTTGCGGCGTTCGTCGACAAGGCTTTCCACGCGGGCAAGCACGTCGTCCGGCTGCACCTTAAGGATGGAAGCCAGCTGCTTGACGCGCTCGTCCTGCGTCGAAAGATATTCGCGCGCCGCTTCGCCCGTCAGGGCCTCGATGCGGCGCACGCCTGCGCCGACTGCGCTGTCGGAGAGAATGCGGATCAGGCCGATATCGCCGGTCTCGCGCACATGCGTGCCGCCGCAAAGTTCGACGGAATAGGCCTTGCCCGACTTGGAGCCGCGCTTGGCCGTCCCCATGGAAACGACGCGCACCTCATCGCCATATTTCTCGCCGAACAGCGCCATGGCGCCCTCGGCGATCGCGTCGTCGACACTCATCAGGCGCGTACTGACCGGTGCATTCTGCACCACGATATCGTTGGCGATCTCCTCGACCTCCTTCAGTTCCTCTGCCGACATCGGCTTGGGGTGGGAGACATCGAAGCGCAGCCGCTCGGGTGCGACCAGTGAACCCTTCTGCGCCACATGGGTGCCGAGCACTTCGCGCAGCGCCTCGTGGATCAGGTGGGTCGCCGAATGGTTGGAACGCAGGCGGCCACGGCGGGCGTGATCGACCTCGAGCGTTACGGGATCGCCGGCCTTGAGCGTGCCTTCGGTCACTTCGGCATAGTGGACGAAGAGCCCCTCGCCCTTCTTGTGGGTTTCAGTGACGATCGCGCGGCCGCCTTCGAAGACGATGACGCCGCTGTCGCCCATCTGGCCGCCGGATTCGGCGTAGAACGGGGTCTGGCTGACGACGACCTGAACCTTGTCGCCGGCCTTGGCGGATCCGATCACGGCACCGTTGGCCACGATGGCCTGCACCACGCCTTCGGCACGCTCGGTGTCATAGCCAAGGAATTCGGTCGCGCCGTGCTGATCCCTAAGTTCGAACCAGATGGTCTCGGTCGCAGCATCGCCGGAGCCCGCCCAATTGGCGCGGGCCTCGGCCTTCTGCCGCGCCATCGCCCTGGAGAAAGTGTCGGTGTCGACGCCGATGCCCTTCTGACGCAGCGCATCCTGCGTCAGGTCGAGCGGGAAGCCGTAGGTGTCATAGAGCTTGAAGGCGGTCTCGCCATCGAGCTGGCCGCCTTCGGAAATGTCGCTGACAGCATTGTTCAGCAGGCCAAGGCCGCGCTCCAACGTCTTGCGGAAGCGGGTTTCCTCGAGTTTCAGTGTCTCGGTAATCAGCGCTTCGGCGCGGATCAGTTCCGGATAGGCGACGCCCATTTCCCGGACGAGTGCCGGCACCAGCTTCCACATCAGCGGTTCGCGCGCGCCGAGAAGCTCGCCGTGGCGCATGGCGCGGCGCATGATGCGACGGAGAACATAGCCGCGGCCTTCGTTCATCGGCAGGACGCCATCGGCAATCAGGAAGGCGCTGGACCGAAGGTGGTCGGCAATGACGCGATGGCTCGCGCGGCGCTCGCCCTGGTCGTCGGTGCCGGTCGCATGCATCGAGGCTTCGATCAGCGTGCGGAAAAGATCAGTGTCGTAATTGTCGTGCTTGCCCTGCAGCAGCGCCGAGACGCGCTCGAGGCCCATGCCGGTGTCGATCGACGGCCTGGGCAGGTTGACGCGTTCCTCCTTCGTCACCTGCTCATACTGCATGAAGACGAGGTTCCAGATCTCGATGAAGCGGTCGCCATCTTCATCGGGTGAACCGGGAGGGCCGCCCCAGACATGGTCGCCGTGGTCATAGAAGATTTCCGAGCACGGCCCGCAGGGGCCGGTGTCACCCATCGCCCAGAAATTGTCTGATGTCGGAATGCGGATGATGCGGCTTTCCGGCAGGCCGGCGATCTTCTGCCAGAGACCGAAGGCTTCGTCGTCAGTGTGGTAGACGGTGACGAGCAGGCGGTTCTTGTCGATGCCGTATTCCTTGGTGATCAGGTTCCAGGCGAGCTCGATCGCACGTTCCTTGAAATAGTCACCGAAGGAGAAGTTGCCGAGCATCTCGAAGAAGGTGTGATGGCGCGCGGTATAGCCGACATTGTCGAGGTCGTTGTGCTTGCCGCCGGCACGAACACATTTCTGCGCGGTCGCGGCCGTCTTGTAGGGACGCGATTCAAGGCCAGTGAACACGTTCTTGAACTGCACCATGCCGGCATTGGTGAACATCAGCGTCGGATCGTTGCGCGGCACCAGCGGCGAGGATGCGACGATCTCGTGCCCGTTTTTCCCAAAGTAATCCAGGAAAGCCGACCGGATTTCATTCACGCCACTCATGTTATGCCTTTCAAACCTTCGAAACGCCTGTACGACGCCGTTTTGGACACCGGCTTTTATCGTCCGCCCTTTTCCATGTCCAGAAAAACAAAGCCCCGGCACGCCAGTTTAAGCGGCGGCCGGGGCTCGTGAATGTCGGCGCGGGCGGCGCACCGGACATGGGGGAAGAATGATCAGTCGTCGGGCGAGTTCACTTCCGCTTCCGGCGAGCCGTTTTCCAGGAACTTCTCGGCGATCAGACCGGCGTTCTGACGCAACGACAATTCGATTTCGCGCGCGAGATCGGGATTATCCTTGAGGAACGTCTTGGCATTTTCACGGCCCTGACCGAGGCGTTGGCTGTTGTAGGAGAACCAGGCACCCGACTTCTCGACGATACCCGCCTTGACACCGAGATCGACGAGCTCGCCGGTCTTGGAAACGCCTTCGCCATACATGATGTCGAATTCGACCTGCTTGAAGGGCGGCGCCATCTTGTTCTTGACGACCTTGACGCGGGTCTGATTGCCGATGACTTCTTCGCGATCCTTGACCGAGCCGATACGGCGGATGTCGAGGCGAACGGAAGCATAGAACTTCAGCGCGTTGCCGCCCGTGGTGGTCTCGGGCGAACCATACATCACGCCGATCTTCATGCGGATCTGGTTGATGAAGATCACCATGCATTTCGACTTCGAGATCGAAGCCGTCAGCTTGCGCAGCGCCTGGCTCATCAAGCGCGCCTGCAGGCCTGGAAGGCTGTCACCCATTTCGCCCTCGATTTCGGCACGCGGCGTCAGCGCCGCAACCGAGTCGATGACCAGCACGTCGATCGCGCCTGAGCGGACCAGCGTATCGGTGATTTCGAGCGCCTGCTCGCCGGTGTCCGGCTGCGAGATCAGCAGATTTTCGAGATCGACGCCAAGCTTGCGGGCATAAACGGGATCGAGCGCGTGTTCGGCGTCGACGAAGGCGCAGATGCCGCCCTTCTTCTGGGCTTCAGCGATCGTCTGCAGAGCGAGAGTTGTCTTGCCCGAGCTTTCCGGCCCGTAGATCTCGATGATGCGGCCCCGCGGCAGACCGCCGACGCCGAGCGCGATATCGAGGCTGAGCGAACCGGTGGAGACGGTTTCGATCTCGACGACATTCTCGTTGGAACCGAGACGCATGATGGAGCCCTTGCCGAACGAGCGTTCGATCTGCGAGAGAGCCGCATCCAGTGCCTTGCTTTTGTCCACTGCCTTGTTGTCCTCTACGAGTCGAAGCGTGTTCTGAGCCATCTGGTCCACCTTTAAGTTATCGGAGCCGCCGAAGCAATGTGCGGGATTGAGGCTGTATGTACTCTATTTGTTCTCGTCGTGCAAGGGCCGTTCAAATAATTGAACTATAATCTAAATCGAGTGCGTGTTCTCTCTTCGTTTCGCAAGATGTAGTGGGACCTGCGAGCGGCGGTACTTGCCCTCGATCCCGCGCGGGCGCTATGGATGATTCGAGACGTGAACAGGTTCATAGCATGACCGACATTCTGGTTCTGGGCGGCGCCCATATCGACCGGCGCGGCCGCATCGCGGGCGCCACCGCGCCCGGTGCATCCAACCCCGGAACCTGGAAGGAAGAGGCCGGTGGCGGCGCCTTCAACTGTGCCCGCAGCCTTGCCAGGCTCGGACACAAGGTGACGATGGTCTCGCCGCGCGGCGGTGACGCCGAGGGTGAGGCCGTGGCGACAGCAGCTGCTGCGGCCGGCGTCATCGACCGCCCCTTCACCTTCCTCGATCGCCGGACGCCGAGCTATACGGCGATCATGGAGCGCGACGGCAATCTGGTGATCGCACTGGCCGACATGGAACTCTATCGACTGTTCAGCCCGCGACGGCTCGCGGTTCGGCAGGTGCGCGACCTCGTCGACAAGGCGGAGATCCTGCTGACCGATGCCAATCTTCCACCCGAGACGCTGGCCGCCATTGCTGCAGCAGCAAGAACGCGCGAAATCCCACTCGCGGCTATCGGCATTTCACCCGCCAAGGTCGTGCGCTTTGTGGAACTTCTGCCGTCGATCGACTGGCTGTTCATGAATGAAGCCGAAGCTCGGGCGCTGACCGCTCGCGAGCCGACGGATCATCGTGCGTGGCCGGCCCTTATGCGGGAGAAGGGTCTCGCGGGGGGCGCCATCACGCGCGGCGGCAACGAGCTGATCGCCTGGGACGCGTCCGGCGCGGCCTTCCTCACGCCTCCCTCGCTGGAGCAGATCGGCGATGTCACGGGTGCCGGCGATGGTTTTGCCGCGGGTTTCCTGCATGCGCGGCTCAATGGTGGTACACTCGGCGATGCCGTGGTGCATGGCGCGGCGTCTGCCCTGCTGGCGCTGGCCAGCGAGATGGCGACAGCGGAAGAGCTGACGCACGAAATGCTGACGGGCACCCTGCCGCTTGTGCCGACCGCAGAAATCGTGCTGTAAGACCGGAAAAACACGACGATCCAGGACCCCGCCAGATGACCGACGCCAGCTCGCTCCCCGTTTCCTTCTCCGCCGAAGTCGCGGCCGCCAAGGCCGCCGGCAGGCCGGTGGTGGCACTCGAGTCCACCATCATCACCCATGGCATGCCCTTCCCCGGCAATCTCGAAATGGCCGAGAGTGTCGAGTCGATCATCCGGTCCGAAGGCGCCGTGCCGGCGACGATCGCGGTCATCAAGGGTCAACTGCATATCGGCCTCGACCAGGCCGAGCTCCATGCACTCGCCCAGACGTCGGACGCGATGAAGCTGTCGCGCGCCGACCTCGCTTTCGCGATCTCCGAGGGTCGGACGGGCGCCACGACAGTCGCCGCGACCATGATTGCAGCGGCACGCGGCGGTATCCATGTTTTCGCCACCGGCGGCATTGGCGGCGTCCACCGCAAGGCGGAGGAGAGCTTTGATATCTCGGCGGACCTGGAAGAATTGTCGCGCACGCCGGTGATCGTTGTCTGCGCTGGTGCCAAGGCGATCCTCGACGTGCCGAAGACGCTCGAAGTTCTGGAGACCAAGGGCGTGCCGGTCCTCACCTTCGGCCAGGACGATTTTCCGGCCTTCTGGTCGCGCAGTTCCGGCCTCAAGAGCCCGCTTCGGCTCGACGGCCCGGATCGCATCGCCGCCTTCCAGCGCTCCCGCGAAGCCTTCGGTATCGCCGGCGGCATGCTGATCGGCAATCCCGTGCCGGAGAGACACGAAATCCCGAGCGCCGAGATGGAAGGCTATATCGCCCAGGCACTTGAACGCGCCGAGGCCAAGGGCATATCAGGAAAGGCGGTGACACCGTTCCTGCTCGCCAGCATTTTCGAGATCACCGAGGGCCGCAGCTTGACGACGAACATTGCGCTGGTCGAGAACAACGCGCGGCTGGCGGCGCAGGTCGCGGTGGCGCTGGCCCAAACATCCTAAAATCGGATGGTACAGAGCGCTATTGTGAAGCTCGACCGAAGGGCCTGATCGAAAGGACTCAACTGGAAGCTCAGGGGGTGTGCGGAGCGTTTCCGTCCTGTGTGACTGTCCCGACAAAACTCACCAAGTTGATCGGGCGCGCCCACATCACGCTGTCAGTGCTAGGGTGAGTGAGCTTTGTCGAAATATGACAGCTCGGCATCCCACTCCAAGTCCTTCGGAGCCAGATTTGCATTCTTCATTTCCTTTGCGTCGAAGTCTGACAGAGACCAGCACGAAGCAAAAAACTCGTGTTTCGCTATGATCTTATCATTGGTGTAGCTGGAACGATAAATCGTCTTGCTAAAGCCAGACTTCCTACCATTGATGTAGAACGTGACTGCGTTGATAGTGAAGTCATTGCTGTTGCGAACCCCGATCGCCAAGGGGAAATCAGCCTCCTCGCAGATGAAGGGATCCACCTTGACAGTTATCTTGATCAGGTTGCGCTCCGACTGCCGTGTCTCAGCCGCACGCTGCTCCCACGCATAATTAATGGCCAGTCCTATTGCCGCAACTCCTGTTGCCGCGACGACAGTCCAGATGACTGTTCTAGGAAATTTGTAGAGCAGAGCTGCGAAGACGATTGCCGCGGCGACCCATCCCATCCCCTGCTTCCTCCCCCTGTCGTTGGCTATTTCGTGAACTATCCGATTTAGTGGCCTTTGATCTCGAGTTCCGCCGCCTCGCGCCCCTTTCATCAGCGCTGAAGCAGTAAGCGTCAGCTATCGAGCATTTCCCGCACGGTGCTCGCCAGCTGCTTGAGCGAGAACGGCTTGGGCAGGAAGCCGAACTTCGAGCCCTCCGGCAGATTGCGGGCGAACGCATCCTCGGCAAATCCCGATACGAAGATGAATTTCAGATCCGGCCATTTCTTGCGGATTTCGCCGAGCAGTGTCGGACCGTCCATTTCGGGCATGACGACATCGGAAACGACGATATCGACCTGGCCGTCGAGTTCTTCGAGGATGTCGAGCGCTTCGACACCTGATCCCGCCTCGTGGACCGTGTAGCCGCGTGTTTCCAGCATGCGCTTGCCGCCGCGCCGCACGGCTTCCTCGTCCTCGACCAGCAAGACGATCGCGGAATTGCCCGTGAGATCGACATCCGCCTTTTCGGCTTCCCCGGGCTTGCGCGCGCCTGCGGCGACACTCGGCTCGGCACCCTCGACCACCGGTTCCTCCACGACGATATGGCGCGGCAGGAAGAGATGAAAGACGGTGCCCTTGCCGACTTCGGACTCGGGGAAGACATAGCCTCCCGACTGCTTGATGATGCCGTAGACCATCGACAAACCCAGGCCAGTACCCTTGCCGACGTCCTTCGTCGTGAAGAACGGCTCAAAGATCTTGTCCATGATGTCGGGCGAGATGCCGGTGCCGGTATCGGCGACGTCGATCAGCACGAAATCCTCGGCCGGCAGGCCGCGATGGCCGAGACTGCCGGCTTCCGTTGCCGCCACGTTGCGCGTGCGGATCGTCAGCGTGCCGCCCTCGGGCATGGCGTCGCGGGCATTGACGGAGAGGTTCACCATCACCTGCTCAAACTGCGAGAGGTCGGTCTTGACCGGCCAGAGGTCGCGGCCATATTCGACCTCGAGCTTGACCTTGGTGCCGGACAGCATCCGCGCCACGAGCATGCGGAGATCGCCGATTGCGTCCGTGAGATTGATGACAGCCGGCCGAAGGGTCTGCTTGCGCGAGAAAGCGAGCAACTGACGCACCAGCACCGCGGCGCGATTGGCATTGCGCTTGATCTCCATGAGATCGGCAAAGGTCGAATCCGACTGCCGGGCCTGCAGCAGCAGGTGGTCGGCCGACAGCATGATGGCAGTAAGCACATTGTTGAAGTCGTGCGCGATGCCGCCGGCGAGCGTGCCGACAGCGTTCATCTTCTGCGTCTGTGCCATCTGGCCTTCGAGCGCCTTTTGCTGCGTCGTTTCCACGGCATAGACGATCGCGGCTTCCTCCGGTGCCTCGTCGGCCTGGTCGATCACCGCATTGACATAGAAGCGGAACGCCCTGCTCTCGTCTGCCGGATGGTGCGACTCGACAGGCTCGATATCGACCTTGCGATCCTTGGCGGCGGCAAGCGCTTCCTCGAGCCTTCCGCGGTCGCTTTGCTGAACGATCTGGTCGAGACGCGCCTCCCCACCGTCCTTCGGCGCGAGGCCGGCGAAGAGTTTCATGAACTGGGTATTGGTGCGCAGGATGCGGCCGTCGCTGTCCACCGAGGCGATGGCCATCGGCGTATTGTTGAAGAAGCGGTTGAAGCGCTGCGCGGCCGACGAGTCGCCGTCGTGCGAGACTTCGTCCTTCTGGCGCGCGAGCACGATCGTCCTGCTTTCGCCGGGCGCGCCGTCCTTGGTTGCCGAGACGCGATGAACAATGCGGACCGGCAGGCTCTGACCATTGACCTTGCGGAAATCGAGATCGAGCATCTCGGTCTTGGTCTGACCGGGCTCGGGCTGGATTGCCTGGATGCGGGTGAGCCCCTCGCCCGCCGCAATGTCGCGGATCGTCATTGCGCCGGATTCGAACTGGGTGAGATCGATGCCGAGCCACTCGGCAAGCGTTGCGTTCACATAAAAGATCTCGCCCTTGCGACCGGCCGAGAAGAAGCCTGCGGGTGCATGGTCGAGATAGTCGATCGCATTCTGCAGTTCCCGGAAGAACCGCTCCTGCTCGTCGCGCTCGGCCGAGATGTCCGAAAGCTGCCAGAGGAAGAGGCCGGCGCCTGCTTCATCTTCGAGCTTCAGCGGTCTGGCACGCAGGCGATACCACCAGGCCTGCTGCGGCCCGGTGTCCGCCTGGCCGAGCGCGTGGGCCAGGCGGAACTCCTCGTGGCCCGGCTTGCCCTCCATCAACCCATTGGTCAGGCGATAGAGCGCCTCGGTGCTTTCGCGATTGCGCGACAGAAGCGTTTCGAGCGTCAGAAGCTCGGTTGCCGATTTTGCACCCGTCAGCCGCGAATACGCGGCGTTGGCATAAATGACCCGCCCTTTGCGGTCGGTGACGATCGTGCCGTCGGGATGGCCGTCTATGAAGGCGCGCGGTATGAGGTCGGCGCGATTTTGCGGCATCACTTCGACGAAGCCGATTACGGCGGAAACGATGAAGAAGATGCCGGCCATGGCGAGCACGCCGAGAATGCCGAGCACGATCTCGTTTTCCAGATCCTTCTGGAACCAGATGAAGGCTGCGGCGGACGCAATGAGCAGGAGCGCCAGCAGGACGACTCGGATAATCAGCCCCGGCCGGTGGGAGTTGTCTACCGCCGGAACCTGGTAGCCCGCCGCCTGTTTCAGATCTGTCATCGGTACCTCAATCCACAGCGAGACGACCAATCGCGCGACTCAATGCTTATCAATTCGAGGGGCCGGTCAAAAGCGTCGAGGGCCATCTTTTCACCGCTTTGCCCGTCAATTCGGGGGACAGGGCAAGTCTCGCGAAGGCCTCGGGACCGAAAGCCCTTGCCAAGCCCGAAAAAAGCCGTCTATGACCGGCAAGATCGACCCCCGAAAGGATTGTGCCCATGCTCGACGGATTGACCCCGGACCTTGCGCCCCGGCTCGTCCTCGCCATCGGCGGCGTCGGTGTGGCGCTCGTCATTCTTATCCTGGTGCTGATCTTCCTCAAGCGCCGCAACTCGCCTCTTTTCATCAAGGGCGGCAAGGCGCGCGAGCCGCGGCTGATGGTGCTGGATGCTGCAGCGATCGACCCCAAGCGCAGGCTTGTGTTGATCCGGCGCGACGACATTGAACATCTCATCATGATCGGCGGCCCGACCGATATCGTTATTGAAACGGGCATCAGCGATCGGTCAAAAGCGGCCCTGCCGGCCCGCGGCGTTTCAGTTGATGAGATCACCGCGCCGCAGCCGGTCGCCGCCCCTGCGGCGGAGGCCCGGCAGGCGGCGCCCGTCGTCGAGCGGAAACCCGAACCGGCACGTCCGGCCGCCCCGATGCAGCCGGAACGGCCTGCACCTGCGCCGGCCGAGACCCGTATCCCTACGCCCCCCGTGCAGTCGGTAGCGCGGGCCGTTACGCCCCCGGTCAATGTACCGGAGCGGACGGCACCCTCGATCGATCGCTACATGGAGCGCCCAGCGGCTGAACGCCAGCCGGAAACCCGTAACGTGTCGGCGATGGGCTCGATTCTTTACAGCGAGGACCGCGAACCCATGACCGGCGCAAAGCCGGCGCAGACGCCGTCCGATACCGCGCCAATGCAGCCGGTCGCCAGACGGCCGGACCCGGTCGAAGTTGCGCCCGTCCAGCCGCGCATCCAGCCATTGCCTTCTGCGGCGGAAGCCATTCTTGATGCGGCGCGGGATCGCGTTCTCCCCAATCAGCAGGCCGCGGCATCCGCACCTGCCGTGACTGTAACGGATGCCGAGAAGGCGCTTGCCGCTCGCATGGAGGCCATGCGCCGCGTCCAATCGGCACAGCCCACCGTCTCCAATACACCGCCGGCTGGCGTGCAGCCAACCGCGAAGCCTCTTGCTCAGCCCATTGCCGAACGGACCGAACCCGATATCGAACTGCCGACGCTGAAGGATGAGCCGAGCGATTTCGAGAAACTGCTCGAGGCGGAACTCGACGCCAATGGTGTGTTCGGCAACCAGACGCCTCAGGTTCGCAGCGACAGCCGCGTCACCAATGCGATCACTACCGGCACGGTGACCCCGCCGGTTCGGGTGTCTCCGCCGATCACCGGCGCGACCCCTGACGTGACCTCTGAAGAAGAAGTCGCCAGGCTGCTCGGCGAAATCGCCATCAATCGCAAGCCCTGACCGGATTTACATTTTGCACCACCTGTCCTAACCCTTCTAGCGTTGAGGGAGGCACTATGACCAAGCACGTTCTCGTGGCCGGATCGCTGCATTATGACCTCGTGGTCAATGCCGATAGATTTCCTGTCGTCGACGAATATGTCTCCGGCCATTCGCCTCGGCACGTCCCCGGCGGCAAGGGCGGCAATCAGGCGCTGGCCTCTGCCCGCTGCGGCACACCCACATGGTTTGCCGGCCGGGTCGGGGATGACGAAGCAGGACGCGTGCTGAAAGCCAACCTCTCCGAAGGCGGCGTCGATATCTCCCTTCTGCAGACGGGACCCGGAGAAGCGACGGGCTCGAGCATTGCCATTGTCAACGAGTTCGGCGATTTCGGCGCGGTGGTGATCGCGGGTGCGAATGCGAATTTCGATGTCGAAGATGTCGTGCTGCCGCCCGAAGCCAGCTTTCTCCTGCTGCAGAACGAGCTGCCCGAAGAAGCAAATCTCGCGCTCGCCCGCAGGGCAGCAGCGGCTGGGATGGGTATCGTCCTGAACGGTTGTCCCTTCCGCGAGGTCTCAGACGAATTGCTGTCGCTCTCGGGCACGCTGATTCTCGGCCTGCATGAGGCTGAATCGATCGCCGGAAATTCTTTCTCCAATATCAGGATGGCACTCGACGCGATCCGGCCGGTCACCGAACGGGTGCCGCGCGTCATTTTCTTCCTGGGCGGCGGCGGCATGGTGCACATGGAGCGCGGTGGTCACCCCGAATATCATCCCGCACGCGAGAAGCGCCCGGAATCGATGCATGGCGCGCAGGATTTCTTTGTCGGTGCCTATGTGAGCCAAATCGCCGGCGGTTCGGAATTCGAGGCGGCCACGCATTATGCACAGGCCGCCGCCACGCTCTTTGTGGGTACGCCAGTCGAGCGGCGCGATCTCATCCGTGCCACGCAGATCCGCGCCAGACTGAGTGAAGACGACCGTTGAGCGTCAAAGCACTTAACGGAAGCACTCTAACCGATCAGTCGCGGATACTCGATCGCCGGGCAGCGATCCATGATGACCGTAATGCCGGCATCCTCAGCCTTTTTCGCCGCTTCGTCGTTGCGCACCGTCAGCTGGCCCCAGATCACTTTTGGTCGGCTCGGCAGGGCCAGGATCTCGTCGACGACTGCCGGTAGTTGGTCGGCGGCGCGGAACACATCCACCATGTCGATCGGCCCCTCGATGTCGGCGAGAGACGCGATCACGGTCTGGCCGTGAATCTCCTTGCCGGCATGGCCAGGATTGATCGGCACGACATCGTAGCCCTTTCCGAGCAGGAAGCGCAGCACGCCATTGCTCGGCCGAGACGGATTTGGCGAGGCGCCGATCATGGCAATCCGCTTGGTGTTTTGAAGAACGTTGCGGATCAGATTCGGATCATAGCTGTCGTGGTTCATCGCATGCCTCGCGAAATCGTGCCAAATGCGGTTCTTGCGAGCCGCCGAAGCCTATGGCAAACCTAGGGAGTCTTAGCTGTAGGTGGGAGGAACGGCCCGAATGTCAAGGCTGCTTGCCATCGCAATCGTTCTTATGGCCGCCGCGCCGGCGGAGGCCGTGTCGCGCTATGCCGCCACGCAACTCAGTTGCGCCGAGATCACGGCCATTATCCGCCGGGAAGGTGCCGCGATTTTCCGCTATCCCTCGCCCCGCCGGACCGGATTTACGCTCTACGACCGTTATGTCCGCAACGGCGGTTACTGCGCCCGCCACCAATCGCTGCAGAAGGTCTATATCCCCTCTGCAGGCGGCCAGCAGTGCCCCGTCCAGCATTGTGTCAGTTCACCCGAGAACTGCATCGGCGCCTTCTGCGACTGAGTGCTCAATCGTCTAGAATGACGTGACCGTCCTTGTCGAGCGGAAAGAAAGGGTTGTGCGCGACTTCCCAGAGATGCCCATCCGGATCGGCAAAGTAGCCGGAATAGCCGCCCCAGAACACTTTCTCCGGCGCCTTGACCGGCGTCGCACCACAAGACAGCGCAAATTTGTAGACCGCGTCCACGCCGCGTTCGCTCGTGACATTATGGGCCAGCGTTATGCCGGAAAAGCCCTTCGTGGTGTTTTCGACATGCGCGTCCTCGGCGAGCGACTGGCGCGCGAAAAGACCCAGCACTGTGCCCTTGAGTTTGATGAACGTGACGGTGTCCTGGCTTGCCGACGACTTCTTCCAACCCAGCCGCTCATAGAAAGCGGTCGCCCGCGCGACGTCCTCGACCCCCAGTGTTATCAATGAAATTCTAGGATCGAGAGACATGGATCGCACTCCTTGTTCTTTTTTTGTATTTCATATGTTGTCTTTATGTACGCGATGCTTCAACGATATCAATAGTTCAGATCAAGTCTTTTCATTTGCGTGAACAAAATGGCAACGGTGCGGCGTGGGTGTGGCATTCCTGCCCATTCGGGGCTAAGTATCGATTTCTCCACCGGAAAATCGTGTCTGATGGAAATTATCGCGCGCAACGGGGATTCTGCTTGGAATTCCGCCACAAGTCTGGTCAAGAAGCCAAATATCCATCTCATCTCTCCGGCGACGGCCGGAAAATCCCGGTTCCGAAATGCCCATCGACATCGTCCTGCTCGTTCTCCTGGGGGCATGCCTGCATGCGACCTGGAATGCCCTCGTCAAATCGGGTTCGGACAAGCAGCTCGACTCGACCATGGTGGCGCTCGGTGCCTCGGTCGCCTCGATCGCCGCCCTTCCCTTCGTGCCGTTGCCGGCCGCCGCGGCATGGCCCTATGTCCTGGCCTCGGTCTGCATCCACTTCACCTATTACCAGCTCGTCGGCGCGGCCTATAAGCATGGCGATATCGGGCTTGTCTATCCGCTGATGCGCGGCGCAGCGCCGCTGCTCGTTGCGACATCCACCACGCTGTTCCTCGGCGAACATCTCACACCGATGATGTATGTCGGTATTGGCACCATTTCCGCCGGCGTGCTCGCGCTCGCCTTCGAGGCGCGCGGCGGCGGTAGCACCCGGCGCGCAGTCGGCGTCGCCCTGCTCAATGCCGTCGTCATCTCGCTCTACACCTATGTCGATGGCATTGGCGCACGTGCCGCCGGCCACCCCATCGCCTATACGCTCTGGATCTGCATCCTGCCCCCGATCCCCCTCTTCGCCTATGCGTTCGCGACCCGCGGCAGGAACACCGTGGTCCGCCACGTCCGGTCGACCTGGAAACGCGGCCTTTTCGGGGGTGCCGGCTCTGTGGCCTCTTACGGCCTTGCGCTCTATGCCATGACCCAGGCGCCGATCGCGGCGGTGGCGGCGCTCCGCGAAACGTCGATCCTCTTCGCGCTTCTCATCTCCGTGCTGATCTTGAAGGAGCGCGCCAGTCCCTGGCGCTATGTCGCCGGCGCGGTGATTGCCGCGGGCGGGCTGGCGATGAAGCTGGGCTAGACTTTCTGCCGGCTTGCGCTGGGTGTAGCAGTCGATACAACGAAATGATGACACCCGTCCTCACCGCCGAGCAGATCGAAGATTTCCTGGCCCGCGAATTCCCGCAGATTTATGCGGGCGGGCCGGTGTTCAGATGCATCAATGTCGCGCCGGGCACGGCGACGCTGCGCTTTCATCCCAACGAGAGCCATCTGAGGCCCGGCGGCACCGTGTCCGGCCCTTCTCTTTTCGCGCTGGCTGATGTCGCAGCTTATGTGGCGCTTCTCGCCCATATCGGTCCGGTGCCGCTGGCGCTGACCACCAATCTCAACATCAATTTCCTCAACCGCGCGGACCCGGTGGCGCTAGACGGTGTCTGCCATGTCCTCAAGATCGGCCGGTCGCTGGCGATGCTCGAAGTGTCGATCGAGCGGGTCGATACGCGTCAGCTGATCGCGCATGCGACCACAACCTATTCGGTTCCGCCCCAAAAATAGTACGGTAAAATAATACCACACACCCAAGATATTGATTATAATGATAAAATTTTTCCATCCGGAATTTTCCCTTTCTTGACGTTCCAGTAGCTCTCACGTATAAGCCCGGCCAGATTGCCGCCCGTTTCGGGTGGCTTTCTTTTTGGTTCGCCCTGGCGGCCCAATCCAAGCAACAAGAAACGCCCTTTTGCCGGTTCGCCGGGATTTGGGATCAGATGAGAGACAACATCATGTCCACCTTCGTTCAGAAGCCGGCGGAAGTTGAGAAGAAGTGGATCCTGATCGACGCCGAAGGGCTCGTCGTGGGACGCCTCGCTTCCATTATCGCCAACCGCCTCCGCGGCAAGCATAAGCCCACCTTTACCCCCCATGTCGACGACGGCGACAACGTGATCGTTGTCAATGCCGACAAGGTCGTCTTCACCGGCAAGAAATACACCGACAAGAAGTTCTATTGGCACACCGGTTATCCGGGCGGCATCAAGGAACGCACGATGCGCCAGACTCTCGAAGGCCGCTTCCCCGAGCGCGTGCTCGAGAAGGCCGTTGAGCGCATGGTTCCGCGCGGTCCGCTCGGCCGTCGCCAGATGAAGAACCTCAAGGTCTATTCCGGCGCCACCCATCCGCATGAAGCCCAGCAGCCCGTCGCTCTCGACGTTGCCAAGCTCAATGCCAAGAACATCAAGCGAGGCTGATTATGGCTGATCTCTCTTCCCTCAAGGACCTCGCTGGCGCGACGACTGAGCCCGCGGCTCCGGTTTACGTCCGCAAGGTCGACGCGCAGGGCCGTTCCTATGCGACCGGCAAGCGCAAGGACGCCGTCGCCCGCGTCTGGGTCAAGGCCGGCTCCGGCAGGATCATGGTCAACGGCAAGGACTATTCGGCATACTTCGCCCGTCCGGTGCTGCAGATGATCCTGCGCCAGCCGATGGTTGCCGCTTCGCGCGACACCCAGTTCGACATCGTCGCCACTGTTGCCGGCGGTGGTCTCTCGGGCCAGGCCGGTGCGGTTCGCCACGGCATCTCCAAGGCCATGACCTATTTCGAGCCGTCGCTTCGCGCCGTGCTCAAGAAGGGTGGCTTCCTCACCCGCGACAGCCGCGTGGTCGAGCGCAAGAAGTACGGCCGTGCGAAGGCACGTCGTTCGTTCCAGTTCTCGAAGCGTTAATCGCTTTCGCGCATTTCGGATTTGGAAAGGCCGGGTCTCGCATCCGGCCTTTTTCGTTTCTGGAGCTTTCAGTGTTCATCGGGGGGGCCAGGTCGCTGATCATTCGTATGTGTGGCCAGCAGTCATCCACACATCATTCGCCCTGCCACTCTGGGTGAAATGGCAAGGTTCGGTTTACCTTATTCGGATAAGACCGATTCGAACGCCGCTGTTCTGTACCGTCGAACCGAACGAAGCGAGATTGTAACTTGACCAATTCCTTCGAAAACCAATTTTTTGAACTTGCTCCGATTGCGCTCTGGCTCGAAGATTTCAGCGAAGTCCAGGCGCTTTTCCAGATTTGGCGCACCGAAGGCGTCGAGGATATTCATGCTTTCCTTTCCGAGGATCCGAACCGCGTCTTTGCCTGCTCGCAGCGGATCCGCGTGCTCAAGGTCAACCGAAAGACGCTTGAGGTCTTCGAAGCAGATTCGCAGGACCATCTAGTTTCCAACCTCGCGCTCGTGTTTCGCGGCGAAATGCTCAACAGCCACATCAATGAGCTGTGCGAGCTCTGGAACGGTAAGCTCGAGTTTGCGAGTAATGCGGTCAATTACTCGCTGTCAGGCAAGCGGCTCGACATTCAGCTGAGGGGGCAGGTTCTCCCTGGACATGAAGATACGCTGGGCCGGGTATTGGTAACGACCGAGGACGTCACGATCCGTGAGGAAGCACGCCGCGGCGAAGAGAAGAACCGGCGCTACGCCGAGGGCATTTTCGTCCATTCACCGGTGTCGCTCTGGATCGAGGATTTCAGCCAAGTCAAACGCCTGCTTGAGGACGTGCGCTTCCGCGGCATTTCGGATCTCCGGGTCTTCACCGATGTCCACCCGGAATTCGTCCGCCAGTGCATGAGCGAGATCCGCGTCATCGACGTCAACCAGGCGACGCTCGACCTCTTCATGGCGCCGGACCGAAATGCGCTTTTGATCCAGATCGGCGACATCTTTCGCGACGAGATGGAAAAGAGCTTTCGCGAGCAGCTCATCGATCTGTGGAATGGCAATCTGTTCCAGCACCGCGAGGTGGTGAACTACGCGCTAGACGGCTCCGAGCGCCATGTGCTCCTGCAGTTCTCGGTCTTCCCCGGATACGAGAATGACTGGTCGCTGGTGCAGGTTGCCCTGACGGATATTACCGCCCGCAAACGCGCCGAAGCCTATCTCGAATATCTCGGCAAGCATGACGTCCTGACGCGACTGCATAACCGCGCATTCTTCAACGAGGAACTGAACCGGCTGGAACGCAGCACGCTGCGCCCGCTCTCCGCCGTCATGATCGATCTCAACGGCCTGAAGGAGGCCAATGATACACTCGGCCACGATGCGGGTGATGCGCTCTTGCGCCGGCTCGGCGAAGTGCTGAACGGGGTGGCCTCGGGCCGCAATACGGTAGCCCGCATCGGCGGCGACGAGTTTGCAATCCTGATCCCGGGGGGCGATCGTCAGGTGGCGCTGGCCATGACGGAAACCGTGACCGAGTTGCTCAAGATCAACAATCAGTTCTATTCGCACCTGCCGCTCTCGATTTCGCATGGCATCGCAACGAGCGAAGGAAACGAGAAACTGGAGGCTGTAATCCGCCGCGCGGACGCCGCCATGTATGACCACAAGCGAAAGTTCTACGAGGGCCGCTCACGCGAACGCAGGGGCAATCCCGCCTCGGCGGCGTGACGTCCGGCGCATCTACCTGCGGGAGAGGCGCCGCACGCGGCATATGAGGCGCTGCTAAAGGTTCTTCCCTCCCCTTGGTTGAAGCCCTTGACCTTGCTATCCTATCTTTAACCGGATTCTCCGCCCGTCCCTGGAAGATCAAGGTGAAGCCACAGTCGAAGTCTGTCCATTTTCCAGAGAACCTTGCCTGGGTCATGACCCAGGGCAACAACCTGAACAATATCCTGGCTGGCAGTGTCGGCGACAACGCGATTTCAGGCCGCGACGTCTTCGACCTGCTCGTAGGCGCGGAAGGCAGGGATATGCTGACAGGCGGCGGCGACAGCGACAGTTTCTCCTTTGCCAAGAAGAGCGGCGTGGACACGATCACCGACTTCAGCCTCGGCGAAGACGACATTCAGATCAAGTAGATTGCTGGCATAAGCGATTTCGGCGACGTCCAGAACCGTATGTCGAGCGTGGACTTCGACAAGGATGGCGACCTCGACACCGTGATCAATCTCGGCGACGGAGACCGAATTCGCCTGACCGATATCGCCAAGGATGACCTCCAGATGAGCGACTTCAACATCTTCACCTGACAGATAGCCGACAGCCCTCTATCCCGATCGCAGAGCTTGACCAATCCCTTGGGCGGGGCGAGATTGCGGACCTTTCGCCCTTGCCCGAGTTCGATCATGCCCTCACGCACTACCGACAACGCCTTCACGGCCCGCTCCCTCAAGGGAGCCGCGACCGACCCGACCTACGCCGGCGCGCTTTCCTTTATGCGTCGGAAATACACCAAGAATCTCAGGGACGTAGATGCAGTGGTCTGGGGCATCCCCTTCGATGCCGCCGTCTCGAATCGCCCCGGCACTCGCTTCGGGCCGCGCGCGATCCGCGAGGCATCGGCGATCTTCGACAACGATCCGCAATATCCCTTTCATCGTGACCTGTTCGCTAACTTTGCCGTCATCGACCATGGCGATTGCCTGTTCGACTACGGCGACCACCCGAAGATCCCCGGCGCGATCGAGCGGGAAGCCGCCAAGATCCTGAAATCCGGCGCCTTCCTGCTGACACTTGGCGGCGATCACTATGTCACCTGGCCGGTGCTCAAGGCTCATGCCGCTGCCCACGGGCCGCTTGCCCTTGTCCATTTCGACGCGCATCAGGATACCTGGTTCGACGACGGCCGCCGCATCGATCATGGCTCCTTCGTCGGCCGTGCCGCGCGTGACGGCGTGATCGATGTGAGCCATTCGATCCAGATCGGCATCCGCACCCATGCGCCCGATGATTGCGGCATCCGCATGCTTTACGGCCACGAGGTCGAGGACACGAGCGCCGGCGCCATCGCCGAGACCATTCTCGCCCATGTCGGCGACCGGCCATGCTATGTCACCTTCGACATCGATTGCCTCGACCCGGCCTATGCACCCGGGACGGGCACACCGGTGGCTGGCGGCCCCTCCTCTTCGAAAATGCTGTCGGTCATCCAGCGGCTGGGCGCGCTGGATATTCGCGGCGGTGACGTGGTCGAAGTCTCGCCACCCTACGACCATGCCAACATCACCGCGATAGCCGGCGCGACAGTTGCGATGTATCTCCTGGCGCTCCGCGGAGAGAAGGTTGCGGGCGGGCGCTGAGAAATTGATTCATCCACCTGCGGTGTCGATTCATGTCCGCGCGGCAAGAGTTTGAAATCGCCGGGAATTCTCGGCATTGAGGTGCGGACGGCAGGGCTGGCGAAACGGGCTCTCGTCCTGCGTCCATGTTGCGTTATCGTCACCGCCGGCCTATATGCTCGCGACATCAAAGGCTGAGAGACGGACAGCGGACCATGAAACCCAAGATCTTCATCGACGGCGAACACGGAACCACGGGATTGCAGATCCGCACCCGCATGGCCGACCGCAGCGATGTCGAACTCCTCTCGATCCCGGAAGCCGAGCGCCGCAACGCCGCGCTCCGCGAAGACATGCTGAATTCAGCGGACATTGCCATCCTCTGCCTGCCGGATGATGCATCGAAGGAAGCTGTCGCGATGACGGCGGCCAACAACAATGTCCGCATCATTGATACGTCCACCGCCTTCCGGGTGCATCCGGATTGGGCCTATGGTTTTGCCGAGATGGACCCGGGCCAGGACGACAAGATCCGCTCGGCGCGCTACGTCGCCAATCCCGGCTGCTATCCGACAGGCGCCATCGGCCTCGTCCGGCCGCTCAGGATGGCGGGTATCCTGCCAGAATCCTACATGATCACGGTCAATGCCGTGTCGGGTTACACCGGCGGCGGCAAGCAGATGATCGCCCAGATGGAAGATCCTGCGAATCCCGATCATATAGACGCACCCCACTTCCTCTACGGCCTGCCGCTCAAGCACAAGCATGTGCCCGAGATGAAGCTGCATGGCATGCTCGAGCGTTCGCCGATCTTCTCGCCTTCGGTCGGCAAGTTCCCGCAAGGCATGATCGTGCAGGTGCCGCTGTTCATCGACCATCTCGCATCGGGTTCGACCCTCGAGACCGTGCACAAGGCGCTGGTCGACCACTATGCCGGCCAGGATATCGTCGAGGTCGTGCCGCTTGAAGTCTCGGCCAAACTGCCGCGCGTCAATGCGGTCGAGCTCGCCGGCAAGGACACGATGAAGCTCTACGTGTTCGGCACGCCGGGTGGAGAACAGATCAATCTCGTGGCCCTGCTCGACAATCTCGGCAAGGGTGCGTCCGGGGCCGCTGTCCAGAACATGGACCTGATGCTCTCGGCCTGATCGATGCCCGACATCGCGGAGGCCACCGAGCGCTGGCATCTTGCCAGTGTAACGCCGATTGCCGATACACCAGGTAGCCTTGTCTACCGGGCGCGACAGCCGGATGGTCGGCCGGTCATTGCCAAGATTCTCAAGCCGCGCGGCATGGGCGAGATCACCGGAATGGATTATCTCGCCTGGCGGGACGGCCACGGCGCAGTCAAGCTTCTCGCGCGCGACGCCAATGCCTGCCTTCTGGAGGATGCCGGCACGCGGACGCTCGAAGATGTCCGCCTGTCCGATGGCGAGGCGGCTGCGACCGAGATCTTTGGCAACCTGCTCAGAAAACTGCGCACCCCTTCCAAACACCGATTTCCCAACGGCCTCGTGCCGCTCGACCAGCACTTTGCCGCGCTCCTTGGCGAGCGGCCGAACATGCCAGGAGCACACGCACCGAACATCGCCTGGGCCGCGGACATGGCCCGCAACCTGCTTCTGCATCAGGCGGATGTCATTCCCTTGCACGGCGATCTCCACCACGACAACATACTGTTCGATGGCCTCGGCCAATGGCGTGCCATCGACCCACACGGACTGATCGGCGATCCGGTCTATGATGCTGCGAACTTCTTCGGCAATCCGCTCGGACGGCCCGATATTACCTGTGATGAAGCCCGCATCCGCCTGCTCGCCGGCCGCCTGACGCCGGCGCTTGGCTGCAGCAAGGACAAGGTACTGCGCTACGCCGCAGCGCATGCTGGGCTCTCCGCCTGCTGGTCCATCGACGATCCCGTCTCCACGGACGATCTACGCGACGCCGAGCACAGGCTGATGTTTCTCGCCACCGTGCGCGCAATGATCGGGTGAAACCGGATTGGCATTGACCCTCGCCTGGCGGGAAGCAATAAACGGGCAGCGCGGAACGTTTGGGAAGCACCGGCACCGCGCCGGCCTACCAGGAGTCCGCATGTTCAACAGAATACTGATCCTCGCCGCGCTCTCGCTTGCCGCCCTTCCCGCCCATGCCGACCAGACGGCCTTCTACGGAAAGTGGAAGATATCAGGTGCTATCACGGCGCCGTGGGAGGATCCCGCCCGTCCGATAGTCACCGACGACGTCGGACGCTACAGCGGCCAGGTCGTCGAGATCGCGAAAGGCACAATCTCCGGACCAGATCTGCTGGGCTGCGGCAAGACCGAATATTCCGTCGAAGCCCTGCCCTATGCCGGCCTGTTCGAGGGCGGCTTGGGCGTCGACCCGAAGGATCCCGGCGGGAAGTATGACGAAGCCAAGGCGAAGAGGCTCGCAGAGGGTCTTGGCTACACGGCCGAGCCGGTAGAGACCCTGTTTCAAGGTTGCTCCGAGATCAGCCTGCACCGGATGAATGACAAGACCCTGCAGTTTGGGCTCGACAACCGCATTTTCACGCTCGAGAAGCAGTGATCAGTTTCTGACCGTCACATCGGTCGGCCGCGCATATTCGCCGTGAAAACCACGCCAGTGGGCGACGCTGAAGCCGAGCAGCACCAGCGCCAGCCCCTGGTGGGTCAGCGCAACATCGGTTGGCACCGCCATCAGCAGCGTCGCGATGCCAACTGCCGCCTGGACACAGACAAGCAGGAAGAAAACTACGCCGCGATTGGCATGGGTCGTACCACGATGGTTGACGAGCAACATGATCATCTGGATCAGCGCGAGCGTCAGCAGAAGGTAGGCATTCATCCGGTGCAGCCACTGTACGGCCTTGGCATTCTCGAAGGCGTTGAGCCAGATCGGCTGCATCGCCGTCAGACCATCGGGCACGATCGCGCCATCCATCAGCGGCCATGTATTGTAGGCAAGTCCCGCATCCATGCCCGCAACCAGCGCGCCGAGATAGATCTGGAGCAGCACGACCAGCGTCACGAGCGCGGCAAAGCGAGTGGCGGTCGTGCCCGGTATCGGCTGGCTGGAATGCGGACAGAGCGCACGCCAGACCCATGTCGTGGACGCAAAGATCAGGCAGGCGACGGTCAGATGCACCGCAAGCCGGTACTGGCTGACATCGACGCGTTCGGCGAGACCGGAGGCCACCATCCACCAACCGATCGCGCCCTGAAGGCCGCCCAGCACGAGGATGCCGAAAAGCGGCCAGCGCAGACGGTGCTCCAGCCGACCCGTCACCCAGAAGAAGGCGAGCGGCAGCGCGAAAATGACCCCGATCGAACGGGCGATCATGCGATGCGCCCATTCCCACCAGAAGATCCGCTTGAACTCACCCAGCGTCATACCCTTGTTGACCTGCTCATATTCCGGAATCTTCTGGTAGAGCGTGAACTCCTCCTCCCATTCCGCTTCCGTGAGCGGCGGGATCGCGCCATGGATCGGCTTCCATTCGGTGATCGAGAGCCCGGAATCGGTGAGCCTGGTAGCGCCCCCGACGAGCACGAGGGCAAAGAGCGCGAAGAGGACGACCAGCAGCCAGCCCCGCACCATGCGGCGATTCCGATCGATCCGGTCAATTTCCTTGTAAATCCGGGCCTCGACTTGTATTGCGCTCTCAGCCATGGCGGGCTCCTTTCGGCCTGATGCTCTCTCATGAGCCCTGCCCGACTGGCAAGATGAAAACGTGGGATGTGAGACAATATGCCCGACACGCTGCGCAGGATCATCGGCACCGTACTTCTGGTCGTGCTCGTCCTTCTTTATGCGCTGCTGGCCGTGACGATCGCATCAGCCACGCTCGGCACATCGCCCTGGTATATCCACCTCGCCTATTTCTTCTTCACGGGCTTCCTCTGGATCCTACCCGCCATGTTGATCATCAAGTGGATGCACAGGCCAGCACGCAAGTAACCTCGCGTTAACCAGCCGCCACCAAATAGCTGATCACGAAGCCGTGAGTTAAGTTTTCATCCGCGCATTTGCCGCTAAGGTTCGCCCGGACGTTGGTCATAACAGCCTCTTTCGCCGGGGAGCATGGTGCCGTGCACGCAGGGCAGATAAATTTTCAGACCATGGGCTTGCCAGAAGAGCGCCCGGCATATGATCTAGACTTCCTCACCGCGGATCCCCCTCGCATGGCCGGAAACATCTCAGTTTCGATCCACGACCGGATGCAACCGCTGGAGGCCGAGTGGCGCGCGCTCGAAGCGCTGAACCTCAATTCCCTGCACCAGGGCTATGACTGGTGCCGCGCCTGGATCGCGCAATATCACCGCCCGCTGATCGTCGTCGAAGGCCGCATGAATGGCGAACTCGCCTTCATCCTGCCGCTCGAACGCGTCAAGGGCCGGATGTTCACCAGCGCCCAGTTCATCGGCGCGGAACATTCCAACCTCAATACCGGCCTGATGACCGAGGTTTTCCTCAAGGCCGCGACCCCGGAGATGATGGCAGCGGTGGGCGCACAGATCCGCGCCGCCGTCTCCGGCGTCGACTTCGTGCTTCTGACCAACATCCCGCACGTGTGGCGCGGCGCGCGGATGCCCTTTGCCATGTTGCCCGCGGTGGAGAACCAGAACCACGCGTTTGCGCTTACCATGAAGCAGGACTTCGTCGCGACGCTCGCGCAGCTCAGCGCCAAGCGGCGCCGCAAGAAGTTCGGCTCCAGCCATCGCAAACTCGAATCCATGGGCGGCTATGAGCATGTCGTGGCCTCGACGACGGAGGAGAAGAACCACTTTCTCGATCTGTTCTTCGAGCAGAAGGGCCAGCGGCTGATCGAGCTCGACCTGCCCAACGTCTTCGCCTGCCCCAAGACCCGCCATTTCCTCCACAGCTTGGCTCAGCAGCCGCAGAGCGACGATCGCTTCGCGCTCCGCCTCCATGCGCTGCGGATGAAGGATGGCGAGTTCGCGGGCGAGGTCCCCGCCATTGCCGGCCTGTCGCGCAAGGGCGACCATCTGATCGTGCAGTTCTGTACCATCGGCAGCGGCCCGCTCACCCATGCGGCGCCGGGCGAACTGCTCTTCCACCTGATGGTGGAGGGCTATAATACGCAGAATGTGAGCTTCTTCGACTTCGGCATCGGCGATATGCCCTTCAAGCGCGCCTGGACCAATGTCGAGACCGTGCAGGTCAATGTCACGCTTCCGGTCACCCAGCTCGGCCGTCTCGCCGCGATGAAGGAAGAGACGACGACGCGTCTCAAGGCCATGATCAAGCAGAACCCGGCGGTCTATTCCTTCCTCCAACGCATCCGTGCCCGCGTGCACAATGCACCGCTCGATAGGGCCGGAGAGGCTGACCGTGACGAGGATTGAGGCCTACGCCGCCTTGGAACGACCCGAATTCGGCGGAACTGGCTTGTTATTGCCGAACAGCAGCACGACATCGTCGTAACCAGCACCGATGAAGGCATTGGCGGCGGACTCGATCTCCTCGTGCGACGCATCAGCGGCCGAGAGGACAATTTCGGCCTGACCACTGCGAGCCAGGCGCTTGACACCTTCCACATTGGCCGGACCGCATTCGACGATCACGATATCGTAGGCGTTGGCGAGCGAATCCACGATCATGCCGAGACGGTCTGCGGCGCGCATGGCGCGTTTCGCATTGGCATTGCCGTGCGGCAGGACATGGGCATCCGACAGTCGGTCGCCATGGATCGTGTCGGCAATTGCGGCCTCGCCACAGAGCAGGTCAGTAATGCCTGGCTGGCTGATATGCTCGGCCATCAGTCGCGTCGGCAGTGCCGAGCCGGTCATGTCGATCAGGATCGTCTTGCGGCCCATCTCCGCGACGGTGCGCGCGAGAATGACGGTCGAGGTCGAGCCGATATCGCCCGACAGCGACACGGCGATCGCCACATTGACATCAGTGTCGATCAGGTGGCGCGCCACGGCATTGACCGAAAATTCGTCGTCGATGAAGTCGTCGGCGGCCGCTTCCATGGTCTCGTCGAGCTTTGAAGTGTCGAGTTCCAGCGAGAGCAGGCTTGCCGCCTTGGTCTTCGGCTTCTCTTCCATAGCCGCTACGGGTTCTTCGACGGGGACTGCTTCTTCGTCCTGGGCAACGACCGGTTCAGGCTTTGCCTTGGCGGGCGCCACAACGGCGCGGGTCGGCGGCGCTTCGACGATCTCCTCGTCGTCCATCTCAGGCTCGGAATAGCGGATCGCGCGGCCGGAGAAGAGTTCCGAAAGCATCACGAAGACGGAGCTCAGGATGAAGCCGGCGAGTGCCGCGACGATCGTGATCGGCAGCACCTTCGGAAAATAGGGCTCGGACGGAACACGCGCGTTGGAGATGACGCGGCCATCGGCTGGTGTCGCATTCATGTCCTGCCGGGAGACGGCTTCGCGATAACGCGCGAGATAGGTTTCGAGCAGCTGCCGTTGGGCCGCGGCTTCGCGTTCCAGCGCCTTGAGACCGACCTGGCGCTCTTCGGTGACTGCCGTATCGGCCTTCAGGTTGTCCAACTGCCCGATCAGTTGCTTTTCACGGTCGCGGGAGACGCTCGCCTCGCTTTCGAGGCTTGCGAGCACCTTCCTCGTCTCGCGACGGATCTGCTCACTGATTCCTATTAGTTGCGAGCGCAAGCTCTTGAGCCGGGGATGGCCATCGAGCAGCGAGGTCGTGAGGTCGGCGATCTGGCGCTCGATATTCGACTGCGTCTCCTTGAGGCGCTGGATCATCGGGGACGCGACAACCTCGGCGATGGAGTCGCCATTGCGTCCGGCCTTCAACGCAGCGCGCACACTCTGCGCCCTCGCCTCGGCATTGGCGCGCTCGCCGCGGACCCGGGCGAGTTCGAGCGAGATATCGTTGAGCTGCGTCTCGGCAAACGTATTGAGCTCTCCGGTCTTGTAGATGTCGGAAGAGGAGCGGTATTCGGCAACCTTGGCCTCGGCGTCCTTCACCTTCTCGCGAAGATTGGCGATTTCGGGCTCGAGCCACTTGGCCGTATCATTGGTCGTGTCGAGCTTGGCGCCCGATTGCAGTGCGAGATAGATCTTGGCCATCTCGGTCGGTACCCGGGCCGCGAGCTTGGGATCTTTCGACGAGAACTGGATCGCGATCACGCGCGACTTCTCGACCTGGTAGACCTGCAGCTTCTTGTAGAACTCCTTGAGCACTCGCTCTTCGGGCGGCGCGTCCAGCGGGTTCTTCATCAGGCGCGTCAGCACCATGATGCTGGTCAGCGGATCGGGGTTGGCACTCGGGTCGAATTCCGCGACATCGCTGAGTTTCAGCTCCTTGGCGACCTGCTTGATCAGGTCGTTCGACTGCAGGAGTGCCACCTGAGACGTGATGCCGGCCTCATCGAGAATCGGCTCGGGCGTCATCTGCTGGTTCTGTTGGCTGTTCAGCGACGGATTACGCGTCTCGATGAGGATGCGCGTTTCCGCCTGGTAGCGTGGCGAGATGACGGTGGAAATGCCGAAGGCAGCGCCGCCCATGACGACAGTCGACAGCAGCACGAGCAGACGCCGACGCCAGATCGCGCCAACAAGCCCGCCGAGGTCAATATCCGCATCCTGATCGCTGTATCGTCTGTCCGACATGCGTACCACTCCATACAAATCGCCCGCCAAAGCTAAACAGACAAGGTAAGAGAAGCGTTAATGGCGGCGGTTGCACCTCGATTGTTGTGCGCCCCCGCGTAATTTTCTTCCATGGATGTCAGCGCTTTACTGGCTGTTAACCTTAATCGATCGATAACAGCCGTATGAATTCGGCCGTGCGCCCTGTCTGCGCTGTTAACGGTCGCGACACCTGGAGTCATGGCGCCTCGCGCCGGAACCGCGGAGACTGACGAGAATGGTTACCGCCCAGAGACGGCACCGCCTTTCGATCGCCCTGATGCTGGCGGTGACCGCGGCCGTTTCCTCCTGCTCATCCTACCGCCCTGCCCCCAAGGCTTTCCACGAAGCGACGATCCAGCCATACCGGGTCGACTCTGGCGACCGGCTGCGCATCACTGTCTTCGACCAGAAAGATCTGACCAACACCTATTCCGTAGACCAGGCCGGCTATGTCGCCTTCCCGCTGATCGGCTCGGTGCCTGCGCGCGGCCGGACGATCCAGGAACTGGAGGGCCAGATCGCCGTGCAGCTCCAGAAGGGTTATCTGCGCAATCCTGACGTCTCGATCGAGGTCGACCGTTACCGCTCGATCTTCGTCATGGGCGAAGTTGGCCAGCCTGGCCAGTATGCCTATGTCCCCGGCATGACCATTCAGAACGCCATCGCGCTTGCCGGCGGCTACACGCCGCGTGCTCTACAGGCCAATGCCGACGTCACCCGCAAGATCAACGGAGAAATCCTCACCGGCCGCGTCCTGATCTCTAATCCGGTCCTCGCCGGCGACACCATATATATCCGCGAACGCCTGTTCTGATTTGGAAGATCGATGACGGATGAGCCGCCATTACGCATACTCCATTGCTTCAGGTCACCGGTCGGCGGCATCTTTCGTCACGTCCGCGATCTCGCCATCGAGCAGAGTCGCGCAGGCCACGACGTCGGCATTCTCTGCGACTCCTCGACGGGAGGCGCACATGAGGACCGGCTCTTTGCAACCATCATGCCCTATCTTTCGCTCGGACTTTCGCGTCTGCCGATCGACCGTTCGATCACACCGCGCGACATTCCGGCATTCTGGAGAAGTTTCAAAGAAATCAGGGAGTTGCGACCCGACATTCTGCACGGTCATGGCGCCAAGGGTGGCGCAATGGCACGGCTTGCCGGTTCGCTTCTGCGGGTAAACAGGTATAGCGTATCCCGCTTTTATTCGCCGCATGGTGGCAGCCTGCACTTCGACCGCTCGCGCTGGAGCGGCTGGCTCGTGTTCAAGCTCGAACGGCTGCAGGAATGGTTCACCGACGGCATGGTCTTCGTCTGCGACTTCGAGCGCCGGACCTATGCCGAAAAGGTCGGCAAACCGTTCCGCCGGCACGAAGTGGTCTATAACGGCGTCGGCGAGGGCGATTTCGAGATCGTTCCCGAAACGCCCGATGCCGTGCATTTTCTCTATGTCGGCATGCTGCGCGACCTCAAGGGTCCCGACATATTCGTCGATGCCTTCGCCAAGACCGAGCGGCTGCTCAAGCGGCCGCTTTCGGCCATGATGATCGGCGACGGCCCGCAGAAGCAGAAATATCTCGACATGATGACCGTGCGCGGCCTTGGCCGCCGTATCACCATGCTGCCGGCGATGAACATCCGCGAAGCCTTCGCACGATCACAAAATGTTGTAGTGCCCTCCCGCGCGGAATCCATGCCCTACATTGTGCTCGAAGCCATTGCTGCGGGAAGGACCGTGATTGCCTCCGATGTCGGGGGCATTTCGGAGGTCCTCGGCAAGGGTAGTGCCGCCCTCGTGCCGCCCGGCGACAGCGACGCGCTTGCCCGCGTAATGGCTGATTCCATTACGATTTCCGATTGGAAGAATACCAATATGCCCGAGCGCGAAGGCTTCCATGCCGTCTTCAGCTCCAAAACCATGGCGTCGCGCGTCACCGCCCTCTACCAGGAAGTCCGCGGCAAATAGAATCCTACCGACAGGTTCGATTCCGGGACAGCTGCCTTCCCTAGCGTAAGCGTTTCTTAGTGCCTTTGCTCTACCGTGCCGGGAAACCAGTATCGAGTATCCGGGTATGAATCAGGCAGAAAAGAACGATGACGAGTTCGACGTGGAGCGCCTGCGCAAGCAAGTCTCCGAGATCCGAACCATCACGACCGAGGAAACGTCAGCGGGCAAACGCCCCAGCCAGCCGGCCGAACTCAACGACTTCGCCAAGCGTGTCGCTGAACAGTTTCGCGACGAGAAATTCTCGCCGGCGATGATGACAGGCCTTTTCCGCCTCGTCGATTTCCTGATGCTCTTTGCCATCGGCAGCGTGATCAGCTTCGGCTATGTGCAGGAAGACCGGGTGATGCCGATCTACACGCTGACGGTCGCCGCCGGCGCCGCGCTCAGCGTCCTTTTCGTACAGCTCGCCGATTGCTATCAGTTGCAGGTGCTGAGGGCGCCCAGGCTGAGCCTCGGCCGTCTGGTCGGCGCCTGGACTCTCTCCTTCGCCGTCATGGCCATGGCGCTGTTCTTCATGAAGGTCGGCGGCACCTATTCCCGCGTCTGGTTCGCAGGCTGGTTCCTGGCCGGCGCCTCCTATCTGGTGGGCGAGCGCTATATCGTCGCCTGGGCACTGAAGCGCTGGCTGCGCAACGGCATTCTGGAGCGTCGCGCCGTGATCGTCTGCGGTGGCAATCCTGCCCGCGAATTGATCCGTAATCTCGAGAGCCAGCCCGACAACGACATTCGTATCCTCGGCGTTTTCGACGACCGGCTCGACCGCCGTTCGCCCGACCTGATCGCCGGCTATCCCAAACTGGGCAATGTCACCGAACTCGTCGAGTTTGTCCGCGCCGCCCGCGTGGACATGCTGATCATCTCGCTGCCGCTGACGGCCGAGAAACGCATCCTCGATCTGCTCCGCAAGCTCTGGATCCTGCCCGTCGACATCCGCCTTGCCGCGCATGCCAACAATTTGAAGTTCCGGCCGCGCGCCTATTCCCACATCGGCAAGGTTCCGATGCTCGATGTCTTTGACAAGCCGATCAGCGACTGGGACTCCGTCGCCAAGCGGATATTCGACATCTTCTTTGCGAGCCTTGCCATCCTCTGCCTGTGGCCAGTCATGCTCGGTGCAGCACTCGCGGTGAAGCTGACCTCGAAGGGTCCTGTTCTCTTCAAGCAGAAGCGGCACGGCTTCAACAACGAGACCATCATGGTCTACAAGTTCCGCTCGATGTACACCGACATGGCCGACATCACGGCTGCCAAGGCGGTCACAAAGGGCGATCCGCGGGTGACCCCGGTCGGCCGTTTCCTGCGCAAATCTTCGATCGACGAGTTGCCTCAGCTTTTCAACGTTCTGACGGGCGGCCTTTCCCTCGTCGGTCCGCGCCCCCATGCCGTGCTCGCCCAGACCCATGACCGCGTCTATGCCGACGTCGTCGAAGGCTATTTCGCCCGCCACCGCGTCAAGCCCGGTGTCACTGGCTGGGCGCAGATCAACGGTTGGCGCGGTGAGATCGACTCCGACGAGAAGATCCGTTTCCGTACCGCCTATGACCTCTATTACATCGAAAACTGGTCGCTCTGGTTCGATCTCAAGATCCTGTTCCTGACGCCGATCCGACTTCTCAACACGGAAAACGCCTATTGAGCGCGACCCTGGCGACAGCGGCGGCGGGCTATCAGCCGAAGCGCATGGCTTTGCGCTTCGCCGGCTCCGGCCTTGTCGCCTTTGGCGTCTTCCTCTCGGGCTTCGTCATCGCGGAACCTGCACCCTACGAACTGATGATGGCTTTCCTGATCGCCGTCTGGTTCATCCTGGGCCTGCCGATCTCGCGGACCACAGGCGTTCTTCTCGCCTTCATGCTCACCTTCATGGCTGGTGGCTTCCTGTCGATCACGCAGATGGCGGCGATCGCGGACGCACCGATCTACATGGGCGTCTCGCTCTTCCTGGCCCTGTCGGCCGTGTTCTATTCGGCGATCATCGAGGACGACTGGAACCGGCTGCGGCTGATTTTCAATGCCTGGACGGCGGCGGCCGTGATCACCGCGCTGCTCGGCATCGCCGGCTATTTCAATCTTTTCCCCGGCTCCGAGGCCTTCACGCTTTATGATCGTGCCAAGGGCGCGTTCCAGGATCCGAATGTGTTCGGGCCTTTCCTCATTGCGCCGGCGCTCTACCTCATTCATGCGATGCTGACGGGCAAGGTGGCGACCTTCCCGATCAAGGCTCTATCGCTCGCCATCATCACGATCGGCGTACTGCTGTCCTTCTCGCGCGCCGCCTGGGCGCTCTTCCTGTTCTCCGCCATGATGATGGTGCTGATCATGTTCATCAAGGAACGCTCGGGCGCGTTCCGGCTGAAGGTTCTCGGGCTCGCGCTCGGCGGCTTGATCTTCGCGGTGCTGGCGATCGTGATCGCACTACAGATCCCGCAGGTCTCCGATCTGCTCACCAGCCGCACGTCGCTTACGCAAGACTATGACAGTGGCCATCTCGGCCGCTTCGATCGCCACAAACTCGGCTTCCTTGCCGCCATGAGCCAGCCGTTGGGCATTGGCCCGATGGTGTTTTCCACCATCTATCCCGAGGACGAACACAATATCTGGCTGAAATCCCTGACCAGCTATGGCTGGCTCGGCTTCGTCGCCTATGTCGGCCTGGTCTGGACGACAATCTGGTACGGCTTCCGCTATCTGCTCCGCGACCGCCCCTGGCAGCCCTATCTCATGGTCGGCTGGATCACGCTTTGCGGCCATGAACTGATCGGCAACGTCATCGACACCGACCACTGGCGCCACCATTTCATGCTCTTCGGCATCGTCTGGGGCTGCATCGCGCTCGAGCATGCCTATCAGCGCACGCGGGCGCGCAAGGCCCGTCCCACATGACGTCAGACACCGCCAGCCGGCTGCTCAACATCCTGCAAGTCCTGGAGCCGAGCGGCGGCGGGTCAGGCCGTCATTTCATCGATCTCTGCGGCGAACTCGCTAAGCGTGGCCATAAGGTGACCGCGATCTATTCGCCACGCCGGGCCGAACAACGTTTCGTCGAGGAACTGACCGCGCTGCCGCTCAATGCCGTGCTGCCGGTGTCGATGCACCGCTCCCCCTCCCCCTCCGACTTCAAGGCATGGCGCGAAATCAACGCGATCATTCGCAAGCATGGCCCCTTCGATATCGTCCATGGACATAGCTCGAAGGCTGGCGCCCTGACCCGGCTCCGGCTGCCCGGCTCCGGTGCCCGGCGCATCTACACGCCGCATGCCTTCCGCACGATGGATCCGAATCTCGGCAAGGGCGGACGCCTGATCTATGGGCTGATCGAGGGCTTCTTCGGCCGATATCTCTCGGACGCCGTCATTTGCGTCTCCGATGACGAGCACCGCCACGCCGCCGAAACCCTCAAGATACCCGAACGCCTGCTTTCGACCGTGATCAACGGCGCAGCAACGCCGCCCTGGGGCGACCGGGACGCGGTGCGCGCGCGGCTCGGCCTCCGCCCCGACAGCTTCGCCTTCGGCTTCGTCGGCCGGTTGTCACCGCAAAAGGCGCCGGAGCGCCTGATCGAAGCCTTCCGCCGTATAGCGGCCGAACGTCCGGACGCCGAACTCGCCATCATCGGGTTCGGGGAACTGGAGGAAGACGTCAAGATCCAGATCCTCGAAGCCCATCTCTCCGACCGTATCCATCTCGGCTCCGAGGTACCCGGCGCCGAAGCGATGCAGGCCTTCGACGCGCTGATCATGCCGAGCCGCTACGAGGCCATGTCCTATGTGATGCTGGAAGCGGCAGCAGCGGGTCTTCCCATGGTCCTCTCGGATGTGGGCGGCGCCTCGACGGTCGTGGAAAGCGGCATCAACGGCCTGATCGTCCCCAATTCCGACGATCCCGCAGAACTCGCCGAGGCAATGCGCACGATCTCTTCGCAGGAGCGGCACCAGGCAATGAAGACCGCCGCGGCGCTCAGGACCAACCGGTTCACCCTGGAGCGGATGGTGCAGGAGACGGAAGCGGTTTATCGAAGAGCCATTCGCGGCTAAGGCCACACAACATCCTGCGGCTAAACGAAAATTCCGCTTGCATCGTCTGGCCGGAGCGTCTATCCGGTGCAGGCCCTAATCGGGCACGGCCGGAGTGTGGCGCAGCCTGGTAGCGCACTTGACTGCGGGTCAAGGGGTCGTGGGTTCGTTATACGAAGTCATGACATGTGTTCACCGCCGACCGAAGAAGCGTCATACGGAGTGTAGCGCAGCCTGGTAGCGCACTTGACTGGGGGTCAAGGGGTCGTGGGTTCGAATCCCGCCACTCCGACGTTTTTCTGATCTGGAACAACTACTTAGCATAACCGGCAGGTCTTCCGGATCGACGGCGAAGCGTAAACTAGTCATTTCAGAGGCAATTGTTGCTTAGACTGATGGCTATGCTAGAACAATCTCCTTTCAAACCTCTCAAATTCTGTTCAATCCGGTGACAATCTCGGTGTTTTGATGCAGAGCGCAGCCTTGTGCTGAACAAGAATCAGTGAAATGAACAACTTTAAGACCAGGGCTCAATTCGACGTCAGGCGAATTGCAAGCATAGAGGATCCGCGTTAGCGGATACCGCTTAGAAGATAAGGCTGAGGTGGCGTAGCCTACTTCGAAGCCGCATCAGCCTTATCGTCCGATCTTAACAAAAAAAGACGGTCGACAGGCCGACCGTTTCCGGCGTGCCGGAACGAACCCGGTCGTGAGGACGGGCCTCGGTGGCTCTACTTCCCGCTAAACTTGTCACTGCCCTGCCTGGCCAGCAATCGATCAAGCTGTCCCCTGTCCGAGGAGAGCGTCTTCTCCAGCTCGTGGATTTTGATGCCCGCTTCGGCCAGTTGGGTTGCAATCCTATGGAACGCAAATTTTGCATCGACGGCCTCCTGCTTAATACCAACCGTTATTGATCAGAACCCTTGTGCCCATTGGTGTCGGCCAATTGACATGATCTTCCATGGCCGCTCC
>NZ_JBYCZP010000003.1:0-504093 GCF_057586295.1 Rhizobium sp. SRI_017 | reverse complement strand
GTCGCTGATGCGAATGCTGGCCTACCAAGAGTTCGTTCTGAACCGCTAGACGACTCTTCATTTTTAGCCGGCGGCGGCCGGACCAGCATCTCGGCGACACATAATTGTCTCTGGCACCACCATTCCGGTGCCGGGAGACGTTCATGCCCTACCTGTCCGTCATCACCTTCCCACTCAAGATCAAGCTGATCACGCTGTCACTGCTGTTCGCGGCGCTCAAGCACTACGGCCAGCTCGATTGGGAGTGGGTCACCGTGGCCGCGCCGATCCTGTTCGGCTCAGCCCGCACCATCATCGAGTACGTTTGGTTCTACGTCAGCAAGATGACCATTGCCTTTTTTGGAGGCGGCAAGGGTGTCTCGCGCTTCTGCGACCGCCTGGAAACGAAGCTCGCCAAGAGCCAGCGGACGACAAGGGAAGCCATTGAGAAGCTTCGCCGGGCGGCCTCGGAGTTGAAGAGTTGACCCGCCTCCGCCCCCTCGACCCCGACGCCGCGCTGCGCTGTCAGATCGCGGCCTGGATCGCGACGCGGCCGGGCGAAACCAAGGCGACGTTGCTCTACGGCTTCGCCAAGCAGGCCTCGAAGACGGTGTCGTATGATGTCGTCAGGAGGGTGTTCGAGGGGGTTTGGAGCCGTAGGGCCTAACGGGATTTTAAGCCTACCGTGCTCCAATTCGGGGCATGGTAAAACGTCCCCGAACTCCACCACCGACACTGCTCCTCCGCGAAGACGACGCCTTGTTGCGGGGCCAGCGCCGCCGATGCCGACGACGTCTTCGAAGTGGACTCATCAGTCTTCCTCTTCCTCGTCGTACCCGCCCATGTTCAGTGAGTCTTTGAGGGCGTCCATCTTAGCCCACATATCTTCCGTCCGGACATCGTTGCGGCGATCCTCGGCGTCTTGAAAAGAAAAGCGCGTGCCAGCTGAGACAGGATCATCGAACGCGTCTAAAAGCATGTCCTCCCACGTCTGCAGAACCTTGAACTTGTCCCTCAACGATGGATTCATGTCATAGATTTTCTGCCTGACTGTCTGCTTGCCCTCGTTTTTATGGGTAACCCGCTCGACGGACATGTGGTCGTCGAACCCGAGGTCTTTCCACTCCGACAAATGCGTGATCAGGCAGCGACGTGAATCGTGTGTCCCCTTGAATGAGGACGGGAGTCCCTCTTCGAGCTTCAGCGCCTTCTGAAGTGCCTCCTTCACGGTCGTGTAGTGCATCGTAAAAGTATGATCGCCCGGCTTGCCATCGACGCCCTTGCTTCTGCGGAGTTGGGGAAACAAGAAATCGTTGCCGTCGCGGGCATGGCTCTTCTTCATCATAAAGACGCACCACGCGGCGACGTCCGGAAGGGGAAGCAATCTGTACGCGCCCATCTTATCTGGACCCAAGGCCCACACGTATTTCCACGGTGTACCCTTGTCGGCCGGAACGCGAACGAATTCGATAGAGCAGGCCGTCAACACGGACGAGATGCGTTGTCCCGTCATCAATTGGAGCAGAAGAGCGATCTTTGCGGGCTCCGGCGCAACGACGTCATACCAGAGCTGAGACAGACCGAACATGCCCAGCTGTGCGGGGCTGGCGTACTGGGGCGTGAACGTCGCCGCCGCTTGTCGACGTGCCCTGCCCCGCTTTCCCCGGTCCTTGCCAGAGGTCACGCTTACTGGCTTGGGCTTCTTCACGAGACGAGCGACGTTCGTCTCAATGCCGCTCATCCGCCTCTGCTCGCTGTCGTGTTCCGATGCCCACTCGAACATCGTCCGGAAGTATTGCACGACCTTCGTTCGTTGGGACAGCCCAGTATTCTGCGTCGCCCCCTCTTTGGTCAGGCATCGGGCCTTCATGTTGTCCAACACCTTGTTGATCTCAGCGACGCCAACAGCGTGCGCGGCCATACCGGACAGATGCTCGAAATCTGCACCCACAACGCCGCCCGCAGCGCCCAGCGCCGAACACATGGCCTGCCAAGATTTGAACGACAGGTTCTGCTCCACGTACTCCAGATAGGCATCGCGGAGTTGCTCCCACGTCCACACCTCGCCCCTGTTGAGAGCGACACGGTCACGCGCCTTTCTGACGCCTTGTGCGCCTTTGTTGATCTCCGAAAGGATTTCGTTCACGCGGGCCTCATCGCCCGCGTCGACAAACTCGCGTATTTGCACGACCAGCTTCTTGAGTTCGTCGAGGTTCCCCTTCTCGGTGGTCTTCTTGTAGACCTTGTCCGGAACGAACATCTCCAGACCGCTCACACGTTTCTTGTAAGCGTCGGTCATGACGTACCAGGCCGCCTTGCCCCCGCGCACACGGATGGCCATCCCCCGAGTTTGTTTGTCTCGATAGTCGATGTCGCGCGCTTCTACCGCATCCTTTTGAGCTTGTTTCCAAATGTCGTGATCGATGTGTACGACTGCCATTCCCTGACCCGAAAGTTGACCCGCCTGAAACTTCGGGTCAGAATAGGGTCAGGCACCCAAAAAGCAACATCTAATACGGAACATGATGACGCATGGGTTAGCAAGACCAACAGAGAAGACAAATGTGCAGAATATTGTTTAATTTCAATGGATTGAAGCACTCAATCCCAGCTGGCAAAAATTCTCTTCAGATACGGATTGACACGCCGTACAGAAAAGTCCCTTCCTTTTAATCAGTAGGTCATTGGTTCGAATCCCATCGCTCTCACCACGGAAAAGAAAAGCAGAATCAATACATCGTATCTTTTCCTAAGGCGCCGCATGTGTCTCACGTGACGGACTTTTGCGCCGAAATGTGGGGTTTTGCCCATCTGTCGGGCATATGGCACATGGAATCGATGTCACCCGCGCAACGGCGCGCGCAAAGGATCCGCTCTATCCTTCTCAACAAGTAGGCGTTTCAGGCGCCGCATATGGCCACCATCGTTGTTGGCGGGCCGCTTCGTTGAGAACGACCATGGACAATGATTTCTGGAGCATAGTCCCGACCCAGCCAGTTGGCGGCCGGCTTTCTGTCACGAGTCGAAGCCGGGTGTTCTTGAAAACCACTTGGAGGACGGCGTGTGCCCCTTTTCGATCGCGTCTTCATAGTGGAACAGAAGTTCGTTCAGGGCAAAGTCCAATGCCTGCTCCGGCGTGACCGCTGGGTTTTGCATTGAACTGGAGAGATAGGCCCCATGTCCCGGTATGGTGATATGGTGACTGTTGCGGTACGAGAACGTGCCGTTCGCGATTTCAAAGATGACGACCCGAACCTTTACAGGATCGCGCGGACAGACGATCAGATCGTATGAGGCAACGCATTTCCGGAAGTCTGCAACGCCGTGCATCTCGAAAATTTTTCTCGCCCTGCCATTCAGCATGACCCCTCCGATTGATCGCCGGCGAACCAAATTCGCCTGTGCGCGAAATTAACTATTCCACTTGAGGCTGAAGGCCGCGCGGTCGCATGCATCCCGGTCGCTCCGGTGCAATTGCAGGATTCGGATCGCATCTTTCCTTGAAACCGGGTGCTTTTGCAGGAAATATTCAAGATCGTAAGGTTCGAAAATAGTTGTCCTGTTCTGTACGATTTTCGACTGGGCGGCCATTTTGAACTCCACTTTCAAATCACTGGACGCACGATAGCAGGACTAACAGGAGCGGGCCTGTCCGCACCACAACGTAAACTCGAGCGCTTCGGTACAGATTCTTACACAAGTTGTTGCCGCGGGAGCGCATTTCGACCAATCCTCATCCCTGCGCTTCTTCGTCCGTTCAGCGACCGATGCGAGCGCCACAGAACTTCACTCCAGATGACGACCGGGGCCCGAACCTCACCACCGTCCTTTAGGATGCACGCGCAGATTTTGTGATGAATCTTGTTGGGAAG
This sequence comes from Rhizobium sp. SRI_017, assembly GCF_057586295.1. Classification (NCBI taxonomy): domain Bacteria; kingdom Pseudomonadati; phylum Pseudomonadota; class Alphaproteobacteria; order Hyphomicrobiales; family Rhizobiaceae; genus Rhizobium; species Rhizobium sp. SRI_017. Next base: position 500,242 of record NZ_JBYCZP010000003.1, on the reverse strand, counting down.
TGAATGTCTGCCGACCCGCATTCGGCGTCGTTGCGCAGTGACGTCAGTTGGTTGCTGCTGCGGAGTCATCATGCTCCATTTTCTTCAATGCGCACATCCCACGACATTTTGGCTTCCCTCGATTCACGGGATGGCAACGGGTTTTGCCTTAGCGTGCGCCTCAGCAATTGTGCTTATGGGTATTCGCTCAATGATGCGCTTCATTTCGGTCGGTCTCGTCACGCTGTTCCTGTCTTCCTGCTCGGACAGTGATGCGCCGTCCAGCGAGGATCCTGGAAACTTCATCGAAGCATCGGCGGTCGGCTATCAAGCCGCCCCTGCTCTGGCGATCGGAGAAGGCGCCACGCTCGTCTGGTTCAAGGCCCTGGTGTCAGGCTCGACCGTGCCCGATGGCCAGGCGCCGGCGAAGATCGGTCGACTCGAGATTGCGAAGAAATGTAGCTTCCCGCGCCCCTCGGCGAACGAGACGCTTGTGCAGGTCCAGACCAGTGAGTCCGGTCTGCCGACCGGCATCGTCGCCTTGTCGGACGCGCAAGTGCAAGCGTTGTCGGAAGAGGAACTGCAGGATCCGTCAGCAGCGAGGCAGCGCGCGGCAATGAAAGTCGTCGATGTTGTGGTCACCGACACTCGAGGACCAATCTATCTGGTGCTTGCCGGCGGCAATGACATTGTCTGGAATATCGAGAAGGCGCCGAACAGTGTGATTTCGCACGTCGCCATCATCGGAGGCGACAATGCGGGCATTGCAAATCTTGATCCTTCGGTTCCCGTAACCGCGCTGACGGGCAAGACAGCGAAAGACTGCGGCGTAGCGGCTGCACGGCTTCCGAAAAGCAGTTGGACTATCGTCGCTCAAGCCAATGAGGGTGACATGGCGGCGATCGATAGCGTGAAGCTGCAGACCGAAAAATACAACCGCTACAGCAGCTGGTTTCATACTACATTTGGCAAAGACAGCGAAGCGGTTACCATCGGCATTGCCCGTATGAGCCATGCCCTCATCGGCACCGTGCCAGCCTCCCTCGAAGCACGTTTGCCCTATCGAGGTATTCTGGGTTCAACGGTGCTGCTGGCGCCGACGCGCTCGGTCTTCTATTCTGCCTCGCCAGATGACTATGCTGCGAAGATCAGGGAGTTGCTCGCGAGCAAATCGGCCAACACGGGCGGATAAGACGAGCGCCGGCAACTGCGGAACCGCTGCATCGCCACGGCTGGCTGCCCAGCTACTGCCCCCGCCTGCCTATTTCCCTCGTGACTGTCTTGCTGAAGAGTTCCTGCGCCGTGTCGATGCACTTGCCATGCAATTCGGAGATGGTGAGCCCGCCGGTGCCGTAAAGGACCAGGACGAGCTGGGCGCAGGCCTTCTCATTGGCCTCAGTGCGATCGAACCAGTCCGCATTGAGCAGTGACTTGAAGACAGCCTGCACAATTTCAAAGTCGTTGGGTTGAAGGATGAAGGGCATGGCGACCTCGATGCGTGAATCGAGTCTACAACAGCGTGGAGTCGCCGCCAACCACCATACGGTATTGGCGCAGCCTCTAGAGCGTGTCGCAGCTAGATGAACACTTTGTTCAACAGGCTTTCAAAACTGTCGCTCAATGCCGAGATATGGCACACAGGCACAGCAATACGAGTTGCAGGCAGCGAGATCATGAAGAAAATCGGGTTCCTTTCGTTCGGGCATTGGACGCCCTCTGCGCAATCGCAGACGCGTTCGGCAGGAGACACCCTGTTGCAATCGATTGATCTTGCCGTCGCGGCGGAGGAACTTGGCGCTGATGGCGCCTATTTCCGTGTCCATCACTTCGCGCGACAACTTGCCTCGCCTTTCCCACTGCTCGCCGCCGTCGGTGCCAGAACGAGCCGCATCGAGATCGGCACCGCCGTGATCGACATGCGCTACGAGAACCCGCTCTATATGGCCGAGGACGCCAGTGCGGCCGACTTGATCTCGCGCGGGCGTCTGCAGCTCGGCATCAGCCGGGGCTCGCCAGAGCAGGTCATCGATGGCTGGCGCTATTTCGGCTACCAGCCGCAGGAAGGCATGACCGACGCCGATATGGGTCGTCGCCACGCCGAGGTTTTTCTCGATATTCTCAAGGGCGAAGGCTTTGCCAAACCCAATCCGCGCCCGATGTTTCCAAACCCGCCCGGTCTTCTGCGTCTGGAGCCCCATTCGGAGGGACTGCGCGAGCGCATCTGGTGGGGCGCCGGCTCGAATGCGACAGCGGTCTGGGCGGCCAAGCTCGGCGTGAACCTGCAGAGCTCGACCCTCAAGGACGACGAGACCGGCGAGCCTTTTCATGTCCAGCAAGCCGCGCAGATCCGGGCCTATCGTGAAGCCTGGAAAGAGGCTGGCCACAGTCGCACGCCGCGCGTTTCGGTGAGCCGCAGCATCTTCGCTCTGGTTGACGACCGAGACCGCGCTTATTTCGGCCGCGGCGGCAAGGAAGAGGATTCGATCGGCTTCATCGATGAAAACACGCGGGCCATCTTCGGCCGCTCCTATGCGGCCGAGCCAGATGCACTGATAAAGCAATTGAAGGAAGACGAAGCATTTGCCGAAGCGGACACGCTGCTATTGACCGTTCCGAACCAGCTCGGCGTCGACTACAACGCCCATGTGATCGAGGCGATATTGAAACATGTTGCGCCTGCGCTTGGCTGGCGTTGAGGGTGATCTAAATCCCACGAAAATCGGCGTACCCAAAGTTTCTGGCCGCCAGCCATTGTACGGTCCGGCACTAGGCTGCGACGAACAGTTCTCGAAGTCGCTTGCGCTCGGCACCTGCCTTGCGCTCGGCATGCCAGCGGTCGAAAAACTGCCATTGCAAAGTCATGCATTCGGGTTCGTCGACGGTCACCACAAAATAGGTTGGCGCCTTGCTTTCGTCGATTTCGACACGGAACGGTGGTTCAGCAGTCATGGCGTTGTCCTCCGGCGAATTGACAAGCTCTCATCGGAATGTGGCAAGTTTTGGCCGGTCGGCGCTAAATGTAGATGGGCCGACCTGTTCATCTTCGTTTGCCGCGGACGCTCAATTACCTGAATCAGCCGACAGGTGGCAGCGAATTCATCGCGGTCATGAAGGCGGATACGCCGTAAATGCCGAAAACAAAAAGCGTTGCCAAGATGTAGCGGGACATGATTGCCATCCGTGGTCGGTCTGGTGGAACGAACTGATGCAGCAGATTTATCCCGCAGACAGAGTCCCAGCAGTCACAAAGGTTACTCGAGCACTCGGAAGTATGCGGCTTCAGAAATTTTGTCGGTGATGTGGAACCTCTTGCCGCACCGCGCGTTGAGGCCATGTTCCCCTCCCGCGGACTTACCTCCCAAGTCCGCTTATTAAACCGGCTTAGCAGCCGGTTTTTCTTTGAGCGGATTTTGTGCACCCATCGAAGCAACGCTTTCTCGTCAGGCTCGTTGTTGTCGAAAAGGAGTACGTGAATGGAAGTCGAGCCCGGAACGACCGACAACCGCCTTTTCGAAGAGCTTCAGGAACTGGTGTCGCTTGAAATGAAGGACATAATGGCAACCGCCGCGGAAGAAGGCTTTTCGCGCCAGGATGTGGTGGCCGCACTCGAACTGGCCCTTCAGGTCGAGATACAGGCGCTGGCGGCAAACGCTGAGGCGGAAACCGATTTTGGCGCCGAAAAGGGCCAAGGATCGGCAGCAATCTAACCAAGCCGGCCCTTTCTACGTCGCGCTCGCCTTGGCCGTTTTCGCATCAATATGAAACGCCCCGCATTCGATGACGGGGCGTTTGCAATTGGCCAAGCTGGCAAGGTTTTCGTCACTAATTCACGACGACTAACGCCTATTCTTCAATCACGACGGTATCCGGCTGACGCTTCTTCTTGATGATAATCGTTTCATCTTTAGGCTTCTGAGCATCGTCAATGATTGCGCCCGTGGTCATGCCCATGGCGCCACCAACAACGGCACCCACGGGGCCACCGACCAGTGCACCCGTTGTGGCGCCTGCGACCGTACCGGTTGTGGTGGCATCCGGCTCTTCGGCCTGGACCGAGGTGGCGAAGGTGGCGCCGGTCAGAAGGGCGGCAGCGATAACAGCGGTCTTCATCATTGTCTTTCTCCATATTCCGTTGATCGGATACCCGGCTAATGCCCGGTTTTCGGGAAGGTTCCCGCCAATATCATTGGAACAAATTGGAGCGAGGAGCCTCAGCCGGCGCGCGCGGCGTCGGAAATGCGGAACTGAATCCGACGGGAGCCCTGCCAATAGTCGGCATTGAGCGTGCCTGCCACGTGGATCTGATCGCCGCGCGAGGACAGCAGGAAGCGGCCGAGATCGGTATCGATGGCGCGGAAGGCCATGGCCTCGAGACGGGCGCCGTCCATGGCCTGCAGGGATACACGGAGGTGATTGGTACCGACGTAGCGGCATTCCAGCACACGATGTAGCGGCAGGGCGAAAACCGGCTGAGGATGGCCCGATCCGTAAGGGCCGGCTTTCTCGAGCTGGTCGATCAGGGCGAAGGTCGCGCCCGAGGCGCCGAGCGCACCGTCGATTTCCAGCACCTGATCCTCGACCAATGCGGCGACTTGGGTCTTTGCCGCTTCCTCGAAGAAAGCCCGCAGTTGGCCGAGATTGCTGCGCTCGACGGTCAGGCCCGCCGCCATGGCGTGGCCACCGCCCTTGACGAGAATGCCGGCATCCACGGCGGCCCGCACCATCCGCCCCATGTCGAAGCCGGCGATAGACCGACCTGAGCCAGTGCCCTTGCCGGATGGGTCAAAAGCGATTGCAAAGGCCGGACGGCGGAATTTCTCTTTCAGCCGGGCGGCGATCAGCCCGACAATGCCTGGGTGCCATTTGTCGCGCGCAGTGACGATAACGGGCACATGCTCGCCGGTGCCATATTCGGCAAGCGCTTCCGCCTCGGCCTCGGCCAGCATCACGCGCTCCATTTCCTGCCGGTCGCGGTTGAGGTCGTCCAGCTTTGACGCGATCTCCTGCGCCTTGCCGGGATCGTCGAGCGTCAGCAGCCGCGAACCGAGCGCGGCGTCGCTGATCCGACCACCAGCATTGATGCGTGGGCCGACAAGGAAACCCAGATGGTAAGGCGTCACGGGTCCGCCGATGCCCGCCTTCGTGAAGAGTGCCGCAAGGCCGGGATTGGTCATATGGCGGGCGGCGATCAGGCCCTTGACGACATAAGCGCGGTTGAGGCCCCTGAGCGGTACGACATCGCACACCGTCGCCAGGGCCACGAGATCGAGCATCCCAAGCAGGTCGAGGCTTGCGGCGCGGGGATCGCCGCGCTGGCGCATAAGGCGGTGCAGCGCGACCAGCACGAGGAAGACGACGCCGGCTGCGCAGAGATGCCCCTGCCCTGACAGATCATCCTCGCGGTTCGGATTGACGATGGCGAGCGCCTCGGGCAGCGCGTGGCCGACCTGGTGGTGGTCGATGACCACCACGTCGATCTTGCGCTCGGCCGCAACGGCGAGCGCTTCAAGGCTGGTCGAGCCGCAGTCGACGGTGACAAGGAGTTGCGCGCCGTCGTCGATCAACTGGCCGATCGCCGCAGGGTTAGGGCCATAGCCCTCGAAAATGCGATCCGGAATGTAGATCCGGGCGTCAATGCCGAAATGGAAGAGGAAGCGATAGAGCAATGCGGCCGAAGAGGCGCCGTCGACGTCGTAGTCGCCGAAGATCGCGACATGCTCGCCGAGATCGATGGCACGCGCAATCCGCTCAGCCGCCTTCTCGCAATCCGTCATCGTGTACGGATTGGGCATCAGGTCGCGGATTGTCGGATCGAGGAAGGTGAGTGCGTCAGGAACTGCGACGCCGCGGCCGACCAGCACGCGGGCGATCAATTCGGAAACACCATGGATCTGCGCCATGGCGAGCGCGCGGTTGAGGCCGGCCTGGTCGAGCCGCTGCTCCCACCGCTGGCCGCTGGCCGAACGCTCGACGCCGAGAAAGGCCCTCTCCACCGGATCTACGCGTTCTTCCATCTCACTTCCCTGCAAAGGCCGAGAAGTAGGCACTTGTGGTGCGGAAGTCAAAAGCGTCAGGCGTTCTTCGGCCGCTCGATGCGGATGACCTGCGCCTTGCCGATGAGATAGCCCTCGGTCTCGATGGCGGCCACCGCCTTGCGGACCGATTGCTCGGTCGTGGCATGGGTCACGAGGATGATCGTCTGCTGCGCGGCCTTGTCGTCATGCACCTTTGGGCGTTGCACGATCGACTCGAGCGAAATGGCGTTCTCGGCCATGCGGGTCGCGACCGAGGCGAAGACGCCGGTGCGGTCCTGCACCGTCAGGCGGATGAAATAGCCGCCTTCATGGCTCTGCATTTCGCCGCGCTTGTAGGTGTCAAGCTGCCTGGCGGGACGGCCGAGGCTCGGGACGAGTTGGGCGCCGGGACGTGCCTTGGCAATGTCGGCGATGTCGCCCATGACGGCGGAGGCCGTGGCGTTGCCGCCGGCGCCGGGGCCGACCATGAGAAGCTCGCCGAGCACGTCCGATTCGATCGCTACCGCGTTGGTGACACCGTCGACCTGGGCGATGACGGAATCCTGCGGCACCATGGTGGGATGGACGCGCTGCTCGATGCCCGAGGCGGTCTTCTGCGCCACGCCGAGGAGCTTGATGCGGTAGCCGAGATCGGCGGCGGCCCGGATATCCTCGAGCGAGATATTGGTGATGCCTTCGAGATAGATGTCGTCGGCCGCGATCTGGGTGCCGAAGGCAAGCGTCGTCAGGATCGACAGCTTGTGGGCCGTGTCGTTGCCTTCGATGTCAAAGGCCGGGTCGGCTTCTGCATAACCCAGGCGCTGGGCTTCCTTGAGGCAGGCTTCGAAGGTCAGGCCTTCCTTCTCCATCCGGGTCAAGATGTAGTTGCAGGTGCCGTTCATGATACCGTAGACGCGGCTGACCGTATTACCGGTAAGCGACTCGCGCAGCGCCTTGATGACGGGAATGCCGCCGGCGACGGAGGCTTCGAAGTTGAGAATGACACCCTGCTCCTCGGCGAGTGCCGCGAGTTCGACGCCATGGCGTGCGAGAAGCGCCTTGTTGGCTGTCACCACATGGAGACCGCGCGACAGGGCCGCCTTGACCGCCGAATAGGCGGGCTCGCCTGCCCCGCCCATCAGCTCGACGAAGACCTCGATGTCGGCTGAGCGGGCGAGCTCGACGGCATCGTCGAACCAATGCATGCGGCTGGTGTCGATGCCACGGTCACGACTGCGGTCGCGTGCCGACACCGCCGTGACATGGATCGGGCGGCCGCAAGCGACGGTCAGCATGTTGCTGCGGGTCGTCAGAATCTTGACGAGCGAGGCACCAACGGTTCCGAGACCTGCAATGCCGATCTTAAGGGCATCAGCCATATCAAACTTCCTGTCTTTTTCTGAATTCAGCGGGCGGATTTCAAGGCGACGACGTTATGCAATGTCTCGTCTGCCGTGCCGAAGAACTTCTTGATGTTGCGGGCGGCCTGGCGCAGGCGATGCTCGTTCTCAACCAGCGCGATGCGGACATAATCGTCGCCGTGCTCGCCGAAGCCGATGCCCGGGGCGACCGCCACATCCGCCTTCTCGATCAACAGCTTGGAGAATTCCAGACTGCCGAGATGGCGGAATTTTTCCGGCACAGGGACCCAGGCAAACATCGATGCCTTCGGCGCGGGAATATCCCAGCCGGCCCGGCCAAAACTCTCAACCATCACATCACGGCGCTTCTTGTAGACCTGGCGCACCTCGTCGATATGCTTGTCTGCGTCGGGATCGTTGAGCGCGGCGCTGGCAGCCACCTGTATCGGCGTAAAGGCACCATAATCGAGGTAGGATTTCACACGCGTCAGCGCCGAGATCAGCCGCTCGTTGCCGACGGCAAAGCCCATGCGCCAGCCGGCCATGGAGAAGGTCTTTGACATCGAGGTGAATTCGACCGCGACATCCATCGCTCCGGGCACCTGCAGGAGCGAGGGCGGTGGGTTGCCATCGAAATAGATCTCGGAATAGGCGAGATCCGAAAGAACATAAATGCCGTGCTTCTTGGCGAAGGCCACGACATCCTTGTAGAAATCGAGCTCAACGACCGTGGCTGTCGGGTTCGACGGATAGCAGAGGACCATCGCGATCGGCTTAGGGATCGAATGGGCCACGGCGCGTTCAAGCGCACGGAAGAATTCCGCATCCGGCTCGACCGGGATCGAGCGGATGACGCCACCGACCATCAGGAAGCCGAAAGCATGGATCGGATAGGACGGATTCGGGCACAGCACGACATCGCCGGGCGCGGTGATCGCCTGGGCCATGTTGGCGAAGCCTTCCTTCGAGCCGAGCGTCGCAACGACCTGGGTATCGGGATTGAGCTTCACATCGAAGCGGCGGGCATAATAAGCGGCCTGGGCGCGGCGCAGGCCGGGAATGCCCTTGGAAGACGAATAGCCATGCGTATCGGGGCGTTGCACCGACTCGACCAGCTTGTCGACGATGAATTTGTTGGTCGGCAGATCGGGATTTCCCATGCCGAGGTCGATGATGTCGGCGCCCGCGGCTCGTGCCTGTGCCTTCAAACGATTGACCTGTTCGAAAACATAGGGCGGTAGCCGCCGGACCTTGTGAAATTCTTCCATCTCGAGCCTCGTGAGAACCAGAAGCGGCACCATCATGCCGCAAATCACGCTTTGCGACCAAATAGCCGGAAAGGCAAGGGCAAAAACTACCTATCGGGTGCAGTCGGCTGGCGGGAGTCGACGAGGATTGGCCGGCGTGCCCTCGGGGACACGCGGAATGCTGCTGCTACCTCCGCTTCCAGATCAGGGCCGAGCTGATGGCATAATTGAACACCGCACCCATGAGCGCGCCGGCAAGGCCGGCCACCCAGGCGGTAGCGTGGAAGGAGTAGATCCAGCTTGCAACGCCAACATTGCCGACCGAGCCGATCGAACAGGCGGCATAGAACATCAAAAGACCGGTCACCCTGCGCCAACCGGTCAGGCGTGCGTCGCGATAAGTCAGCCTGTTGTTGATCACAAAATTCCACGTCATGGCGACCATGACGGCGGCGAACTGCGCCCCGGCGAACGGCAGATGCAGGATCGAAATGGCATATTGCAGCGTGAGCAGATGGACCACGATGCCGGACACACCGACCGCGCCGAACATCAGGAAACGCACTGGCAGCACACCACCGAACATCTTCGAGAACAGCAGTCCAAGGTAGTCGAAGGTGACCAGCGTATCGAGCTTGCTCTCCCCGGCATGGCGCTCGCGGAAGCGATAGGAAACTTCGGAGACCTTGAGCGACTTGCCTGCGGTCCACAGGATATCCATCAGGACCTTGTAGCCCTCGCCGGCCAGCGACACGGCGTGCTTCTCGACGATCTCACGGCGGATCATGAAGAAGCCGGACATCGGGTCGGACACTTGTGTGCCGATGAAGGAACCGGCCATGCGTGTGGCTAGCTCGCTCCCCCACTTGCGGATTGGGGAAAGCCCCTCGGTTGCTGATCCACCCGCAGTGTAGCGGGTGGCGACCGCGAGGTCCGAACCTGAACGGATTGCGTCGAGCATCTGTGGCAGGATGGTTTCGTCATGCTGGAGATCGGCGTCCATCACGGCGACGAATGGTGCAGATGAAGAAAGAATGCCCTCGATGCAGGCGCCCGAGAGGCCACGCCGGCCGACACGGCGGATACAGCGCACGCGGCCGTCGCGCGATCCGATCGATTTCGCCACCACAGAGGTGCCATCGGGGCTGTTGTCGTCGACGAAAACGACTTCCCATTCGACGCCATCCAGCGTCTCTGTCAGCCGGCGGACGACTTCGCCGATATTGTCGCGCTCGGAATAGGTCGGGACGACTACGGTCAGTTCCGGCGCGGGGCGTACCAGATCGGCGCGCTTTACCGCAGCCCGGGGAGAGATATCCAGAGTGGATTTTGGCAGCGTCTCGGCAGCAAGCTCATCCGCTGTTGCTGCACCGCGAAGATCGAGAAATTCACTCTGACTGTCGATCTGCATGGTTCACCTCCAACCGGAACCCCGAGAACGCCAGTTCACTCGAAGAGTTCCACCTTAGCCAGTGAATTTCCTGTGTATCGCACAAATTTTCGCGCTGCAGCAATTCGCGACCTCACAATGGCCTTGGGATCGTAGAGCGATATCGAAACCTGGACCAACCAGACTCGACCGTGCGTGGCCAGTGCACGGTCGACGATCGCTGCGTCGGCGGGAATGATGACCGGTGCACCGAAGTTGCTCATATAGGTCCGCGGCAGATCGCGCTGGGGATAGCAACCCGGCACGCAGACGATCGGCGGGAAGCTGGAATAGCGGCTGGCGTAATAGTCTACCGCGATGCTGCCCTCGGCCGGCACAGCGATGACGACGTCGCCGGGCTCAGCGTTGCGAGCGATTTCGGCGACTATCGCCTTCCAGTCATCGATCGGCCGGTCATAGTCGTCCATGGTCCTGATCGTGGCGAGACCGATGACTGCGAGGCCGAGCAGCAGGCGTACCAATTTCCATGGTGTTGCCGAGACCACGCCGAGCGCGATGATCGCGAGCGCTGTGGGTACCATCCAGGCGAAGAGCCGTTGGATGTAGATCGGCTTGATGGCAAAGCTCACGGCAAGCACGGAATAGAGTGGCACGAGAAGCACGATCGCGGCGACAAGCGCCAAAAGTGGCGCGCAGCGGAAGAAACGGAACAGCCCGTAGAGCCACAGCCCAAGAGGCAACACCGCCAGTAGCCAGGTGTCGCCCACGACAAGCAGCCAGGTGCTGTAGAGATCGCGCAGTTTCGGCGTCAGCCAGAAGGCCAGGCCCATGAACTTGCGCGACTGATCGAGGAAGATCGGCAGGTAAGGCGCCCAGACCAGAAGCGCCAGCAGGCCAGCGCCGAGGAATATCAGGAAGTTGCGGAGACGAGTCCCCTGCGGCGTGAAAATGAGTGTCAGTGCCAGGCCGAGCCAGATGCCGAACGCGATGAAGAAGCCGGTATTGTGGATCCAGAGACCGACGCCCGCGGTTAGACCGAGGATGATTGCGGGTATCAGCCAACCTTCGTTGCGGCCCACATTATCCGTTGTCTGCTTAAGGCGCGTCACGAGCATGAGTGCGGCGAGGATGGCAAGCGTGCAGACAAACCCCTGCAGCGCATAAGGTCTTGCGTTTTGTGCCTCTCGGATGCTGGCATAGTTCACGGCCAGGAGGGCGGCGCCGAGAAGTCCGGCCGCCCTACCCTGCCAACCCGCGTTGAGCAGACGACCGGCGAGCGCGACGGCGAGCACCGTCGCAAGGCTGAAGATGACGGACAGGCTGCGCAGACCAAATTCCGAATTGCCGAACAGAAAGGTCCAAAGCCTGAGGACCGAATAGTAGAAGGGAGGATGCGTCTCGAACTGCGGCACGTCGCTCCAAAGATCGGCAAAGGAGCGTGAAGCAAACCATTCGGTGAAGAGTTCGTCAATCCAGAGCGAGCGCGTCGCCAATCCCGGCAGGCGGAACAGGAGAGCGACGACAAGGATGAGAGCGACAATCGTCCAGAAATGGCGCTCGCTGAACGCGCCGATGTCATCCTGCGATTTCTTCATCGACACCTTATCGAGCGAAAAGGATTTGCTTCATGCAGTTAATGCTGAAACCCGGCCACGGGTTGCATAAAAAGCATGCCGCCATGATGACAGAGATAGGGTCGCCTAGCGCTGCGCTTCAGTGGCCATCCTGACCGCGAAAGCAGCAAGCACCGTGCCCATCACCCAACGCTGGATCGTGAGCCAGGTCGGGCGCGACGCGAGCACCGCGGCAAGCGAACCTGCGACGACGATCAGGATCGAGTTCACGCTGAGGCTGATCGCGATCTGCATGAAGCCGAGCGCCACGGCCTGCGTCAGCACGCTGCCCTGTTCCGGATGGATGAACTGCGGCAGCAGCGACAGATACATCACCGCCACTTTCGGGTTGAGCAGATTGGTCAGCAGTCCCATCAGCAGAAGCTTCCGCGGTCCATCCGGGGGAAGATTGCGGACATGGAAAGGCGAGCGGCCGCCCGGCTTCAGCGTTTGCCAAGCGAGATAGAGAAGATAGAGTGCACCGGCAAAGCGAAGCGCGTCATAGGCGTAGGGCACGGCCATCAGCAGCGAGGTAATGCCGAGCGCCGCGCACACCATGTAGAACAGGAACCCAGTCCCTACACCAACCAGCGACAGGAAAGCAGCACCGCGGCCCTGGCTGATCGAGCGCGACACGAGATAAACCATATTTGGCCCGGGTGTCAGGACCATGCCCAGCGCGATAAGCGAAAAGGCAGCGAACGTTCCGAGATCGGGCATTGTTACTCCGTCTGCTGGCCAAGAAGCCGAAGGGCTTCCACACGACGACGATATTCCGCGGATGAAATGGTGCCGGCCTGTCGTTGTCGGGCGAGCGACGAAAGCTGCGTTTCCTGTCGCGCGGCCTCTTCATCCGTCATCTGCGCCATAGCCGAATCGAGCGGCTGGGAGAAATCGGGGTACTTCTCGGCCGGCGCCGGCCGCACGCGCTCGGTGGTCAAGACTTCGCTCGATGTGCTCGTGGAACTGCAGCCGCCCAGCAAGGCCGCAACCAACGGCAGCACTGCGGCAAACAGGCGAAGGTGATGACCGGCAGAAGGCATGATGCTCCCATCACTGAAAATATGAACAGGCTTCCGCCGTCGGACCTTTTTCTGACACCCAAATGGTGGAATTTGCAATGCGTTTCATGCAATGATTCAAATTAAGAAATGCATGCCCGGGAGTGAGACAAGATATGGCCGACAGTGACACAAGCCAGGCCGGGACAGGGCAGTCGATCCCCGCTTTCGATCCCGCCAAGCTCGAGCCCTTCGTCGTCAAGAACCCCGAGGCCCTCTCGCTCAACATCGCCCGGTCGCTGGAAAATCTCGGCAAGGCGGCGACGGAGTGGCTGCAGCCGCGCGAAACCGGCGAGAAGAAGAATGCCGAGATCGAGCCGTTGACCGATCTGGTCGCAACCATCTCCAAAGTGGTGGAATATTGGGTGGCCGACCCGTCGCGCACGCTGGAAGCACAGACGCATCTGATGACGTCCTATTTCGGCGTCTGGATGAATTCGCTGAACAAGGCCGCAGGCAAGCCAGTCGCGGCGCCGGAGATTCGAAGCGACAAACGCTTTAGCGGCACCGACTGGACTGAGACGCCCTTCTTCGACTTCCTGCGCCAGATCTATCTCGTCACGTCGGACTGGGCGGAGAAACTCGCCACCGAGGCGGGCGGCCTCGATCCGCACACAAGGCACAAGGCGCAGTTCTATGTCCGGCAGGTGACATCCGCACTGTCGCCCTCCAATTTCGTGCTCACCAATCCGGAGCTCTACAAGGAGACAGTGGCCAAGAACGGCGCCAATCTCGTCGAGGGCATGAAGAAGCTCGCCGAGGACATCAAGGCCGGTCGCGGCGACCTTCGCATCCGCCAGACCGACATGAGCAAATTCAAGGTCGGCGAGAACCTCGCGATTACGCCCGGCAAGGTGGTTGCCGAGAACGATATCTGCCAGATCCTGCAATATGATGCGACGACGGAAAGCGTGCTGAAGCGCCCTCTTCTCATTGTGCCGCCTTGGATCAACAAGTTCTATGTTCTCGACCTCAATCCGCAGAAGAGCTTCATCAAGTGGTGCGTCGACCAGGGCCACACCGTGTTCGTGATCTCCTGGGTCAATCCCGATGAGCGCCATGCCCACAAGGATTGGGAGGACTACGCCCATGAAGGCGTCGGCTTCGCGCTCGACACGATCACCAAGGCGACCAGCGAGAAGGAAGTGAATGCCATCGGCTACTGCGTCGGCGGCACCCTGCTTGCCGCGACGCTGGCGCTTCACGCCCAGGAAGGCGACAAGCGCATCCGGTCCTGCACGCTGTTCACCACACAGGTGGACTTCACTTTTGCCGGCGACCTCAAGGTGTTTGCCGACGAGAGCCAGATCCGCATGATCGAAAAGAGTATGAACGAGGACGGCTATCTCGATGGGTCGAAGATGGCGATGGCGTTCAACATGCTGCGTTCGCAGGAACTGATCTGGCCGTATTTCGTCAATGCATATCTCAAGGGCCAGGATCCGACGGCTTTCGACCTGCTCTACTGGAACGCCGACTCCACCCGCATGGCAGCTGCCAACCACTCCTATTATCTGCGCAACTGCTATCTCGAGAACAATCTCTCGCAAGGCAAGATGGTGCTGGCCGGCAAGACACTTGATCTCAAGGCCGTGAAGATCCCGATCTACAATCTCGCCACCCGCGAAGACCACATCGCGCCGGCCAAGTCCGTCTTTGTCGGCTCGAAGCTGTTCGGCGGGCCCGTGACCTACATCATGTCCGGCTCCGGCCACATCGCCGGAGTCGTCAATCCGCCTGACAAGAAGAAATATCAGTACTGGCACAATGGTCCGGTGAAGGGCGAATTCGAGGATTGGGTCGCGAACGCTGAGATGACCGACGGCTCCTGGTGGCCGAACTGGCATGGCTGGATCGAGGCTCAGAGCGACCGCAAGGTGCCGGCGCGCATACCGGGTGGCAACAAGCTGAACCCGATCGAGGAAGCACCGGGCAGCTATGTGAAGGTGCGGGTGTGAGCTAGACCTTGATCGGGCCGATTTTCCCCGGCATAGAGTCGGGATAGATGCAACTTCTACTATGACGAAAGCCTGTTTCCACTGATGGTTACCTATATCGAAGCCCTCTCCGCGCCGATGAAGAATACCGGCGCCATTCGTCTCTATGGCGCCGACGCGTTCGAGGGCATGCGCAAGGCCTGCCAGCTCACAGCCCGCTGCCTGGACGAACTTGCCGATCTGGTGAAGCCGGGCGTGACAACGAACGAGATCGACCGCTTCGTCTTCGAATTCGGCGAGAAGCACAATGGCCTGCCCGCGACGCTGAACTATCGCGGCTACCGCAAGAGCTCCTGCACCTCGATCAACCACGTCGTCTGCCACGGCATCCCCGATGACAAGCCGCTGCGGGAGGGCGAGATCGTCAATATCGACGTGACCTACATCCTCGATGGCTGGCACGGCGATTCGAGCCGCATGTATCCGGTCGGAGAGATCAAGCGCGCAGCCGAGCGCCTGCTCGAAGTTACCTACGAATGCCTGATGCGCGGCGTCAAAGCCGTTCGCCCCGGTGCCCGCACCGGTGCCATCGGTCATGCCATCCAGACCTTTGCCGAGGCCGAACGCTGCTCCGTGGTGCGCGACTTCTGCGGTCATGGCGTCGGGCGGCTGTTCCATGATGCACCGAACATCCTGCATTACGGCCAGGCCAATGAAGGGCCGGAGCTCAAGGAAGGCATGATCTTCACCATCGAGCCGATGATCAATCTCGGTCGGCCTCATGTGAAGGTGCTCTCCGACGGCTGGACGGCGGTGACCCGCGACCGTTCGCTGTCGGCGCAGTATGAGCATACGGTGGGCGTAACCGCCAATGGCTGCGAAATCTTCACACTGTCGCCTGGCGGGCTCGACACGCCCGGCATCAAGCTCTGAGGCACCGATGACCGCTTCGCCCCAGGATCCTCAAGACAATATGGATCAGGCCGGAGCGGAGGACGAATTGGCCGATGAGCGCGGCTTCTTTTCCGAGACCATGCCGCGCAAGACTGTTGCCGCCAGACGAAAGGGGTCGGAGCCGGATTCTCCCCACGCGCATTATCACGGCCATCGCGAGCGGCTTCGTAGCAAGTTCCGCGAGTTGGGCGATACCGCGCTTGCCGACTACGAACTGCTCGAACTCCTTCTCTTCCGGCTCATCCCGCGGCGTGACACCAAGCCGATCGCGAAGGCACTGATAGAACGTTTCGGGTCGCTCGCTGCCGTGCTCGGCGCTCCGACCGGCCTTCTCCAGGAAGTCAAAGGTGTCGGCGAAACGGTCGCCACAGATCTCAAGCTCATAGCCGCCGTCGGACACCGATCGCTGAAGAGTGGGCTGACGGGCCGCACGGTGCTCGGGTCATGGGCGTCGGTGATCGAATACTGCCACGCTGCCATGGCCTTCGAGACGAAGGAACAGTTCCGCATTCTGTTCCTCGACAAGCGCAACCAGTTGATCGCTGACGAGGTGCAGCAGCGTGGAACGGTCGACCACACGCCGGTCTATCCGCGCGAGGTGGTGAAACGCGCGCTGGAGCTCTCAGCCACCGCGATCGTCCTCGTGCACAATCATCCGTCGGGTGACCCCACGCCATCGCGTGCCGATATCGACATGACGCATACGATCATCAGCACGGCCAAACCGCTGGGGATCGCCGTGCATGATCACATCATCATCGGCAAGGACGGGCATGCCAGTTTCAAGGGCTTGAGACTGATTTAGGACCAAGTCCTCGCAATCATGAAATTGATTACCTAAGTTGTACGGGTAGGTCTTCCCCGGACTTCGCTGCCGCCATGCGGTGTTTGCACACACAATCAGACAGGTCCGCTCCATGAGCCAGCTATTCACCCCACTCACCCTCCGTGATCTCACCCTCAAGAATCGGCTCGTCGTCGCGCCGATGTGCCAGTATTCGGCGCGCCATGGCGTCGCCAATGACTGGCACTTCGCCCACCTCGCCCGCTTTGCCATCGGCGGCTTCGGCCTTGTGACTGTCGAGGCGACGGCGGTGTCGCCGGAGGGACGCATCTCCTATGCCGACACCGGCCTGTGGAGCGATGAGCAGATCGAGCCTTTCCGCCGAATCGTCGATTTCGTGCATTCGCAGGGCGCGGCGGCCGCGATGCAGCTCGCACATGCCGGCCGCAAGGCCTCGTCACCCGTTCCCTTCCGTCCGAACCCGACCGATGCGGAGAAAGTCGCAGTTGGTTACGAGGATTGGCAGCCCATCGCCCCAAGCGCGATCATCCATTCGGAAAAACAGCCGGGCTACAAAATCCCGCGCGAGATGACGCTCGATGACATCCGTCGCTTCAAGCAATCTTTCATCGAAGCAGTCTATCGCTCTGAAAAGGCTGGCTTCGATATCATCGAAATCCATTCGGCCCATGGCTATCTGCTCAACGAATTCCTCTCTCCGATCGCCAACAAGCGCCAGGACGACTATGGCGGCAGCCGGGACAATCGCATGCGCCTGCTGCTGGAGGTGACGGAGGAGACCCGTGCCGCCTGGCCGGCGGGAAAGCCGCTGTTCGTCCGCATATCCGGCTCGGACAATCATCCGGATGGCTGGACTGTTGAAGACAGCATCGTTCTCGCGAGAAAGCTCAAGGCGCTCGGCGTCGACGCCGTCCATGTCTCGTCCGGTGGATTCGACGGCGCAGCTTTCAATCCCAAGGCGCTCTATCAACTCCCGCTTTCCACCAAGGTGCGGAAGGATGCTGATATCCCGACCGTGGCCGTCGGCCTGATCACGACGCCACTCGAGGCCGAGGCGATTGTCGAGAACGGCGATGCCGATCTCGTGGCCCTGGCCCGGGCGGCGCTAGACGACCCCAATTGGCCGCTTCATGCCCGCCACATTCTCGAGAATAGCGAGAGCGCATATGCCGATTGGCCGCTGCAGGCCGGCTACGCAATCCGTAACAAGGATCGCGCTCTCAAGAAGCGCGCCTTCGCCGAGGCCTGACGCCACCATCCGTGTGCAGCAATTGGGAAGGTCAAGGTCTTGACCTTCCTTTTTTATACGCTCTGATAGGTATGCCTTGCTTCGCCAAAGCTGACAATCAGAGGAATTTCCATGTCCTACAAAGACATAGCAAAAGCCACCAACATCGACGAAGCGTTCTCCAAGAGTGACAAGAACGCAATTCTCGGCGTGATCAGGGAGGCCTATCGCGAATCGTCGATCGCGCGAAACATGTTCGATCGCTGGGTGGACGACAAAGGGCGCGACATCAATTTCATCTACAATGAGGGCGATTTCAGCGCCTGGAACGGCAAGGTCTGGCTCGACATGCGCGAGCTCGACAATGCAAGCTATATCGACAAGCACGGCAACGCCGTCCAGGACTATCCGTTCACGGCGATCATCCACGAGCTCGGCCACGCGCTCACCGCGCGGCTCGACAATTGGACGTCAGAAGAGCCAGCGGGCGAAAACCAGATCTTCGCCAACAGGATATACAGGCAAGCGGGCTATACGGAGCAGCTCGCCTACATGGCCTATGACGCGAGCGGCGACGTCATCGAGCGCGGCGTGGACTATACCGACGGTGCGCGGATCGACAGCGCCTGGGTCAAGAAATGGGCCGACCTGCCAAACGACTACGACACCACGCACAACGGCAAGTTCACCAAAGCCTACGACGATCTTGTCATCGGCAGCGCAGATGCCAATGTGCTGGAAACCGGGCGTGGTGACGACTTTATCTATGGCCTCGCCGGCGACGACGAATTGGTCGGGGGAGCGGGCTCGGACCGCTTGAATGGCGGTGATGGCGCCGATGTGCTCGATGGCGGCGAAGGTCTCGATTACGCGAGCTACAAGATTGCTTCGGCCGCCGTGATCGCCGATCTCGCGGATTCCTCCCGCAACACGGCGTCTGCGGCCGGAGACACATTCCTCTCCATCGAGGGCCTCATCGGTTCGGATTACACCGACGAGCTAAGCGGCGACGGCGAGGACAATGTCCTCGAAGGGCGAGACGGCGACGACACGCTCATCGGCTACGGCGGCGATGACGATCTCAACGGGGGCGACGGTGCCAACGACCAGGCAGTCTACAGCTATGACTACGACACTTATGTCTTCAACCAGGCCGACGGCACGATTTCGGGCGCGGAAGAAGGGACAGACCATCTCGTCGATGTTGAGTTCGCGGTCTTTGCCGACGGCGTTCTCGATATCAGCACGGGGGTATTTGAGCCCGATAACGGAGCCCGCGTCGCTGACGCGGACTACGCTGCCTGATCTCGGAACCGTTCAAACGAACCGGCTCTGCACGAGCGCCGCCTCGATGAAACTCGCGAAAAGCGGATGCGGATCGAAGGGCCGGCTCTTCAGCTCCGGATGATACTGAACGCCGATGAACCAGGGATGGTCGGCATATTCGACCGTCTCGGGCAGAACGCCATCCGGCGACATCCCCGAAAAGACCAGGCCACATTCTTCCAGCCGGTCCTTGTAGTCGACATTCACTTCGTAGCGGTGGCGATGGCGCTCGGAAATGTCGGTCGAGCCGTAGATCTCGGCGATCTTGGTTTCCCTGTTGAGAACCGCCCTGTAGGCGCCGAGCCGCATGGTGCCACCGAGATCGCCACTCGCCGTGCGCTTCTGGAGCTCGTTGCCGCTGACCCATTCGGTCATCAGGCCAACCACAGGCTCTGCGGTCTTGCCGAACTCGGTGGAGGATGCCTTCTCCACGCCGGCGAGATTGCGCGCCGCCTCGACGACCGCCATCTGCATGCCGAAGCAGATACCGAAATAGGGCACCTTGCGCTCGCGGGCGAACTTGGCCGCCTGGATCTTGCCTTCCGAACCGCGTTCCCCGAAACCGCCCGGCACGAGAATGCCGTGGACCTTTTCGAGATAGGGAGATGGATCTTCCTTTTCGAAGATTTCCGACTCGATCCAGTCGAGTTTGACCTTCACCTGATTAGCGATGCCGCCGTGGTAGAGCGCCTCGATCAGCGACTTATAGGCATCCTTGAGGCCGGTATATTTGCCGACGATGGCGATCGTGACCTCGCCCTCCGGATTGTGGATGCGGCGCGAGACCTCCTCCCACTTCTCCATGCGCGGCTGCGGCGCCGGCTCGATGCCGAAGGCGGCCAGCACTTCGTCGTCCAGGCCTTCCTTATGGTATGCGATTGGCACGTCATAGATGTTGGCGGCGTCGAGCGCCTGGATGACGGCCGAGGGCCGCACATTACAGAAAAGCGACAGCTTGCGGCGTTCCGCTTCCGGAATCTCGCGGTCGGCCCGCACCAGCAGGATGTTGGGGTGGATACCCATCGCCTGCAGTTCCTTGACCGAATGCTGGGTCGGCTTGGTCTTAAGCTCGCCAGCGGTCGGGATATAGGGCATCAATGTGAGATGAATGTAGACGGCCGAATTGCGTGGCAACTCATTGCCGAGCTGGCGGATCGCCTCGATGAAGGGCATCGCCTCGATATCACCGACGGTGCCGCCGATCTCGCAGAGCACGAAATCGTAGCTGTCATTGCCTTCGGTCACGAAATTCTTGATTTCATTGGTGACGTGCGGAATGACCTGGACGGTTGCGCCGAGATAGTCGCCGCGCCGTTCCTTGTCGATGATGTTCTTGTAGATGCGGCCGGTGGTGATGTTGTCGGTCTTGGTCGCCGAGCGGCCGGTAAAGCGCTCGTAGTGACCGAGATCGAGATCCGTTTCAGCGCCGTCGTCGGTCACGAAGACCTCGCCGTGCTGCGTCGGGCTCATCGTGCCGGGATCGACATTGAGATAGGGATCGAGCTTGCGGAGCCGAACCCGATAGCCTCGGGCCTGAAGAAGTGCACCCAGAGCTGCGGATGCGATGCCTTTCCCGAGAGAAGAAACCACACCGCCGGTAATGAAAACATATCGCGCCATGGGCTTTACCCCCTACTGCTTCGCGGATGATTCCGCCACAAGAAATTTCGTCCCACACCGCTTTTCCAAAGCCGATGCCGGATGGTCCAACAAAAAACCGGCAGGGTTTGTCCTGCCGGCTCATGATTGTGATGTGGACGAGGTTATTGCGGCTGGGCCGGCTTTTCCTCGGTCGTCGTCTTGGTCTCTGCGTCCGCAGGCTTGCTGTCGGTGGCCGTGATCGGGTCGGCAGGCTTGTCTTCGGTCGCCGTCGTGGTCGCGGGCTTGGTGTCGACAGCCGGGGTCGTCGCACTGGAATCGTCACCGAGCGGGATCGCGTTTGGATCAGCCGGTTTCTTCTCCTCGGTCTTCTTCGGTCCGAGCGCGTTGTTCATGTCATCGGTGGTGATCGCCGTCGGCAGCCGATCGAGGATATCGGTCGGCTTCGATTCATAGCGCGCCCATACCGCAAGGCCGAGCGAGGTGAGAAAGAAAAGTCCCGCCAGGATCGCCGTCGTGCGAGTCAGCGCATTGGCGGTACCGCGGGCGCTCATGAAGCCGGAGCCGCCGCCGATGCCGAGGCCGCCGCCTTCCGAACGCTGGATCAGTACGACGCCGACGAGCGCCAGAACGATCATCAGATGAATTACGATGAGAACGGTCTGCATTTATCCAATCCCGCCCGCCGGGCGGCGGACAAATTTCAAGAGTTGGCGCGCTATTACACGAGCCCAGATGGATTTGAAAGACCTTTTCCGTGCGTCTTATGCACGGTCAGAAAAGTCCGTCAGGCGATGAGTTCGCCATAGACCTGACAAATGGCGAGGAAGTCTGCCGATTTCAAGCTGGCGCCGCCGATCAGTGCGCCATCGACATTTGCGATAGACATCAATTCCTTGGCGTTGGAAGGCTTCACCGAGCCACCATAGAGGATACGCATCTTGCCGCCTTCCCCGCCGAACCGGCCCTGGAGCTCGGCGCGCAGGAAGGCGTGCGCCTCCTCGACATCGGCCGACGTGGGGGTGAGCCCAGTGCCGATAGCCCAGACCGGTTCATAGGCGACCACGACGGTCTTCGCTGTCGCGCCGTCCGGCACCGAGCCGGCGAGCTGGCGCTTCAGGACGTCGAGTGTTGCCCCAGACTTCCGCTCGGCCTCAGTCTCGCCGATGCAGACGATTGCGGTGAGATCGGCAGCAATGGCGGCCTCGGCCTTGGCGCGCACCAGTGCGTCGTCTTCCTTGTGCAGCGTGCGGCGCTCGGAATGGCCGACAATGGCGAAAGTGCCAAAACTGTCGGCGATCATGGCGGCGGAGATGTCGCCGGTATAGGCTCCTGATTGCGCGGTGTGGCAGTCTTGGGCGCCGATGCGGAGCTGACTGTCGGTGACGAGCGCGGTCGAGACGTAAAGCAGCGTCGCCGGCGGGCAGATCAGTGTATCGATCTTGCCGGCCAATGGCTCTACGCCTGCGGCAATCGCCTTGAGCTCGGTGAGCGAATCCCTGACGCCATTCATCTTCCAATTGCCGGCAACCAGCGGCTTGATCCCAGGTGTCGTCATGTCTCTCCCCCAAGTCCGGAAATGTTTCGACAGCGACCTAACAGATGGAGCCGAAAATCCGCAAGCGAAATTGGCCGTGACGCGGTGGCGCAACAATTGCAGGCCAGAATAAAGAGCGCGGTCGGCGCGTCACAAACTCGGCGACTTCAAGAAATCCGCAGACTGGGCTATTCTGTCAGGCGGGTAAGAGGCATCAGGAATGTCCGTTACGAAACGCAACGACCACAGAATGATCACGCTCCTTGCGATCGTGATGCTGGCGCTGACTGCCTGTGGCGCCGAAGCGGCGAACCGTGTCGCTCTGGTCATCGGCATGTCGCAGTACAAGACGATCCCGACACTTGCCAATACCGTCAATGACGCAACAGCGATTGCCGAAAAGCTCGAAGGTCTGGGCTTCGAGGTCGATCGCGCGATCGACCTGCCGCTCAAGGACCTTATAAAGACCGTCTCGACCTTCTCCTTCAAGTCGGAGACATCGGACATCGCCCTCATCTATTATGCGGGTCACGGCGTCGAGTTGAACGGCCAGAACTTCCTCATTCCCGTCGACGTGAAGATCATCAAGCCGTCCGATGTGGGCGCCCAGGCTATCACCCTCAAGCAGCTTCTCACTGCGGTGGAGAATTCACGCAAACTCCGGATCGTGATCCTCGATTCCTGCCGCAACAATCCCTTCGCCGATTGGCCGGTTCAGGAAGTCGCCAAGGCTGGTACGGAAGATTTCGACTCGGTTGAAACCCGCTCGCTTCTCAAGCAGGGCCTTGCCGAACCCTCCGTCGACAAGGGCACACTCGTCGTCTACGCCGCAAAAGACGGCGAAGCCGCGCTCGATGGTGAAGGCGGCATCCATAGCCCCTTTGCCAAGGCGCTCATCGAGCAGCTGCCGGCCCGCAATGTCGAGATCGGCATGATGTTCCGCCAGGTCCGCGACGCCGTGCTCCGCGATACGAAGAACAAGCAAGAACCGCATTTCTACGGCTCGTTATCGGGCGTACCCTTCTTCCTTGCGGGCACCGACCAGAATGTCGCCTCCCTGACCGACCGCAAGACGGCCTGGGGTTCGCTCGCACCTGACCAGGAACTGCAGCTCGCCTCGCTTGCGAGCGACGGCAATGTGCGCGCCATGCTCGGCCTGGGCTATATGTCGCTTTCGGCCAATGACAAGGCGCGCTTCAAGCCGGAACGCGCTTTCGCGATGTTCACCGAGGCAGCCGACAAGGGCGATCCGGAAGCGATGTTCGAACTGGCCAAGCTCTATGAGAAGGGCATCGGCACCAACCAGGACGTGACCAAGGCGGTATCGCTCTATCAGAAGGCTGCCGAGCTCGGCTTTGCCGACGCAATCAACGACCTCGGCTTCCTCTACTATCAGGGTGCCGTCGGCCAAAAGCAGGACAAGAAGAAGGCCGTCGAGCTCTTCCTCAAGGCCGCCGACCTGCGCCATCCACAGGCCATGTACAATGTCGCTGCGCTGATCGATGACGGTGCGGTCGAGGGCAAGACACCCGACGATGCCGGCCGCTATCTCTATGCTGCGCTCCGCACGGGTGTGAAGGATGTGCTCGATCAGCTCGAGACCAACCCCAATCAATTCAAGCCGGCGACACGCAAGGCGCTGCAGGCGGAACTTGCCAAGAACAAACTTTATGCGGGCAAGATCGACGGTGCCATAGGCAAGGGTACGCAGCGCAGCATGCGTGTCGCCTTTGGTGAAACGGTGCAATGAGGAGATAGGAATGCTGGGGCAAATGGACGCGACGATCATACCGAGGGTCATACTGGCCGCAAGCTTGGCCTTCTCAGGCGTCACACCGGTCTATGCCGGCATTCCGGCCCCCCGTGTCGCGCTCGATGATGCGGCGATTTCGAGCCTGCTCCTGAAAATCCAGTCCGTCGATCCCGGTGACCCCGATACGGACGGCGGCACCGATGGCGGGAACGACGGCGGTAATAATGGCGGTCGGCCCGACCGCAACGGTCCGTCTGGCCTCAATCACCCGGAGCGCATGACACAGAACGAGCGACTCGACACCGATCGTATCGTTCGGGATCTGCAGTCGATCCGCCGCGAATGCCGCAAGTACGACGAGGTCTATCGGATCGATTGCTTGCGGCAGGGCATCGACATGACCATCGCCCGCATGGCGGACAGGCCGGAAAATCGCGACGCCAAGCGGATCCTGCGCCGCGCCAGCCGCCAGTTGGCCAGCATCGTGTCGACATATGAGGACCGCTCAGCGCCCCGTCTCGAAGTTCCGCGCAGCGCCAATCCCCGTTTCAGGACTCGCAGGACCTATCGCGCGGTCAAGCGCGCTGCCCTGCCCAACGCAATGGCGAAAGCCAATGCCGTGGTCGAGGAAGCCGCAACCCAGCTGCTGCGGTCGGCTGAGAATTCCGAGCGCCGCTACGCGCACTACCAGCAGATTTCGGCAGCGGTGGATTCGACCAAGACTCTGCTGCGTTCGGGCTGATTGTCAGTTGAGGATCCAGTTCAACGTCAGGCGCCAGTCCGTCATGCGGATTGGCGTGCCGTGCGAACCCGTGTTGAAGAGCACGAACCGCGTCGGGTAACCCTTCGCGATCAGCGTCCTGTAGAGCCCGTACTGATTGGCCCAGGGGTAGACGGTGTCGTCGGAGCCGTGGCTGAAGAACATCGGCAACTTCGCCGCATGCGCAGGGCTCTTGAGGAAATCGGGATTGGCCGGGCCGCCAAATATCATCATGCCTGACAGCATGCTCGATATTTGCGCGCTCTCCGTGATCTTCCAGCAAATGAAGCTGCCCATGGAGGCACAGGTCAAAACGATTTTCGCCTGCGGAGCCGACGCTTTGACATATCCGATCAGCGCTTCGACATCCGCCGCCCCCCGGTCACCGAAATCTCGGGCCGACGGTGCGAAATAGACCCCGTTGTTCTTGTAGGCCAGGTTCTTGAGCCGGTTGAAATTGCCCCCGAAGGAATAATCATTGGCGCCGAGCTTGCGGTCCCCGCCCCGGCCATGCACAAAAATCACGGCAAACCGGGCGTTCTTCAGCTTTCCGACCTCGAAGACATCAACAGACCGGCCACCGGTCTCGATCGTCTCGAAATTCTGATACCAGCGGACGCCTGTGGAGACATATTTGCCCTTCACGCGCCGCTCGGGATCGTCGTCGCGCTTGTGGATGTCGCGCATCTTGTCGTAGTCGATCTTGAGGAAGGCGCCATTGTCGGCCTCTTCCAGAATCCCGGGATAGGCAAACAGATCGTCCTTGAAACCGCCTATTTCGGTGGCCATAGCGCCGGGCGCGGTCATTACGATGGCCATGAGGATCGTAGCGACAAGCCGATACGCGAAACGTTCTGTGGACATCATACCTCCGGGCTTGCTTGAGCGCTCTGGCATCTTGCCACGCCAGCGCCGCACACGCCATTCTCTATATGTTCGCGTATTATAGCGCTAACAATGGTAACTCTCCGCGATTCGCGGCACTCAAAAAGACGCCAATGTACATATGAGCCAAGCACTGAATCTTTTCGATGACATGCCCGAGAAACCCAAGCCGGAGCCCAAGGCGGCGACGCCCGCCCCGGCTGTGGCACCTGTTCCATCACCGCCCGCCAAGGCTGGCGATGACTATGGCGCGTCCTCGATCCGTGTGCTGGAAGGCCTCGAGCCGGTCCGCATGCGGCCGGGCATGTATATCGGCGGCACTGATGAAAAGGCGCTGCACCACCTTTTCGCCGAGGTCATCGACAACTCGATGGACGAAGCGGTCGCCGGCTATGCCGACTTCATTGAAGTCAGCCTCGATGCCGAGGGTTTTCTCACCGTGACCGACAACGGCCGCGGCATTCCGGTCGAAAACCATCCCCAGGTGCCCGGAAAGTCGACGCTCGAAGTCATCATGACCAAGCTCCATGCCGGCGGCAAGTTCGACGGCAAGGCGTATGAGACATCGGGAGGCCTGCACGGCGTCGGCGTATCTGTCGTCAACGCGCTTTCGGATTTTGTCGAAGTGGAAGTTGCCCGCAACAAGCGCCTCTACCGCCAGCGCTTCTCGCGCGGCGTGCCGCAAGGTCCGCTCGAAGAACTGGGCGACGTCCACAATCGCCGCGGCACACGCACGCGCTTCCATCCCGATCCGCAGATCTTTGGCGCTCATGCCAAATTTGACCCGGGCCGCATCTTCCGCATGTCGCGGTCGAAAGCCTATCTGTTCGGCGGCGTCGAAATTCGTTGGAGCTGCGATCCGTCACTGGTCGAAGGCACAGAGACGCCTGAAAAAGCCGTCTTCCATTTCCCCGGCGGCCTCAAGGATTACCTCGCGGCGCAGATCGGCAAGGAATTCACTGTCACCCGCGAGATCTTCGCCGGCAAGACGGAACGTGGCGGCCATGGTTCGGTCGAATGGGCCGTGACCTGGTACGGCGGCGACATGATGCTGCATTCGTACTGCAACACGATTCCGACACCCGAAGGTGGCACGCATGAGGCCGGTTTCCGCATCGCGCTGACCAAGGGTCTCAAGGCCTATGCCGATCTGACCGGCAATAAGCGCGCCGCCAACATCACCACTGATGATGTGATGATCTCCGCAGCGGGCATGATGTCTGTTTTCATCCGCGAACCCGAATTTGTCGGCCAGACCAAGGACAGGCTGGCAAGCGCCGAAGCGCAGCGCATTGTCGAAAACGTCCTCCGCGACCCCTTCGACCACTACCTCGCCGACAATCCCAACGAAGCCAGCAAGCTGCTCGAATGGGTAATCGAACGCTCAGAAGAGCGCATGCGTCGGCGTAAGGAAAAGGAAGTCAACCGCAAGTCGGCGGTTCGCAAGCTACGTCTACCGGGCAAGCTCGCTGACTGTTCGCAGAACTCGGCCGACGGCGCCGAACTCTTCATCGTCGAAGGTGACTCGGCCGGTGGCACAGCGAAACAGGCGCGCAACCGCTCCAATCAGGCGATTTTGCCACTGCGCGGAAAGATCCTCAACGTCGCCTCGGCCGGCCGCGAGAAACTCGGCGCCAACCAGCAGATCTCGGACCTGATTCAGGCGCTGGGTTGCGGCACGCGCTCCAAATATCGCGAGGAAGACCTGCGCTACGAGCGCGTGGTCATCATGACCGACGCCGATGTCGACGGCGCACATATTGCCTCGCTGCTCATTACCTTCTTCTATCAGGAGATGCCCGAGATGGTGCGCAAGGGCCACCTGTTTCTGGCAGTCCCGCCGCTCTATCGCATCAGTCAGGGCGCCAAGACGCTCTATGCCCGCGATGATGCGCACCGGGCGGAACTGATGGAATCGGAGTTCAAGGGCCGCAAGGTCGAGATCGGCCGTTTCAAGGGCCTGGGCGAAATGTCGACGCAGCAGCTCAAGGAAACCACGATGGATCCTGGCAGCCGGACGCTGCTCCGCGTCGACATTGACGAGGTGGATTTCGAGGGAACGCGCGAAGCCGTCGATGGCCTTATGGGCACCAAACCCGAGGCTCGCTTCCGCTTTATTCAGGAGCGGGCGGTATTCGTTGAGAATCTCGATATCTGACAGTCCTGTGGGCCCCGTTGGAGGCCCTCTGGCGCCAGAAATAAACCCCGCGTTAACCCAGAGAGTCTATCCTTTTCGGCACAAGCAGAATTGGATTCTTCTATAATGTCGGCCTTTTCCAGTGCAGCATCGACGTCATCTCGCACCCAGGTCAACGATGGCGCCACGCAACGCGTGACGGTCAACCTCAGTGGCAGGCTGATGCTTCTCACGAGCCAGATCGAATACGATTGCAAGGCAGTCGACATGTCGCCCGCCGACGTTGCGTTCCAGTGCACCGCCTTCCCGCCCCTCGGCGAGCGTGTGGTTGCCTATGTCGATCATATCGGCCGGCTGGAATGCACGGTTGTCCGCCATGTCGACCACGGCTTCGTCTGCAAGCTGCACGTCACCGACCGCAAGCGCGAGAAGCTTTCCGCACAGCTGACCTGGCTGTCCAACAAGCACAAATTCAATCTGCCGGAAGATCGCCGCCACGAGCGCATCGCGCCGCGCAACGCTCGCTCCGAACTCAATCTCGACGATGGCCGCGCCTATCCCTGCAAGATCATCGACCTCTCCATGTCCGGCGCCGCCGTCGAGATCGATGTCCGTCCCGCGCTCGGTACCCCCGTTCGCCTGGGCAATATGCGCGGCCGTGTCGTCCGTCACTTCCAGGAAGGCGTTGCAATCGAGTTTGCCAACGTCCTGTCGAAAGAAGGCCTGCAGCTTCTGATGTGAAGCAGCCTCATTATCGAACGAAGAGCCGGCCTTGCGCCGGCTTTTTTGTCTCCAGGCCGTTGACAGACCGTACCGGCAATACTCCGTTCATCATAACTTGCCGTAGTTCGCACCATTTCAGGCCTCATTTTCGCCTTGAACTGCACCGACGCGCATCCGATCTGACGTCTGTCAGGCGGCATCGTCGAGCTTTTTCATAGGTCCAGGACCTCGTCGGGGCGACGCCGCAGGCTTGATCGGCACTGCCGGCGCCACGCTTTCACCTTCACCACCCGCGATCGTCTCCACGGATTTCATAATGATTTCAATCAACTGGAAATGAGGCCGCGGAGCCACACCCGGTCCGGCATTCCCGGCTGCTAAAATTTGAATAAAAACAAAGTCCAATTGATCGAAAAGTGTAATAAATATATAATCAAATAAACCTCAAGATTTATTCTTATAGTACTCAAAACAATACTTATTTGTACTATCCATTTTTGGCGCACATAAAAAACTGTGTGCCATTGTTTCCTCACAACGGGGAAACAACCAATGACAAAGACTTACCTGACGGGACTACTGACGGCCACGTTTTTTGCCGCTGCACAGACCGCAGCGCTCGCGGCAACACCGGCCAACATGCTGACCCTAGGCAAGACCAATCCGCCGATCGGCCACTATGAATACTGCAAGTCCAATCCCAGGAGCTGCGGAGCGATAAGCGACGATGGTCCGATCCAGCTCACGGAAACCAGGTGGAAGACACTGCTCAAGGTGAACTATACCGCCAACAGCACGATCGAGCCGCTGACCGACCAGGAAATCTATGGTGTCGAAGAGCGCTGGGTGATGCCCACCACCGTCGGTGACTGCGAGGACTATGTGCTTCTCAAGCAGAAGATGTTGGTCCAGCGAGGATTCTCGCCGTCAGATTTGTTGATCACCGTCGTCTTGCAGCCGAATGGCGACGGCCATGCCGTCCTGGTCGTCCGCACCGATCGAGGCGACTTCGTGTTGGACAATATGCGCAACAAGGTCCTGCTTTGGTCGGATACCGAATACACATTCCTCAAGCGCCAGTCGTCGAAGAATGCTGCCCAGTGGGTGAAGATCGAAGACGATCGTACGCCGGTCGTCGGTAGCGTCGACTAAGTCAAAGTTCCCTGCGGGCTCGGCCTATCCCCGCAATCCCGTCCCCGGCTGAGCCCCTCTTGCCGGTCCCGTATCCCCCGGGACCGGCATTTTTATGCCGGTAACAATGTCTTCACGAGACTGAGGACGACGAAGCCGTAGATCGCCGCCCATCCAAGCGTGATCAAGAAGGCGTTGACGCAATCGGCTAGCGACAATTCCCCCTCCCGCCAGGCCGAAAGCATGCGGTCGGCGAACAGACCCGGACCGAGCAGGAGCGCCAGAAGCCAGACCAGCGGTCGCCGTTCGAACTGAAACCCAACGCCCTGGCTGGGAAGCGCCGACCCCGCAAACGCCTTGAAGCCATCCAGCATAGCAAGCGGCATCGCCAAGCCAGCCACCACACATACGAAAAGATCACCCGCGTTAACCATCGCTTAACCCTAACCGGTTTGATTGAACCGACAAGAGCAAGGACCATGCCATCCACTGTTGCGTCAGTCTGACACAGGGCAGCGCGGGCATCTTTTGGGCCGCGCTATATCCGGGGATAGAGATGACATCCGCCGCAGATGATGAAGCTCCCGAGCCACTGATTTCCAACCGGTTGCTGTTCCGCATCACCGTGGTGATCGGCCTGCTCGCCGCAATCGCCTCCGCGCTCAGTGTCGTCGGCAAACAACTCGGTGAAGAACTGGTGCTCGGCGGCAATACCGAGTCGCGCGAAATCCATCACATTATTGTCGGCCAGGATACGCTCACCCTCCCCGCCAATATGATCCGTTTCGAAACGCAGAGGAAAAGCGGCAGCGCCGAGTCGGTCAGCATCTATCTTTCCTGGCCCAATCTTGAAGGCTATAGCCGAGACACCGCGTCCATCTTCTCGGACCCGCATCGATCCGATCGCCTGATCTTCGCTGAATTCTCTCAAAGTGTGATGTCACGAGACATGTCCGGGCGCGTCGAGCCAATCTATTCGAAGCTTTTTGCAGGCGAGCCAACGGCGGGGCCGGCGGGTCTAACGATTCACAGCCTGTCGAAAAAGTCTGGATTCGGCGATGAGCGGTTGCTCACCGGCAAACTGACTGATGGGAGTATCTATGCCGTCCGCTGCCTGCTGCCCGTCGGCGACCAAGCGTCAACCTCGGCGGACTGCCTGAGGGACGTCGCAGTCGGTCGCGACCTGACATTGCTCTACCGCTTTTCTTCCGCGCTGCTGCCGCAATGGCAGGAGATTGATCGGAATGTACGCAATTTTGCCGCAAGACACATCACACAGTGATCAGCAGCAGGCGTTTGAAGCCTGAAAATATGGTGAGTTCAGATGCATCGGCGGACAGCGCCTGAATTAACCCTAAGACGAATTTTCCTGAGATCGCACAGATATGCGGAAAGAGATCGTTCAGCATAAAGAGATTGGTAACGCTAACTCGGTACATTTTTCTCTAGTCAGCCGGCCCTCCCAACGGCGCGTCGAAACGAAAACAAAGAGTAGCATTGTGTCCAACTTCACATTCGTGTCCGCCCTCGCAAAGGGCATGCCCCGATCCCTCTTCAAGGTCATTGGATCCCTTGCCCTCGCCGCCAGTATCGGCGCCACGGCACCTTCCCAGGCAACAGCGGCCGCGCGCCAGTCGAGCATCGTCATCGACGTCAAGGCGGGCAAGGTCCTGAACTCCGAAGATCCGGATGGCCTGCGTTATCCGGCGTCGCTCACCAAGATGATGACCCTGTATCTTGTGTTCGAAGCGCTCGAATCGGGCCGCATCAAGCTCAATACCCGCGTGCCGGTTTCGGCAAATGCGGCGGCTGAGCAACCCTCCAAGCTCGGCGTCCGCAAGGGCACGTCCTTTACCGTTGAACAGGGCATCATGGCTCTCGTGACCCGTTCGGCAAACGACTGCGCAACCGCCTTCGGCGAATTCCTCGGCGGCACGGAAGCACGTTTCGGCAAGATGATGACCGCCAAGGCTCGCCAGCTCGGCATGACCCGCACGGTGTATTACAATGCGCATGGCCTGCCCGATGCACGCCAGGTCACCACCGCGCGTGACCAGGCTCGCCTCGGCGTCGCGCTCCGCCGCGATTTCCCGCAGTATTACGGCTATTTCTCCACCCGTTCGTTCAAATATGGCCGCCAGGTCATCGGCAACCATAATCGCCTGCTCGGCAATGTTTACGGCGTTGACGGTATCAAGACCGGATTCACGCGCGCTTCGGGCTTCAACCTCGTGACTTCGGCGACTGCCGACGGCCGTTCGATCGTGGCTGTCGTCATGGGCGGACGGACCGGCGGCTCGCGCGACGCCAAGATGCGCAAGCTCGTCGAGGCCTATCTGCCAAAAGCATCGCGCAAACGGACGGCAACCGACCTTATCGCTGCCATGAAGCCGGTCGAGAAGACCGTCGAGACTGCTTACGCCGAGCCGGAACAGGATACCGAACTCAGCCGCGCCCTTGAACTGCCCGACAATGGTCCGATGCCGGAAGCACGCTATGAGGCGAGCGAAGAGCCTGCAGAAGTCACCGAACAGGTCGCGTCCGCTGACGAAACGCTGGTTCCCGTCGTCCGCACCAAGACGATCAAGATCACCAAGGCCAAGCGTGCTGAAATCGTGCCGGTTCCGCAGGAAGATGTCGCCGAGGAAGACATCACCGACTCGACACCCGTGCGCAAGGAAGAGCCGGTCGTTGACAGCGTAACCACGGCCTCCACCTCCACCGACATGTCCGGTTGGGTCATTCAGGTCGGCGCCGCTCCTGAGAAGGAGATGGCAATGGATCTCCTGCAGAAGGCGCAGGACAAGGGCGGAAGGGTATTGCGTTCCGCCACGCCTTTCACCGTCGCCTATGTCAAGGGCGAGGAACAGCTCTTCCGCGCTCGGTTTGGCGGCTTCGCCGACCAGGATGCCGCGGTTCGCGCCTGCAAGGTGCTGAAGAAGCAGGGCATGGGCTGCTGGGCCAGCCTGCAGTAAGGACGCGAGGACGGGCCCGTTCGCGGGCCCTCCACCGGGCAAACGCCCAATACTTTTACACGCGCGAATAGCGCATTCCGTAGCCTCGATTTGTAGATTGTACGAGGACGACTATGGCCAAGAACGGCAACGTTTCGGAAACCGCAAACCAGGGCAGCCCGGCCAAGACCACCGGCCTGCACCCGCTTCATGAAGCCGCCCTCAAACTGGCCGGCATGGGCCTGAGCCGCTCTCAGACCAAGACCCGCGATCTCGTCGCGATGCTGCTTGGCCACGGCGCCCGCGCCTGGCGCGCAAGCCAGCCGGAAGTGCAACTGCACCTCCATGTGATCACGCCGAAAGGCGCGCACCCGATCCGGCTCCGCTTGCGCTGATCCAGAATTCGACCGGGTCGGCCGCGCCTACAGCAAACCGAGTTCGGCCAGTTCCCGCTTGAGTTCCGCCGGCATATCCATCTCAGACTGCCCCCGCTCGAACAGATCTCGCGGCGCATCCTTCGCTTCGAGATAGCGCCATCCCTGGAACGGCCTCTTGGGCTGCGGCATGGTCTCGATGACCTCAGGTCCCAATACGAGCCGGCAGCGGCCGATACCATCCGTGTCGGTGAACTCGACAATGTCGAGCAGCGGCTGCCGCGCCGAGAGCTGTCCCTTGATCACCCAGTAGAGAGACCCGCCATCGAGCAGTTCGCGCGCCCGCTTCGGCGACATACGGGTGACATGCGAGGAGTGCGGCTCTTGCCCCGACGCAATCGCAATCAGCGAGCGCTCGGTGACCCATTCACGCAGGTCGTCGATCGATTCGCAGCCGACGCAGAGTTTGATGAGATGCAGTGCCATGACCTTTCTTCGGCCAACGGCGCTGGGCCGTCAACCGGATTTGGCCGATATCAACACTCGACGACATTGACGGCGAGACCGCCGGTCGATGTTTCCTTGTATTTCTCGCTCATGTCGTTGCCGGTCTGGCGCATCGTCTCGATGCAGGCGTCCAGCGGCACGAAATGCTGGCCGTCGCCCTTCATGGCGAGCGATGCAGCCGTGACCGCTTTGACCGCGCCGAGCGCGTTGCGCTCGATGCAGGGCACCTGAACGAGGCCGGCGATCGGGTCGCAGGTCATGCCGAGATGATGCTCCAGTGCGATTTCCGCCGCATTCTCGATCTGCTCCGGCGTGCCGCCCATGACTGCAGCGAGACCGGCCGCGGCCATCGCCGAAGCCGAGCCGACTTCGCCCTGACAGCCGACTTCGGCGCCCGAAATCGAGGCATTGTGCTTGATGATGCCGCCGACGGCAGCCGCGGTCAGCAGATAGTCGCGGATACCGTTCTGGTCCCAGTCCTCATGGAAATGCTCGTAGTAGCGGATCGTCGCCGGTATCACACCCGCCGCACCATTGGTCGGCGCGGTCACGATGCGGCCGCCGCCGGCATTCTCCTCGTTGACCGCCATGGCATAGACCGACAACCAGTCATTGGCGAGCAGCGGGTTCGGCCTGTTCGAGCGCCACTCCTCCTGCAACTTGTCATGGATCTGGCGGGCGCGCCTGCGCACCTTGAGGCCGCCCGGCATGATGCCGTCGACCGCAAGGCCACGATCGATGCAGCTGCGCATCGCATCCCAGATGCGGTCGAGCTTGGCGTCCAGCTCCTCGCGCGACATCGTCGATTCTTCGTTCGCCCGCTTCATCTGCGCGATCGAAAGACCCGAGCGGTGCGCCATGTCGAGCATCTGCTTGGCACTGGCGAATGGATAAGGAACCTTCTGGCTCTCCGCCTTCTTCGCCGATCGCATCTTCTCCAGCTCCGTGTCGGTCACGACGAAGCCGCCGCCGATCGAATAGTAGATCTGGCGAAGCAGCAGCCGTCCGGCCGCGTCGAAGGCCGAAAACAGCATGCCGTTGGCGTGGCCCGTCAGAGGCGTTTTCTTGTCTAGCGCAAGGTCGGTCTTTGGCTGGAAGTCATATTCCGGATGGCCGGGCGGATGGATTCGGCCGGACTTCTCGACGGCGGTGACAATTTCCTCCATCCGATCGGGATCGACACTTTCCGCAGTCTCGCCGGTCAGCCCGAGAATCACGGCGCGGTCGGAACCGTGACCGATGCCGGTATAGGCGAGCGAACCGTGCAGGCTGACCTTGATGGACGCCACGCGTGCGCCCGACGGCCGCGGCCAGTCAGGCGACAGGATCAGCGCGAGGAAGGCGTTGGCCGCCGTCATCGGTCCCATCGTATGCGAACTGGAGGGCCCGATACCAATCTTGAAAACGTCGAACACCGAAAGGAACATGGATGACCGCCTCGTCGCCGCGCAATGAATTGCAGGCACATGTTATGACAATTCGCGCGTCGCCGCGCGGTGGACTTTCCGCCACGCGCTGGTACGCTCGCGACATTGATGCTGCGCTTGGGAGCCGCGCCCTTTCATATAGTGACGAATCGCTGGATGGGTAATGGCATGACGCATACCGATTACTTTGCCCTCGCCTTCTTCATCGCCACCTGGGCCCTGTTCAACTGGCTGACCAGTGTCGACCGGACGTCGTCCTATGTGAGCATCACACGCGCGATGGCGATCCACCGCGCGCGCTGGATTCGCAATTCGATGACCCGCGACCTGAAGATGATCGACACCCAGATCATGGCGGGATTGCAGAACGGCACGGGCTTCTTTGCTTCGACCTCGATCTTCGCCCTGGGCGGTTGCTTTGCGCTGCTCGGCGCAACGGATCAGGTTGAAGCGATCTTCAAGGACCTGCCGATTATGCTGCAGGGCGGTCGCCAGGGGTTTGAGCTCAAGGTCGGCGGCCTCGCCGTGATATTCGCCTATTCCTTCTTCAAGTTCGGCTGGTCCTACCGCCTGTTCAATTACTGCTCGATTCTGTTCGGTGGCCTGCCGATGCATGGTGAGGCGCTGAAGGATCCCGAACACGCGGTCAGGGCTGCCGATCGCGTCATCAAGCTCAACATCATTGCTGCCAAGCATTTCAATGCGGGGCTTCGGGCGATTTTCCTGTCGATCGGCTATCTGGGCTGGTTTGTGAACGCATATGTCTTTATGGCGATGACCGTCTTCGTGTTCTTCGTCCTTGTCCGCCGCCAGTTCTTTTCGGAGGCGCGCGAGGCGATTCTCACGGACATCGAAGAGCAGCCCTGACCTGATGCCGCATTCGCGGTGGAGCCGCCGATGACGGAACAGACGGAATCCGAAAAGCCCCGCGCCCGCCGGCGCCTCGCCTGGCTCGACATAGCGCGCGGCTTGGCGTTGCTGGCGATGGCGAGCTACCACTTCATGTGGGACCTCACGACCTTCGGCTATCTCGAACCCGGCTTTCCCTCGACCGGCTGGCCGCGGATCTACGCCCGGGTGATCGCCTCGACCTTCCTCTTCCTCGTCGGCTTCTCGCTGGTTCTGGCACATGGCGACCGGATTCGCTGGCAAGGCTTCTGGAAACGCTGGATCATCATCGTCGGAGCAGCCCTTCTCGTGACCGTGGCGAGCTATTTTGCTATCCCACAGGGGCTCATCCATTTCGGCATTCTTCATGCCATTGCCGCGGCAAGCCTCATTGGCTTGATCTTCCTTCGCATCCCCTGGCCTGCGACGTTCGTAGTGGCCATCGCTGTCTTCGTCGCGCCGCAATTCCTTCGCTCCGATGCCTTCAACGAGCCGTGGTTTTGGTGGATCGGACTTTCGACCCAGCCACGACAGAGCTTTGATTACGTGCCTCTCCTGCCCTGGCTTGCCGCCGTGCTTTCGGGCATCGCCGTGGCCCGACTTCCCTTCGTAGTTAGCTACCTGCGACAATTTGAATCTGGGGAAAAGCCACTTGGGCGCCTCAAATCGGCCCTCGCCTTTCTTGGTCGTCACAGTCTCGTCTTCTATCTCGTGCACCAGCCCGTCCTGATCTCGATTCTCTACGGGGTTTCTCTAGCCTATCCGGCGCCCGGCCATCCGGATGCTTTCATCCGGAGTTGTGTTGCGACATGCCTGCCGGATGCGAACGAGGCATTCTGCAAGCGCTATTGCGATTGCGCGCTGAAGGGACTGGAGGGGCAGGAACTGCTCGCCCCGCTTCAGTCTGGCACAATGCCGGAAGCCTATCGTGGGGAAATCGATAAGATCAGAAGCCAATGCACCGCCGAGGCCTCCGCCGGCCCTGGATGAGAATGGAAATTGACTGATGAATGCCTATCGCGTGAAACCGCTGAAATTCCCCTGGACGCCTGTTGTGTATCTGGTTGCCGTCCTGCTGGCTCTGGTCCTCCACAGGGTCAATCCCCTGGAGATCGAATCAGGTTGGTTCATGCTGCTGCAGACAGTCGGTATCCTGAGCGCCGCCGCTGGCATCTGGCTCGTCGGCTGGGGTTATGCCAAGCTTCTCCGCTACCGCACCGCGCTACTTTCGAGCTCTCCGACGACGCATCTGGTAACGTCAGGTCCCTACCGCTTCACGCGCAATCCGGTCTATCTCGGCTATACGCTGGCCATGCTCGGCGCCGGCCTCTTTCTCGGCAATTTCTGGATGGCGATCATCGCGGCATTCACGGCGATCATCACCCATGCCTGGATCATCCGCAGCGAGGAAAAGCATCTCCTCGCCCGTTTCGGCTTCGAATTCGAATGCTATTGCCGGCGCACGCGCGCCTGGCTTTGACTCAGGTCGTCACGCCGATCTCAGCCATGCGGTTGAGACAGGCTTCCTCGATCGAATCCAGCTCGCCAATCGTCTCGTCGATGTCCTTGCGCTTCTGGCGCAAGCTGTCGCGCCTTTCCTCGACCTTCTTCATCAACAGCTTGAGCTGCCCGACCTCGCCCGGCGGCTCATTGTAGACCTGGATGATCTCGCGGATCTCGGCGATGGTGAAGCCGATGCGGCGGCCGCGCAGGATCTGTGCGATCAGATGCCGGTCCGCTGTGCGGTAGAGACGCGTCCGGCCCCGCCGCTCGGGGTGGATCAGCCCCTCGTCCTCGTAGAATCGGAGGGTGCGCGTCGAGATGTCGAATTCGCGGGTCATCTCGGTGATGCTGTAGAGCTTGGTCACGGCGGCACTCCGGCTATCTGGATAGCAAATCAGTTAGCCTAGAAATTCTTACGTAAAAGTCAAATTTGTGACTGTCGTCCTATCTTAGCCCGAACCACAGCGTCGCCAGGCCAAGAAAACCGAAGAAACCCGTCAAGTCGGTCATCATCGTCACGAAGACCGATGACGCAACGGCTGGATCCACTCCGAAGCGGTTGAGCAGCATCGGCACCAGATTGCCCGCCAGTGCCGCCATCATGAAATTCACGAAAAGCGCGAGCGCAATGACGACGCCGAGATGCCAGTCATGGAAAATGATCGTCACGACGATGCCCAGGAGACAGGCAAAGATCAGCCCGTTGGTCGAACCGACGCCGAGTTCACGGCGAACGATGCGGCCGGCATTGTAAATGTCGAGCTCGCGGGTGGCGAGAGCGCGCACGGTCACCGTCATGGTCTGTGTGCCGGCATTGCCGCCCATCGAGGCGACGATCGGCATCAGCACGGCAAGGGCCACCATCTCCTGGATCGTCGCATCGAAGAAGCCGATGACGGTCGACGACAGGAAGGCGGTGCCGAGATTGATGAAGAGCCAGAGGAAGCGCGACCGGACGGTCGACATGACATTATCTGACAGTTCTTCGTCGCCGACACCGGCGAGGCGCTTTATATCCTCATCCGCTTCTTCATGGATGACGTCGACGACGTCGTCGATGGTGAGCACGCCGACCAAGCGGCCGTTCTCATCAACGACGGCGGCGGAGAGAAGGTCGTACTGTTCGAACAGCTGCGCCGCCTCTTCCTGATCCATCTCGGCGGGGATGGGATGATTGGTCTCCCGCATGATGTCCTCGACCTTGACCGCGCGCTTGGTGCGCAGGATCTTGTCGAGATCGACGACGCCCATAAGCTTGAAGGTCGGGTCGATGACAAAGATTTCGGTAAAGCTTTCCGGGAGCTCTTGCTCCTCGCGCATATAGTCGATGCACTGTCCGACCGACCAGAATGGCGGCACGGCCACGAATTCCGACCGCATGCGCCGGCCGGCCGAGCTTTCGGGATAGTCGAGAGCACGACGAAGCCGGACCCGCTCCGTGAAGGGCAGCTGCGCCAGGATCTCTTCGCGATCCTCCTGGTCGAGGTCTTCGAGAATGTAGACGGCGTCGTCGGAATCGAGATCGGTCAATGCCGCCGCGATCGCCTCGTTGGACATTTGGTCGACGATCTCGAGACGGATCGCCTCGTCGACTTCGGTGAGCGCCGCGAGGTCAAAGTCTTCGCCGAGCAGGTTGACGAGCGCATTGCGCTGCTCGGGCATGATTGCCTCGAGCACGTCACCCAGTTCGGAAATGTGCAGATTGCCGACATTGCGGCGAAGCCAGAGAACGTCGCGGTCGGCGATGGCCGCGCCGACCATGGCCAGGAAATCGCCACGCACCGCGCCATCCTCGGTATAGATGTCCGCGTGCTCGGCCTTGTCTTCAGGCTCCGGGGCTGTGTCGAGTTCTTCGAAGCTATCGTTCATAGCCGAGCCCCCCTAGTCCTGAAGTTCTTGCCCGTTCGGCCGTCCGCATGTGCGGTTTGGCCGCCTATGGCATTGTTACATGAGCGATTTCTCTTTCCGGCCGGATTTTCTGGCCGACTTGGTGCTAGACGAATTTCCGAGCGCGGTCCAACAAAAAACACGACCCGTGCTTCAAAAGCCCTCGGCAATATTAAATTCAGCAAAATCAAATGCCTGCATGGCCTTTCCGCAACGTCGCGGAAGCCGCCGGCGCCTTTACATTACTTTACACCAGCCACATCAGGGGGAAACAGAGCCGCGCTATCTTCTGGTCATCGAAAGTCATTCAACGCAGGAAGGAACAGGCTCATGAGTGAAGACATCAGACAGCCAGAAATGGAAATCCTCCCTCCGGAAAAACCCGGCTGGAGCCGCAAGTTTCTCATCGGTACGGTTGCAGTCGCTGTGGTTGCCGGAGCAGGCGCATACGCATTCGCCAAGGGCGACGACTGGGGTGGCCGCCACAAGTTCATGCGCGGCTTCATGGAATATCGCCTCGACCAGATGCTCACCGACGCCGGCGCATCTGACGACCAGAAGTCCAAGGTCAAATCGATCGTCACCACGACGTTTGACGAAGTTCGTCCGGACGGGGAGGCACGGAAAGCCATGCGCGACGAAATTATCAAGTTGATTGAAGCTCCCACCATCGACCGTAACGCGATCGAGGCTCTGCGCGCCAAACAGATGGCCCAGTTCGAAGAGCGGTCGAAGGCCATTGCCAAAGCGGTGGCCGATGCGGCAGAAATCCTCACTCCCGATCAGCGCAAGAAGCTGGTCGAGGAAATGAAGGAATTCGGGCCTCACGGTCGCTGGTAAGGTAGATGGGAGAAAGCATGGCGGCGGAAGTGCTGATCATAGACGACGACACACGTCTCGCCGCCATGCTCTCTGACTATCTCAGATCGGCTGGCTTTTCGACCCGCAGCGCGGCCACGGGCCTCTCCGGCCTCCAGGAGATCACCCGTAAGGCGCCCGATGCTGTTATTCTGGACGTGATGCTCCCTGATCACGACGGATTCGAAATATGCCGCCGTATCCGCGCCAGCTCTAGTCTCCCGATCCTCATGCTCACCGCCAAGGGCGAGGAAACCGATCGGATCGTGGGACTGGAACTCGGCGCGGATGACTATCTTCCGAAACCCTTCAGCCCGCGTGAGCTAGCCGCGCGGCTGAAGGCGATCTTGAGGCGTACCCAGGGTTCGGCCGCCATTTCCCCCAATGACGTGCTGCGCTTCGGGCGCCTTGAGATCGATCGCGGTCAGCGCTGCGCCCGCCTCGACGGCGGCGAACGGCCCCTCACCGGCTACCAGTTCGCCCTGCTCCTTACCATGGCGGAGAATGCCGGCCGCGTACTGTCCCGCGAACGCCTGATGGAACTGACCAAGGGCGAAGAACTCGAGGCCTTCGATCGTTCCATCGACGTTCATATTTCCCGTATCCGCGCGGCGATCGAAACCGATCCCAAGCATCCGCGCCGGATCATCACCCTGCGAGGTTCGGGCTATATCTTCGCCCGCAACCAGGACGATTCCAGCCAATGATCCGCAGCCGTCTCTATATCAAGATGTATCTGACGGTGCTCTGTGGGCTGCTGCTCGTCGCGATGTCGCTCGGCACGTTCGCGATGCTCGCCGACGACGAGGATCACGGTTTCACCGGCAAACTTGATCGCTTCGCGAGTGCGCTGCTCAGTTCCGACATGACCACAGAACAGCGCCAGGACATGCTGGAGCGCCTGGCCCATGGCCTCAACGCCGATGTGGCGATCTTCGACAAGGCCGGAAATTATGTTCAGGGCGCCGGGGCGCTCACAACAAAGGCGGCGACCCAAGCCTATCTCGGCGAGAACGGGCCACGCCATAAGCGGGAGTTCGAGGCCGCGCTGCCCGGTGGCGGCCAGGTGCGCGTCTTCATGGAGAGTCATTTCAGCGAAGCGAAGGGAAAATTCCTTCTCGCTATCCTGATCGTCGCGATCGCCATCGGCGTGGCCTCTTTGCCGGCGGTGCGCTATCTGACGCGCCGGCTCGAGGATCTTCGTAACGGCGTCGAGAATTGGGGCGAAGGCGCCCTCTCCTCGCGTGTCGAGGTTTGCGGTCATGACGAAATTGCGCTCGTCGCAAGGAGCTTCAACAAAGCCGCCGACCGTGTCGAGCATCTCATCAAGTCGCAGAAATCGCTGCTGGCCAATGCCAGCCACGAACTGCGGTCACCGCTCGCCCGGCTGCGCATGGCAGCGGAAATGTTCGAAGCCTCCCCCAGCGACAGCTTGCGCGTGGAAATTGTCCAGAACCTCACCGAACTCGATGAACTCGTGGATGAAATCCTGCTCAAGAGCCGTCTCGACAGCGACCAGAAGATGGAGCTCGACCAGCTCGTCGACCTGCTGCCGGTCGCAGCCGAAGAAGCGGCTGCCGTCGGCGCCGAAGTCGACGGCGAGCCGCTGACTGTGCAGGGCAATGAGCGGCTGCTGCGCCGGGTGATCCGCAATCTGGTGCAGAATGCCGCCCGCCACGGCAAGCCACCCGTCACCGTCTATGTCAACGCCCATGCGGGACAGGCACGCATCGCAGTCTGCGACCAGGGCGACGGCATTACGCCGGAAGAAGCCGCGCGCGTCTTCGAGCCCTTCTATCGCCCCGCAGGCCGCAGCGAGTCCGCGGGCGGCTGGGGGCTTGGTCTGGCGCTGGTCGCGGAAATCGTTCGTCTCCACGGCGGCCGCGCGTGGTACAGTTCGCTCGATACCGGCGGCGCCTGCTTCACCGTCGAGCTTCCGCTGACTCAACCTCAGAAGAAGTCGGTCTAAGGCCTTTACGGGACTCCACCTTCCTGGATTTGCAAGCGCCGCTCACGCCAGATGACGTAGAGGCCCGAGCCGACGATGATGGCGATACCGGTCCATTTCGAGGGTGTCGGGAATTCGCCGAAAATGGTGAAGCCCAGGATCGTCG
Organism: Rhizobium sp. SRI_017; assembly: GCF_057586295.1. Classification (NCBI taxonomy): domain Bacteria; kingdom Pseudomonadati; phylum Pseudomonadota; class Alphaproteobacteria; order Hyphomicrobiales; family Rhizobiaceae; genus Rhizobium; species Rhizobium sp. SRI_017. The sequence goes on along the minus strand of NZ_JBYCZP010000003.1, from coordinate 458,290 downwards.
CCGAGATGATCTCGAAATACTGGAAGGGCGCGAGGATCGAGATCGGCGCCAGCCGGAAAGCGCGGAGCACGAGCAGGTGCCCATAAGCCGAGAGCGCACCGAGCATCAGCAGCAGCCCGAGAATGAATATGGTGGGCGGCAGCGACATTTCGAAATCCGGAATGCCTGCCGTATCGCCGCCGATCAGCACGATGCCCATGAACAAGGTGCCACCGAGACCCGAAATTGTCTGCATTGTGAGCGGCGGATCTGCATCGCCGATTGCGCGGTTCATGAAGAGATAGATCGCAAAAAGGAAAGCGCAGAGCACGGGCAGCAGCGAGGTCAATCCAAAGATCTCGAAGCTTGGCTGGATCACGATCATTGCTCCGCCAAAGCCGATGACAATGGCGACCCACCGACCCCATCCGACCTTCTCCTTCAGGAAAATGGCCATCAGCGCCACCAGCATGAAGGGCTCGACGAAATAGATCGCGAAGACGTCGGCGAGCGGCATGTATTTGACTGCGGCAAAGAACAGCAGCGTCGCCGCGGCGTGGAGCGCGCCACGCAGCAAATTCATCCAGGGCCGCTTGGCACGAAATGCGCTCGCGCCTTCCACGGTCAAGAGCAGCGGCAGCGTGAGGAGCAGCTGGAAGAAAAACCGGTAGAAGGCCACCTGCCCCGGCGACATCGATTGCACGGTCGAGAGATACTTGGCGATACCATCCATGCAGGGCAGGATCATCATGGCAAACGCCATGAGAGCGAGGCCTTTCACAAGGCTTTGTTGTTCAGTCATGGGGGATGAAGACATGAATACGATTCGACAGGACGAAGGCTGCAATGATAGGCAATCGGCAGCCGAAGCGCACCGTCGCAAGTGAAATAATTTGGCCCCTTGCGCCGTGATAGACCAGTGTGATTGAAGACTCGGGACATTAGAACAAAGGGAGAGACACTATGGACGTTCGCGCCGCCGTGGCCGTTCAGGCCGGCAAGCCGCTTGAAATCATGACAGTACAGTTGGAAGGCCCGCGCGCCGGCGAGGTTCTGGTCGAAGTGAAGGCGACCGGCATCTGCCATACCGACGACTTCACCCTCTCGGGTGCTGACCCGGAAGGCCTGTTTCCGGCGATTCTCGGCCATGAAGGCGCTGGCATTGTGGTCGATGTCGGCCCGGGCGTGACCTCGGTCAAGAAGGGCGACCATGTCATTCCGCTTTACACGCCGGAATGCCGCTCCTGCCCGTCCTGCCTGTCACGCAAGACCAATCTCTGCACCGCGATCCGCGCCACCCAGGGCCAGGGCCTGATGCCCGACGGCACAAGCCGCTTCTCGATCGGCAAGGACAAGATCCACCACTATATGGGCTGCTCGACCTTCGCCAATTACACGGTGCTGCCAGAGATCGCCGTGGCCAAAGTGCGCGAAGACGCGCCCTTCGACAAGATCTGCTACATCGGTTGCGGCGTGACAACAGGCATCGGCGCCGTGATCAACACCGCCAAGGTGGAGATCGGCGCGACGGCCATTGTGTTTGGCCTTGGAGGCATCGGCCTCAACGTCATCCAGGGTCTCAGACTCGCCGGTGCCGACATGATCATCGGCGTCGACATCAACAATGACAAGAAGGCTTGGGGCGAGCGCTTCGGCATGACCCACTTCGTCAATCCGAAGGAAGTCGGCGACGATATTGTTCCCCATCTCGTCAACATGACCAAGCGCGGTGCGGACCAGATCGGCGGCGCCGACTACACGTTCGATTGCACAGGCAATACCAAGGTCATGCGCCAGGCGCTCGAAGCCAGCCATCGCGGCTGGGGCAAGTCGGTCATCATCGGCGTTGCCGGCGCTGGCCAGGAAATCTCCACCCGTCCGTTCCAGTTGGTGACCGGCCGCACTTGGATGGGCACCGCCTTCGGCGGCGCGCGCGGCCGCACCGACGTGCCGAAGATCGTCGACTGGTATATGGATGGCAAGATCCAGATCGATCCGATGATCACCCATACGATGCCGCTCGAAGACATCAATAGGGGTTTCGAGCTGATGCATTCCGGCGAGAGCGTCCGCGGCGTGGTGGTCTATTGATGATGCAGGCGGAGGCGCGCCGTGTGGTGGCGCCTCCGATACGCCTCCAGGCAGGACGTTGAATGATCTTCCTCCACAAAGCCCGGCTGGTGATCCTGAGCCAGCCCAAGACAGGTACGACAGCGCTGGAGGCGGTGCTGTCGCCGAAAGCGTCGATCTCCGTCAGCAAACCGCCTGAACTGAAGCACATGTCCTATCGCGGTTTCATGAAATTCGTGGCGCCGCTCATCGAGGCGCAGACTGGGCTCGACCGTTCGGACTACGAGGTTGCCGCCGTCATGCGCGAACCGGTCGATTGGCTCGGAAGCTGGTATCGCTACCGGACCCGCGACGAGTTGAAGAAGCCGGACAATCCGCGCTCAGTCAATTTCACCGGCAATATGAGCTTTGATGACTTCATCCGCGATGTGTGCCGGCCAGGCGCGGAACAGCCGCAGCATGCGCGGATCAAGACCCCCTCCTGGGTGGCGCTGGGCGGGAAGGAGACGATCGGCGTCGACCGGCTCTTTCCCTATGAGGCGCTCGATTCCTTCTTCGACTATATCATCGACAAAACAGGCAAGCCGATCGAGACGAAGACCGCCAATGTGTCACCGAAGATGGATCTGTCATTGACACCCGATGTGCTGGAGCGACTGAAGCAGCATTTCGCTTTCGAATTTGCTCTCCACAACGCCTTGGGCAAGGACGGAACGGTAGCGGAGCAGTTTCGCAGCGGCAACAGCCGTTCGAGCGACGACGATCTCTCTCCCGGCGTGTGAGTAACCCAGCGGTCCCAGGAGACGCGTTGTTTATCATGGCACGAGCCTATGACGCGCGACAATGACACAACGCAAGAAAGCCGGGCTCATCACCCGGCTTCTTCAATTCATTCGATCCTGATCGATCAAGCCGCTTCGGCAGCCTTCTCGGCTTCGACGCGTGCGTGGTCCGCGGCACCCTTGGCCGAGACGTCGCGGTCGACGAACTCGACGACGGCGAGCGGGGCGTTGTCGCCGTGGCGGAAGCCGGCCTTCATGATGCGGATATAGCCACCGTTGCGGTTGATGTAGCGCGGTGCGATTGCCGAGAACAGCTTGGCAACCAGTTCGGCGGAGCCGATCTGCGAGATCGCCTGGCGACGCGCATGAAGGCTGCCCTTCTTGCCGAGCGTCACGAGCTTTTCGACGATCGGGCGGATTTCCTTTGCCTTCGGCAAAGTGGTGACAATCTGCTCGTGTTCGATGAGCGAGGCTGCCATATTTGCAAACATCGCCTTGCGATGGCTTGCGGTTCTGTTGAGCTTGCGGCCGACCATACCATGGCGCATTGCTATTCTCCTTTTATCGCAGGTTACCCTAACTGTGTCGGGCCTGCCGTTTCCTGGCACATGCAGATAGAAATCTGCTGTTTGACGGGGAAAGGCAGCATCCTGCCTTTACTATTGTTAGTATTGGTCTTCGTATCGCTTGGCGAGTTCTTCGATGTTCTCGGGCGGCCAGGCGGGAACTTCCATACCAAGATGGAGGCCCATGGACGCGAGAACTTCCTTGATCTCGTTGAGCGACTTGCGACCGAAATTCGGCGTACGAAGCATTTCTGCCTCGGTCTTCTGAATGAGGTCGCCGATATAGACGATGTTGTCGTTCTTCAGGCAGTTGGCCGAACGGACCGAAAGCTCGAGCTCGTCCACCTTCTTGAGCAGCGCCGGGTTGAAGGCGAGCTCGGTGATGGCCTCTTCTTCGGTTTCCTTCTGCGGCTCGTCGAAGTTGACGAACACGGACAGCTGGTCCTGAAGGATACGAGCAGCGAAAGCCACCGCATCTTCGCCCGTAACGGAACCGTCGGTCTCGATGGTCATCGTCAGCTTGTCGTAGTCGAGAACCTGGCCTTCGCGGGTGTTTTCCACCTTGTAGGACACTTTCTTGACCGGCGAGAACAGGCTGTCGACCGGGATGAGGCCGATCGGCGCGTCTTCCGAACGGTTGCGGTCGGCCGGGACATAGCCCTTGCCGTTGGCGACCGTGAATTCCATGCGGATTTCCGCGCCCTCGTCGAGGGTGCAGATGACATGGTTCGGGTTCAGGATCTCGATGTCGCCGACAGTCTGAATGTCGCCGGCGGTCACCTGGCCCGGGCCCTGCTTGCGTACGACCATACGCTTGGAATCATCGCCGTCCATCTTGATGGCGATTTCCTTGATGTTGAGCACGATATCCGTCACATCTTCCCGGACGCCGGGGATGGAGGAGAATTCGTGCAGCACGCCGTCGATCTGCACCGCCGTCACGGCAGCACCGCGCAGCGAGGAGAGCAGAATACGACGGAGCGCATTGCCGAGGGTGAGGCCAAAGCCCCGCTCGAGCGGCTCGGCGATCAGCGTCGCCTTGATGCGGCTCGAAGACGAGAACTCGACCTTGTTCGGCTTGATGAGTTCCTGCCAGTTCTTCTGAATCATGTGTGTTTTGCCTTCCATTCGTGCCACCATCCAATCGTGGCAATCGACGTCGAGGAGACCGGCCGAAGCCGGTGAGCGGGTATGATCAGACGCGGCGCTTCTTGCGCGGACGGCAGCCGTTGTGCGGGATCGGGGTCACGTCACGGATCGAGGTGATCATGAAGCCCGCAGCCTGCAGCGCACGGAGTGCGGATTCACGGCCGGAACCCGGACCGCAGACTTCCACTTCCAGCGACTTCATGCCGTGTTCCTGGGCCTTCTTCGCGGCGTCTTCAGCAGCAACCTGCGCCGCGAACGGCGTGGACTTGCGCGAACCCTTGAAGTTCTTGGCACCGGCAGAGGACCAGGCAATCGTGTTGCCCTGTGCGTCCGTGATGGTGATCATGGTGTTGTTGAAGGTCGAGTTGACGTGAGCGACACCCGACGAAATGTTCTTGCGTTCGCGACGGCGGACGCGTGCGGCTTCCTTGGCCATATGTATTCCTTTCGTTGATCTCAACACCGCCGTAATTCCAGCGGCTCCACCGGGAAAGGATTGAAAAGTCCCTACCCTGTATTTCGGCCTCCCCAGGGAGACCGCATGCGATCAGAGGCGAGCCTCTGAAACTGAGAAAAGAGGCCCGCGCGGAAAGCGCCGGCCTCTCGTGTTTCCGACTGACGCGGAAACTACTTCTTCTTGCCGGCAATCGCCTTCGCCGGACCCTTGCGGGTGCGGGCGTTGGTGTGCGTACGCTGACCACGAACCGGCAACGAACGGCGATGGCGCAGGCCGCGGTAGCAGCCGAGGTCCATCAGGCGCTTGATGTTCATCGAAGTCTCGCGACGCAGGTCGCCTTCGACCTGATAGTCACGGTCGATGGTTTCACGGATCTGCAGTACTTCGGCATCGGTCAGCTGGTGCACGCGGCGCTCGGCCGGGATACCAACCTTCTCGACGATTTCCGATGCAAACTTAGGACCGATCCCGTGAATATAGGTCAGCGCGATCACAACGCGCTTCTGAGTCGGGATGTTGACACCAGCGATACGAGCCACGCTGTTCTCCTTCACAATCCGGTTGCCGTCACGGCAATCGGCTTTTCTTCGTTGCGCGACCGGAAGACCCGGCCACAAGTTTCAAATCTAGCGGTTCGCTTTCACGTCAAAAACGACCGAACCGGTTCCCCGTCTTTCGAAGGGAAAGCCGCGTCGATCGACTGTTATGTCGCGAGTTGGCGCGTCAATAGCGGAATCGCCCTGAAAATGCAACAGAGCGCCCGAAAGTTTTTTAGCCTTTGACCTTGGCGAGAATCGCCTCGATCTCAGCGGTTACATTGTCCATATCCGCCATGCCGTCAACCGACTTGAGCAGACCTTTGGCGTGATAGTAGCCAATAAGCGGAGAGGTCTTCTTGTAATAGTCCTGAAGACGCGTCGCGACGGTTTCGGCGTTGTCGTCGGCCCGGCGCTTGAACTCGGTCGAGCCGCATTTGTCGCAGACTCCATCGACCTTAGGCTTGTGATTCCGGTCATGGTAACCTGTACCGCACTTGGCGCAGGTGTAGCGACCGGAAATGCGATCGACGAGCACGGCGTCATCGACTTCCAGTTCGATCACGACATCAAGCGCAGTGCCCTTGGACTTGAGCATCTCTCCCACCGCGTCCGCCTGCACCAGCGTGCGGGGATAGCCGTCGAGAATGAAACCCTTGACGCAATCGGGCTGATCGATGCGCTCGGAGACAATCGCATTCACGATCTCGTCGGATACGAGATTGCCGGCATCCATGACCGCTTTGGCACGCTTGCCGACCTCAGTTCCGGCGGAGACCGCTGCGCGCAGCATGTCTCCGGTCGAAAGCTGCGGAATGCCATGCTTCTCGACAATCCGCTGGGCCTGGGTGCCCTTCCCCGCGCCCGGCGGCCCCAACAAGATCAAACGCATTATCCCCTCTTTCCTCCCCGAAGTTTCGACTTCTTGATCAGACCCTCATATTGGGTTGCGATCAGATGCCCCTGAATCTGTGCTACAGTATCAAGGGTCACGCTGACAACAATCAAAAGCGACGTACCACCAAGGTAGAACGGCACACCGGTCTGGGAAATCAAAATCTCCGGAAGGATGCAGACGAGAATGAGGTAGAGCGCACCGACCACAGTGATACGGGTCAGCACGTAATCGATATATTCAGCCGTCCGCTCACCGGGTCGAATGCCCGGGATGAATCCGCCCTGCTTCTTCAGATTATCGGCCGTGTCCTTCGGATTGAAGACGATCGCCGTATAGAAAAAGGCGAAGAAGCCGATCAGACCCGCGTAGAACAGCATGTAGAGCGGCTGGCCGTGGCCAAGCGCGGCGACGATGGTCGAGGCCCATTCTGGAAGGCCCGTATTGCCCGAGAAGCCTGCGATCGTCGCCGGCAGAAGCAGCAGTGACGAGGCAAAGATCGCTGGGATGACGCCCGACGTGTTCAGCTTGAGCGGCAGGTGCGACGTGTCGCCCTGGAACATCTTCATGCCCACTTGCCGTTTTGGATACTGGATCAACAGCCGGCGCTGGGCACGTTCGAAGAAGACGATCGTGGCGATCGCCACAATTGCCACCACGATCACCACCAGAATGATGGCAGTCGAGAGCGCACCCGTACGACCGAGTTCCAGCGTGCCGGCAAGCGCGCTCGGAAGAGCCGCAACGATACCGGCAAAGATGATCAGCGAAATACCGTTGCCGATGCCGCGCGAAGTGATCTGCTCACCGAGCCACATCAGGAACATCGTGCCGCCGAGCAGTGTGACGACGGTGGAAACGCGGAAGAACCAGCCTGGATCGGTCACGATCCCCTGCCCCGACTCCATCGAGACCGCAATACCATAGGCCTGCAGCGCTCCGAGAATCACGGTGCCGTAACGGGTATATTGGTTGATGATCTTGCGGCCCTGTTCGCCCTCCTTCTTGAGGTTCTCGAGCGAAGGGACGACCGAGGTCATCAGCTGCACGATGATCGAAGCGGAGATATAGGGCATGATTCCAAGCGCGAAGATCGCCATGCGCTCGACAGCGCCGCCGGAAAACATGTTGAAGATGCCGAGAATACCGCCGGACTGCGTCTTGAACGCATTGGCAAAGGCAGCCGGATCGATGCCGGGAAGCGGAATATAGGTGCCGAGCCGGTATACGAGGAGAGCGCCGAGTGTGAACCAGAGGCGCTTCTTGAGATCCTCAGCCTTGGCAAAGGTCGAAAAGCTCAGGTTGGAAGCAAGTTGTTCCGCAGCAGAAGCCATGAATTTCTCCGCAATACCGAGGCCGGAGGAGAAAATCCGTAACCGGAACGGCAAGTCTGAATTGTCAAAGAAATCATCGGGCAGGCAGCAAGGAACAACGTCGCCGGCCTCACCCTGGATTTCGCGTCACCGTTGCCCGCAAATGCCCGGACTGCCCGATGTGAGGCCCTCATATAGGAGAGAAAACGCCCGGTGTGAAGCACCGGGCGTCAATTTGTCAGCCTTATTCGGCGGCCGCTTCGACCTTGGCAGCCAGCAGCTTTACAGTGCCGCCGGCCTTCTCGATTTTCTCGACAGCAGGCTTGGAAGCGCCGGCAACTTCGATCGTGAGCTTGGCCTTGAGTTCGCCGTCAGCGAGGATGCGAACACCGTCCTTAACGCGGCGGATCACGCCGGCTGCCTTGAGGGCAGCAGCATCAACAGTCTGCTTGCCGTCGAGCTTCTTGGCATCAACAGCGGCCTGGATACGACCGAGCGACACGACGACATAGTCGGCGCGGAAGATGTTGTTGAAGCCGCGCTTCGGCAGGCGACGATAGATCGGCATCTGACCGCCTTCGAAGCCGTTGATCGCGACGCCGGAACGGGCCTTCTGACCCTTGACACCGCGGCCACCGGTCTTGCCGGTGCCGGAGCCGATGCCGCGGCCGACACGCTTGCGGCTCTTGAGCGCGCCTTCGTTGTCCTTGATCTCATTCAGTTTCATGATCGTCTCTCCCGGCTCACTTGTCTTCGACGACGCGAACCAGGTGGCTGACCTTGGCGATCATGCCACGCACGGACGGCGTGTCTTCGAGCGTACGGACGCGGTGCATCTTGTTGAGGCCGAGGCCGATCAGGGTCTGTTCCTGACGCGCCGGGCGGCGGATCGGCGAACCGATCTGCTCAACGGTGACGGTGGTCTTCTTGGTTTCGGCTTTCTTCGCCATCATCCGTCTCCTTATTCCTCGCCAGCGGCAGCGCCGCCGGTGGACTGGGCGCGACGGGCCTGCAGCGTGGCGTACTTGATGCCGCGCTGAGCCGCGATGTCCTTCGGATGGACCTGGTTCTTCAAGGCATCGAAGGTCGCGCGAACCATGTTGTAGGGATTGGACGAACCGGTCGACTTGGCGACGACGTCATGGACGCCGAGCGTTTCGAAGACGGCGCGCATCGGGCCACCGGCGATGATGCCGGTACCGGCCGGAGCCGAGCGCAGCAGAACCTTGCCGGCGCCATGGCGGCCGGGAACGTCGTGGTGCAGCGTACGGCCATCGCGCAGCGGTACGAAAATCAGGTCGCGCTTGGCAGATTCGGTTGCCTTGCGGATTGCTTCCGGCACTTCACGAGCCTTGCCGTGACCAAAGCCGACGCGGCCCTTCTGGTCGCCGACGACGACGAGTGCTGCGAAACCAAAACGACGGCCGCCCTTGACGACCTTCGCGACGCGGTTGATTGCGACGAGCTTGTCGACAAATTCGCTGTCGCGCTCTTCGCGGCTCTGACGGTCATCCCGCGAGCCTCTCTTTTCCTGTGCCATTGTCCTTTTCCTTTTTCTTTTCCGGGTGCAATCGGCATACAAAAATAGATCCCGGGTGCCTCGTTCAGGAGGCAGTCAGGATCCGGTGAGTGAGGCATCCCGCCTCGGGGGATCGAAGGCCCGGATCTCTCCGGGCCGCCAAATCAGAAGCTCAGACCGCCTTCGCGGGCAGCATCGGCAAGCGCCTTGACGCGGCCGTGATAGATGAAGGAACCGCGGTCGAAGACCACTTCCGTCACGCCAGCCTTGGCAGCGCGCTCGGCAACAAGCTTGCCGACGGCTGCAGCAGCAGCGGTGTCGGCGCCGGTCTTGAGGCCCTTCTTGAGGTCGACATCGAGGGTCGAAGCGGCGGCAAGCGTCTTGCCGGCGGTGTCGTCGATGATCTGAGCGTAGATGTTCTTGGAAGAACGATGAACGCTGAGACGCGGGCGGCCATTGGCGACCGCCTTGATCTGACGGCGGACGCGGTTAGCGCGGCGCACCTGGGAGTCTTTTGTGCTGGCCATTTTTCCGCTTCCTTACTTCTTCTTGCCTTCTTTGCGGACAATACGCTCACCGGCGTATTTCACACCCTTGCCCTTGTAGGGCTCGGGGCCGCGATATTCGCGGATCTCCGCTGCCACCTGGCCGACAACCTGCTTGTCGATGCCCGAGACGGTGATTTCCGTCGGCTTGGGGCAAGCGATGCTGATGCCTTCCGGCGGCTGATAGACGACGTCGTGCGAGAAGCCGAGCTGAAGCTGCAGGTTCTTGCCCTGCATCGCGGCGCGGTAACCGACGCCACTGATTTCAAGCTTCCGCTCATAGCCGTCCTTAACACCCTTCACCAGATTCTCGATCATGGTGCGGGACATGCCCCACTTCGCACGAGCATCCTTGGAGTCGTTCGCCGGGGTAATGGCGACGGTGTTATCTTCGAGCTTGACGAGCACTTCGTCATTGACGACGAACTTGAGTTCGCCCTTCGGGCCCTTCATGGTCACGGTCTGGCCGGAGACGGTCGCCGTCACACCAGCAGGAACCGGAACGGGCTTTTTACCGATACGAGACATATTCTTTACCTGTCTGTTCGCTATGCAAACAACTCAGCCGGATCAGAAGATCGAGCAGAGAAGTTCGCCACCAACGTTCTGTTCGCGAGCCTGGTGATCGGCCATCACACCCTTCGGAGTAGAAAGGATGGTGATGCCGAGACCGTTCGCGACCTGCGGAATGGACTTGACCGAGACATAGACCCGGCGGCCCGGCTTGGACACACGGTCGATCTTGCGGATCACCGGTGCGCCTTCGTAATATTTCAACTCGATATTGAGCTCGGACTTGCCGTTCTCGAAATCGGTCTTGGAATAGCCGCGGATGTAACCTTCGGCCTGGAGCACGTCGAGGACGCGGGCGCGCAGGTTCGAAGCCGGAGTCGAAACAGACGACTTGCGGCGGGCGACACCGTTGCGGATGCGGGTGAGCATATCACCCAATGGATCAGTCATGGACATGGGTTCGCCTCCTTACCAGCTTGACTTCACAATGCCGGGGATCTTCCCAAAATTACCCAGTTCGCGCAGAGCGATACGGGACATCTTGAGCTTCCGGTAGAAGGCGCGCGGACGACCGGTCACTTCGCAACGGTTGCGAATGCGGACCTTGGAGCCATTGCGCGGCATCTCAGCCAGTTTCAGAGTTGCCTTGAACCGGTCTTCGATCGGAAGATCGCGGCTCTGAATGATCGCCTTCAGCTTGGCACGCTTGCCAGCCTGTTGGGCAACCAGTTTGCGGCGGCGCTTGTTCTTTTCAACTGCGCTCGTTTTCGCCATCAGTTAGTTCCTTTTCTACGCTCGTCGTTACGGTCAGGCACGGAACGGGAAGTTGAACTCTTTCAGAAGAGCCCGCGCTTCGTCGTCGGTGTTGGCCGTCGTGCAAACGATGATGTCCATGCCCCACATCTGATCAACCTTGTCGTAGTTGATTTCCGGGAACACGATGTGCTCCTTGATACCCATGGCAAAGTTGCCACGGCCATCAAAGCTCTTCGGATTCAGGCCGCGAAAGTCGCGAACGCGCGGCAGCGCGATCGTGATCAGGCGATCCATGAATTCATACATGCGGACGCCGCGCAGCGTGACCTTCGCGCCGATCGGCATGAACTCGCGAACCTTGAAGCCCGCGATGGAGTTGCGCGCCTTGGTGATAACAGGCTTCTGGCCGGCAATCGCCGCGAGATCGGCGGCAGCAACGCTCGGCTTCTTGGAGTCGCCGGTCGCTTCACCAACACCCATGTTGATGACGATCTTGTCCATTCTGGGGATCATCATCTCGTTGGTGTAGGAGAACTGCTCCTGCATCGCCTTGCGGATGCGGTCCGTATAGTCTTTCTTGAACCGCGGTTCGTACTTGGTATCAGCCATCGATGGTTGCTCCCGAACGCTTGGCCACGCGGACCTTCTTGTCGCCGTCGATCTTGAAGCCGACGCGGGTCGGCTTGCCGTCCTTGGGGTCGGCGATCGCGATGTTGGACAGATGGATCGGGGCTTCCTTGGTGATGATGCCGGCTTCCTGGGAGGCCGACTGGCGCTGATGGCGCTTTACAACGTTGATACCGCGAACAACCGCGCGGTCTTCCTTCGGCATGACCTGGAGGACTTCGCCGGAGCGACCCTTGTCCTTGCCGGTGAGAATGACGACCTTGTCGCCTTTGCGAATTTTCTGCATCTCAGTCGTTCCTCTCGATTACAGAACTTCAGGAGCCAGCGAGATGATCTTCATATGGTTCTTGGCGCGAAGTTCGCGCGGAACCGGTCCGAAGATACGGGTGCCGATTGGCTCTTTCTTGTTGTCGATGAGAACGGCTGCGTTGCTGTCGAAGCGAATCACGCTTCCGTCGGGCCGGCGGATGTCCTTGGCGGTACGAACCACCACGGCCTTCATCACATCGCCCTTCTTAACACGGCCGCGCGGGATGGCTTCCTTGATCGAGACGACGATGACGTCGCCGATCGACGCGTATTTACGCTTGGAGCCGCCCAGCACCTTGATGCACATGACACGACGCGCGCCGGAATTATCGGCAACGTCGAGGTTTGTTTGCATCTGAATCATGTCAGGTCGCCTTCTTGTTATGACCGGCTGGTTGGACAGAGCGTCGTGACGCCCTAACCCCTGGTCCGGCTTGTCAGTCCAATTTTCAATGGAATGGGCGCGTCATATACGAAACGCGTCCAAAATCAAGCCCTGCCCTGAAAAAGAGTTCACGCCCGGATGGCTCCGGGCGGGCTAACTCTCTCCGAAAACAAAAGCCGGATCTTAGCTGTGGGTGCCCACAACCTTCCAACGCTTGTCCTTGGAAATCGGCGCGCATTCCTCGATGGAAACGACATCGCCGGTCTTCACGGAATTCTGTTCGTCGTGCGCCTTATACTTCTTCGAACGGCGAACCGTCTTCTGAAGCAGAGGATGGGCAAAGCGACGCTCGACGCGGACCACGACGGTCTTGTCATTTTTGTCGCTGACGACGGTGCCCTGCAGGATGCGCTTCGGCATTTCTTATATCCTTCAAGCCTTGGAACCGGCCGCCTTCTGGCGGGCGATCGTCTTAATGCGGGCAATGTCCTTGCGCACTTCATTGAAGCGAGCGGTCTTCTCCAGCTGGCCGGTCGCCTTCTGGAAGCGCAGGTTGAACTGCTCCTTCTTGAGCTTGACGAGCTCGTCCTTCATCTGATCTTCGCTCAATCCGCGAACGTCGGAAGCTTTCATTGTATTCACTCCTTATTCGGCGATGCGCTGGATGAAGCGTGTCTTCACCGAAAGCTTGGCCGAGCCAAGACGGAGCGCTTCACGAGCGAGCTCTTCGCTCACGCCGTCGATCTCGAACATGATACGGCCGGGCTTGACGCGGGCAGCCCAGTATTCCACCGAACCCTTGCCTTTGCCCATGCGGACTTCGGTCGGCTTCTTGGTCACCGGAACATCCGGAAACACGCGGATCCAGACGCGGCCGGCACGCTTCATGTGACGGGTGATCGCGCGGCGGGCCGCTTCAATCTCACGGGCGTTAACCCGGTTCGGTTCCTGGGCCTTGAGGCCGTATTCACCGAAAGCCAGGTCAAAGCCACCCTTGGCAACGCCATGGATGCGGCCCTTGAACTGCTTGCGGTACTTCGTCTTCTTTGGCTGCAACATTTGTCTATTCTCCGAAGTCTGCGTGCCGCGCTATTACGCGTTTTCACGGCGACGGTTGCTGTTGCCGCCTTGGTTGTCACCTTCGATCGCGCGGCGCTCGGATGCCATCGGATCGTGTTCGAGGATTTCGCCCTTGAAGATCCAGACCTTGATGCCGCAGACGCCGAACGCGGTGTGCGCTTCGGAGACACCGTAGTCGATGTCGGCACGCAGGGTGTGCAGCGGAACGCGACCTTCACGGTACCATTCGGTACGCGCGATTTCCGCACCACCGAGACGACCGGCGCAGGTGATCTTGATGCCTTCGGCGCCAAGACGCATCGCGGACTGCACGGCGCGCTTCATGGCACGACGGAAGGCCACACGGCGCTCGAGCTGCTGGGAAATGCCCTGGGCAACGAGCGTCGAGTCGATTTCCGGCTTGCGCACTTCAACGATGTTGAGATGTGTCTCGGACTTCGTCATCTCGGAAATCTTCTTGCGAAGCTTTTCGATGTCGGCGCCCTTCTTGCCGATGATCAGACCCGGACGCGCCGAGTGGATCGTGACGCGGCACTTCTTGTGCGGGCGCTCGATCACCACCTTGGCGATGCCGGCCTGCTTGAGTTCCGCCATCAGATACTTGCGGATAGCGATGTCTTCATGAAGCAGCTGACCGTATTCGGCGTTGTCGGCGAACCAGCGGCTGTCCCACGTACGGTTGATCCCGAGGCGAAGGCCGATCGGATTGATTTTCTGACCCATTATGCGGCCTCCTTCTCAGCGACTTCCCGAACCACGATCGTGAGGTGCGAGAACGGCTTTTCAACACGCGATGCACGACCACGGCCGCGAGCGTGGAAACGCTTCATGACAATCGACTTGCCCACATAGGCTTCGGCGACGATCAGTGAGTCGACGTCGAGGTCGTGGTTGTTCTCGGCATTGGCGATTGCCGATTCCAGCGTCTTCTTGACGGTGGCAGCGATGCGCTTGCGGGAGAACTCGAGCTCGGCGAGAGCGCGTTCCACCTTCTTGCCGCGGATCATCGCTGCAACCAGGTTGAGCTTCTGGGGGCTCACGCGGATCGTACGCGCAATAGCCTGCGCTTCGTTGTCCTTGAGCCGGCGTTCAGTCTTAGCCTTGCCCATGATTACTTCCTCTTCGCCTTCTTGTCCGCGCCGTGACCATAATAGGTCCGGGTCGGGGAGAATTCGCCGAACTTGTGTCCGACCATTTCTTCCGAGACCGATACGGGAACATGCTTGTTGCCGTTGTAGACGCCGAACGTGAGACCGACGAACTGCGGCAGGATGGTGGAGCGACGGCTCCACATCTTGATCACTTCATTGCGACCGCCGGAACGAACCTTCTCAGCCTTCTTGAGAAGATATCCGTCGACGAACGGTCCTTTCCATACTGAACGAGCCATTGTGACTACCTCTCAATTAGCGCTGATGACGCGAGCGCATGATGAACTTGTTGGTCTGCTTGTTAGACCGTGTGCGCTTGCCCTTGGTGGGCTTGCCCCAAGGGGTCACCGGATGGCGACCACCAGAGGTGCGGCCTTCACCACCGCCGTGCGGATGGTCGACCGGGTTCATCGCGACACCGCGAACATGCGGACGCTTGCCCTTCCAGATCGAACGGCCGGCCTTGCCGTCGTTCGTGTTGCCATGGTCAGGGTTGGAGACGGCACCGATCGTGGCAAGGCACGAGCCGTGCACGAGGCGCTGTTCACCGGAATTCAGGCGAAGGATCGCCATGCCCTGGTCACGGCCAACAAGCTGGACGTAGGTACCGGCGGAACGGGCCATCTGGCCGCCCTTGCCGGGCTTCATTTCGACGTTGTGCACGATCGAGCCGACCGGGATGTACTGCAGCGGCATGGTGTTGCCGGGCTTCACATCGGCGCCCTTCTCGGACGAGATCACCTTGTCGCCGGCAGCGAGGCGCTGCGGAGCCAGGATGTAGGACAGTTCGCCGTCATCATACTTGATCAGCGCGATGAATGCGGTCCGGTTCGGATCGTATTCGAGACGCTCGACGGTTGCCTCGACCTCGAACTTGCGGCGCTTGAAGTCCACCAGACGGTAGGACTGCTTGTGACCACCACCCTGGTAGCGGGCGGTGACTCGGCCGAGGTTGTTGCGGCCGCCCTTGGAGGACTTGCCTTCGGTCAGGGCCTTGACGGGCTTGCCCTTGTGCAGGCCGGAACGGTCGACGATGACCAGCTGACGCAGGCTCGGAGTGACCGGGTTGAATGTTTTCAATGCCATTGTTCTATCCTCAGAGACCGGTGGTCACATCGAGCGTCTGGCCTTCGACCAGGGTGACGATGGCCTTCTTGACGTCCTGCTGCTTGCCGATCGTGGTCTTGAAGCGCTTGGTCTTGCCCTTGCGGACGAGCGTGTTCACGGCCTTGACCTTGACGCCGAACAGAGCTTCGACGGCAGCCTTGATTTCCGGCTTCGAAGCGTCCTTGGCAACGTTGAAAACAACCTGGTTGTTCTCGGAAACGAAGGTGGACTTTTCGGTGATTGCCGGGGTGCGGATCACATCATAGTGGCGAAGATCAGTCATTTGAACCGCTCCTCCAGAGCTTCTACTGCGGCCTTGGAAAGCACGAGCTTGGAGCGGCGCAGGATGTCGTAGACGTTGATGCCCTGAACCGGCAGCACGTCGATGTTGGGGATGTTCTGGGCAGCGAGCTTGAAGTTCGCATCCAGTTCGGCACCGCCGATGAAGAGGGCGTTCGTCAGGCCGAGACCGGCGAGCGTACCCACCAGAGCCTTGGTCTTGGCTTCCGCAGCGATCAGGCTGTCGATGATGATCACGTCTTCGGACTTCAGCTTTGCCGAAAGGGCATGGCGAAGAGCGAGAGCGCGGATCTTCTTCGGCAGGTCGTGAGCATGGCTGCGAACGACCGGGCCATGGGCGCGACCACCACCACGGAACTGAGGTGCGCGAGCGGAGTGGTGGCGGGCGCGGCCCGTACCCTTCTGCTTGTACATCTTCTTGCCGGTGCGCGAGATTTCCGCGCGGGTTTTGGTCTGGTGCGTACCCTGCTGCTTCTTGGCGAGCTGATAGCGGATCATGCGGGCGATAATGTCTTCGCGCGGATCGAGACCGAAGATCTGATCCGAAACGGAGAGCTTGCCGGCATCCTTGCCATCAAGAGTTTTTACTGTGAGATCCATCTTCAAGGGCCCCCCTTACTTGGCTGCGCGGATGCCAGCCGGACGCGGAGCGTCGGCCGGGGTGCCCGCCTTGATGGCGTCGCGAACGATGATCCAGGAGCCCTTCGAGCCCGGGACCGCGCCGCGGACCAGAATGAGGCCGCGATCGTCGTCGGTGGAAACCACTTCGAGGTTCTGCGTGGTCACGCGGGTCTGGCCCATGTGACCGGCCATCTTCTTGTTCTTGAAGACCTTGCCCGGATCCTGGCGATTACCGGTGGAACCATGCGAACGGTGGGAGACGGAAACGCCGTGCGTGGCACGGAGACCGGCGAAGTTGTGGCGCTTCATGGCGCCTGCAAAACCCTTACCGATCGAGGTGCCGGTCACATCGACCAGCTGACCTGCGATGAAATGGCTCGCGGCAATCTCTGTTCCGACATCGAGCATGTTGTCGACGGAAACACGGAATTCAGCGAGCTTGGCCTTCGGTTCAACCTGGGCCAGCGCGAAAGAGCCGCGCGACGCCTTGGAGACATTCTTGACCTTGGCAACACCGGCGCCGAGCTGAACGGCTGTGTAGCCATTCTTTTCTTCCGTGCGCTGGGCCACCACCTGGCAGCTTTCCATGCGCAAAACCGTCACGGGAACGTGCTCACCGGCATCTGTATAGATGCGGGTCATCCCCAACTTCTGTGCAATCACACCTGAACGCATTGGTTCGTCCTCTCGAGAGTTCCTGTCGGGGCGAACCCCTTCAGTCTCTTGTTTAAGGATTCCGTCAGATCATCACGATCTTCCGGTCTCCCGTTTTAGAAGCCGTTGGTCCGCCTCCCGGCTGACCACGTACCTTCCTTGTTATTCGGCTTTCGCCGGACGTCTCGCTCTGCTTAGAGCTTGATCTCGACGTCGACACCTGCAGCGAGATCGAGCTTCATCAGCGCGTCCACGGTCTGCGGGGTCGGATCGACGATGTCGAGGAGGCGCTTGTGCGTGCGCATCTCGAACTGTTCGCGGCTCTTCTTGTCCACATGCGGCGAGCGGTTGACGGTGAAACGCTCGATGCGGGTCGGAAGCGGAACCGGACCGCGGACCTGCGCGCCGGTGCGCTTGGCCGTCGAGACGATCTCGCGCGTCGAGGCATCGAGGATCCGGTGGTCAAACGCCTTCAGGCGGATGCGGATGTTCTGGCCGTTCATTCGACTAGTCCTTGCTGGCGACATCCCGAAGGACATCTTCTATTCTTGTTCTTCAAACAGCAGAGCGGGGCGGCTGACGCCCCTGCCCTTCATGTCCAGTTCGAGCTGTTACTCGATGATGGAAGCGACGATGCCGGCGCCGACGGTGCGGCCGCCTTCGCGGATCGCGAAGCGCAGCTTTTCTTCCATCGCGATCGGAACGATCAGCTCGACAGACACCGTAACGTTGTCACCCGGCATCACCATTTCCGTGCCTTCCGGAAGCGACACGATACCGGTCACATCCGTCGTGCGGAAATAGAACTGCGGACGGTAGTTGGTGAAGAACGGCGTATGACGGCCGCCTTCTTCCTTCGTCAGGATGTAGGCTTCGGCCATGAACTTCTTGTGCGGCTTGACCGAACCCGGCTTGCACAGGATCTGGCCGCGCTCGACGCCGTCACGGGCAACGCCGCGGATCAGAGCGCCGATATTATCGCCGGCCTGGCCCTGGTCGAGCAGCTTGCGGAACATTTCAACGCCGGTCACCGTCGTCTTGGTGGTCGGGCGGATGCCGACGATCTCGACTTCCTCGCCAACCTTGACGATGCCGCGCTCGACGCGGCCGGTCACGACCGTGCCACGGCCCGAGATCGAGAACACGTCTTCGATCGGCAGCAGGAACGGCAGGTTGATCGGACGCTCCGGCGTCGGGATATAGGCATCGACAGCGGCCATCAGTTCGCGGATCGAGTCTTCGCCGATCTTCTTGTCGCTATCTTCGAGAGCAGCCAGCGCCGAACCCTTGATGATCGGAACGTCGTCGCCCGGGAAGTCATAGGACGACAGCAGTTCGCGCACTTCGAGCTCGACAAGTTCGAGAAGCTCGGCGTCATCGACCTGGTCGACCTTGTTGAGGAAGACGACGATCGCGGGAACGCCGACCTGGCGGGCCAGCAGGATGTGCTCGCGGGTCTGCGGCATCGGGCCGTCGGCCGCCGAGCAAACCAGGATCGCGCCGTCCATCTGGGCCGCACCGGTGATCATGTTCTTGACATAGTCGGCGTGGCCGGGGCAGTCGACATGGGCGTAGTGGCGGGCAGCCGTCTCATATTCGACGTGCGCCGTCGAAATGGTGATGCCGCGCGCCTTCTCTTCCGGAGCCGCGTCGATCTGGTCATAGGCCTTGTATTCGCCGAAATACTTCGTGATCGCGGCCGTCAGCGACGTCTTGCCATGGTCGACGTGACCAATCGTGCCAATGTTTACGTGCGGCTTGTTCCGCTCGAATTTGCTCTTACCCATCGGGGTTCTCCATTCGTTGGCCTGTCGGCCCTAATTCACAAAACGGTGGATATTCCGATCAACGCTGACCGGAATACTTTGCCTGGATTTCCTGGGCGACGTTGGACGGAACCGGCGCGTAGTGATCGAAGGTCATCGAATACTGAGCGCGGCCCTGCGACATCGAACGCAGCTTGTCGACATACTTGAACATGTTGGCGAGCGGCACATGCGCATTCAGCACGACCGAGACGCCACGGGCTTCCTGGCCCTGGATCTGGCCGCGACGGGCATTGAGGTCGCCGATGCAGTCACCGACATAATCCTCAGGCGTCACGACTTCGACCTTCATGATCGGCTCGAGCAGCTGGGCGCCAGCCTTCTTGGCCGCTTCACGGAAGCAGGCACGCGAGGCGATTTCGAAGGCGAGAACCGACGAGTCGACGTCATGGTAGGCACCGTCGATCAGCGTCGCCATGACGCCGAGCATCGGGAAGCCTGCCAGCGGACCGGAGGACATGACGCTTGCAATGCCCTTCTCGACGCCCGGGATGTATTCCTTCGGAACCGTACCGCCGACAACCTTCGACTCGAACTTGAAGTCGTCGCCATCGGGATTGGGCTTGAAGACAATCTTGACGCGGGCAAACTGGCCCGAACCGCCGGACTGCTTCTTGTGGGTGTAGTCTTCAGTATGCTCGCGGGTGATGGTTTCGCGATAGGCAACCTGAGGCTCGCCGACGCTTGCCTCGACCTTAAACTCGCGACGCATGCGGTCGACGAGGATGTCGAGGTGAAGTTCACCCATGCCAGCGATGATCGTCTGGCCGGATTCCTCGTCGGTCTTGACGCGGAACGACGGGTCTTCGGCAGCCAGGCGGCTGAGCGCAAGGCCCATCTTTTCCTGGTCGCCCTTGGACTTCGGCTCGATAGCGATCTGGATGACCGGCTCGGGGAATTCCATGCGCTCGAGAATGACGGGCTTCAGCGGATCGCAGAGGGTATCACCGGTGGTGGCATCCTTGAGGCCTGCGAGAGCGACGATGTCGCCCGAGAAGGCTTCTTCGATGTCTTCGCGGCTGTTGGAATGCATCTGCAGCATGCGGCCGACGCGCTCGCGCTTGTCCTTGACCGTGTTGAGCACCGAGGTGCCCTTTTCGAGCTTACCCGAATAGATGCGGCAGAAGGTGAGCGAACCGACGAATGGGTCGTTCATGATCTTGAAGGCCAGCATCGAGAGCGGCTCGCTGTCATCGGCGTGACGCTCGATTTCCAGTTCGGTCTTGAAGTCGATGCCCTTGATCGCCGGGATATCCATCGGCGACGGCAGGAAGTCGACGACGGCGTCGAGCAGCGGCTGAACGCCCTTGTTCTTGAAGGCAGAGCCGCAGAACATCGGGAAGAACTTGACGTCGATCGTACCGCGGCGGATGAGCGCGCGGATCTGGTCGTTGTCGGGCATGTTGCCTTCGAGATAGGCTTCGGTGGCAGCTTCGTCAATTTCGACGACCGTCTCGATCATCTTCTCGCGCCATTCGACGGCGGCATCCTTGAGGTCGTCAGGGATCTCGACGACATCCCACTGAGCGCCGAGTTGCTCGTCGCGCCAGACAAGAGCGTTCATCTCGATCAGATCAACGACGCCCTTGAATTCCGTTTCAGCGCCGATCGGCAGCTGGCAAACGACGGCGGTGGCGCCGAGGCGAGTCTTGATCATCTCGACCGAGCGATAGAAATCGGCGCCGGTCTTGTCCATCTTGTTGCAGAAGATCATCCGCGGGACGTTGTACTTGTCGGCCTGACGCCAGACAGTTTCGGTCTGCGGCTCAACACCGGCATTGGCGTCGAGAAGCGCGATTGCGCCGTCGAGAACACGCAGCGAACGCTCGACTTCGATGGTGAAGTCCACGTGTCCTGGGGTGTCGATGATGTTGAAGCGGCGGGTCTTGCCGTCACGGCCCTTCCAGTAGGTCGTGGTCGCAGCGGACGTGATCGTGATGCCGCGTTCCTGCTCCTGCTCCATCCAGTCCATGGTCGCGGCGCCGTCGTGGACTTCGCCGATCTTGTGGGACTTGCCGGTGTAGTAGAGCACGCGTTCGGTCGTCGTTGTCTTGCCGGCGTCGATATGCGCCATGATACCGAAATTGCGGTAGTCTTCGATCTTATATTCGCGAGCCATCTTGAGCTTGCCTTTCCTTCGAGATTACCAGCGGTAGTGCGAGAACGCGCGGTTGGCTTCCGCCATCTTGTGCGTGTCTTCGCGCTTCTTCACGGCAGAACCGCGGTTGTTGGCCGCGTCGAGAATTTCGCCGCACAGACGATCAACCATGGTGGTTTCGTTGCGCTTGCGGGCGGCAGTGATCAGCCAGCGGATCGCGAGAGCCTGACGGCGCTCCGGACGAACGTCGACCGGGACCTGATAGGTCGCACCGCCGACACGGCGGGAGCGGACTTCGACATGCGGTGCGATATTGTCGAGCGCCGTATGGAAGAGGCCGATCGGCTCTGCCTTGGCCTTCGACTGCGCAGCGTCGAACGCGCTGTAGACGATGGTTTCAGCAACCGACTTCTTGCCGTCATACATGATGGCGTTCATGAACTTGGTGACCACCAGATCGCCGAACTTGGGGTCCGGGTTGATCTCGCGCTTTTCTGCTTTGTGACGTCTGGACATTTTCTCGTCTCTTTATCTCTACGGCGCTCACCACGCGGAGAACCTCGCGCAGCGCCTTAATCCAATGAACCGAATTACTTCGGACGCTTCGCACCGTACTTGGAGCGGCGCTGCTTACGATTCTTGACGCCCTGGGTGTCGAGAACGCCGCGGATGATGTGGTAGCGAACGCCCGGCAAGTCCTTGACGCGGCCGCCGCGGATCATGACCACGGAGTGTTCCTGGAGGTTGTGGCCTTCGCCCGGAATGTAGCCGATGACTTCGAAGCCGTTGACGAGGCGGATCTTGGCGACCTTACGAAGCGCCGAGTTCGGCTTCTTCGGGGTCGTCGTATAGACGCGGGTGCAGACGCCGCGCTTCTGCGGGTTTTCCTGCAGAGCCGGGACCTTGTTGCGCTTGACCTGTGCCTGACGAGGCTTGCGGATCAGCTGGTTTACGGTAGGCATATAACCATCCCTTTAATTCTGTTTTCCATACCCTTTCGGGGCACTCTAACTTGCCGTCTCCGGCCCAACATGCTGAAGTCATGCGCGAAAAACGGACCGATCCGCCGGAAGGCAGATGACCCGAAAAATGCAGAGGACTCCCCCCGAAGGAAGCGTCATGCGTGCAGCAATCTCGTCTCAACGTGCTATGTTGAACCTTGTTTGGGACGTAGTTCAGGACGAGTCGTCCCGAAACAGCCAGCCCCACATCGGCTCTGATGGCGCGGGTACTACTCATTTCCCCTACTCCCGTCAAGAGCTTCGAGGATTTTTTTGCCTGAAGCGCTTGGGGTTGGCGGACTTCCAGCCCTCCGCGGCAGGCTTATGAGGTCAATTGTTGCACTTGCGAAGCGGTGAAGGGCATATTAACTTCGCAAAGAGCGTCCGGAATACACAAACCGCAAGCCAGCCTTGCATTTTCGCCTTCCCCTCCCCGGGCAGACTGTTTGCCCCCGAATCGAGGAATCCCGGCCGGACGGGCTTCCGTAGAGAATCGCCTGTCGGCAGAAAGACGTCAGACTTCATGGAAGATCCTGTCAACGACAACACGCCAAAGGGCGGCTTCGTCTTCATCATTATCGGCAAGGCTTACCTGGACGGCGACAATGAAGGGATCGACATTCATATCATGCTGCGCGCGCCCGACGATGATACGGCGGTGCGTGAGGCCTTGAATGCGCTGACGGAAGAAGGTTTCTCCGAAGCTGACCTCGACCAGATCGGCACGCTGATGGGTGCGCCTGACGAGGAACCGCATGCTTCCGCCTACCAGGGCGCCCTCGAAGGCGAAGTCGCGATCATCCGGTTCGGCTGATCGGGCGGCGGCGGATCGAACGCGGGCTCGCTGCATTACCATCCCGGAAACGGGAGACTCCCTTCTGACAGTCCGAATTGGCGCATGCCTCAGTGGCCGCGTCCAATACGAAGTGCGCGGCGAGCCAATGCGTACCGGTCTCTGCCACTGCGCGGACTGCCGCAAGGAAAGCGACTCGGTCTTCGCCACCTTCGCTATCTGGCCTCGCGCAGCGTTTTCCTCAACGGGCGATGTGGCGGTCTTCCAGGGACGAAGCTTTTGCCCCACCTGCGGTTCGCGTCTTTTCAACCTGAGCGATGACGAGGCTGAAATTCGTGTCGGCGGCCTGGACGTCGCACCCACGGCCCTTCGTCCGACCTCCGAGATATGGGTCAAGCGGAGGGAACCATGGCTCGCGCCCCTGCCCGCCTGCCAGCAGTTCGACGGGGACAACTCTGTAGGATGACCGAGCGCTTCACATGGTTTTCGGCTCGGTCGTCTCAACCGGCTTCAGGCGCCGGATCCGCCATTCACGATATGCAAGGCCCAAGCGCATCAGCCACTTCGGGGTTTCACTTTCGTTCTGCAGCCACTCGATTTGCCTCTGCGTCATCGCCTCGTTTGTCCAGACCTCTTCTGGAATCGCGAAGCGCTCCTCGGTGATTGCGAGCAACTCCTCATTGTCCGGCAGCTTCCTGACGAATAGCAGTTCCTCTCCCGAGCAGACATCCTCGACCCGGATCCGGATCTTGGCAACATAGCCGATCCCACGATCGAACAGCTCCGCATGGGTCGCCTCATGGATGATGGTGAGCGCGATGTTCCTGATGTCGCCGCTCTCAACAGTCGACTTGCCGAGGATGCAGCGACGCAGCGACCGGATATACTCGCCCTGGTTCGGCGATGGGTTGACTACGATACGGCTGAGCCGGGTCACGACGCGCCTGTAGCGATAGGCGTCGTACTGGCGGATCAGTGCCAGCGCCTCGCGGACATTGCCGAGAATGACGGCACTCTCTTTCCTGTCGACAAAGGCGCTGACCGTGAGCCCGTCGATGACCTCGTGAAAGGAAAAATAGAGAAGGGCGCGATCGACAAATCGGTGCAGCCGGGTGCGATGAGAATGGAACAAGATCAATCCTTCGAATTCTAACGGTCTTCTGCAACATCTGACGCGCTAGAACCGGGCTCCATTCGGAAATCCCGCAAGGAAAAGGCCGCCGGAATTTCTCCCGGCGGCCCTTTTCATTTCCGCAGTTCCCGAGGTTACTCGCCGGCAGGCACCTGATCG
Organism: Rhizobium sp. SRI_017; assembly: GCF_057586295.1. NCBI lineage: Bacteria > Pseudomonadati > Pseudomonadota > Alphaproteobacteria > Hyphomicrobiales > Rhizobiaceae > Rhizobium > Rhizobium sp. SRI_017. Next base: position 433,967 of record NZ_JBYCZP010000003.1, on the reverse strand, counting down.
CTTGACGCTAGCTTCTGCAGCATCGGAGTCGCGTCTGCCGCGCCCGAGCCGCGCTTGCGCTCTTCGAGGATCATCTCGTCGCGTGCCGAAGCAATGCGGCGGATCTGGGTCATGGTGCCGCCCGTACCGGCCGGGATGAGACGGCCGACGATGACGTTTTCCTTGAGACCCTGCAGCGTGTCGCGTTTTCCCGCGATCGCAGCTTCCGTGAGAACCTTGGTGGTTTCCTGGAAGGAAGCGGCCGAGATGAACGACGGCGTCTGCAGCGAGGCCTTGGTGATACCGAGTAGGACAGGTTCGCCGTAAGCCGGCTTCTTGCCTTCCTCGATCAGGCGCTCGTTGACTTCTTCGAGCTCGATCCGGTCGACATTGTCGCCCGTGATATAGCCGGAGTCGCCCTGCTCGGTGATCTCGACCTTCTGCAGCATCTGGCGTACGATCACCTCGATATGCTTGTCGTTGATCAACACGCCCTGCAGACGGTAGACTTCCTGGATTTCGTTCACGAGGTAGGAAGCCAAAGCCTCCACGCCCTTGATCGCCAGAATGTCGTGCGGTGCCGGGTTGCCGTCGAGGATGTAGTCACCCTTTTCGATATAGTCGCCGTCCTGAAGATGGAAGGGCTTGCCCTTCGGGATCAGGTACTCGACCGGCTCGACACCATCCTCGGCCGGTTCGATCGTGACGCGACGCTTGTTCTTGTAGTCGCGGCCCAGGCGGATCGTACCATCGATCTCGGCGATGATGGCGTGATCCTTCGGACGGCGCGCTTCGAAGAGTTCGGCGACGCGCGGCAGACCACCGGTGATGTCCTTGGTCTTGGCGCTTTCCATAGGCGAACGGGCGAGAACGTCACCCTGGCCGATCTTCGTGCCAGGCTCGACGGACAGGATCGCTTCGACCGACAGGAAGTAACGGGCATCCCCACCGCGAGCGAGCTTCAGGATGTTGCCTGACTCGTCCTTGATGACGATGGCCGGCTTGAGGTCCGAGCCGCGTGGTGTCGAACGCCAGTCGATGACCTGGCGCTTGGTGATGCCGGTGGACTCGTCGGTCGATTCCGTGACGGACAGGCCGTCCACAACGTCCTCGAATTCGACGCGTCCCGAGACTTCCGTCAGGATCGGGCGGGTATAGGGGTCCCATTCCGCCAGACGCTGGCCGCGCTTCACCTTGTCGCCATCGTCCACCATGATCCTTGAACCATAGGCGACGCGCTGCGAGGAGCGTTCCACGCCGCGCTCGTCGAGCAGCGTGACGGCCATGTTGCGGCCCATGGCAACGAGGTTGCCATCGGAGTTGCGCAGCATGTTGCGGTTCTTGATCGTGACGGTGCCCTCGTAAGAGGCTTCCAGGAACGAGCTGTCGACCACCGTCGCCGTACCACCAAGGTGGAACGTGCGCATGGTAAGCTGCGTGCCCGGCTCGCCGATCGACTGAGCGGCGATGACGCCGACGGCCTCACCCATGTTGACGGGCGTGCCGCGTGCAAGGTCGCGACCATAGCAGACACCGCAGACGCCAGTGCGAATTTCGCAGGTCAGCGCCGAACGGATACGAACCGACTGAATGCCGCACTTTTCGATCTCGATGACGTCAGGTTCCTGGATCATCACGCCAGCCTTGACGATGTTCTCGCCGGTCAGCGGGTTGTCGATGTCGTCAAGAGCGGTACGGCCGAGGATACGCGAACCGATCGAGGCGACGACCTGACCGGCATCGACGATTGCCGTCATGGTGAGGCCCGTTTCGGTGCCGCAATCGACATGCGTCACGATGCAATCCTGCGCCACGTCGACGAGACGACGGGTCAGGTAGCCCGAGTTCGCAGTCTTCAAGGCGGTGTCGGCCAGACCCTTGCGGGCGCCGTGCGTCGAGTTGAAGTACTCGTTGACGGTGAGGCCTTCCTTGAAGTTAGACGTGATCGGCGTTTCGATGATCGAACCATCCGGCTTGGCCATCAGGCCGCGCATGCCGCCGAGCTGGGACATCTGCTTCGGCGAACCACGGGCACCCGAGTGGCTCATCATGTAGATGGAGTTCATCTGCTTCTGACGGCCGTCCTCGGTGAATTCAACAGCCTTCAGGCGCTGCATCATGTGATCGGCGACCTTTTCGGTAGCCTTGCCCCATGCGTCAACGACCTTGTTGTACTTTTCGCCCTGAGTGATCAGGCCGTCATTGTACTGCTGTTCGTATTCCTTGACGAGGTTTTCGGTCTCATCAACGATCGTGTACTTGGCAGCCGGGATGACCATGTCGTCCTTGCCGAACGAAATGCCGGCGCGGCAGGCATGCGAGAAGCCGAGCTGCATGATGCGGTCGCAGAAAATGACCGTGTCCTTCTGGCCGCAATGACGGTAGACCGTGTCGATCATCTTGGAGATGTTCTTCTTGGTCAGTTCCTGGTTGCAGACGTCGAAGGGCACCATCGGGTTCTTCGGCAGCAGTTCGCCAACGATCATGCGACCGGGCGTGGTCTCGAAGATCTTGGAGGTCGGCTTGCCCTGGGCGTCGACACTCTTGTAGCGGCCCTTGATCTTCGTATGCAGGGTCACCGTCTTGGTTTCGAGCGCGTGCTGCAGCTCGCCCATGTCGGAGAATACCATGCCCTCGCCCGGCTCGTTCTGAGCGACGATCGAGAGATAGTAGAGACCCAGCACCATGTCCTGCGACGGCACGATGATCGGTGCGCCGTTCGCCGGATGCAGGATGTTGTTGGTCGACATCATCAGCACGCGGGCTTCGAGCTGGGCTTCGAGCGACAGCGGCACGTGAACGGCCATCTGGTCGCCGTCGAAGTCGGCGTTGAAGGCGGTGCAGACGAGCGGATGCAGCTGGATGGCCTTGCCTTCGACCAGGGTCGGTTCGAAGGCCTGGATGCCCAGGCGGTGCAGCGTCGGCGCGCGGTTCAGGAGAACCGGATGCTCGCGGATGACCTCGTCGAGGATGTCCCAGACTTCAGGCTTTTCCTTCTCGACCAGCTTCTTGGCCTGCTTGACGGTCGAGGAGAAGCCCTTGGCGTCGAGGCGGGCGTAGATGAAGGGCTTGAACAGTTCGAGCGCCATCTTCTTCGGCAGGCCGCATTGGTGCAGCTTGAGTTCCGGACCGGTCACGATGACCGAACGGCCGGAATAGTCGACGCGCTTGCCGAGCAGGTTCTGACGGAACCGGCCCTGCTTGCCCTTGAGCATGTCGGAGAGCGACTTCAGCGGACGCTTGTTGGCGCCGGTGATGACGCGGCCGCGACGGCCGTTGTCGAACAGCGCGTCCACAGCTTCCTGCAGCATGCGCTTTTCGTTGCGGATGATGATGCCCGGAGCGCGCAGTTCGATCAGGCGCTTCAGACGGTTGTTACGGTTGATCACGCGACGATAGAGATCGTTCAGGTCGGAGGTCGCGAAACGGCCGCCATCGAGCGGGACCAGCGGACGCAGGTCCGGCGGGATCACCGGCACGACCTTCATGATCATCCATTCCGGCTTGTTGCCGGATTCGATGAAGCTCTCGACGATCTTGAGGCGCTTCATCAGCTTCTTCTGCTTGAGGTCCGACGTGGTGTCGGCAAGCTCGCTGCGCAGTTCGCCCGCGATCTTCTCGAGTTCGAGCGCGGCCAGCATCTCATAGACGGCCTCGGCGCCGATCATGGCGGTGAACTGGTCTTCGCCATATTCGTCGACGGCCAGCATGTACTCTTCTTCCGAGAGCAGCTGGTTTTCCTTGAGCGCAGTGAGGCCCGGCTCAGTGACGATGTAGTTCTCGAAATAGAGAACGCGCTCGATATCCTTCAGCGTCATGTCGAGCAGCGTCGAGATGCGGCTCGGCAGCGACTTCAGGAACCAGATATGGGCAACCGGTGCTGCGAGCTCGATATGGCCCATGCGCTCACGGCGAACGCGGCTTAGCGTCACTTCGACGCCGCACTTTTCGCAGATGATGCCCTTGTACTTCATGCGCTTGTACTTGCCGCACAGGCACTCGTAGTCCTTGATCGGTCCGAAAATACGCGCGCAGAAAAGACCGTCACGCTCGGGCTTGAACGTGCGGTAGTTGATGGTTTCCGGCTTCTTGATCTCACCGTAAGACCAGGAGAGAATCTTCTCCGGCGAGGCAATCGAGATCCGGATGGAATCGAAGACCTGTGCCGGGGCCTGGGGGTTGAAAAGGTTCATGACCTCTTGGTTCATGCCTGTCTCCTTCGGGCGCCATACCCATTATTCGGCGGATGTCGGTCACTTGGGCTGACCGGCCGCCTGAAAATGCTCTTGCCGCGATCGCGGCTCATTCCCATCGCCCGGTCAGCCTAAGGAACCGGTGGGGCACCCGCGCGCTTTGGCAACGCGCGGGCTATGTAATGTTGCCTACTCGGCCGCATCCGGCAGCTCGGCAGCGGCGTCTTCGATCACCGTGTTCTCGAGCTCGACGGAAAGGCCCAGCGACCGCATTTCCTTGACGAGAACGTTGAAGCTCTCGGGGATACCGGCCTCGAACGTGTCGTCGCCACGGACGATCGCCTCGTAGACCTTGGTGCGGCCCGCCACGTCGTCCGACTTGACGGTGAGCATTTCCTGCAGCGTGTAGGCTGCGCCGTATGCCTCGAGCGCCCAGACTTCCATTTCGCCGAAGCGCTGGCCACCGAACTGCGCCTTGCCGCCCAGCGGCTGCTGGGTAACGAGCGAGTACGGACCAATCGAACGGGCATGGATCTTATCGTCGACCAGGTGGTTGAGCTTCAGCATGTAGATGTAGCCAACCGTCACCGGACGGTCGAAGGTCTCGCCGGTACGGCCGTCGTAGAGCGTCGACTGACCGGTCTGCGAAAGTCCCGCCTGGGTCAACATCGTGTTGATGTCGGCTTCATGCGCACCGTCGAAAACCGGGGTCGCGATCGAAACGCCCTTCTTGGACTGTTCGGCCAGACGAAGCACCGACTCGTCGTCGAATTCCGAGACACGCTCGGCCTTCGGACCGGAGCCCATGATGTCGGTCATGGTCGCCTTGAGCGGCTTGATGTCGCCCGAAGCCTTGTAGGCCTCGATCATCTCACCGATCTTGCGGCCCATGCCGGCGCAGGCCCAGCCGAGATGCGTCTCGAGGATCTGGCCAACATTCATGCGCGACGGCACGCCGAGCGGGTTGAGCACGACGTCGACCGAGGTACCGTCTTCGAGGAACGGCATGTCTTCGACCGGAACGATACGCGACACGACACCCTTGTTGCCGTGACGGCCGGCCATCTTGTCGCCCGGCTGGATCTTGCGCTTCACAGCGACGAAGACCTTGACCATCTTCATGACGCCGGGAGGCATTTCGTCGCCGCGCTGGACCTTCTCGACCTTGTCCATGAAGCGCTGTTCAAGCAGCGACTTGGACTCGTCGTACTGGCCACGGAGGGACTCGAGTTCGCCCTGTGCCTTCTCGTCTTCCACTGCAAACATCCACCACTGCGAGCGGGGATATTCAGTGATGACGGATTGGTTCAGTTCCGTACCCTTCTTGAAGCTCTTCGGGCCGGCAATCGCCACATTGCCCCTGAGCATCTCGGCGAGACGGCCATAGACGTTGCGGTCGAGGATCGCTTGCTCGTCATCACGGTCCTTGGCGAGACGCTCGATTTCCTCGCGCTCGATCGCCATCGCGCGCTCATCCTTTTCCACGCCGTGGCGGTTGAAGACGCGCACTTCCACGACGGTGCCATAGGTGCCCGGGGGCATGCGCATGGACGTGTCGCGAACGTCGGAGGCCTTTTCACCGAAGATGGCGCGCAGGAGCTTTTCTTCCGGCGTCATCGGGCTTTCGCCCTTCGGCGTGATCTTGCCGACCAGGATGTCGCCCGGCTGCACTTCCGCACCGATATAGACGATGCCGGCTTCGTCGAGATTCTTCAGCGCTTCTTCCGAAACGTTCGGAATGTCGCGCGTGATTTCTTCCGGACCAAGCTTGGTGTCGCGCGCCATCACTTCGAATTCCTCGATGTGGATGGAGGTGAACACGTCGTCCCGCACGATCCGCTCGGAAAGCAGGATCGAGTCTTCGTAGTTGTAGCCGTTCCAGGGCATGAACGCGACGAGCGCGTTGCGGCCGAGTGCCAGATCGCCAAGGTCCGTGGACGGGCCGTCGGCAATGATGTCGCCCTTGTTCAGGATGTCACCAACGGTAACCAGCGGACGCTGGTTGATGCAGGTGTTCTGGTTGGAGCGCTGGTACTTCTGCAACCGGTAGATATCGACGCCGGACTTGCCAGGATCGAGGTCTTCGGTGGCCCGGATAACGATACGCGTCGCGTCGACCTGGTCGACCACGCCGCCGCGGCGGGCACCGATGGCAGCACCAGAGTCGCGAGCGACGATCGGCTCCATGCCAGTGCCGACGAACGGCGCTTCGGCGCGCAGCAGCGGCACAGCCTGACGCTGCATGTTCGAGCCCATGAGCGCGCGGTTGGCGTCGTCGTTCTCGAGGAACGGAATGAGCGCCGCCGCGACCGAAACGACCTGCTTCGGCGAGACGTCCATGAGGTTGATGTTGTCGCGCGGGGCGAGCATGACGTCGCCCGCATGGCGGCAGACGACGAACTCTTCGCCGAAAGTCGCGTCTTCGTTCATGACCGAGTTGGCCTGGGCGATGTAGTACTTCGCTTCTTCCATGGCCGAGAGGTAGATCACTTCGCTCGTCAGCTTGCCGTCCACGATCTTGCGGTACGGGCTTTCGATGAAGCCGTACTTATTGACGCGGGCGAAGGTCGCGAGCGAATTGATCAGACCGATGTTCGGTCCCTCAGGCGTTTCGATCGGGCAGATGCGTCCATAGTGGGTCGGATGCACGTCGCGCACTTCGAAGCCTGCGCGCTCGCGGGTCAGACCACCCGGTCCAAGAGCCGACAGACGGCGCTTGTGGGTGATTTCCGAGAGCGGGTTGACCTGGTCCATGAACTGCGAGAGCTGCGAAGAGCCGAAGAATTCGCGAACCGCGGCAGCAGCCGGCTTCGCGTTGATCAGATCCTGCGGCATGACCGTATCGATTTCGATCGAGGACATGCGTTCCTTGATCGCACGCTCCATGCGGAGCAAACCGAGACGGTACTGGTTCTCCATCAACTCACCGACCGAACGGACGCGGCGGTTGCCGAGGTTGTCGATGTCATCGATCTCGCCCTTGCCGTCACGCAGGTCGACCAGCATCCGGACCACGGCCAGGATGTCGTCCTTGCGCAGAACGCGGACCGTGTCGGCGACGTCGAGGTCGAGACGCATGTTCATCTTGACGCGGCCGACGGCCGAAAGGTCGTAGCGCTCGGCATCGAAGAACAGCGACTGGAACATGGCTTCCGCCGATTCCATCGTCGGCGGCTCGCCGGGACGCATGACGCGGTAGATGTCGAACAGCGCGTCCTGACGGTTCTCGTTCTTGTCGACAGCCAACGTGTTGCGGATGTAGGCGCCCACATTGATATGGTCGATGTCCAGCACCGGAATCTCGTCGAAACCCGTGTCGATGACAACCTTCAGAGTCTTTTCGTCGAGCTCATCGCCCGCTTCGAGATAGATTTCGCCCGTCGCCGGATTGACGATGTCTTCGGCCAGATAGTTGCCGTAGAGATCCTCGTCGGTCGCACGCAGCGCCTTGAGACCCTTGTCGGAAAGCTGGCGCAGCAGGCGCGGCGTCAGCTTCTTGCCACTTTCAACGACCACTTCGCCGCTGTCGGCATCGATGAGATCGGAGAGGGTCTTGGTGTTCTTCAGCGTTTCCGCATTGAACGGTACGCGCCAGCCCTTGCCGTCGCGCTGATAATTCGACTTCGTGTAGAAGGTCGACAGGATCTCTTCGCCATCCATGCCGAGCGCCATCAGCAGCGACGACGCCGGAATCTTGCGGCGACGGTCAATGCGCGCATAGACGATGTCCTTGGCGTCGAACTCGATGTCGAGCCAGGAACCGCGATACGGGATCACGCGGGCAGCAAAGAGCAGCTTGCCGGACGAGTGGCTCTTGCCCTTGTCATGGTCGAAGAATACGCCCGGCGAACGGTGCATCTGGGAGACGATGACGCGCTCGGTGCCGTTGACGATGAACGTACCGTTATTGGTCATGAGCGGCATGTCGCCCATGTAGACCGACTGTTCCTTAATGTCCTTGATGGACTTGGAACCGGTATCCTCGTCGATATCGAACACGATGAGGCGCAGCGTCACCTTCAGCGGCGCTGCGTAGGTCAGATCGCGCTGACGGCATTCATCGACGTCGAACTTCGGCGGTTCAAACTCGTAGGATACGAATTCGAGCATCGCCGCGCCCGAGAAGTCGGTGATCGGGAACACGGACTTGAAAACAGCGTTCAGCCCCTCGTCGGGACGACCGCCTTCCGGTTCGTCGACCATGAGGAACTGATCATAAGACGCCTTTTGAACCTCGATGAGGTTCGGCATTTCGGCGACTTCGGGGATTTTACCAAAAAACTTGCGTACGCGCCTACGACCATTAAAGGAAAGGGTCTGAGCCATCGTCGCTCCTTATCAATCTACATCCGGGCCTGCAATGGACGGAACCTGCTGGCCAGGCGGCTCCGTCGACAATGGATCGTTCAATCTCGTTCCGCTTTCGGAGCGAAAGGCCGGATTGCCTTGTCGCCCCGACGGGAACCATCCTCTTGAAGAACCCATTACCCAAGAGTCTGATTTCCAGACGCTTGGGTAACAGGTACTCTAGAAACAGACAGTGGGAGACCGCGAAAACGCGGCCTCCCCCCGTCAGTAATTTCCAAGAATTACTTGAGCTCGACCTTGGCGCCAGCAGCTTCAAGCTTCTTCTTGATGTCTTCGGCTTCAGCCTTGGACACAGCTTCCTTAACGGGCTTCGGAGCGCCGTCGACCAGATCCTTGGCTTCCTTGAGGCCGAGGGCGGTGATCGCACGGACTTCCTTGATCACGTTGATCTTGTTAGCGCCGGCTTCGGTGAGAATGACGTCGAATTCAGTCTTCTCTTCAACGGCAGCAGCCGGAGCAGCACCACCGCCAGCGGCAGCAACAGCAACCGGAGCAGCAGCGGAAACGCCCCACTTCTCTTCGAGAAGCTTGGAAAGTTCGGCGGCTTCCAGAACGGTAAGGGCCGAGAGGTCTTCAACGATCTTTGCGAGATCAGCCATTTTTGTATTCCTTGTTTAGGTTCGAACTTGAGTTTGTAATCTGACAGCGAAGTACCGCCTTATGCGGCTTCGTCCTTCGTGGCATATGCCGAGAAAAGGCGAGCCAGCTGAGCTGCCGGCGCCTGAACGATGCCTGCGATGCGGGTAGCCGGGGTCTGAATCATACCCACGAGCCTTGCACGCAGTTCGTCCAGCGACGGGAGCGTCGCCAGTGCCTTGACGCCTTCGGCATCAAGAGTCGTTGTGCCCATGGCTCCGCCGATGATGACCAGCTTGTCGTTGGTCTTGGCGAAGTCAGAAGCGACCTTCGGAGCCGTCATCGGATCATTTGCATAGCAAATGAGCGTCTGACCCTTGAAAAGATTGTTGATCTTTTCAGACTCCGTGCCCTGAAGAGCGATCTTGGCCAGGCGGTTCTTCGCGACTTTAACGGTGCCGCCTTGTGCGCGCATCTTGGAACGAAGATCGTTCATCTGCGCGACGGTGACGCCGGAATAGCTCGCCACGACCACTGAGCCGGAAGCCTTGAAGACTTCGTTCAGTTCGGAGACGAATTCGCGTTTTTCCGCTCTATCCACTGTCTCACTCCATTTAGCAGGATCAGGAAATCGCCCTGAAACCCTGCCGGGTTGCCTTTTGCCGCATGGGATGTGATCCCAAGCGACGCTCGAGGATCCTGCCCCCTCGCGCCTCACTTTCGTGACAACACAAGGCATCCTAGGTTCGAACCGTTCTTTGCGGACATTCATCCGCGGAAACCGGTGCTCACCCGTCTCATGCAGGCTAAGTGATTAAGGTCTAACCACCTGCAATCTCGGACAGGAATGACGGGGTATCCCGTCATTTTCCCGGGTGTTACGCCGGGAAATCATGAACGGGAGCCTCCGATCGAGGCTCCCGATAAACTTGGATCAGGCCGAAATCGTGGCCGGATCGACCTTCACGCCGGCGCCCTGCGTCGACGAGATGGCGATCTTCTTGAGATAGTTGCCCTTGGCACCAGCGGGCTTGGCCCGGATCACGGCGTCAGCAAACGCCTTGATGTTGGCTTCGAGAGCATCGGCGCCGAAAGAGGCCTTGCCAACGCCAGCATGGACGATACCGGCCTTCTCGACGCGGAATTCGACGGCGCCGCCCTTGGATGCCTTGACGGCACCAGCGACGTCGACGGTGACCGTGCCAACCTTCGGGTTCGGCATCATGCCGCGAGGGCCGAGAACCTTACCGAGGCGGCCGACAAGCGGCATCATGTCAGGGGTGGCGATGCAGCGATCGAATTCGATCTTGCCGCCCATGACGATGTCGAGAAGGTCTTCCGCACCGACGATATCGGCACCGGCAGCCTTGGCTTCATCAGCCTTGGCGCCACGAGCGAAGACGGCGACGCGGACATTCTTGCCCGTGCCGTTCGGCAGGTTGACGACGCCGCGGACCATCTGGTCGGCATGGCGCGGGTCAACACCGAGATTCATCGCGATCTCGATGGTTTCGTCGAACTTGGCAACGGCCCGTTCCTTGACCATCTTGATGGCTTCGACGAGAGCGTAGGACTTGTTGGGGTCGACGCCTTCGGAAATCTTCTGGATGCGCTTTGCAATCTTCGGCATGTCGATCAACCCTCTACCGTCAGGCCCATGGCGCGGGCGGAGCCCTCGATCATGGCCATTGCGCCTTCGATATCGGCGGCGTTGAGATCCTTCATCTTGGCCTCGGCGATCGACTGGATCTGCGCCTTGGTCAGCTTGCCAGCGGAAGCACCCTTGCCCGGAGTCTTCGAACCGGAGGTGATCTTGGCTTCCTTCTTGAGGAAGTAGGACACCGGCGGCTGCTTCATCGCGAAGGTGAAGGACTTGTCCTGGTAATAGGTGATGACGACCGGGATCGGCATACCCTTTTCCATTTCCTGCGTCGCTGCGTTGAACGACTTGCAGAATTCCATGATATTGATGCCACGCTGACCAAGTGCGGGGCCGATTGGCGGGGACGGATTTGCCGAACCTGCCTTGACCTGCAACTTGAGCTGGCCTGCGATTTTCTTAGCCATTTCTCTGCCTTTCAAGTCGGCCCTCGCCTCGATGCCATGCACCGAAGTCCGGAACCGGTAAAAGCCGGTCTCCCGGCTCGAATGCCAGCGCTTTCACGCTGGCGGCTGCGGTTGCGTGGTGCGGCATTTTGCGAAGTCCGGCTAAGACTTCATGCCTTCCACGCGGGTTATGGCGGCAGAAGCGCCGCCAAGCCTTTGTCAGACCTTTTCGACCTGACCGTATTCCAACTCCACCGGCGTCGCACGGCCGAAGATCGAGACTTCGACCTTGAGGCGCGAGCGCTCCTCGTCGACATCCTGGACGATGCCGTTGAACGAAGCGAAGGGGCCGTCGGCGACCCGAACCTGTTCGCCGATCTCGAAAGAGACCGAGGGCTTGGGATGCTCGACGCCGTCCTGGATCTGGTTGAGAATCCGCTCGGCTTCGATATCCGGGATCGGAACCGGCCGCGATTCGGAGCCCAGGAAGCCCGTGACCTTCGGCGTGTTCTTGATCAGGTGATAGGCTTCGTCCGTCAGGTTGGCGCGCACCATCACATAGCCCGGGAAGAATTTGCGTTCGCTGTCGACCTTGCGGCCGCGGCGGATTTCGACAACCTTCTCGGTCGGTACGACGATCTTCTCGAAGAGGTGGCTCAAGCCCTTCTGGCGAGCCTTCTCTTCGATCGATTCAGCGACCTTCTTCTCGAAATTCGAATAAGCGTGGACGATGTACCAGCGCGCAGCCATGTTCGTCTCCGCTCTATTAAAAAGCGTTGAGGATCAGGCCGATCGCCCAACCCATCGCCATGTCGGCCAGAAAGAAAAACGCGGCTGCGAGACCCGCCATGATGAACACCATAGCGGTGGAGATCATCGTCTCACGCCGCGTGGGCCAAGTCACTTTTGACGTCTCCGAGCGGACCTGCTGCAGAAACGTGAACGGATTCGTTTTCGATGCCATTGACTGCTCACGCCATATCGGCGCGTAAAGCTGGACCGGCCAGCCCCACGCACCGCGTGTCTGATTTTTGCTCTACATAAACTCCGATTCCCCTTTTAACAAGAGCAAACTGGAGCTTTTTTCAACGCCGGAGAGCCGCGTCGAGCGCGCTATCCAACATTGGCTGTTTGTGAACTGGCAGGGGCAGTAAGGCTCGAACTTACGACCTGCGGTTTTGGAGACCGCCGCTCTACCAACTGAGCTATACCCCTTCGCCTGCCATCCGGACCCACACAAGACAGACCCGAACAGCAATTCTCCGCGCTTGTTATTCAATCTGCCCCAAAAAGACAAGCATCTTTTGGCAAGAAAATGAGCGTGTCATTCATTGCCGAAACGAAACGTTTACGTCAGGTCGTCGGTCACGGCATCGGCCTTGCCGCTGATGCGGTGTGCCAATGCGGCTTCCATGAACTGACTGATGTCCCCGTCGAGCACGTCATTGGGTGCCGAGCTTTCGACACCTGTACGCAGGTCCTTCACCATCTGGTACGGCTGCATGACATAGGAACGAATCTGATGACCCCAGCCGATATCGGTCTTGGACGCAGCTTCTGCATTGGCCGCCGCCTCGCGCTTCTCGAGCTCGGCCTCATAGAGCCTTGAACGCAGCATCTCCCAAGCCTTGGCCTTGTTCTTGTGCTGCGAACGCTCCTGCTGGCACGCCACCGCGATTCCCGTGGGAATGTGGGTGATGCGCACCGCCGAGTCGGTCGTATTGATGTGCTGTCCGCCGGAGCCGGAGGCACGATAAGTATCGATACGGCAATCACTCTCGTTGATGTCGATGTTGATCGAGTCGTCAACAACGGGATAAACCCATATTGAGGAGAAGGACGTGTGCCGTCGCGCATTCGAATCATAGGGCGAAATGCGCACAAGGCGGTGGACACCCGACTCAGTCTTCAGCCAGCCATAGGCATTGTGGCCCTTGACCTGGATGGTCGCCGACTTGATGCCGGCTTCTTCGCCGTCATGCATTTCCAGCACTTCGACCTTGTAGCCCTGGCGCTCGGACCAGCGGGTATACATGCGCAGCAGCATGTTGGCCCAGTCCTGGCTCTCGGTGCCGCCGGCGCCCGAATGCACTTCGAGATAGGTGTCGTTGCTGTCGGCCTCGCCGGAGAGCATGGCTTCGACCTGCTGCCGGTTGACCTCTGACAGCATGGACTTGAGCGATTCCTCGGCAACTTGAATGATCTCCTGGTCGCCTTCCATCTCGCCGAGTTCGATGAGATCGACATTCTCCTGGAGATCCGTCTCGAACTTGCGCACGCCGGAAATGCTGTCTTCAAGCTGCTGGCGCTCGCGCATCAGCTTCTGCGCTTCCTGCGGATCATTCCAGAGATTCGGATCTTCGGACTTGTTGTTGAGCCAGTCCAGGCGCCTTACAGCCTGATCCCAGTCAAAGATGCCTCCTCAGCAGGGTTATGCCCTGCTTGATTTCGTCGACCACATTCACGATTTCGTTGCGCATTCTGCCATTCCATATGCCAAACCGGGCCCGTCAATAGTGACTGCCCGGCGTTATGTAAAGTCGCGTTTCACTGATCGGCCTGGCTGAAAGGGTGAACTAGAACAGCCCGCCCTGCCCGCCTTCAACGGCTTCCTTGGCCTGTTGCGAGGAATTGAGGATTTCCTCGGGCGATGCGAATTCCTCGCCGCCGATGACGGAGAAGACGTCGGCCGGGCCAGTACCGGGCTTGAAGGCTTCCATGATCGTGCCGCCCTCGCCTTCGACGGCCTGCATGCCCGTCTGACGATTGACGGCAATCAGCTTCATGCCTTCGGGAAGGATGAATTTCGACGGCTTCTGATCCTTCAGCGCAGCCTGCATGAATGTGTTGAACAGCGGCGCGGCCAGCGAACCACCGGTGGCGCCGCGGCCGAGCGGCTTGGGATCGTCGAAGCCGATATAGAGGCCAGCCACAAGATCAGGCGTATAGCCGACGAACCAGGTGTCCTTTTCGTCGTTGGTCGTGCCGGTCTTGCCGGCGACATCGCTCTCGAGCTTGATCTTGCCTGCGGCCGTGCCGCGCAGGATGACGCCCTGCATCATTGACGTGATCTGATAGGCGGTCATAGGGTCCAGAACCTGTTCGCGGTTGTCGACCACTTCCGGCTCGTCCTGTTCGGTCCAGTCGTCCGCGTTGCAGGCCTGGCAGATGCTTTCCTCATGCTTGAAGATCGTCTTGCCGTAGCGGTCCTGGATGCGGTCGATGAGTGTCGGCTTGATCTGCTTGCCGCCATTGGCGAGCACCGAATAGGCTGAGACCATGCGCAGCACCGTCGTCTCGCCCGAACCGAGCGACATCGAGAGTACCGGCTGCATCTTGTCATAGATACCAAAGCGTTCGGCATATTCAGCCACGACATTCATGCCCATGTCATTGGCAAGGCGAACGGTCATCAGGTTACGCGACTTCTCGATGCCGAGGCGCAGCGTGGAGGGGCCGGAGGCGCCGCCGCCATAGTTCTGCGGCCGCCAGACGGTGCCCCCCGAAACGATCTCGATGGGCGCGTCAAGGACCACAGAAGCCGGCGTATAGCCGTTGTCGAGCGCGGCTGCGTAGACAAAGGGCTTGAACGACGAGCCGGGCTGGCGCATCGCCTGCGTGGCGCGGTTGAATTCGGACTGGTTGTAGGAGAAGCCGCCAACCATGGCCAGAACGCGGCCGGTATGCGGGTCCATCGCGACAAAGCCGCCCTGAACCTTCGGCGGTTGGCGCAGCCGGTAGGCGCCAGGCTCGTCAGCGATCGGCTCGACATAGACGACGTCGCCGCTATTGAGCACGCCGGTCGGGTTCTTGGCAGATTTCTTGTCGGCGGACGCCGAACGGTAGGCCCATTTCATGGCCTTGGCCGCGATGCGACCGGTCACACGCGCTTCGTCGATCTTGCCCGCAGTATCAACCGTTGGCCGGATGCCGATATCGACACCTTCCTCATCGGTAGCGAGCACAACGGCAAGCTTCCATTCCGGCACGTCGGCCAAGGGCATCACCTTGGAGAGCGGCACACCCCAGTCCGAACCTGTATCGATCGTCGAAATCAGACCATGGAATCCACGCGTCTCATCATAATTGATGAGACCATCCTGGAGTGCCTTGCGCGCGAATCGCTGCAGCGCCGGATTGAGCGATGTGCGGACCGAAAGTCCACCTTCGGACAGCGCTTCTTCGCCGTATTTGTCGATGATCTGGCGGCGCACTTCGCTGGCGAAATATTCCGATGCGAAGAGATAGGAGTTCGACTTCTTCGGATTGACGCCAAGATCTGATTTCTTGGCCTTGTCACCATCTTCCTGCGTCACGTAGCCGTTCTCGACCATCCGGTCGACGACCCAGTTGCGGCGCTCCATCGCTGCATCGTGATTGCGGAACGGGTTGTAGTTTGACGGCGCCTTGGGGAGCGCTGCGAGATAAGCGGCCTCCGAAATCGTCAGCTCGGTCACCGGCTTATTGAAATAGGTCAGCGAGGCACTGGCAATGCCGTAGGAATTGAGGCCGAAGAAGATTTCGTTGAGATAGAGTTCGAGAATTCGATCCTTCGAATAGGCCTGCTCGATGCGGAAGGCGAGGATAGCTTCCTTGACCTTGCGGTCCATCGTCTGGTCTTTCGTCAACAGGAAGTTCTTGGCCACCTGCTGCGTGATCGTCGAAGCGCCCACCGGGCGGCGGCCTGAGCCCACGTTCTGGACGTTGACGGCAATGGCGCGGACCAGGCCTTGGAAGTCTACGCCGGGATGCTGGTAGAAGTTCTTGTCTTCGGCGGAGAGGAAAGCGGCCTTGACGCGATCGGGAATGGTCTGGATCGGCAGATACAGCCGGCGTTCATGGGCGTATTCGGCGATCAGCGAACCGTCATCGGCATGCACGCGCGTCATGACCGGCGGCGAATAGCGTTCGAGCACCTGATAGTCCGGTAGATCCCGCGTCACTTCATCCAGATAGGCGGACACCACGAGCGCCACGCCGAGATAGAGCACGGTGCCCAAACCGAAGAAGTAGCCGATCAGTCTTATCATTGAACTCTTCCGCGGGATCTTCCCGCCGCTGCCTTCCGAGCCGGATTCGACCTATACCGAATTTGCGGCCTACGTGATACGTCCATACTGGCGGGAATGTGAGGAAAATAGGGCCGGTTCGTAGCATTCAGGCCACAAGCTGCGGCAAATGCCGCCGCCCAACCTATCCGCCGCGCGCCACGCCTGCGCTTTCCATATACTGGCCGACGGACTTGGCCAGCAGATCAGCCACTTTCTTGCGCCATTTCTCGTCTGTCAGCAGCGCCTCATCCTTCGGATTGGAGAGAAAGCCGAGCTCGAGCAGAACCGATGGCACGTCGGGCGCCTGTAGCACGCGGAAGCCGGCATGCCGCAATGGATTGTTGATCAGGCCGATCTGCCCCTCGAAGGATTCGAGCACGGTTTCGGCCATGCGGATGGAGAAAGCCTGTGTCTCCCGTCGGGTAAGATCGAGCAGGATATCAGTTATCTCCGACGATTCGTCTTCGATCTGGATGCCGGCTATGTCGTCGGAAAGATTTTCGCGTTCCGCCAGTCCCGCGGCTAGGGCGTCTGATGCCTTGTCCGAAATCGTATAGACCGTGGCGCCGCGAATGTCCTTCTGTCGCAGCGTATCGGCATGGAGGGAGATAAAGAGCTGGGCGCCGCGCTGACGCGCGATCACCACGCGCTCCGACAGCGAGATGAACTCGTCCTTGTCACGCACCAAGAACGCGCGGATACCCTGTTCCTTGTTCAAGCGCTCGACGAGGAGGGTAGCGAATTCGAGTGTGATCGTCTTTTCTTCCACCTCTGTGACCGTTCCCTTGGCCCCGGCATCGATGCCGCCATGGCCGGCATCGACAGCGACGACGAAGCCGTTGTCCGGCGTCTTGTCCTGCTTTGCACTGAGACGGTCGGTCTTGCCGCCGGCAACCTTCTCGGAACCCATCCACTGCTGCTTGTTGAGAAGTTCGACAAAGGCCTCCGTCTTCACCACTTCGCAATCGACGACCAAGCGGAAGCCCTGTCCCGGGCCGTTCTCCTGGACCTCTGACAATACCGCGTGCGCTGGTCGCTTGAGCGTCATCACGATGCGTGATGCGCCCTCGCCCATCCGGCCGTAGCGGATTTCGCTGAAGAGTCCGGTCGCAGCAAGATCGTCTTTGTTGAAGCCGAAATCGGTATCGGGAAGATCGATAATCAGCCGGTTGGGATCGGCCGTGTAATGCAGCTGAAATTCCGGCTTGCGATCGAAATCGATGACGATGCGGGTGCGGGCATCGTCGCCCGCGATCCGGGCAGCATAGGCGATGAGAGGCTTGAGTGATTCCTGCGCATGAGCGCTCTTGCCAAAGCCGAACTCACTGCAGACGAAGGTTGCCACGAGCAGGACAAGGCCGAGGTTCCCGAGGAGCCCGCCATATCTCCAGTTCATCTGTCGCGAATTTGCCGCCACCTCGCCTCCGCAGTTCGGTCCACACGATCCCCATCCCTGAGGATTGCGCTCAATTTCGGGCAGCTTTGGGCCGCCACGCATTTTGCATCAGAGGCGGGTCAACCTGATTCGGCGACCGGATGGCAAGTCCTGTCGCAAAACACGCCGTGTGCGCCAAGGCCATGTCGAGAAAAATCAATGGTTTCGCAGCTCTTTCCCATGCACTTGATCAGCAATGTGACGGATTTGCGTCACCACTTGATATTCAACAAGATAAACCATAGAAGGAAATTGAGGTGAAAGGCGATGACGGGATTAGAGTCGCTAGGAGGCCGCCATCTGCAACTTTAGATTGGCGCCATGTTTGCGACATCATCTGCCGTTGGCACGTGCTCACCCCATGCTTTCTCCATCATGAGGCCGGGCCTCATGTGACTAGACCTGGCGGCTTGCCGCTGAGCGCCCGACTCTCGGGCAAATTCATTGGGCCCTCCGGGGCCTTGGACATTGGCTTTCTCGCTGGTACAGGGCGTTGTCACAAGGAATTTCGTTAGTCGCGGCATTGAAGGAACGGACCATTGATCCGGGTTCCTGCCGCGTCCTGTGTGATATCAGCCTGCTTCCCGCGAGACCTGAAATAATCGGCCCTATCCGCTTGCGCTCCCGTCTTCATCCCCAGGATGAAGCGCGGCTGTCACGCGCCTATGGCCGAGGAGCAGAATTTACATGGCAGACAAGATGCTCATTGACGCGTCTCACGCAGAGGAGACGCGCGTCGTTGTCGTACGCGGCAACCGCATAGAAGAATTCGACTTCGAGTCGCAGCACAAGAAGCAGATCCGCGGCAATATCTATCTGGCGAAAGTCACGCGCGTCGAACCTTCGCTGCAGGCCGCTTTCGTCGACTACGGCGGCAACCGGCATGGCTTTCTGGCCTTCGCCGAAATCCATCCCGACTACTACCAGATCCCGCTCGCCGATCGCCAGGCGCTGCTGAGGGCCGAAGCGGAAGAACATCGTCGTGACGACGATTTCGAACCCGTCAGCCCCGCGCCGGCCCAGGCCCGCGAAGAATGGCCGGTCTCGTCCGACCAGACACAGGAAGATGCGCCACAGCCGGTGATCGAAGCCTGGCAGGGTGAAACGCCGCCGGCCGCTGCGGAACCAAACAAAGCCGAAGAGGCTCCTGTCGAAGCGGCAAATGTCGCCGAAGACGTGCCGGCCGAGCCGGCGAAGAAGGCCCGTAAACCCCGCGCGCCCCGCGCTAAGAAGCCGAAGGCCGCTGAAGCTGCGAACGAGACGTCTGAAGACAGCGACGACGGCTCGACGCCGCCGGCCATGGCAATGGTCGCCCATATCGACTCGGTTTCCGAAGATGCCCCCCGTCGGGGTCGCGACGATGACGATGACGACGACGATCCGCACGAAGAGCAGGAAGTCATCGAGTCTGTCGGCGCCGAAGACGCGATGGAAGAGGTTCCGGACCGTGTGCAGCGCAAGCCGCGCAAGCAGTATCGCATCCAGGAAGTCATCAAGCGCCGCCAGATCCTGCTCGTGCAGGTCGCCAAGGAAGAACGCGGCAACAAGGGCGCGGCGCTGACGACGTATCTCTCGCTCGCCGGTCGTTATTCGGTTCTGATGCCGAACACCGCGCGCGGCGGCGGCATTTCCCGCAAGATCACCAGCCCGCAGGATCGCAAACGTCTTAAGGAAATCGCTCGCGATCTCGAAGTGCCGAACGGCATGGGCGTCATCCTGCGCACCGCTGGCGCCAATCGCACCAAGGCCGAAGTCAAGCGCGATTTCGAATATTTGATGCGCCTCTGGGAAAACGTCCGGACCAAGACGCTCGCCTCGACCGCGCCCTGCCTCGTCTATGAGGAAGGCTCGTTGATCAAGCGCTCGATCCGCGACCTTTATAACAAGGATATCAGCGAGATTCTGGTCGCAGGTGAAGAAGGCTATCGTGAAGCCAAGGACTTCATGAAGATGCTGATGCCGAGCCACGCCAAGGCGGTGCAGGCCTATCGCGACATCCATCCGATCTTCTCCCGCGCCGGCATCGAAGCGCAGCTCGACCGCATGCTGCAGCCGCAGGTGACGCTGAAGTCCGGCGGCTACATCATCATCAACCAGACCGAAGCGCTGGTCGCCGTAGACGTCAACTCCGGCCGCTCGACCCGTGAACATTCCATTGAAGACACGGCGCTTCAGACCAATCTGGAAGCGGCCGAGGAAGTCGCGCGCCAGCTGCGCCTGCGCGACCTTGCCGGCCTGATCGTCATTGACTTCATCGACATGGAAGAAAAGCGGAACAACCGCCATGTCGAGAAGCGTCTCAAGGATCATCTCAAGAACGATCGTGCCCGTATCCAGGTCGGCCGCATCTCGCATTTCGGCCTGCTCGAAATGTCGCGCCAGCGAATTCGCGCCTCTGTGCTCGAGAGCACGATGCAGGTCTGCGCCCATTGCGGTGGCACCGGCCACGTCCGCTCGCAGTCTTCAGTGGGGCTGCATGTTCTGCGCGGCGTCGAGGAGTTCCTGCTCAAGAGCACGACCCACGACATTATCGTCCATACCCAGCCCGACACGGCGCTCTACCTGCTGAACCAGAAGCGTGCTTCGATCGTCGATTACGAGGGCCGTTTCGGCGTCTCCATCGTCATCGAGTCCGACACCACGGTCGGTGCCCAGCACTTCACCATCGAGCGCGGCGAAGCCGTCGAGAACCCGGTGAAGGTCGAGCAGTTGGTCGCCTTCCCGGTCGAGGAAGAGGAAGAAGAAGACATTCCCGTCATCGAGGACGAAGACGAGGAAGAAGAAGCA
The DNA here is from genome assembly GCF_057586295.1 of Rhizobium sp. SRI_017. Lineage (NCBI taxonomy): Bacteria > Pseudomonadati > Pseudomonadota > Alphaproteobacteria > Hyphomicrobiales > Rhizobiaceae > Rhizobium > Rhizobium sp. SRI_017. Next base: position 413,532 of record NZ_JBYCZP010000003.1, on the reverse strand, counting down.
AAGCCGGTCGCTGCCGCCCCCCAACAGCAGCCGGTCGCCGCCCGCGACGACAACGGCGCCCGCAAGAAGAAGCGCCGTCGCCGCCGTCGTGGTGGCAATCGCGGTGCCGAGGGCGGTGGACCGCAGACGAGCGAGGACATCTCAGCTTCCGCGTCCGAAGACATGGAAGACGAGGACGAGGACGATAGCGACGCCGAGGGTACGGAGGCCGAAGGCGCGGACGGTCAGGCTGCTGCGCCAGCTGAAGACAGTGAAAGCCGCAAGCGCCGCCGTCGCGGCAAGCGAGGCGGTCGCCGCAATCGCGAGGAAGGTGCTGCCGATACACAGTCGGAGAACGATACCGACGGTGTGGTCCAGGCCGCCGATACGGAGTCCTCTGCGGTTGTCGAACTGACGCCGGATAGCGATGCGGGTGACAAGGGTACGACCGAACCTGAAGTCGTCGAAGACTCGCCGCGGAAGCGCCGTTCACGTAAGGGCCAGACCAAGGAAGCCGTCATCGCTAAGGTGGCTGAAAAAGCGCCCGCCACGGAAGCGCCTGCCGCCGTCGCCCCCGCTGAACCGGTAGCAGCAGACGTTGTCGCAGCCGAGGAAGCCGAGCCACAGACGCGCCGTCGCTCCAACCGCGGCGAGGCTGCGATCAGTTCGTCCAAGCCAGTTGTCGTTTCCTCCAGCGCCAACGCGCCCGAAGAGGATACCAGCAAGCCCAAGAAGGGCGGTTGGTGGCAAAAACGGGGGTTTCTTTGATGCCGTTAAGGCGTTGATCGGCCTTAAGTGATAGTGTGAGGGACCCGCCAGCCGGGTCCTTTTCATGTGTGCCAGGCCGAACTTTTCACAATGCCGAGAGGCACAACATTCACGCCATTTTCTGTTTCGTCACCTTCCTTCTGCCATGATAGAGGGATTAGAAACAAACGCCTGCTTCGTTCGAGGAATAAGTCATGAAATTCAAGTCGCTGTTTGCAGCAACCGCCCTGTCGATCGTCGCGATCGCTGGCGGCGCCCAGGCCTTTGACCAGGGCGAAAAGGAGGAGATAGGCAAGATCGTCCGCGAATATCTGCTCGCCAATCCGGACGTTATTGTCGAGGTACAGCAGGCCCTCGAAAAGAAGCAGGCCGAGGAGCGCATGGCGCAGGCCCGGGTTGCAGTCAAAGAAAATGCCGAGGCGATCTTCAATGGTTCCAGCGACATGGCGCTCGGCAATCTGCAGGGCAAGACCACCGTGGTCGAGTTCTTCGATTACAATTGCGGCTACTGCAAGCGCGCCGTCTCGGACATGGACGCGATCATCAAGGCCAATCCGGATGTCCGTTTCGTGCTCAAGGAATTCCCGATCCTCGGTCAGGATTCGGTTGACGCTCACAAAGTCTCATTCGCTTTCAAGAATATTGCACCGCAGAAATACGGCGAGTTCCATCGCGCGCTGATGACTGGCGAACATGCCAACGAGGCTCGCGCCATCGAGGTCGCGAAGTCGCTCGGCGTAACAGAGGAGCAGATCCGCGCCAACATGGCGGAAGCTCCGCAGGATGATAGCGTGCGCGCCGCCTACCAGCTCGCCACGAAGCTCGGCATCACCGGCACCCCCTCCTACGTCCTGGGCGACGAGGCCGTTTTCGGCGCCGTCGGCGAGAGCGAGTTGAGCCAGAAGATCGCCAGCGTCCGCCAGTGCGGCAAGACCACCTGTTGATCCGCTGGAACCTGCTTTGACATGGGAACGGGCATTGCCTGTGGACAAGGCCTCGCACCGGCCCCGGCCATAATTTGCCCGTCCATTCACCCCTTTCCCTGACGGTTCCACCGGTCTATAGGAGGGGATTGCGTGAATACGGAATGAGTTGATGACTCGAACAGTTTTCGTCCTGAACGGCCCGAACCTCAATATGCTGGGGAAGCGGGAGCCGGGAATTTATGGGGGCAAGACACTCGCGGACATCGAGGCGGACTGCAAGGAAGCCGGAGCGGAACTCGGCATCACGGTCGATTTTCGTCAAACCAATCATGAAGGTGTACTCGTCGACTGGCTGCATGAAGCCAATGATCGCGCCGAAGCGGTCTGCATCAATCCGGGCGCCTATGGCCATACGTCGATCGCGTTGCATGATGCGATCCGTGCCATCTCGAAGCCGGTCATCGAACTGCACCTCTCGAACATTCACGCCCGGGAGGAGTTTCGCCACAAGACGTGGACCGCTCCTGCCGTGAAGGGAATTATCTGCGGTTTCGGAGCGCATTCCTATATCCTGGCACTCCGGGCTGCCAACGAACTTATCCAATAACAGGAAACATCAGGACATTTTGGAATGGCTGACAAGAAGACGGGCATCGATCAAGCTCTGATCAGAGACCTCGCCAACATCCTGAAAGACACGGATCTGACCGAGATCGAAGTCGAGCAGGACGATCTGCGCATCCGCGTGTCGCGCATGGGTCCGGCCCAGCCGGCCTATGCTCCGCAAATGATTCACGCCATGGCACCGCCAGCCTATCCCGGCGCTGCAGCCGCTGTAGCCCAGCCGGCCGCGCCCGAGGCCGCCCCTGTCGTCAGCGGTTTCACTTTGACCTCGCCCATGGTCGGCACCTGCTACTATTCCCCCGCTCCGGGCAGCCCGGCCTTCGTCGAAGTTGGCCAGACGGTCAAGGAAGGCCAGACGGTTCTGATCATCGAGGCGATGAAGACGATGAACCAGATTCCGGCGCCGCGCTCCGGCAAGGTCACCGCGATCATGGTCTCCGATTCGTCGCCCGTCGAATTCGGCGAACCCCTGCTGGTCATCGAGTAGGCGGATGCCCATGCTCCAGAAGATCCTCATAGCCAACAGAGGCGAGATCGCGCTCCGGGTGCTCCGCGCCTGCAAGGAACTCGGCATCGCGACCGTGGCTGTCCATTCGACCGCGGATTCCGACGCCATGCACGTCCGCCTTGCCGACGAGAGCGTCTGCATCGGCCCACCGCCCTCGCGCGACAGCTATCTCAACATCCACCAGATCGTCGCGGCCTGCGAGATCACCGGCGCGGATGCCGTCCATCCCGGCTATGGCTTCCTCTCCGAGAATGCCAAGTTCGCCGACATCCTCGATGCGCATGGCATCACCTTCATCGGCCCGACAGCGGATCACATCCGCATCATGGGCGACAAGATCACCGCCAAGCAGACCGCGCAGGATCTCGGCATTCCGGTGGTCCCCGGCTCGGCCGGCGAAGTGCTGACCGAGGCGGACGCGATCAAGACGGCAAAGGAAATCGGCTACCCGGTCCTCATCAAGGCGACTGCCGGTGGCGGCGGCCGCGGCATGAAGGTCGCCAAGTCGGAAGATGACTTGCTGGAGGCCTTCAACACCGCCCGGTCCGAAGCGGCCAACGCCTTCGGCAACGACTCCGTCTACATGGAAAAATATCTCGGCAAGCCGCGCCATATCGAGATCCAGGTGTTCGGCGACGGCGCGGGCAATGCGATCCATCTCGGTGAGCGCGATTGCTCGCTGCAGCGTCGCCACCAGAAGATCTGGGAAGAAGCCAATTCCCCGGCGCTCAATGTCGAACAGCGCATGAATATCGGCCAGATCTGCGCCGAGGCGATGAAGAAGCTCAAATATCGCGGCGCCGGCACGGTCGAGTTCCTCTACGAGAATGGCGAGTTCTATTTCATCGAGATGAACACCCGCTTGCAGGTCGAGCATCCCGTGACCGAGGCCATCACCGGCATCGACCTCGTCCACGAGCAGATCCGCGTCGCCTCCGGCGGTGGACTGTCAGTCAGGCAGGAGGAGATCGAGTTCCAGGGCCATGCGATCGAGTGCCGCATCAATGCCGAGGATCCCCGGACCTTCGTCCCCTCGCCCGGCACGATCACGCATTTCCATGCACCCGGCGGCCTCGGCGTCCGCGTCGATTCCGGCGCCTATGCCGGCTATCGCATTCCGCCCTATTACGACAGCCTGATCGGCAAGTTGATTGTCCACGGCCGCACCCGCGTCGAATGCATGATGCGTCTACGCCGCGTGCTCGACGAGTTCGTCATCGATGGCATCAAGACGACGCTGCCACTCTTCCAGGATCTCGTGACCAACCCTGATATCGCCAATGGCGACTACGACATCCACTGGCTGGAACATTATCTGGCCGGCCCGACTGTCTAAAGGTTCGTGATGGCGCGCTATGTCGGAGAGCAGCCCGCCATCACGCCCGAAATCCTGCTGCGCGCCTATGCGGCAGGCATGTTTCCGATGGCGGAATCGGCCGACGATCCGGAGGTCTATTGGGTCCAGCCCAAGATCCGCGGCATCATTCCGCTCGACGAGTTCCACATCTCCAAGAGCCTGGCAAAAAAGCTTCGCCAAAAGCCCTTTGACATCACAATCAACAAGGCCTTCGACAAGGTCATGGAGTTCTGCGCCGAAGCGACCGATGATCGCCCGACGACCTGGATCAACCCGCTGATCCTCACGATCTACAAGGAACTGCATCGCATGGGCTACACTCATTCGGTGGAGGCATGGGAAGGCGAGGAACTGGTCGGCGGTCTCTACGGCGTCTCGCTCGGCTCGGCCTTCTTCGGCGAGAGCATGTTTTCGCGCCGGACCGATGCCTCCAAGATCTGCCTCGTCCATTTGGTGGAACGGCTGAAGGAGCGGAAATTTACGCTCCTAGACACGCAGTTCACCACCGACCACCTCAAGACCTTTGGCGCAGTCGACATTCCGCGCAAGGATTATGAGAAACTGCTGGAAAAGGCGATGCAGGCCGAAGATATCGACTTCGACCCTAGATGATCGATCGCTATTTGTCGCTGCCTTCGAGGAAGAGCGTGCGCTTACCGGATTCTATATCGCGCTTCATCTGGCGAACGACCCTGTAAGTCAAATCGCCGCCAACCTTGATCTTGCCCTCGATGATCCTGCCGCCATCAATGGACATGATCAGCGGTTCGTCTCCCAACCGCACCGTTATCGGCTCGTCACCACGGAGACGATTGAACTCGGCGGCGGCAGCCTCGCTTTCCGGCGTCAGGGTAATCGTGAGCATTGCCTTTTGGTTAGTTGGAAAGATGCTGACCTTCATGGCATCTACGTCAAGCGCCAGCTTCTCCGCCGCGGCTTGGCTTGCAAACAACGAGCCGAGCAACGTGACGAAAAGAAGGGCACCGCGCATGGTCAACTCCGATTGTCGTGGCCCCAATCGCTTCGGGGCAAGATCGGCATCGTTTCACACATTTAGCGTGAACACGTTGCTACCGCGGTATCACTGGCTCTCGGATTTGGTCTCCGACGGCGCCGGTACGTCAGACGACTGCTTGCAGCCTGTGAGCCAAACGTCATAGACCGGGTGATCCACGGCATTAAGGCCGGGCGACGCGGCAAACATCCAGCCTGTGAAGATACGGCGGATCTTGCGGTCGAGCGTGATCTCGTCGACTTCGACGAAGCTCGAGATTTTCTGTGCTTCGGTATCGTCTCTGGAGTAGCAGACCTTGGGTGTTACCTGCAGCGCTCCGAACTGCACGGTCTCATCGATATAGACATCGAAGGACGTCGTTCGACCGGTGATCTTGTCGAGGCCGGAAAAAACGGCCACGGGATTCTTGACTTTCTCCGCCTGTGCCGGAAGCACGACGCCGACAACGGAAATGCCCGCGACGCAGAGCATCAAGGCGGGCCTCGTCAGTCGGGCGAAGAGAGAAGGGATCATTGACGCTGTTTCCGAGGTTGGCCGAATCCGATCCGCCAACCGGTAAGGATCAATTGTGGCCGCAAAAAGCGTCAGCTGCGCGGCGTCCACGCATCATAATCGCCCGTCACACGCGGCCGTTCACCGCTTGATAGCAACGAGCCCTTGGGGCGGTAGGCCGTCGATGTGCCGGTGAGGTTCGGCTTGTGCGCCTTCTCCCATTCATGCGGCTTGTAGTCTTCGCGGCTCGGCGGGGTGCTGGTGCGGTGATGCATCCAGCCATGCCAGCCGGGCGGAATCGCGGACGCTTCGGCATAACCGTTATAGACAACCCAGCGCTTCTGCAGGCCATAGGTCGACATCGGGCCTTCGTAATAGATATTGCCAAACTCGTCTTCGCCGACGCGCTTGCCGTGGCGCCAAGTGAAGAAGCGCGTTCCGATCGTCTGACCGTTCCACCAGGTGAAGAGTTGCAGCAGAAGCTTCATGTCTAGATGGCCTCGAAACAAGGACTGAATGCGCGGAGATTCCGTGAGCTATCGCCTCGCTTATGCCGCGCCCGCCTGCCCTTGTCCAGACAACAATTGACGCAGCGCCGAGGAAATCCCGCTTGCATTCGCCGCATGCGGAAACCATCCTCCTGGTCGGGGTCGAGCCTATCCGTCTCGGGGAGTTTCATGACAGCTTTGATCAGAACCATTTTGGAATGCACCGCCGTTCAGATCCACGACCCCGAAGCCAAACCGCAACTCGAGAATTGATATGAACCTGCTGACGGAAGGTGTCGGGCGGGCGCTCGACGAACTCGGAACGTGCCTCCGCGGCATCGATGAAACCAGGCTCGGCGAATTGGTCGAGTTGATCGCCGTGTCGAAGCGTGTTGTGCTATACGGCTGCGGGCGCGAGAGCCTGATGATGCGGGCACTGTGCATGCGGCTCTATCATTTGGGGCTGGATGTCCACATGGTCGCCGACATGACGACGCCGCCGGTCGGTCCCGGCGATCTTCTGCTGGTCAGCGCCGGTCCGGGCTACCTCTCGACCGTCGAGGCCTTGCTCGCCGTGGCACGCAACGCCGGCGCCAACACCGCCTGCTTCACCGCAGAGCCCGGCTCGCAGGTCACGAAGTCGTCGGATTTCACACTTGTGATCCCGGCCCAAACCATGGCGCGCGACCAGTCGGCCCCGACATCCTTCCTGCCGATGGGCAGCCTCTTTGAAGGCGCGCAGTTCCTGCTTTGCGAGATCTTGGTGATGATGCTGAAAGAGCGCCTTGGCGAAACAGCCGAGAGCATGCGCGCCCGGCACACCAATCTGGAGTGAGATTTCAGGGAAAGCTGAGCGTCTTTTCCATGATCATGGCCGGAATACCCGACTGGTCGGCGCCGCAGTTCTTCGTCCAGCCCACCTCATGGAAGCCGAGACCGGCATAGAAGCGCACCGCGCGCTCATTCTGAGGCTCGACCTCGAGGCGCATCCGCTTGGCGGCCGGGAAGCATGTCTCGACCTCGGCGAAGAGATCACGGCCGATGCCCTGCCCCAGCAGATCCGGCTCGACATAGAGCTGATGCAGATTGACGACGTCGGTTTCATCCTTGTCCATCGCGGCATAGGCCATGCCGCCGATGCTCCTGCCATCATCGGCCACGACGAACTCGGAGTCGGGGCGTGCCAGCCGTTCCTTGAGAGCCGGCACGCCATGCCAGCTCACCGTAAGCTCCGCCACCTTGTCGGCGCCGTAGAGCGCGTCATAGGTCGCATGCCAGCTGCGACCCAACAGGTCTGAGACCTTCTGCAGATCGGCGGGGGAGGCTGAGCGAACGAAGAACACCTCCGTCAGCCTTCGTCGGGCAGGCCGAGCTTGGCCTTGACCAGCGCCTGCACCGCCTGCGGGTTGGCCTTGCCGCCGGTCGACTTCATCACCTGGCCGACGAACCAGCCGGCGAGCGTCGGCTTGGCCAGAGCCTTGGCAACCTGATCGGGATTGGCGGCAATGATCTCGTCTACGGCCTTTTCGATAGCGCCGGTGTCTGTCACCTGCTTCATGCCACGGGCTTCGACGATCTCGGCCGGGTTGCCACCCTCGGTCAAAATGATCTCGAAGAGGTCCTTGGCGATCTTGCCCGAAATCGTGCCGTCCTTGAGCAGATCGAGGATACCACCGAGCTGGTCGGGCGAAACGGGCGTTTCCTCGATCGACTTGCCGGCCTTGTTAAGCGCGCCGAGCAGGTCGTTGATCACCCAGTTGGCGGCACTCTTGCCATCGCGGCCGGCGGTGAGCGCTTCGAAATAGTCGGCGATCGCCTTTTCCGACACCAGCACCGAGGCGTCGTAGATCGTCAGGCCGAGATCACGGACGAAGCGCTCCTTCTTGTCGTCGGGGAGCTCGGCGAGCCCGGCCCGCATCTCCTCGATGAACGCATCGTCGAATTCGAGCGGCAGCAGATCCGGATCGGGGAAATAGCGATAGTCATGCGCATCTTCCTTGGAGCGCATCGAGCGCGTTTCGCCCTTTCCGGCATCGAAGAGACGGGTTTCCTGGTCGATCGAGCCACCGCCTTCGAGAATCGCGATCTGGCGGCGGGCCTCATATTCGATCGCCTGGCCGATGAAGCGAACGGAGTTCATGTTCTTGATTTCGCATCGCGTGCCGAACTCGCCGCCCGGCTTGCGCACGGAGACATTGACGTCGGCGCGCATCGAGCCCTCGTCCATGTTGCCGTCGCAAGTGCCGAGGTAGCGCAGGATGGTGCGCAGCTTGGTGATGTAAGCCTTTGCCTCGTCCGACGAGCGCAGGTCCGGCTTGGAGACGATCTCCATCAGCGCCACGCCCGAACGATTCAGGTCGACGAAGGACAGCGTCGGATGCTGGTCATGCATCGATTTGCCGGCATCCTGCTCGAGATGCAGCCGCTCGATGCCGATCTCGACATCCTCGAACTGGCCCTGGCGGTCCGGCCCGATCGAGATGATCACCTTGCCCTCGCCGACGATCGGATCCTTGTATTGCGAGATCTGATAACCCTGCGGCAGGTCGGGATAAAAATAGTTCTTGCGGTCGAAGACGGACCGCTTGTTGATCTGCGCGTTGAGCCCGAGGCCGGTGCGCACCGCCTGCTTGACACATTCCTCATTGATCACGGGCAGCATGCCGGGCATGGCGGCGTCGACGAGCGAGACATTCGAATTGGCGGGCTTGCCGAATTCCGTTGAAGCGCCCGAAAACAGCTTCGACTTGGAGAGAACCTGGGCATGAACCTCCATGCCGATCACCACTTCCCAATCGCCGGTGGCGCCGGGGATGAAGCGTTTCGGATCGGGGGTGCGGACGTCGACGATGCTCATTGGAGAGTCTTCTCTTCTTCGGTCAGGGAACGAATTGCGGGTTAGACCAATTATCCATCGCGGGCAAGCATTTCAAGGATCGGGTGTACCGGGGGAATGGGCATTAAGGGGTTCTGTTTCAAAAATCTTTCTGCTACGGCTCTTCGTTGAAGTGTAACAAAGAGTTGAAGCCGTTGGGACGTCGAGGCGGAAAATTGCGGGGCACCGCACTTTGCCTGCTGGCTGGCATTGGCCTGGCGGTGACCACACCTCTGCCCGCCTCAGCCTTCGAGATTTTCGGCTGGAAGTTCTTCGAGGGCGACGAGAGCACCGCAGCAGTCTCCGATCCCGTTCGCTACACGCTAACCTTCAACGGCGGAACCGACAAGGATCTCACCGGCACCCTTGAAGATGCATCCGCCCTCGTCCAGGAAAAGGCCGACCCAGTCAACGGCGACTTAGGCCTCGTCATCAAGGCCCGCGACGACCGCGAGCGTTTGCTCGCCGCCCTCTATGAGAACGCCCGCTATGGCGCCGTGGTCAATATAACCGTCGCCGGCACCCCCATTGATGAATTGCCGCCGGTACCCGAGTTTCCACGCGACAAGCCGATTCCCGTGACCGTCGATGTCCAGCCGGGTCCGATTTTCACGGTTGGCACGGTGTCCCTCACCGGTGATGCAACCAAGTTTAACCCCGCGGATTACGGCCTGGAAATCGGTGCGCAGGCCAATTCGACGCTTGTGATCTCTGCCGCCGGCAAGATCGTCGAAGATCTCGAAGCAGAAGGCCGGCCGCTCGCGCATCTGACCGAACGGGGCCTCACTGCGGACCACAAGAATAACACGGTCGACATACGCATCGGCGCCGAGGGCGGGCCTGTCGCCGATGTCGGCGATGTCACTGTATCGGGCACCAAGACGGTCGACCCTGAATTCGTCGAGAAATGGTCGCGGCTCGACCAGCACAAGCGCTATTCACCCGAGGAGGTCAAGGACGCCAACGAGCGACTGCGCAAGCTCGGCGTGTTCTCATCGATCAATATCGTCAAGGCCGACCGGCTGGACCAGAATGGCCAGATCCCGCTCGGCATCCAGGTCTCCGACGGCAAGCAGCGCTATTTCGGGCTGGGTGCGCAGTTCTCCTCGCTCGATGGTTTCGGCCTCCAGGGCTACTGGGGTCACCGCAACCTGTTCGGTGGGGCGGAATCTCTGAAGATCACCGGCTCGGTCTCACGCCTTGGCGAGCAGATGGATTATCGCGAGCTCGACTATCTCGCTTCGGTCGAATTCTCCAAGCCCGGCATATTCGATGCCTATTCCACACTCAATGTCAGCGTCATCGCCCAGCAGGTGAACCCGGAGACTTACCGTTCGACCTCGTTCACCAAGCTCGCCAATATCGGCTATGAACTCAACAAGCAGGACACGGTGACCGGTGGCTTCGACCTTACCTGGAACGAAACCGAGGATTTCCGTGGCACCGCTCAATTCCTGACTTTCTCGCTGCCTGTCGCCTGGACCCGTGATGCGAGCGACAACAAGCTCGATCCGAAGGAAGGCTACCGGCTGCGCCTGACCGGAATTCCGAGCTACGAAATTTTCCGCGGCAATTTCTTCCAGACGATCGACGGTCAGGTCAGCGGCTATACGTCCTTCGGCGAGGACGACCGCGTCACCCTAGCCGGCAAGCTCGCCATCGGCACGCTGTTGATGGCGCCATCGCTCGAAGACGTGCCTGCCACCCGGCGATTCTATCTCGGCGGCGGCGGCACGGTGCGGGGCTATGCCTATCAGGAGATCACGCCGCGCAACCAGGATGGCGATCCGCTCGGCGGCCGTTCTTACATGCTCGCCTCTTTCGAGACGCGCGTGAAAATCACGGACACGGTCGGCGTCGTGCCCTTCATCGATGTCGGTACGGTCTCGTCCCAGACCTATCCCGATTTCAGCGATATCCGCGCCGGCGCCGGCCTCGGCATCCGCTATGCCACACCTTTCGGGCCGCTTCGCCTTGATGTCGCCATGCCTCTCGATCGATATGACGACGGCAGTACCTTCGGCATCTATGCCGGCATCGGACAGTCCTTCTGACGGGAGCTTTGGCGATCAGGACCGCACTCAAATGGATCGGTTGGCTTTTGGCGCGGCTCTTCGCCGTGACCGGCGTGCTTGTGGTGCTGGCAATCGTCGCACTGGTCGTGCTCGGCTATACCGCCAACGGCAACCAGTTTATGGCCGACCAGATCGCGAACCGTGTCTCGACGCCGAACATGCAGATCCGGATCGACGGTGCACGTGGCCTGCTGGTGGGCGATTTCCGCATTGATCGCGTCACGGTCGCTGACACCAAGGGCGCCTTCGCCGAGGTCGAAGACATCGCGCTCGACTGGTCGCCATGGGAGCTACTGACGGGCGAGTTCGACGCCGAGCGCATCGCTGCGGCCAACATCAGGCTCGAACGCCCGCCCGTCCAGACGATCGAAAGTGAACCCTCCGAAGGCTCGTTCAGCCTGCCTGTCGAGATTGATGTCAGACATATCGACCTGCCGAGTCTGGCACTGGGCAAGGACATTCTTGGCAAGCCCGCCGATATCGCACTCACCGGATCGGCAAAGGGTGCCGCCGACCGCATCGCGCTGACCTTCGATGCCAGGCAGAAGGACCAGGCCGGCGCCCACGCCGTCGCCGATCTCGCCTATGCGGTGAACGCCCGGACGCTGAAACTCTCCATGAATGTCAGCGAGCCCAAGGGCGGCCTGCTCGGCACCGTGCTGCAACTGCCCGACAATCCGGCGATCGACATTTCCGTCACAGGGGACGGGCCCCTCGATTCCTGGGTGGGGAAAATCCGCGCCAGTCTCGATGGCCAACAGCGCCTGGCACTCGACGGCAGCCATTTGCGCAATAGCGCAGGCGTACACCAGGTCGTGCTCTCGGGCGGCGGCGCCATCGGTGACCTGTTGCCGCCGGAGTTCCGCGCGCTGTTCGAGGGCGAGAGTGCGATCGACATCGATGCCTCCTTCTCGTCCGATGGCATGCTCGACATCCGCTCCGCGAAACTCGCCAATGCCAGCCTGTCACTCGATATTGGCGGCGCGATCGACCCGAAAGGCGACGCGACGCTGAATGGCAGCCTTCACGCCGCCAACGAGACCGTGCCTTTCCGCTGGCCGCTGGCAGACGGCATGCTCGAAGCGGATATCCGCAATGTGGCGCTAACCGCCTCGGGTCCTTTTCAGTCCGTCGCCTTCGAACTCTCCGCCGATGTCAAACGCGCGGCACTGCCGGCCGGAAATGTCGAGGATGTCGTCTTCCGCGTCGGCAGCGATGGGTTCAATCTTACGACCAGGAGCGGGCAACTCAGCACCGAACTGACCGCCGAAAGCGCCACCTTCGCCGACCCGCAGATCGGCAAGCTGGTTCGTGGTCCGATCAAGCTCACGGCACCGGTCACTCTGACAGCGGCGGATGTCAAGACCGATCCGATCGAGATTTCGAGCGCGGCGATCGGCGGCACTGCGGCCCTTGCCTATGACTTTCAGACCGCGTCCCTCGAACTCGACTTCAAGAGCTTCGTCGCATCATCGGCGCTCCTATCGCCCGATCTCGCCGCCAAGGCCGGCAATACGATCGAGCTGTCCGGCCAACTAACGGGCACACCAGACAATCTCGCCTTCAGCGCCATTCAGCTCACCTCCAAGATCGTTTCGGCAAAAGTCGACGGCACGCTCGCGAGCAACGAGCTGACCGCGTCGCTGACCGGTGACATTCCCTCGCTCGCCGCCTTCAGCAGCGAAGTTGACGGCCCGCTGAGTCTGACGGCGACGGTCACAGGGCCGCTCTCCAACCTCAAGATCGACAGCGCGGCGACGGCGGAGAAGATCGTCGCTGCTGGGCGAACACTCGAAAATGTCGATGTCGTTTTCGGCGGCCAGCTCAATCCTTCAGGGCCCAAGGGTACAATCAAGGCGTCGTTATCACTCGATGGCGCGCAGGTCTCACTCTCAGCCGACGTGACCCGAAGTAAGGATGTCATCGCAATTTCGGCAATCGATGGGAAGATCGGTACCAGCTGGCTCAACGGCAATATCGATCTCGGCCCGGATTTCTTGCCCACCGGCAAACTGAACGCCAAGCTCGCCGATCTCACCACGCTGAGCCGCCTAGCCGGGCAAAGCGTCGAAGGCGACCTCGACCTGACCCTCCACCTCAAGCCCTCTGATGGCAAGCTGACTGCAGTGATCGCCGGCAGCGGCAGCCGAATCACGGCCCAGGGTGCAACCCTGGCATCGCCTACGTTGCGCTTCGAGAGCCCGGACCTGCTCGGTCAGTTGGTGAAGGGAGACTTGAAGGCACAATCGCTCGAAATCGCCGGCAACAAGGTTGAGAACCTGGCGCTGTCGATCGACCACAAGGGTCCGCAGACAGCACTCTCGCTCGACGGCCGGTACGACGGCGCGCCGCTTGCCGTGGCAGCAGATATACAGCGGGGGCCTGCCGGAATCGACGTCATGCTGCGCGACCTGAAGGCAGCGCCCCGTGGGCTGCAGCTGGCGCTCGCCGAGCCGGCTTTCGTCCTGCTCCGCGACGGCAAGACGACTGTCGAGGCACTGCGCATTGCGCTGGGCACCGGAACGGTGACATTGGGCGGCACAGTCGGCGAAACGCTTGATCTCAATGTCGTGGCGGCTGCCCTGCCCGCCAGCCTCGCAAACAGCTTCTCGCCGAGCCTCGATGCCTCAGGCACACTTGACGCCAAGGCGACGATATCGGGGAAGGCCACAGCGCCTGTCATCCGCTACGAATTTAGCGGCAAGTCGCTTGCCGCCGCGCCGCTGACCCAGGCGGGACGCCGCCCGCTCGATCTCGCCGGCAAGGGCACGCTGGAAAACAATCTGCTCACTGCCGAAACGACAATTTCGGGCATCGATGAGGCCGGCGATCTCACGACCAATGCATCTGTTCGCCTCGGCCCGGAAATCCGCATCGAGAAATTCAATCTTGCAAGCGAAGCGCTGACTGGCAACGTCACCGGCAGTTTCCAGCCTGCGTCGCAGGCGCTTCAGGCAACCTTCCAGTTGGACGTGACCGGTAAGCGCCTGCTTCGGCCCGACCTGCAGGCCAAGCTGAAAGCCCCGATCCACCTCATCGGTATGATTGAAGGAACGCCTGACAATCTCACGTTCCGCAACATAAGAATCGCCTCGAATCTCGTCGCCGCAGAGATCTCCGGCACGTTGAAAGCGGGCATGATCGACGCGAGCGTAGCGGGAACTTTCCCCGATCTATCCGCGCTTCAGCCCAATATCGCGGGCGCCGCCAACCTGACTGCAACCGTCTCTGGCCCCATCGCGACCCCCGCAATCAAAGCCGAACTGAACGCCGCCAATGCCACGCTGGCCGGCCGCGCACTCCAGTCGCTGACGGCCAAACTCGACGCCGTGGCCGATCCGAAAGCACCCAAAGGCACGCTGACCGCGACCGGCACACTCGACGGCCAGGTCATCGATATCAGCGGCACCATCACTTCAGAGCAGGGCCTGTTCAAGTTGCCGGCGCTGAAGGCCGTCATCGGCCGCAACAGCCTGACGGCCACCCTCGCGCTCGACAAGGCCTTCCTGCCCGCGGGCGAGATCCAATTCGACCTGCCTGATCTCGGTCTGCTCGCCGCCCTCGTCGGCCAGAAGGCCGAAGGCGACCTCAAGGGCCATGGCCGGGTCGACAATGCCGGCGGCAACCTGAGCGCGATGATCAAGGCGGAAGGCAAAGGCATCCGTGCCGAGGGGCTATCGATCCGCTCGCCATCGGTCGATCTCGACATCCCGGATCTCTTGACCGGGCAGGTCTCCGGTAAGGTGACAGCCGCCGAACTCTCAGCCGGTGCGAATGCGCTGATGGGCCTCGATGCGACCTTCGCACTCGACGGCCCGCGCACGGACTTCACGATTGCCGCGAATTATGATGACGCGCCGCTCAAGCTCAACGGCGCAGTGCTGCGGAACAGCGATGGATTGGAAATCAGTCTCAACCAGTTCTCGGCCGCGCCGCGCAAACTGCCGGTCGCTCTCGCATCGCCGGCCAGCATTCGCATCGCTGATGGCACCACCGATCTCGGCCAGCTCTCGCTAGACATTGCCGGCGCCCGGATCGATGTTTCCGGCACCGTGTCCGACAGTCTGAACCTCAAGATCGATGCACCCGCCCTTCCTGCGGCGCTCGCCAACGTCGCCGCAGTCGACCTGGACGCGTCAGGCACCTTCGACGCCCATGCTATCGTCACCGGGACGTCGGCCAATCCGATCGCCGACTTCACCATCGACGGCGAACAACTGACCGCCCGGCAACTCCGTGACGCCGGCCGCGATCCGCTCGACATCAAGGCCAGCGGCCGCTTCGAGAACAACGAGCTGTCGGTCAAGGCTGATATTGCAGGCATAAAGGAACTGGGACCCTCGCAAATCACCGCCAATGTCGCTCTGAAGGACGGCGCGATTGCCATCGATGAAGTGGCGCTGACGTCTTCCGTACTCACGGCGCGCGGCGATGCCGTGCTCAAGGGTGACACGCTTGACCTCCGCCTCGCCGGCGATATCGTCGATCTCACCGCCTTCCTGCCCCAGGCCAAAGGCGGGGCGACCTTCCTGATCGAAGCCGACGGTCCGCTCGCGGCATTGCCGCTCAAGATCAGACTCGAAGCCGAAAATGCCGTGATGGCCGGCAAGACCCTGACCCGCATAGTCGTCGATGCGACGGCCACCGCCGATCCGGGAAAGCCGACTGCCAAGCTGACGGCGACGGGGGAGATCGACGGCCAGACCATCGATGTGAGCGCCGAGGTCGTCCCCGACCAGGGACGTGTTTCGATCCCTGCGATCAAGGCCAATGTCGGTCGCAACTCGATCAGCGGCGCCATTAAACTCACGACCGCCAATCTGCCGACCGGAAAGCTCAGCTTCGACCTGCCCGACATCGGCCTGCTGGCGGCGCTCGGCGGCCAGGTCGCCGATGGCCAGTTGAAGGGCTCGGTCGATCTGACCGAGGTCGATGGCAAGATCAGCGCCGCAATCAAGGCCGATGGCGAAGGCGTCACCTCACAGGGCATCAAGGTCGGCAAACCTGAGATCGACCTGCAGATCCCGGATCTGCTGAGCGGGCAGATATCCGGCACTGTTATCGCAGCCGACATCGTCTCTGGCGCCAACCGCCTCGCCGATCTCAATGCCCGTTTCACCCGCGACGGCCCGACGACGGACTTCGACGTCAAGGGCAGTTATGACGGCGCCCCGCTCACGGTCGCCGGCGCGCTTGAAACCAAGGCTGAAGGCATGGTCGTCACGCTCAACCAGTTCTCGGCCAGCCCGCGCAAGATCCCCGTCAAACTGTCGGCTCCCGTCACGATCACGACGGGCGGCGATGGCGCCGAGATCAAGGCGCTCAAGATCGCCACCGGCAAGGGCTCGATCACAATCGACGGCGTCGCGGGCGACAAGCTCGACCTGAAGATCAAGGTCGCAGCCCTGCCCGCCAGTCTTGCCAATACTTTCGCCAGCGGCCTCGATGCCTCGGGAACCATCGCCGCGGATGTGACGGTGGCGGGCTCATCGACCAATCCTGAGGTCAACTTCACCGCCAACTGGCAGAATGCGCTGACCAGCCAAATTCGCACGGCCGGCCTCTCGGCTGTGACCGTCAACGCCAAGGGAAGGCTGGTGGGCACGCGGCTGTCGATCGACACCAATGTCCGCGGCAGCGGCGGGCTGACGCTGAATGCCAATGGCACGGTCGATACTGGCGGCAGCCAGGCCTTGAACCTGTCCGTCAAGGGCCAGTTGCCCTTCGCTGCCATTGCCAGCCAGCTGGCCACCCAGGGCCTCGCGCTTAAGGGCAACGCCAATTTCGACCTCAAGATCGGCGGCAGTACGGCGCGGCCGAACATCTCCGGCCGCATTACCACAGCCGACAGCCAGTTCATCGCCATCCGGCAGAATTTGATCGTCAACAATGTCGCGGCGACGGTGAATCTCTCCGGCCAGACGGCAACCATTGCAAGCCTCTCGGGCAATCTGCAGGGCGGCGGCAAGATCAGCGGCTCCGGCACCGTCGGCTTCGCGCCTGGCTCCGGCCTTCCGGCAGACCTCAAGATCAAGCTCGATCGTGCCACCTATGCCGACGGCCGCGTCGTGGTCGCCAAGGTCAGCGGCGACCTGACCGTCACCGGACCCTTGCAACGCGGCCCGGTCCTCGGCGGTACGATCCGGTTGCGGCGCGCCGATGTCACCATTCCCGAGCGCCTGCCCTCCTCTCTCGCCAACGCCAATGTGAAGCACAAGAACACCCCGGCCGACGTCGCAAAGCAGGCCAAAGAAATCCGCGCCGACACGACCGCGACTGCCGACAAGGACAAGGGAGGCGGCATGCGCCTCGACCTCAAGATCATCGCCCCGCGCCAGATCTTCGTCCGCGGTCGCGGGCTTGACGCCGAGCTCGGCGGCGAGGTTCGCATCGTCGGCTCTTCCAGCGCGCCGAACGTCTCCGGCGGCTTCAAGATGAACCGTGGGCGGCTCGCCATCATCGGCAAGCGGCTCGACTTCACCACCGGCGAAATCACCTTCGGCGGCGGACTGGTGCCCTCTCTCAACATGGTGGCCTCGACGACGGTCAATGCGACGACCCTCAATGTCAATGTCACCGGCCTCGCCAACAATCCCGCCTTCAGCTTCACGTCATCTCCGGCTCTGCCGCAGGACGAGGTGCTGGCGCAACTGATCTTCGGCCGCGAATCCTCGAGCCTCTCGCCTTTTCAGATCGCCCAGCTCGCCGATGCCGTCGCGACGCTCTCCGGCGGTCAGCGCACCTCGCTGTTCAACAAGCTCAGGCAGGGTCTCGGCGTCGACGACCTCAATGTCGGCACCGACGAGAATGGCGGCGCGCAGGTGACCGCCGGCAAATACATCAACCGCCGCACCTATGTCGAAGTCATGCAGGGAGAAGATCCCAGCAAGTCCGGCGTCGCGATCAATCTCGATATCGGCAAGGGCGTGAAGCTGCGCGGCCAGGCCACCCAGGATGGCGGCACGGCGACCGGCATCTTCTTCGAAAAAGAGTACTGACGCCTTCGCGCCACAGCCATCACCCCAACGCCACCCGGGTGATTGACCCTCCGGCGCGCTCTGTCTTATACAGGGCGCATCTATGGAGTGTTGATGTCTCGTCTGTCTGAGATTGTCTGAAGGACCCTGCCCGCGACCAGTTTTCGCGCGCAGCGGTAGCAATTGAAACCCGGCCGCCTCGGCGTCCGGACACGTTTTATTGCGCCCATCGGGCAATTTCCCGGACTTCATCAAAAATGGATATCACACGCGCTGAACAGCGCATTCTTCACCTGCTCGCCCAGGGCGGCTGGATCGAACACAAACACTCCACGACGGCCAAAGTGTCAGATGTCACGTGCTTCACGCGCGACGGCTGGGTCTATCCCGGCCTCGACCTGACACTCTTCCGCAAGCTCAAGAGCCTGAAAGCGATCTCGTCATCGTCAGGAAGACCCTACCGCATCACCAGCCGCGGGCTGCAGCTGGTGCGTTCACAGCTCAACAACCGTTGAGCTGGAGAGTCATGGGCGGCATAAACTGCCCATGACGCCCTCCCGTGGGATCGGGCCTAGATCGGCCGTTCGAGCAAGATTCGGGGCAGCGGCAGGCCGAGCGTCTCGGACATTTTCACGCCCCGCCAGGTTTCGCGGAACCCCTGCCGGACATAGAGGTCGAGCGCCCTGAGATTGGCTTGCGCCACCTCGATCCGAGCTCTCGCGAGCCCGTCGGCGCGCATGCGATTCATCAGTTCGTTGAGAATAGCGGAACCGACGCCGCGGCCCTGCGTGTCCGGGCTCACCCAGAGATCGGAGATGTAGTCGAGTTCTCCGCCAGCACCAGGCTTCTCGTAGTTATCCCGCGCACCCCAGCCCGTTACCGCGCCATCGATCACGCAAACAACGACGTCGCATTGCGGATTCTTGACCCAGTCCTTGAGCCAGGACCGCGCCCGCGCTTCGACCGCCGGGTCGAACCATTCCTGGTAAAGTCGATTGGCGAGCCAGGAATTGTATCCAATATCCGCAACGCCCGTCCGGTCCGCGTCAGTCATGGTCCGGAACAGTCGTTGCGTCATGAGCTTACCACCATTTGTTGGGCGTGAACCGTCCGGCCGCCTGTTCGATCACATGGGCCGTCTGGAACAGGGTTTCCTCGTCGAAGGCCTTGCCGATGAGCTGAAGGCCGAGCGGCAGGCCCTTGTGATCGAGGCCTGCCGGCACCGCGATGCCGGGCAGGCCCGCCATATTGACCGTCACCGTGAAGATGTCGTTGAGATACATCTTCACCGGATCATTCGCCATGTCCTGGTCGGCGATTCCGAAGGCCGAGGATGGCGTTGCAGGCGTCAGGATCGCATCGACACCGGCGTGGAAGGCGAGTTCGAAGTCGCGCTTGATCAGTGTCCGAACCCTTTGCGCGCGGATGTAGTAGGCATCGTAGTAGCCGGCCGAAAGCACATAGGTGCCGATCAGGATGCGGCGCTTGACTTCGGTACCGAAACCCGCCGCACGGGTCTTCTCATACATGTCGACAATGTCCTTGCCTTCCTTGCGGAGGCCATAGCGGACGCCGTCGTAGCGGGCCAGGTTGGAGGACGCTTCAGCCGGCGCGACAATATAGTAAGCCGGCAAAGCATATTTGGTATGCGGCAAAGTAATGTCGACGATCTCGGCGCCGGCATCCTTGAGCCAGCTGATGCCCTGTTGCCAGATCGCCTCGATTTCCTCAGGCATGCCATCGACGCGGTATTCCTTGGGAATGCCGATCTTCTTGCCCTTGAGAGACTTGCCGAGCGCGGCTTCGTAATCCGGAACCGGGGTGTCGACCGATGTCGTATCCTTGGCATCGACTGATGCCATGGACTTCAGCAGGATCGCTGCGTCGCGAACATCGCGCGCGATTGGGCCGGCCTGGTCGAGCGAGGAGGCAAAGGCCACGATGCCCCAGCGCGAGCAGCGGCCATAGGTCGGCTTGATGCCCACGGTGCCGGTGAAGGCCGCCGGCTGGCGGATCGAGCCGCCGGTATCTGTCGCGGTCGCCCCCGCCGCCAGGAAGGCTGCGACGGCCGCGGCGGAACCACCGGAAGAACCGCCCGGCACCAGATCGGCGTTGGAGCCCTTGGCCCGCCAGGGATTCTTCACCGCGCCGTAGTAAGAGGTCTCGTTGGACGAGCCCATGGCGAACTCGTCCATGTTGAGCTTGCCCAGCATGACTGCGCCGTCGTTGAACAGGTTCTGGCTGACGGTCGATTCATATTCCGGCCTGAACCCATCAAGGACATGGCTGCAAGCCTGGGTATGCACGCCCTTTGTCGCGAAGAGGTCCTTGATGCCGAGCGGGATGCCCTCGAGGGCGCCGGCCGTGCCAGCTGCGATTCTCGCGTCGGAAGCCTTGGCCTGCTCGCGCGCAATGTCATGTGTCACGGTAACATAGGCATTGAACTGCGGATTCGACGCATCGATCGCTTCGAGATAGGCATTGGTAAGCTCTACCGCGGAAATCTCCTTGGCGAGGAGTTGTCTGCGGGCGTCGGCGATCGTCAGTCGGGTCAGTTCACTCATCAGGCTTCACTTTGAACGGTCAGGCAGCAAGAAGCTGCTTATGATAGAAAATCGAATATTCGGAATCCGGGTAATCCAGAACCGGCCCGCAGCGCATGAAGCCGGCCTTCTCGTAGATCGCCCAGGCGGCCTGGTGGCGGTCGCCCGTCTCGATGACGAGTTCTTCAATGCCTTCGTCGAGCGCGGCATTCAAGATCTCGCCCAGAATGCGCCGGCCGATGCCCTGACCGCGATGGGTCTCGCGGATGAACATGCGCTTGACCTCGGCGATCCTGGTGTCGTGACGCTTGAGCGCCCCGCAACCGATCGCAATACCATGGTCGCGGGCCACCCAGACCGTCACGCCGGGCTCCGCCATCTGCTCCACGGTCAGGTGATAGCTGAATTCCGGCGGGGTCAGGTCCAAAAGATAGTCGTTGAGTTCCGACACCAATGCGCGGACTTCGTCCTGCAACGGGCTTTCGATCGCAATCGTAATGGCCATCAGCGACTCCATTCTGGTTGCACCGTCTGCTATTCGACGACCTTCGGCACCTCGAAGAAATTCTGTTCGGTCAACGGGGCGTTGGCGACGATACGGTCTGCCATGTTGCCATCATTGACTTCGTCACGGCGCATCTTCATCGCCATCGGGATTACCGAGGTCATCGGCTCAACACCGGCGACATCAACTTCCGACAGCTGTTCCACGAAGCCGAGGATGCCGTTGAGCTCGCCGGTCATGCGTACCGCCTCGTCTTCGGTGACGGCCAGGCGGGCCAGTCGAGCCACGCGCTTCACTGTTGCAACATCTACGGACATGCAAACTCCAGTCAGGTTTCCCTGCCCGCTATAAAGGCGGCAGGCAGGGCGTGCAATCGGTTTTTGACGTATAGTGGCCCGGCCGCTCAGAGGCTTACGGCGCCGCCGATATCGGGCACTGCGACCTTGGATTTCGCGCCCTCCATCCCGGCCACGAACTTGTCTGCTGTTTGATCGAGAATGCCATAGCTCTTGTAGTGGCCGGGAATGACTGTCTTGAAGTTGAAGTAGCGTTGGCAGGCCAGAGCCGCGACCGCGCCGCCCATGGTGAAGCGGTCGCCGATCGGCACGATGCCGATGTCCGGGCTATGCAGTTCCTCGATCAGCGCCATGTCGCCAAAAATGTCGGTGTCGCCCATATGCAGCAGCGAGGGCTCGTCGTCGAAATGCAGCATCAATCCATTGGCGTTGCCGAGCGCATGGCTGATGCCGTCCTCGGTGACATGTGCCGACGAATGAAGCGCATTGGTAAAAGTCACGCTGAAGCGGCCGGTGTGGATCGTGCCGCCGGTATTGCCATGCTCGAGCTTCTCGACACCACGGAATTGCAGCCAGTCGCCGAGATCCGCATTGGCCACCACGATGGCACCCGTTTCCTTGGCAATTTCAATCGTGTCACCGACATGATCCATATGGCCGTGTGTCAGCAATATGTGGGTCACGCCCTTGATCGCTTCCTTCCGGTCCTGCCCCTGGAAGGCAGGGTTATGCGTCAGGAACGGATCGATCAGGATCGTGTCCCTGGCGGTCTCGACGCGGAATGCCGCATGGCCAAGCCAACGGAGTTTCATGGCGGATCTCCCTATTTTGTTTGCCGGCAACGTAACGCACCTGAGCAGGAATGCCAAGGGTGGAGGTGCTTGCATTTTCTGCTAGCAAGGATTACATTGAGGCATGAACAACCGGCACCGGAAAACACTTGCGGCCGTCTTTCGTTACCCAGTGTCCGGTTCGATCGAGTGGAACGATGTCGAGTCCTTGTTGCTCGCCTGCGGTTGTCGCGTCATCGAAGGAAGCGGTTCTCGCGTAAGATTCGAGAAGGAAGGTGTTTTAGGCAACTTTCATCGTCCACATCCGGCGAAGGAAACGAAGAAGTACCAGGTCAAAATCGTACGAGCCTTCCTGATCGAATTGGGGATCAAGCAATGAATGCGATGAACTACAAAGGATACACCGCGCGTATAGAATACGACGATGATGACGAAATTTTCTTTGGCCAGATACTGGGCATCCGCGATCTCGTTAGCTTTCACGCCGCTAGCGTCTCCGAATTGAAGGTCGCATTTCAGGAATCGGTTGACGATTATCTGGAAACCTGCCGAAAAATTGGCAAGGATCCCAATAAGCCATATTCGGGGAAGCTGATGTTTCGCGTGAAGCCTGAACTTCATGCCGGAGCTGTCCGCGCCGCGAATCTGGAGGGAAAAAGTCTCAACCAGTGGGCCGAAGAGGTCCTTTCTGAGGCCGTTCAGCGCCGCTCCGCATGACCATTCTCTCCATTGAAGACTTGTCCAACCACCTCGCCATTAACGATATCATCGCCGGCCTCGACCTCGGCACGACCACGATCGGCCTTTCGCTCTCCGACCGCGGCCGGCGCTTCGCCACCCCTCGACCCGTCATCAATCGCAAGAAATTCACAATTGACGCTGACATACTGCTCGCCTTCGCAGCGAAGGAAGAGGTGAAGGCCTTCATCATCGGCTTGCCGATCAACATGGATGGCAGTTCAGGGCCGCGGGTGCAGGCGACGCGCGCTTTCGTGCGCAATATGGAGAGTAAGACCGCCATTCCCTTCGTCTATTGGGACGAAAGGCTGTCCACGGTCGCGGCGGAACGGGCGCTGATCGAGATGGATGTGTCGCGGAAGAAGCGGAGCGGGCGGATCGATTCCGCCGCGGCCTCCTTCATTCTTCAAGGTGCGCTTGACAGGCTGTCGTCGATTGCCAGAGCTTCGGACGGGGGCTTCTGACGCGAAACCCACCATGCGGCAATCTGCTTGCGGCGACGGAAGGCAAGAATGCAGAAGAGAAGCAGGGAATCCACGATGATCGCGCGAACCACGAGTCCTGGAATGTCTTCGGGCGGTATGCCGAGGATCTGGCCGTAGAGCTGGAAGACGAACTCGTTCATCTGCCGGCTCAGAATGAGATAGCCGAAATTTATGTCGTTAATCGAAAGGCCGTACCACGTGCCGAGAATGGCGATCGGCATGGCCCAGAATATCAAAATCCAACGCATTCACATCACCTCGACCCAGCATTGGCCGCCAGCGGACCGGGCTGTTGTCCCCCGCCCGATCCGCCTGTCCCCGGCCAATTCACCAACCGGTCTAGTCTTTTTAGTTCGATGCGCGAGACCGAATGAACGGCTCGCCGACGAAGCGGTCGAAAAGGCCGAAGACCGAGATCGCGAACAGCGGCAGTGCCAGGTCGTGCGCGACGAGCGCCAGGGCGAAACCGAGCCCTGCAACCATCATTCCACTGTGCTTTGCACCCGCGATCCTCAATGCATGACTCCATCGAACCGGATGGAGCGACTGTCCCAGCTTAGGGGATCGGACGCAACGTAAACCATTTGTTAAGGTTAACGGCCGTGCCGGCAGTGCGAGCTTCAACAGGCTATCTGCCAGCCTGCCCGTAAAGCAGCCTCTGGAATCAGGGATAAACGCCGCGAACCAGCTTCTTGACCGCCTGCCCCACCCGGTACCAGTCCTTCGCGCTTTCAAGCTCGAGGCCCGCAAAGCGGCCGGCAGTCGCCCCGGCCAGAACGACGTGCTGCACGGCCGCGAGCAGCACGGCATTGACTGCAAAATGGTCGATGCCCTTGGGCGGCGGCATCGCGCCCCTCACCTTCTCGATCCAGAGGCCGAGCGCCTTGGCCCGCGCCTCCGAGAGGCGGCGCACCTGTGGAGAATTGTCGGACACTTCCCAGGCGATGATCTTCCGCGTCAGCGGATCGTCGCGCAGCGCCTGCATGAACAGCATCATCATGTGCTCGACGAGATCACCATAGGTGAGCATGAAGCCGCTGCTGCCGCCGACCGGCATCTTCTCCTCGATCCAATGCGCCAGCTCGCCTCCGATCGCATCGACCAGGCCGTCCATGCCGCCATAGTAGCGGTAGATCAGCTGCTTGTCGCAGCCGGCGCGACGTGCCACGGCGTTGACGCCGAAATTCTGGAAACCGCCCTCGGCCAAAAGCTCGATGGCCGCCTTCAATATCCGCGCCGACGTGGCGCCCCGGTCGCGCGTCGGTGTCTCCGGCGCCGCAGTTTCCGCAGTCATGCATTCTCTCCATGAGATTCGGGCGGCACCATAATTTTCTCACCGCACAGTGACAAGAGCTTGACATGTCACCGATCGGTGATTTACGTCACCATCAAGTGACAAACAGGAGATCTTCATGTCCGCTTCCGCCAGATTGACCGGCATGGCAACCATCGCACTCGCCGTCGGCTTCAACATCCCCTTCGCCATCCTAGGCAGAACGTTTCACTATCCGGACATTCTCCGCGAGCCGGCAGCGATCGTGCTCGACCGCTTTCAATCTGGTGGCGCCGGGCTCGTCCTGACCTGGTATGCTTTCATGTTGTCGGCCGTGCTCATGGTTCCCGTCGCCGCTGCGCTCGCAACCCAGCTGCCCGCTCTGGCGGACCGACCGACCGCGCGCATGCTCACACTGCTTTCTGGTAGTGCGGCTGGTCTTCTTCAGGCGATCGGCCTTTCTCGCTGGGTGTTTGCAGTACCCGCCTTGGCCCGAATTCAGACCGATCCTATCGCAACCGATGCGGTCCGCGCCCAGGCGCAAACGACATTCGAAATGCTTAACAATTGGGGTGGCGTCGCGATCGGCGAGCATCTCGGACAGATCCTCACCGTGACCTTCGTTCTCGCCGTTGCCGCCGCTCAGTTGGTCCGGAAATCTCGCCTCGACATGGTTGCTGGCGCAACGGGGCTTCTTGCTGCGCTGATGATCGCGATCGGCCTCGGCGAAGGCATCGCGCTCGCGACCAGCACGGATCCCGGCATGCTGGGCCTCTTCACCATGATCGGCTACATGGCCTTCACCGTCTGGTTGATCTTGACCGGCAGTTCCCTGCTGCGCGGCACTGCTACGATTGACGAACGCAAGCCCGTGATCGCCTAAATGCTTGCGCCGCGAAGGGACCGGCCCTAAACGAGCCCGAGCGGCCGGCCCGACCAAAGAGTCGTGAACGACCGGTCTCTTCGCCGAGGCGTCTTCTGCATGCAGATCATCTTCGAGAGCATCCTGCCGATCTTTCTCATCGTTGCGACCGGTGTGGTGCTGCGGCGCGTGCCGGTCTTTGATCCGGGTCTCTGGAACGGACTGGAGCAACTCGGCTTCTATGTTCTGTTTCCCTGCTATCTTTTCCTGACGCTCGCCACGGCCGATTACACGAGCATCGACATCGGTCCGGTCAGCCTCGTCTATCTCGGCTCGATCCTGCTTCTGGCCGCCTTGCTGCTGGCCGCCTGGCCGGTTTTCCGCGCCCGGGGCATCGGTGGGCCGCAATTTACATCCGTGTTCCAGACTGCAACCCGCTGGAACGGCTTCGTCGCACTCGCCATCGCAGAGCGAATCGCGGACAAGCCCGGCGTGGCCATGGTCGCCTTTCTGATGGGCGCGATCATCATCCCGATCAACTTCATCAATATCGGCCTGCTGATCTGGTTCGGCGGCAATCGCGATCTGCTGACTGTGGTTCGCAGACTGGTCACCAATCCGTTGGTTTTCTCGAGCCTGCTCGGCGTGCTCGCCTCGGCGCTGGGCTTTCAGATCTATGCACCGCTGATGACCGCCCTCGATCTGCTCGCGCGTTGCGCCCTGGGCATTGGCCTGCTGATCGTCGGCGCCGGCCTGCACATTGCCGATGTGCTGAAGCCGCGGCCGGTCATGCTGATCCCGGTCGTATTGAAGCTGCTTGCGTTTCCGGCGCTGGTGGTTGGCTTCGGTCTGGTCGCCGGACTCGGCCACACCACCGTCATGCTGCTCGGCCTGTCAGCCAGCGTGCCGACCGCAATGAACGGCTATCTCCTCGCCAAGCAGATGGGCGGAGACGCACCGCTTTATGCGGCGATCTCAACACTGCAGACCCTCGCAGCCTTCATCACCATGCCCATCGTGTTGGCCGTGATCGCCCTCGTCTGATCGATCGTCAGCTCGCCGCTTCCCCGAGGCTCGCTCCGGCGCCCAGCTTCCGCATGATCCAAGGCAGGAGCAGGATTGCCGCCGCGAGGATCAGGAAGAAGAGCGAGATCGGATGGGTGAAAAACACGCTCGGATCGCCCTGGCTGATCATCATCGCCCGCCGGAATTGCTCCTCCGCCATCGGCCCGAGGATCAGGCCGATGATGACGGGAGCGATCGGGAATCCGTAGCGCCGCATCAGAAAGCCGACAAAGCCGACGATGAACAGGATGAAGAGATCGGTGACCGACCGGTTCAGGCCGTAGACGCCCAGGCAGGAGAAGACCATGATCCCGCCATAGAGCAATGGCGATGGGATGGAGAGCAGACGCACCCACAGACCGACGAGTGGCAGGTTGAGAACGAGCAGCATCACGTTGCCGATATAGAGGCTGGCGATCAGAGCCCAGACCAGCGGCCCGGAATTGGTGAAGAGCTGGGGTCCCGGCTGCAGGCCGTATTGCTGAAACGCAACGAGGAGAATTGCCGCCGTCGCCGACGTAGGCAGTCCGAGGGTCAGAAGCGGGACCAACACGCCCGCCACCGCCGAATTGTTGGCGGCTTCCGGCCCGGCCACGCCCTCGATGGCGCCCTTGCCAAACTCTTCCGGATTCTTTGCAAGCTTTTTCTCGAGGAAGTAGGAAAGGAAGGTCGGGATTTCCGTGCCACCCGCCGGCAGCACGCCGAAGGGAAAGCCCAGTCCAGTACCGCGCAGCCAGGGCTTCCAGGATCGGGACCATTCCTCCCGGCTCATGAACAGCGATCCCTTCACGGCGAACACCTCCGCCTCGCGAAGATCCTTGCGTGATGCGATATGCATCGCCTCGCCGACGGCAAAGAGGCCAACCGCGATGACCACGATATCGATGCCGTCGAGCAGGCTCATCACGCCGAAGGAGAGCCGCGCCTGACCGGTCAACTCGTCGAGGCCCATCAGGCCGACGGTAAGACCGAGAACCAGCGCTGTAACCCCCTTGAGCAGCGACGAACCCAATAGCGCCGAGGCGGCCGTGAAGGCGAAGATCATCAGCCCGAAATATTCGGCCGGACCGAATCTCAGCGCGATCTTGACGAAGACTGGCGCAAGAAAGGTGAGCAATAGCGTACCGATCGTGCCGGCGATGAAGGAGCCGATGGCCGCCGTGGAGAGCGCCGCAGCACCCCTGCCCTGGCGCGCCATTTGGTTGCCTTCCACGGCCGTGATGATCGATCCGGATTCACCTGGTGTGTTGAGCAGGATCGACGTGGTGGAAGACCCGTACATCGCGCCGTAATAGAGGCCGGCGAACATGATGAAGGCGCCAGTCGGATCGAGCTTGGCCGTCACTGGCAGGAGGAGTGCGATTGTCATGGCCGGCCCGATACCGGGCAGGATGCCGATCAGCGTGCCCAGCGTGGTGCCCACCAGGCACCACATCAAATTGGTGAGCGTAAAAGCGGTCGCGAAACCTCCGAGAAGCGACTGAAAGGCGTCCATTAGATCAGTCCTCCGAAGATGCCGGCGGGAAGCTGGAGGTTCAGCAGCTTCGTGAATGTGAAATAGGCGGCTGAGCTCAGGAGCAGCGCCACGACGGCATCACGGAGATAGTGCCGGCTGCCGAAACCGTACGCCACACAGAGGAAAAGTAGGGTGGAAGCCAATATGAAGCCGAGCGTCTTGATGAGCGCAATTTCGATAACGAAGCCGATGACGACGAAGACGAGCGAAACCCATCCGGTATCCTCGGTGTCTGCAACCAGCTTGGCGGGACCATCCCGCAGCGCCTGCACGATGAAGCAAAGGCCGAGGAAGGCCAACGCCGCCGCCGCGAAATAGGGGAACACCTGAGGCCCCACCTTCGCATGCATGGGCGGCACCCGCATCTGCGACGTGTTCCAGGCGACAAGAATGCCGATGATGGCGAGCAGCAGGCCGGCAACGATGCCGGCCACCTTCGATTCCCGTTCCATGATCGACCTCGCCTATTGCACGAGGCCAATCGCCTTGAGCACGTCAGTCGTCCGCTGGTTTTCCTCCTTTACGAGCGCGGCGAATTCGTCGCCGGCAAGGTAGAGGTCCGTCCATTTTTTGTCGGCGAGAATCTTCTTCCATTCCGCGCTGTCATGGACTTGCTTGACGAGATCGAGTAGTGCCGCCTTGCCGGCATCGTCGAGCTCAGGGGGCGCCACAACGCCGCGCCAGTTCGCAAGTTCCACGTCGAGGCCCTGCTCCTTGAGGGTCGGGGCATCAACGCCTTCGACCTTCGTGCCGGAGGAGATCGCGAGCACGCGGAGTTCGCCCGACTTGATTTGCCCTTCCCACTCCGAGAGCGAGGAAATGCCGGCCGCGACATGCCCGCCGAGAATTGCGGCCAACGCTTCCCCACCACCGGAATAGGGGATGTAGTTGAGCTTTGCCACATCGGCACCGGCGGCCTTGGTGATGAGCCCTGCGAGGATATGGTCCGTACCGCCGGCCGAGCCGCCGCCAAACGCCACCGCAGCAGCGTCGGCCTTCAGCTTCGCGGTCAGATCCGCCATCGACTTCAATTCCGATGCCGCCGGAACGACGACCACTTCGAACTCGCCCGTGAGCCGCGCGATCGGTGTGACCTGATCCAGCGTCGCGGGCGACTGGTTGGTCAGGATCGCGCCGACCATGACGAGGCCCATGACCATCAGGACCTTGGGATCGCCCGTTTCCTTGCTGGCGAGCTGCGAAAGACCGATCGTGCCGCCTGCGCCAGGCACATTTTCGACGGAAACAGCATCCGCGAGCTTGAGGCCGCGTACGACTTCCTCGATCGCGCGCGCCGTCTGGTCCCAGCCGCCGCCGGGCTTGGCCGGCGCAATCACCCGCAGGCTTTCAAGCGCAGCCTGCGCCTCGGTCGCCCAAGGCAATGCAGTCGATGCGGCGAGCATGGCTGAAATCTTGATGAAATCGCGTCTTTTCATGTCTTCCTCCCGGAACAGGGTTGACCGTCCTACCGGCACCGCTCCGACTCCCGTCGTCCCGGCACCTCCCATTCAGGAAGGAAGCATGCAGAGCGCTGAATAACAAGCCATATTTGTGCTCTCTCAAATTGCCCGGTTCAATGCCCGGCGGCGGGATAAAGCAGGTCGACAATGAAGCGTGCATCGAAGCGCGAGTCGAGCATGCCATAGGTCGAGCGCCATCCGCCGGCGAGCCGGCTCTCGAGGAAGGCATCGGCCACCCTGCCCGCACCGAGCCGCATCAGTTCTGCGGCGCCGGCCGCCAAAGCAAGCTGTTCGATGAAGAATCGCGCCGATCCTTCATCTCTCTCGCAGAGTGCCGCTGCTGCCCGAAGCACGTCGACGGTCTTGCCGCCGGACGGGCCAAGATCGCGATCAAGCATGGCGAACACCAAGTCGAACTGGTTGCGATCACGAGACAGCACCCGGAGCAGATCGAGCGCCATGACATTGCCCGAACCCTCCCAGATCGCGTTGACCGGCGCCTCGCGATAGTGCCGCGCCATCTGCCGCTCCTCGACATAGCCGGATCCGCCGAGGCACTCCATCGCTTCGTAAATCAGCGACGGAGCCAGCTTGCACACCCAGTATTTGATCGCGGGGGTCATGACCCGCTGATACGCCCTCTCCTCGTCGCTTGACGCTGCGTGGTCAAAGGCGCTCGCAAGGCGGAAGACCAATGCGCCGGCCGCAGCGACATCAAGCGCCATGTCGGCGACGACCCGCGTCATCAGCGGCTGGTCAATCAGGTCCTTGCCGAAAACCGACCGGCCTCGGATGTGATACACGGCCTCCGCCAGCGCCGCCCGCATGATGCCTGCCGAGGCTAGCGCGCAGTCGAGCCGCGTCAAAGTCACCATCTCGAGAATCGTGCGGATGCCATGCTCGGGGCTGCCAAGCAGGAAGCCATAGCTGTCGGTAAACTCGACCTCGCTCGACGCATTCGACCGGTTGCCGATCTTGTCCTTGAGGCGCTGGAAACGGAGGCCATTGCGGCTCCCGTCCTCGAGCAGCCGCGGCACCATGAAACAGCCGATACCCTGTTCGGTCTGCGCCAGCATGACGAAGGCGTCGCTCATCGGCGCTGACATGAACCATTTGTGGCCATGCAGCCGGTAGATGCCCTCGCTGACACGCTCGGCGACCGAGCGGTTGGCGCGTACATCGGTGCCGCCCTGCTTTTCGGTCATCCCCATGCCGATGGTAACGCCCGATTTGTCCTGCGCCGCCTTGTTGGCCGAATCGTAGCGACGCGCCGTGATCCGCGGCAGCCAGCTCTTGAGGATTGCCGGATTGGATTTGAGCGCTGCAACCGAGGCTGAGGTCATGGTCAGCGGGCAGAGATGCCCGCATTCGAGTTGCGACGTAAGGTAGAACCGGACGGCGCGCGCCTGGTGCGCAATGCCCTTCTCGTCCTCCTTGCCCTCCCAGACCGAGGACGACAGTCCGCTCGACACCGAACGCCGCATCAAGGCATGCCAGGCCGGGTGAAAATCGACCACGTCTAGCCGCTCGCCTCGCGGACCGTGGGTGCGCAATTCAGGCGGGTTCTGGTTTGCCATGCGCGCCAGTTCCTGCGCCTCGTGCGCAGTCGCATAGCGGCCGATAACGTCAAACTCTTCGCGGACCGCCCGCGGCATCGCCGATGAAATATCGACCAGTAGCGGATCGGATCGATAGGCATTGATGCCCGTCCAGGGCTCCGGCTGATTGAGTTCCTCGGGCGTGAGGTCGGCGTGCGAAATTCTGTCCATGAAGGCTACATAAGCGGATTCGTCCCCGGATGGCATGGGCCCGCCGATCCCATGCCAATACTATGTGTTGAAAACGAAACTATTGTCCATGCCGCGCGGCTTGGCGCCCGCTTGCATTCACAAGCAATTGCATTCCAGGATTGCAAAATCGGCGAAAGCAGATGCGCCTTGCCAGCAGGCGCTGCCGGGGAAGACAGGCTCCCCCGGCTGTGGCGACAGCCTCGCTGATCAACGGAGGTGATTGCTATGGTCAGAAAACCATTTGCTGTCACGTTTACTGTGAGAAAGACCCGGACCAGCTGGTCACTGTCGATCCGGATCTCTATCGCCTAGTAAACGACGGGGGATGGGCGCAAGCCCATCTCCCACTCCGCAAATATACCGTCTTCGACGCGCTCTATCAAGTCGGCTGGGGATCAGACAGGTTTGCGCCGCATCTTCGCTTGCCCCACCCCCGCACCCGCCTTATAGAGCCTCGAAATATCGAGAAGGGCGCCGTCCAATGGTCTTTTTTCCGCACCGCCATTTGCTTGGCATCAAGGGGCTGACGGAACAGGATATCGTCTATCTGCTCGACAAGGCCGACGAGGCGGTGAAGATATCGCGGCAGCGGGAGAAGAAGACCTCCACGCTGCGCGGCCTCACCCAGATCAACCTCTTCTTCGAGGCGTCCACCCGGACGCAGGCTTCGTTCGAGCTTGCGGGCAAGCGCCTCGGCGCTGATGTCATGAATATGTCCGTCGGCAATTCGTCGGTGAAGAAGGGCGAGACGCTGATCGACACGGCGATGACACTGAACGCCATGCGGCCCGATGTGCTGGTGATCCGGCATTCCGCAGCAGGCGCCGCCGCCCTTCTTTCCCAGAAGGTCTCCTGTGCAGTGGTCAATGCCGGCGACGGGCAGCATGAGCACCCCACCCAGGCCCTGCTCGACGCCCTGACCATCCGTCGCGCCCGGGGCAAGCTGTCGCGCATCATCGTCGCGATCTGCGGCGATGTGCTCCATTCACGCGTCGCTCGTTCCAACATCCTGCTGCTGAACGCCATGGGCGCCCGCGTTCGGGTCGTGGCACCAGCCACGCTGCTGCCGTCGGGCATCGCCGATATGGGCTGCGAGGTCTATCACGACATGAAGGAGGGCCTGAAGGACGCCGATGTCGTGATGATGCTGCGCCTGCAGCGCGAGCGAATGTCCGGCGCCTTCGTGCCGTCTGTGCGAGAATATTTCCACTTCTATGGCCTCAACGCCGAGAAGCTGAAGGTGGCAAAAGAGGGTGCGCTCGTCATGCATCCCGGCCCGATGAACCGCGGCGTCGAGATCGCCTCCGAGATCGCCGACGGCCCGCAGAGCGTGATCGGCGAACAGGTCGAAATGGGAGTCGCCGTGCGCATGGCGGTGATGGAAGCGCTGCTGCTTGGCCAGAATATGGGAGAGCGCGCATGACCACGACCGTTCTCCAGAATGCCCGCATCATCGATCCCTCCCGCAATCTCGACGAAGTGGGCACCATCATCGTCCGCAACGGCAAGATCCTCGCGGCCGGCAGGGATGCGCTCAACCAGGGCGTTCCCGAAGCAGCCATCGTCCGCGATTGCCGCAACCTCGTCGCCGTGCCGGGCTTGATCGATGCCCGGGTCTTCACCGGCGAACCGGGTGGCGAGCATCGTGAAACTATTGCCTCGGCCTGCAAAGCGGCAGCCGCCGGTGGTGTCACCGGCTTCGTCATGATGCCGGATACCGACCCTGTGATCGACGACATCGCATTGGTCGAGTATGTTCGCCGGACAGCGCGTGATGCCTCCCCGGTCCATGTCTATCCCGCCGCGGCGCTGACCAAGGGTTTGACCAGCGACGAAATGACGGAAATCGGCCTTCTCAAGCAAGCAGGCGCCGTCACCTTCACCAATGGCCGTCACCCGCTCCACAATGCCCAGGTGCTGCGCCGGGCGCTGACCTATGCGCGCGAGTTCGACGCCGTGATCAGCATGGTGACACGCGACAAGCATCTTGGCGCTGGCGGTGTGATGAATGAAGGCCTGCTCGCTTCCTGGCTCGGCCTCTCAGGCATTCCCGGCGAGACCGAGATCATCCCGCTCGAACGTGACCTCCGCATCGCCGCGCTCACCAAGGGCCGCTACCATGCCGCGCAGATTTCCGTGCCGGGTTCGGTCGAAGCGCTCAATGCCGCAAAGTCCCGTGGCGCCCGCGTAACCTCGGGCATCTCGATCAACAATTTGGCGCTTAACGAAAACGACATCGGCGAGTACCGCACCTTCTTCAAGCTCTATCCGCCACTCCGCGCCGAGGATGATCGCGTGGGCATGGTGGACGCATTGGCGAAGGGCGAGATCGAGATCATCGTCTCCTCCCACGACCCGCAGGATGTCGATACCAAGCGCCTGCCCTTCGGTGAGGCCGAGGATGGTGCGGTGGGCCTCGAAACCATGCTTGCCGCGGCGCTCCGCCTGCATCACGACGGCTCGGTGCCGCTGATGCGTCTGATCGACGCCATGTCGACCGCGCCGGCCCGCATTTTCGGCCTGCCCGGCGGCACGCTGAAGCCGGGTGCACCGGCCGACATCACGCTTGTTGATCTCGACGAGCCTTGGATCTGCGCGAAGGATCAATTGGTCTCGCGCTCAAAGAATACCCCTTTCGAAGATGCCCGCTTTTCGGGCCGCGCCGTCGCCACTTACGTCGACGGCGAATCTGTGTTTTCCTTATAGTCCGGAGGGGGCACTCATGGATTCACTGACGACCTGGCACATCGCAGTCTTCCCCGCGATCATCGCGGCCCTGCTGGGCTATCTCTCCGGCTCCGTACCCTTCGGCCTGATCCTCACCAGGATGGCAGGCCTTGGCGACGTCCGCTCGATCGGATCGGGAAATATCGGCGCCACCAACGTTCTGCGCACCGGCAACAAGGGGCTCGCCGCGGCGACGCTGTTGCTCGACGCACTGAAGGGCACCGTCCCGGCGGCGCTTGGCTATCATTTCCTCGGCGTCGAGGGTGGCGTGATTGCAGGCTTTGCCGCGTTCGTCGGCCACATCTTCCCGGTCTGGCTCGGCTTCAAGGGCGGCAAGGGTGTCGCGACCTATATTGGCGTGCTCTTCGGGCTGGACTGGCGCATGGGCCTACTGTTACTGATCGTCTGGATTGCAACAGCCGTCATCACACGCTACTCTTCCTTGTCCGCACTGGTTGCCACGGTTGCGATACCGGTCGTCGAGTTCTTCGTCGGCGACATCAAGATCGCGGCGCTCGCGGTCCTCATGTCGGTCATCGTCTGGATCAAGCATAGCGCGAATATCAGCCGGCTCCTCGCCGGTAACGAAAGCAGGATAGGCAGCAAGGGATAGCGCATTGGAAACGGGCGCGGGTCAGAAAGGCATAGCGCTTACCGATCGCCAGCGGCTCGCCTGGCTCCGCCTCATCCGTTCCGACAATGTCGGCCCAGCTACGTTCCGCGATCTCATCAATCATTTCGGCTCTGCCGAGATAGCACTCGAAGCGCTGCCGGAACTGTCCCGGCGCGGTGGCTCCACCAAGCCGGTTCGCGTCGCGAGTCGCGAGGAAGCGCTCGCCGAACTCGAATTCGCGGCGCGGTTCGGAGCACGCTTCGTCGGCATCGGCGAGCCGGACTACCTCTCGGCGCTCCGCCAGATCGAAGGCGCCCCACCCATCATTGCGATCAAGGGCAGCAGCGCGGCTCTGAGGCAGCCGGCGATCGGCGTTGTCGGTGCCCGGAATTGTTCGGTCTCCGGAGCCAAATTCGCAGCCATGGTCGCCCGCGATATCGGTCGCGCCGGCTACACCATCGTCTCCGGCTTCGCTCGTGGTATCGACACCGCAGCCCATCGCGCGAGCCTCGATACGGGGACTATAGCGGTACTGGCGGGCGGACTCGACCACCCCTACCCGCCCGAAAACGAACCGCTGATCGGCGAACTGCTCGCCGCCAACGGCTTGCTGCTTTCCGAAATGCCTTTCGGCTGGGAACCACGTGCCAAGGATTTTCCGCGTCGCAACCGGCTGATAGCGGGCATCTCTCTCGGGCTCGTCGTGACGGAGGCCGCAGCGCGATCCGGCTCGCTGATCACCGCCCGCTATGCCGGGAATTTCGGTCGGCTGGTCTTCGCCGTGCCCGGCTCGCCGCTCGACCCGCGCTCGGAGGGTGCCAATGGGCTGATAAAGGATGGCGCAACGCTCATCACGGGCGCGGCCGATGTCATCGAAGCGATGGCCCCCTTGACCCGAATGGACCTGTTTTCTCCCCAACAGATCAGCGAGCCGATCATTGAAGATGATCGGGAAATGGCCCTGCCGCCGAGCGAGAACGATCGTGACGCCATCGTCACGGCCCTCGGTCCTTCTCCCATCGAAATCGACGAACTCATGCGACACACCGGCTTGCCGGCGCAGTCGGTCTATCTCGTTCTCCTGGAACTAGATCTTGCGGGCCGGCTTTACCGCCATCCGGGCGGTCTGATCTCGCTCGCCCTTGACGAGCCCTGATTGGTCGCCGAGCAGATCCGTCGCTTCGGTAAAAGCCATTTCGAGCAGATAGGCGAGCAGATCTGCCCGCTCTTTGCGAGCCACCTGCGCAAGCTCAGCCAGCATCTGCCTGATATAGGCAATACTTTCCCGCGAGGAGCCGCTGGCGGCTCCGCCAAAATCCATCTTTCCCGTCATGGGGTCGCTTCTCACAACCTGTGATCGAGTTAACGATCAATTTTCGTTCTTACACGCAAGCAACTCTACATTAAATATCTATAATTGCAACAGGTTTCGTTGCGCATTTAGGTTGTATCCCGTTGCAAGACAAGCCTTGTATGCCCGATGGGTCGTCACGATCTATGGCGGGATCACGCTGTTGCATTATTGCAATAGCCGGCGCCGCAGAGCTATAAGCGCGGCCGCAACCCCGAAAAGGCTTGCCATGCCGCAAACGGCTCTGGAACAATGCGCGTATGCGTAAGGACAAGTCCGTGATCGCAACGGACGGAAGGAAGTAATGAACGTCGTCGTCGTGGAATCGCCTGCAAAGGCGAAGACAATCAACAAGTATCTTGGCCCGAATTATAAAGTTCTGGCGTCCTTCGGCCATGTCCGCGACTTGCCGGCGAAAGACGGTTCGGTTCAGCCCGACAACGACTTCGCGATGACTTGGGAAGTCGATTCGGCTTCCGCCAAGCGTGTCAACGAGATCGCCGAAGCGGTGAAGAATTCCGATGCTCTCTTCCTTGCGACCGACCCGGATCGCGAAGGCGAAGCGATTTCGTGGCACGTTCTCGATCTCCTCAGGAAGAAGAAGGCGATCGGCGACAAGCCGGTCAAGCGCGTGGTGTTCAACGCCATCACCAAGAAGGCCGTGCTCGACGCCATGGCGGATCCCCGCGACATCGATGTTCCGTTGGTCGACGCCTATCTCGCCCGCCGCGCACTCGATTACCTCGTCGGATTTACCCTTTCGCCGGTGCTGTGGCGCAAGCTGCCGGGCGCTCGCTCTGCCGGCCGCGTGCAGTCGGTTGCCCTGCGACTTGTGTGTGACCGTGAAAACGAGATCGAGAGATTCGTCGCCGAGGAATACTGGAATATCTCGGCCCTGCTGCGTACGCCGCGCAACGATACGTTCGAAGCCAGGCTCGTGGCCGCCGACGGCAAGCGGCTGACGGCCAAGGCGGTTGCCAATGGCGAGCACGCCAAGGATATCAAGTCTGTTCTCGAAGGCGCGAGCTTCAAGGTCGACAGCGTCGAAGCCAAGCCGGTCAAGCGAAATCCTGGCCCGCCCTTCACCACCTCGACCCTGCAGCAGGCCGCCTCGTCGCGCCTCGGCTTCAATGCCTCGCGCACCATGCAGGTCGCGCAGAAGCTCTACGAAGGCTTCGATATCGGCGGCGAAGTGACCGGCCTCATCACCTATATGCGTACCGATGGCGTGCAGATCGCGCCCGAGGCGATCGATGCCGCACGCCTTGCGATCGGCAATGTCTTCGGCAACCACTATCTGCCGGAAAAGCCGCGCTTCTACGCGACCAAGGCCAAGAACGCCCAGGAAGCCCACGAAGCCATCCGCCCGACGGACTTCAACCGCACGCCGGATAGCGTTCGCAAATATCTCGATGCCGACCAGTTCAGGCTCTATGACCTGATCTGGAAGCGCGGCATTGCAAGCCAGATGGCTTCGGCCGATATCGAACGCACGACGGCGGAAATCACCGCAACCAACGGCGCTCGCAACGTCGGACTTCGCGCCGTCGGTTCGGTCGTCAAGTTCGACGGCTTCATTGCGGCCTATACGGACCAGCGCGAGGAGAAGGAAGACCTCGACGCGGCGGACGAGGAAGATGGCCGCCTGCCGGAAATCCGGGCGAACGAGGCACTCGCCAAGGAAAAGATCAACGCCACGCAGCATTTCACCGAACCGCCTCCGCGCTATTCGGAAGCAAGCCTGATCAAGAAGATGGAAGAGCTCGGCATCGGCCGTCCCTCGACCTACGCCTCGACGCTCGCGACGCTCCGTGACCGCGAATACATCACCATCGACAAGCGCAAGCTGATTCCGGATGCCAAGGGCCGCCTGGTCACCGCCTTCCTCGAAAACTTCTTCGCCCGTTATGTCGAATATGATTTCACGGCCTCGCTCGAGGAAAAGCTCGACAGCATTTCGGCCGGCGAACTCAACTGGAAAGACGTTCTCCGGGACTTCTGGACCCAGTTCTTCAAGGCGATCGAGGACACAAAGGAACTGCGCGTCACCGACGTCCTTGATGCACTCAACGAGGCCCTCGCTCCGCTCGCCTTCCCCAAGCGCGAGGACGGCAGCGATCCGCGCTCCTGTCCGACTTGCGGCATCGGACGGCTGTCGCTCAAGCTCGGCCGGGCGAGCGGCGCCTTCATCGGCTGTTCCAACTATCCCGAATGCCGCTACACCCGCCCATTCGGCGCAGAGGCTGCGAATGGCGAAGCGGCGGCGAACGCCGAAAATATGTCGTTCGGCACCGACGCGATAACCGGCGAGGAAATCACGCTGCGCTCGGGCCGTTTCGGACCCTACGTCCAGCGCGGCGACGGCAAGGACGCCAAGCGCTCCAGCCTGCCCAAGGGCTGGGCACCGGCAAGCATGGACCAGGAAAAAGCACTCGCATTGCTGAACCTGCCGCGCGACATCGGGGCGCATCCGGAAACCGGCAAGATGATCTCATCGGGACTTGGCCGCTACGGGCCGTTCCTGCTGCATGACGGCAAATATGCCAATCTCGAATCGATCGAGGATGTCTTCTCGATCGGCCTCAACCGCGCGGTTGTCGTCATTGCCGAAAAGGCCGCGAAGGGTCCCGGTGGACGGGGCTCCGGCTCCGCGCCGGCCGCACTCAAGGACCTCGGGGAGCATCCGAACGGCGGCGGCAAGATCACCGTGCGTGACGGCCGCTATGGCCCCTATGTCAACTGGGAGAAGGTCAACGCCACGCTTCCGAAGGGCAAGGATCCACAGTCGGTCACCGTCGAAGAGGCTATTGCCCTGATCACCGAACGTGCCGGAAAGGCGCCGGCGGCAAAGGGCAGGAAGGCCCCGGCAAAGACGAAGGCTGCCGCCGCCGATAGCGGCGCAGACAAGAAAACCGCAAAGCCGAAGGCGAAAGCGAAGCCCAAGGCGGCTGCGAAAGCCAAGAAGGCCTGAAGGACGTGGCAAGACCACAAAAGTCGAATGACAGACGGCAGCCGGCGAAGAAAGCCGGAGGCGCCCAAGGCGGCAAGATTCCCGGCATCATCCATGGCGAGGTTCCACCGCGCGAGATCCTGCTCGAGTTCATCCAGGACAATCCGGACCGCGCCAACAAGCGCGATATCGCCAAGGCCTTCGGCCTAAAGGGTGACGCGCGCATCGAGCTTAAGGCGGCACTCCGCTCGCTCGAAGAAGATGGCCTGCTCGAAAGAAGCCGGAAGTCGCTGACGCGCCCCGGCGCCCTGCCGCCCGTGACAGTGCTCGACATCACCACGCGCGACGTCGACGGCCAGTTGATCGGCCGGCCGGCGGAGTGGCTCGAAGAAAATGGTGTCGCGCCGGCAGTGCTGATCAAGCAGTCCTCCGGTTCGGACCGCTCGAAAACCAAGGCGCCGATCGGTGGCATCGGCGACCGCGTCGTCGCCAAGATCTTCACCAACAAGGAGCGCGGCGGCCCCGCCTATACCGGTCGGATCATCAAGATCATCGACAAGCGCAAAAATGCCGGCCTCGGTGTCTATCGCGAGATGGAGGACGGCAAAGGCCGAATCCTGCCGATCGAACGGCGCGGTATCGAGATGGAAGTCGATCCCGAATTCCGCGGCGATGCCAAGGACGGCGATCTCGTCGAGGTCGACACCGTGCGCATCGGTCAGTATGGCCTGCAGCGCGCCAAGGTGCTCTCGGTCGTTGGCTCGGTAGCGACCGAGAAAGCGATCTCGATGATCGCGATCCATGCCCATGGCATTCCCCACATCTTCCCGCCGCATGTGCTGCGCGAGGCCGACGCCGCCGAACAGGCCGGCATGGCGCATCGCGAAGACTGGCGCAAGCTGCCGCTGATCACCATCGACCCGGCCGACGCAAAGGACCACGACGACGCAGTCTATGCAGAACCTGACCCGTCGCCCGATAATCCCGGCGGCGTGATCGTCGTCGTCGCGATCGCCGACGTCTCCTGGTATGTCCGCCCCGGCTCGCCGCTCGACCGCGAGGCACTGAAGCGCGGCAACTCGGTCTATTTCCCCGATCGCGTCGTGCCGATGCTGCCCGAGCGTATCTCCAACGACCTCTGCTCGCTGCGCGAAGGCGAGGACCGCCCGGCGCTCGCCGTCCGCATGGTGTTCTCGAAGGAAGGCCGCAAGGCTGGCCACACCTTCCACCGCATCATGATGAAGAGTGCCGCCAAGCTGAGCTACCAGCAGGCACAGGCAGCGATCGACGGCCAACCGGATGACAAGACCGGCCCGATGCTGGAGCCCATCCTGAAGCCCCTGTGGCACGCCTATGGTCTGATGCGCGAGGGCCGGGCGAAACGACAGCCGCTCGAACTCGACATGCCCGAGCGCAAGATCCTGCTCA
The DNA here is from genome assembly GCF_057586295.1 of Rhizobium sp. SRI_017. Lineage (NCBI taxonomy): Bacteria > Pseudomonadati > Pseudomonadota > Alphaproteobacteria > Hyphomicrobiales > Rhizobiaceae > Rhizobium > Rhizobium sp. SRI_017. The sequence goes on along the minus strand of NZ_JBYCZP010000003.1, from coordinate 373,055 downwards.
AATCCGATGGCACGGTCGACAAGGTCGTCGTCCCCCCTCGCCTCGATGCGCACAAGCTGATCGAGGAGATGATGATCCAGGCCAATGTCGCGGCCGCGGAGACACTGGAACAGAAGAAGCAGGCGCTGATCTACCGCGTCCACGATGCGCCGTCGCTGGCCAAGCAGGAGGTGCTGCGCGAATTCCTCGGCACGCTCGAAATGTCGCTGGCGCATGGCAACCTTCGCTCTAACCATTTCAACCAGATCCTGACCCGCGTCGTCGGCAAACCCTACGAGACGATGGTCAACGAGATGGTGCTGCGCTCGCAGAGCCAGGCGATCTACAGCCCGGAGAACATCGGGCACTTCGGCCTCAATCTCTTGAAATATGCCCATTTCACCTCGCCGATCCGTCGCTATGCCGACTTGATCGTCCATCGCGCGCTGGTGGCGTCGCTCGGCTTCGGGCCCGGCGGAATGACGCCGGAGGAAGAAGGCCAGCTCGATGACATCGCCGCCGAGATCTCGACCTTCGAGCGTCGCGCCATGGCCGCGGAACGCGAGACCGTCGACCGGCTGATCGCCCACCACCTCGCCGACCGGATCGGCCAGGAATTCGATGGTCGCGTCTCGGGTGTCACCAAGTCGGGACTATTTGTCTCACTGCCGGAGTATGGCGCCGACGGCTTCGTTCCCATATCTACGTTGGGCAACGACTATTACATCTATGACGAAGCGCATCAGGCATTGACCGGAGAGAAATCCGGTCTTGGATACAGGCTCGGAGACTCTGTCCGGGTTCGTCTTGCCGATGCCATCCCGCTTGCGGGTGCTCTCCGTTTCGATGTCTTGAGCGAAGGACGCAAGCTGCCGCCGGCAACGCGATCCTTCCACAAGTCCGGCCGCCGTAGCTCGCGTGATGCGGTGCGCAAGAAACCCGGAACCAGACCGCCGCGCGGGCGCAGGTGATGAACCTTCCATCACACAGCGCTATACCCCATCGGAAGGCGCCAGGATGGATATGATGCAGGCTCAATCGATGCCGATAGAATGGAAGACTCCAGCGGAAGACGGGAGCGAGAAACGCGACGTCGCCAAGGCGATGAAGCGTGGCTTGTTCTGCCGCTGCCCGAACTGTGGCGAGGGTAAGCTCTTTCGGGCATTCCTCAAGCCGGTCGACCATTGCGCAAACTGCAACGCCGACTACACGCACCAGCGTGCCGATGACCTGCCCGCCTATCTGTCGATCGTCGTGGTCGGTCATATCGTGGTCGGCGGCTTCATGATGACCGATATGGTCTGGACGCTTTCCAATTGGACGCATCTGGCAATCTGGACACCGCTCACGGTTCTGCTCGCCCTCGCGACGATCCAACCGATCAAGGGTGCCGTCATCGGCCTGCAATGGGCTGCCCGGATGCATGGCTTCGGCGGTAACGAGCCGAAGCCGGAAGACAGTATCGACTGAACGTCGTCTCTCGTCAGTTCATACGAAAACGGGCGCCGAAGGCGCCCGTTCTCATTCAACTCAAAACGAAATTGGATCAGGCGCGCACGACAGCGTCGCCACGTGCAGCCAACGCCGCAAGATCGGCAGGCTTCAGCTCGACGCTTTCGCCGCAGCCGCATGCCGAAGTCTGGTTGGGATTGTTGAAGGTAAAGCCGGTGCGCAGCGTGCTCACCTCGAAATCCATCTGCGTACCAAGCAGATAAAGAACCGCAGCAGGCTCGACCCAGACCTTGGCGCCATCGCGCTCGATCAGGTCGTCCTTGGCATTCGGCTCGGTGACCAGGCCGATGGTATATTCCATCCCCGCGCAGCCACCCTTCTTGATGCCGACGCGAATGCCCAGGGCTTCCCCGGAGCCATTCTCGACTATCTCTCGGACGCGCTCCGCGGCGGCATCCGTCATGGTCATCACTGCAAAGCCCATGGGCTCATTCTCCTTCCACGACCGGGTTCAAGGCCCAATGTTTCGAATCGAATGTAATTCCGGTCGGTTAAACCTTCAATACCAGCCGAGGGCTACCTGAGCCTCTTCACTCATACGATCGGCCGACCATGGCGGGTCGAAGGTCATTTCGACCTCAACGCCCATCACGCCTTCCACCGCACCAACGGCATTTTCGACCCAGCCTGGCATCTCGCCGGCAACCGGGCAGCCCGGCGCGGTTAGCGTCATGACGATCTTCACCGTCCGGTCGTCCTCGATGTCAACGCGGTAGATCAGGCCGAGTTCATAGATGTCGGCCGGAATTTCCGGATCGTAGACGGTCTTCAGCGCCGCGATGATATCGTCGGAGAGACGCGCGATCTCGTCGGACGACATCGCCGATTGAACCAGTCCTGTCCGGACATCCACCTTTTCGACAGCCATATCGCTATCAGCCATGATCCATTCTCCTACGCAAAGAACTTGCGAGCGTGTTCCAGCGCCTCGACCAGCACATCCACCTCGGCCTTGGTATTATAGAGGCCGAAACTTGCCCTGCATGTGGAGGTGACGCCGAAGCGGTTCAAGAGCGGCTGGGCGCAATGCGTGCCGGCGCGCACCGCGACACCCTGCCGGTCGATCACCATCGAGACATCATGGGCGTGGATGCCTTCGAGTTCAAAGGAAAAGATGCCGCCCTTGCCCGGCGCGTTGCCGATGATTCTGAGCGAGTTCACTGAGCGCAGGCGGTCTGCGGCGTATTGTGCCAGCCCTGCCTCATGCTCGGCAATCGCCGCCCGTCCGACACCTTCGATATAGTCGAGCGCATAACCGAGCCCGATCGCCTGCACGATCGGCGGCGTTCCAGCTTCGAAACGATGCGGCGGATCGTTGTAGGTGACCTCGTCCATCGTGACTTCGGCAATCATCTCTCCGCCACCCTGGAACGGCCGCATGGATTTCAGGCGATCCATCTTGCCATAGAGCACGCCTATGCCAGACGGCCCATAGAGCTTGTGGCCGGTCATGACATACCAGTCGCAATCGATGTCGCGAACATCGACCGGCATATGCACGGCGCCCTGGCTGCCGTCGATCAGCACCGGAATGCCGCGCGCATGCGCGATCCGGCAGACTTCCTTGACATTGACCACAGTGCCGAGCGCATTCGACATGTGCGTGATGGCGACAAGCTTGGTCTTGTCCGTCAGGCACTTCTCAAAATCGTCGAGATGGAACGCACCTTCGTCGTCAACCGGCGCCCAGACGAGCTTGGCGCCCTGCCGCTCGCGGATGAAGTGCCATGGCACGATGTTGGAGTGGTGCTCCATGATCGAGATGACGATCTCGTCGCCATCGCCGATATTGGGCATGCCCCAGCCATAAGCGACGGTGTTGATCGCCTCTGTCGAGGACTTGGTGAAGATGATCTCGTCGACCGAGCCAGCGTTGAGAAACTTCCGCACCTTCTCGCGCGCCGCCTCATAGGCGTCGGTAGCGGCATTGGAGAGGAAATGCAGCCCGCGATGCACATTGGCATATTCGTTCGAATAGGCGTGGCTGACCGCGTCGATGACCGCCTGCGGCTTCTGGGCCGAGGCACCGTTGTCGAGATAGACCAGCGGCTTGCCATAGACCGTTTTGGACAGGATCGGGAAATCCTTGCGGATCGCTTCGACGTCATAAGTGGCATTGGTGGACATAGGCCATCTTTCCGTATTCGCGAGGGGAACCCCTCATCCGGCCCTGCGGGCCACCTTCTCCCCAATGGGAGAAGAGTCTTGCCGCACCCTCGCGTCTTCACCTCAACCAAGTATGGTCGGATCGAGATGGATCCGGTCCCGCGATTTCCCGCTTCTCCCCTTGGGGAGAAGGTGGCCTGCAGGGCCGGATGAGGGGTTCTAAGTTCTAGGCGTGCTTCTCAAGCCACGCCTGGATCACCGCCTCCAGCGCCTCGATCAGCGCCTCATCCTCCAGCTCTTCGACCGTCTCCTGAACGAAGGCCTGCACCAGCAGATGCCGCGCAAGATTCTCCGGGATGCCGCGCGACCTGAGATAGAAAAGATGAGTCGGATGGATATCCGTCACCGTCGCGCCGTGACCGCAGATCACGTCGTCGGCGAAGATCTCGAGTTCGGGCTTCACAGAGAATTCCGCATCGTCCGACAGCAGCAACGTGTTGCAGGCCATCTTGGCGTCGGTTTTCTGCGCGGCATTGGCGACGCGGATCTGGCCCTGGAACACGCCCTTGGCCTTGTCGAACACCACATTGCGAATGGTCTCGGTCGACGATGTGTGCTCGACATTGTGGCCCAGCACCAGGGTGACATCCGTGTGGCTGTCGCCGCCGAGCAGGTTGATGCCGCGAAGCATCAGCTCGGAATTGACGCCATCGACATCGATATAGAGGTCCTGGCGGACGAGCCGGCCACCGGCATTGATGACATAGAGGGTTAGCTTGGCGTCGCGGCCGAGCTTCACACGCAACTGGCCGAAATGGGTGTCATCCCTGCCCTGCTGCTGCATGACGATCCAGGTCACCTGGGCGCCTTCGTTGAGCGTGATGTCACTTACCGAGGACACGAGCGCCGCCGTCTCCGATGCCGCCACATGGCGTTCGATGACGGTCGCCTTCGAGCCCTTACCGAAACGAACCGGGAAGCGATTGTGGTGCTGGCCACCACCCTGCACGGACTGGATCTCGATCATGTCTGCGACCTCGGCGCCATCGGCGACATCGATCACGAAACCATCGCGAACGAAGCTGCCATTGAGGCGGCCGACGAGATCGTCGTTGTCGCGCAGCGACAGGCCCTTCAGCGCGGAACCGTCGCTCAGTGTTTCCGCATAGGAGCGAACCGATACGCCAGCGGTCCCATCTGCGTCCTGCGCAGCGCCATTGACGATCGAAAACACGCGCGAGCCGCTGACCAATGGATCGACGCCCTTGGCGGCAGTCGCCTGATTGGCCGGCACGGTGCGAAGCAGCGAGCGCAAGTCGGTATAGTGCCAACTTTCGCGGCGGCGGGTCGGCAGGCCGATCTCGCGCAGGCCCTTGAGCAGCGTCGAGCGTTGCGTGGTCACCGCAGCGTCGCCGGGCAGCATGCCAACACTCTGCCCGAACGTGTCGAGCAATGCCTGCTCGGCATTGGTCGGCTTAAGGAGGGTATGAACGGTCATGGCGTCACCTCCGCTCAGGCTGCCTGGCCGATGACGTCGGCATAGCCATTGGCCTCAAGCTCATGCGCGAGCTCCTTGCTTCCCGATTTGATGATCTGGCCCTTGTAGAGGACGTGCACCGAGTCCGGCACGATATAGTCCAGCAGACGCTGGTAGTGGGTGATGACGACGATCGCACGGTCCGGCGACCGCAGCGCATTGACGCCATCGGCGACGACCTTCAGCGCATCGATATCGAGGCCGGAATCGGTTTCGTCGAGGACGCAGAGCGAGGGCTCGAGCAGCGACATCTGCAGGATCTCGGCCCGCTTCTTCTCGCCGCCGGAGAAGCCGACATTGAGCGGCCGGCGCAGCATGTCCGGATTGATCTTGAGTTCGGTGGCAGCGGCCTTGACGCGCTTCATGAAATCAGGCGTCAGGAGTTCGGGCTCGCCGCGTGCCTTGCGCTGCTCGTTCATCGCGACCTTGAGGAACTGCATGGTGGCGACGCCCGGGATCTCGACCGGATATTGGAACGCCAGGAACACGCCCTTGGCAGCGCGCTCGGACGGATCGAGTTCGAGAATGCTCTCGCCGTTGAGCAGGATTTCGCCCTCAGTCACCTCGTAATCCTCGCGGCCGGCGAGGATGTAGGAGAGCGTAGACTTGCCCGAGCCGTTCGGTCCCATGATGGCGGCGACTTCGCCCTTGTTCACGGTCAGGTTCAGGCCGCGAATGATCTCGGTGCCGTCTTCGGCAATGCGGGCATGCAGGTTCTTGATCTCAAGCATTTCATTCTTCCTTTAGATCCGGTCGGCAAGTTCGGCCACTCTATGGCAAGCTCGCCTCAGGCTTTCGCTGTTCTTAGCAGCCTGTTGAATATTCCAATCAGCTACAACAAACGGGCAAAGTGCCTTGTTGTAGCCCAACCCCTGCTTTGCTTTGACACCCCGATCCGGAACTATGTCGTTTCGAAGCTCGCGTTTCGCCTTTCTAGCGATCTGGATCAACGAAGCTTTAGGATCATCAACAGAATCCGGATTGCGAGGGATAACAGCCTCTTGGACGCCCAAGAATCCCGCCAATTTCCGAGTGTCGGCGAGGAGCCACGATTCAACCTCGCGAACCGCGACCCTAAATACGAATTTCTCGGGCTGTTCGATGCCCGCGAACCACTTGGTCTTCAAGCTAGGTGCACAAGACTCCCTATCAAGGTCGGTAATCATTAAAACCGCAAAGCGCCTCGACATGTCAGCGAAGCTGCGGAGTTTTGATTTGAGATAGCCGAAACCACCTTTCCGTAGGACGTGGACCCCGACATCGCTCCCCAATGTCTCGCGTATGATTCTGATGCCAACCGCCTCGCTTAATTCATCCTCCACCGCTAGATACATAAAACTCATAAGCTGAGCTCCAGCTGTATTTTCGCGCTACCTATTCTTTGTGCGTTGGGAAGGACAGCTTCCGCAGGAGTTAAGCCCGCTTCCAACGCAACATCTTCAGCTGTGTTCGTTCCGCGAATGATGGTCCCTTCATCAGATGGTTCCAAAACAAACAGACTACGACCGTCTATTCCAGCATTGTCGAGCATCGATTTACTATGTGTCGTAATCAGGATTTGACGCCGCTTTTTCTTGCTACCGCGATAGATCGAACTTATCAAATAGGGAATTTGGTTAACTATTTCTTCATTGAGCGAGAGTTCTGGCTCTTCCAGCAAAAGAAGAGAATCGCCATCTAGCAAAAGCCAGAAAAGCGCAATTAGACGCAACGTGCCGTCAGAAAACTGATCCTCAAGTTGCCGTGCACCGTGTGGTCGATGATGTTCATATCGAATTTCCAGATGAGGTCTTCCTGTCTCATCCGGCGAAAAACTTAAATCATTCAATTGCGGAACAATTTTTTTGAGAGCAGCCTCTATTTTTCTTAGACGAGAATTTCGCGTTTTCTCCGGCGTCTTTGCCAATCGTTCCATAAATGCTTGCCCGAAAGGATCGTTCTCTATCGTGCGACCGCCAATCAAGTCGCCAAACTTAAGAAGTTGTGGAACAACGTGCAGATAAGTCGTATTCGCAAGAAACTCTGCTAGCACACGAAAATCGCGATTTGCCTGCACTTGTTCAATAGCCGTAGCAGTCAGACGTTCAGGGTCCTTTCCGTCCAAGTCATCAGGACGGGTGAATGAAAAATCGATATCTCCGTCTGCATTGAAGCGGCTCACTCTCTCCTTCTTCAAGATCGGACGCTGCGCTCCCTTTCCCTCCGAAGAAAACTCGAGTTCATACCGCCACGCGGGATGTTCATCTCCTACTGAATTGGATACCTCGATCTCAACTGAAACCTCCGGATGGTTCCGTGCGTGCAGGCAACGCAACTTCTTTAACCCACCCCGATCCTTGATAGCCTTTTGCAATCCCCCACCAATGGGTTTGGCAATGTCACGAAGAAACCTGAAAGCGTCCAGGAAATTTGATTTGCCAGAAGCGTTTATTCCGAGAATATAACTGGTCTCGCGCAAAGAAGCCTCCGCGCGCTTAAAGTTCCGCCAGTTTACCAGCTTGATCTTTGTAATGATCACCCGCTCTACTCCGAAGTGGGCCTAGCCCACGCTTCCTTCGAGGCTGATATTGATCAGCTTCTGGGCCTCGACAGCGAATTCCATCGGCAACTGCTGGATCACGTCGCGGACGAAGCCATTGACGATCAGCGCGATGGCTTCCTCTTCGGGAATGCCACGCTGCATCACGTAGAACTTCTGGTCCTCGGAGATCTTGGACGTCGTCGCCTCGTGCTCCACCTTGGCGGTGGCGTTCTTCACCTCGATATAGGGCACGGTATGCGCACCGCACTTGTCGCCGATCAGCAGCGAGTCGCAATTGGTGAAGTTGCGCGCGTCCTCCGCCTTGCGGTGCATGGAGACCTGGCCGCGGTAGGTGTTGTTCGAGTGGCCGGCCGAGATGCCCTTGGAGATAATCCGGCTCCTGGTGTTCTTGCCGAGATGGATCATCTTGGTGCCGCTATCGACCTGCTGATAGCCGTTGGAAACGGCGATCGAGTAGAACTCGCCCTGCGAGCCGTCGCCACGCAGGATGCAGGACGGATATTTCCAGGTGATCGCCGAACCGGTTTCGACCTGCGTCCAGGAGATCTTGGAATTCCTGCCCCGGCAATCGCCACGCTTGGTGACGAAGTTGTAGATGCCGCCCTTGCCGTTCTTATCACCAGGATACCAGTTCTGGACTGTCGAATACTTGATCTCGGCATCATCGAGCGCAACGAGCTCGACCACCGCAGCATGAAGCTGGTTCTCATCACGCTGCGGCGCGGTGCAGCCTTCGAGATAGGACACGTAAGCGCCCTCCTCGGCGATGATCAGCGTCCGCTCGAACTGGCCGGTATTCTTCTCGTTGATGCGGAAATAGGTCGACAGCTCCATCGGGCAGCGCACGCCCTTCGGCACGAAGACGAATGAGCCGTCGGTGAACACGGCCGTGTTCAGTGTGGCGTAGTAATTGTCGGTGGCCGGAACGACGGTCCCGATATATTTCCGCACCAGATCGGGATGCTCCTGGAGAGCCTCCGAGATCGACATGAAGATCACGCCTGCCTTCTTGAGCTCTTCCTTGAAGGTGGTCACGACAGACACGGAATCGAACACGGCATCGACGGCGACGCGTCGGTTCTCGACGCCGGCGAGGATTTCCTGCTCGCGCAGCGGAATGCCGAGCTTCTCGTAGACTTTGAGAAGTTCCGGATCGACTTCGTCGAGAGATTTCGGACCGGACGTGCCCTTTGGCGCCGAGTAGTAGCTGATCGAATTGAAATCGATCTTCGGATATTCGACGCGCGCCCAAGCTGGCTCTTCCATGGTCAGCCAGCGCTTGTAGGCCTCGAGCCGCCATTCGAGCATCCATTCAGGCTCGTTCTTCTTGGCCGAGATCAGTCGGATGACGTCTTCATTGAGGCCCGGCGGGACCTTGTCGGACTCAATGTCGGTCTCGAAGCCGTATTTGTACTGGTCCACGTCAATTGCGCGGACCTGCTCTATGGTTTCCTGAACCGCAGGCATTCTCGTCTCCAATCTCGCCGGGTCAAGGCCGGCAGCTTGTCGTCTTCCTGATAGCTTGCGCCATCTTCATATAGGTGCGCCAGAACCGGATTTCCGTTGTTCTGGCAAGCGGAAAAATGCTTTTCCGCAATTTTGTCTATGCGGCGCGCGACGCCCGGAGCCGCCCGGCAATCTTGGCAAAGGCCGCAATGGTCCGCTCGATATCCCGTTCCGTCGTCGAAGTCCCGATCGAAATGCGCAAAGCGCCCATGCGCGGATCGAGGCCCATGGCCTTCAGCACGTGGCTCTCGCCAACCTTGCCCGAAGAGCAGGCCGAACCGGCGGACAGCGCCACGCCCTCGAGATCAAAGGCGATCTGACCGGTTTCCGACTTGAGGCCAGGCAGGGAGAAGAAAGTCGTGTTCGGCAGGCGTTCACTGTCGATGCCGTGAACCACCAGTTCCGGCGCTATCTCGCGCATCCGCGCTTCGATCGTTTGCTGGACGCCTCGAAGCCTATCCGCGCGGGCGGCAACGTCGCTAGCGACCACCTCAGCCGCTGCGCCGAAGCCCGCGATGGAAGCCGCGTTCTCGGTCCCCGAGCGGTGACCCTTTTCCTGGCCGCCGCCATGGATGAGCGCCGAGGGCATCATCGCCTCGCCGCGCGAAACAAGCGCGCCGGCACCTTTTGGGCCACCGATCTTGTGCGAGGAGACGATCATAAAGTCAGCATCGAGCTCTGCGATATCAAGGGGAATACGGCCAAAGGCCTGCACTGCGTCGACGACGAGAATGCCCCCGGCGCCATGAACGAGCTTCGCGGCCGCCGTGATCGGCTGAACGACGCCCGTCTCGTTATTGGCGGACATCAGCGCCACAATCGGCAAGCCGAGCGACCGGTCATGACCTTCAAGCATTGCAGCCAGGACCGCCATGTCGGCAGTGCCATCGGCGTGAACCGGGATAGTCTCGATATCGGCCTTGGCGAAGCGTCCGCCCTCGAACACGGCCTTGTGCTCGATGGCCGAGACGTAGAGTTTCCCGATCCGAAGGGGCGCACGACCCATGCGGAAATCCGGTGTCAGCACCAGATTGGCCGCTTCCGTCGCGCCCGATGTAAAGATGATATCGGCAGGCTTCGCGCCGACCGCTGCCGCCAGCTTGCGGCGAGCAGCCTCGATTTCGGCACGGACAGCCCTGCCCTCGCGATGAACGGAGGACGGATTGCCCGCCATCAGCCCGACGCGCAGGAACGCCTCGCGCGCTTCGGGCAGAAGCGGCGCGGTGGCGTTCCAGTCCATATAGGCGCGGGACTTTTCCATTTGCTCGTCTGGGTTCTTTGCTTGGTCATGCGCCGGAATCGCATTTTCCTTGAAATTCCGGCCCTGCCTGTCCTATGAAGCGTCACGCATCAAAGCCGGCCCAGGTCAGATCGACGTTGTCGGATCGATATCGGGCCAAACTTTCGAATGGTTCTAAACTAGCTCTTAGAAAAGCTGACTGGTTTCGTCAAGACTCGTTTGCGTCAGGAGCCGGATTTTATGACTCGATTACCCTGGAGTGAGAATGCCTGAAGTCATCTTCAACGGTCCGGCCGGTCGGCTGGAAGGCCGATATCAGCCGTCCAAGCAGAAGAGCGCGCCGATCGCCATCGTGTTGCATCCGCATCCGCAGTTTGGCGGCACGATGAACAACCAGATCGTCTATCAGCTGTTCTACATGTTCCAGAAGCGCGGCTTTACGACGCTGCGCTTCAATTTCCGCTCCATCGGCCGCAGCCAGGGCGAGTTCGACCACGGCGCCGGCGAACTCTCCGATGCCGCATCCGCGCTCGACTGGGTGCAGAGCCTGCATCCGGACTCGAAGAGCTGCTGGGTCGCCGGCTATTCCTTCGGCTCCTGGATCGGCATGCAGCTCCTGATGCGCCGCCCGGAGATCGAGGGCTTCATCTCTGTCGCGCCGCAGCCGAATACCTACGACTTCTCCTTCCTCGCCCCCTGCCCTTCCTCCGGCCTGATCATCAACGGCGACACCGACAAGGTCGCGCCGGAAAAGGATGTCTCCGGCCTGGTCGATAAGCTCAAGCAGCAGAAGGGCATCCTGATCACCCATCGCGTCATCCCGAGCGCGAACCACTTCTTCTCCGGCCAGATGGACACTCTGATCGACGAATGCGGCGACTACCTCGATCGCCGCATGGCCGGCGAACTGGTGCCGGAACCAGCGGCCAAGCGGATTCGGTAACTTGCCTCAAACGCTCTTGGTTGTTGGACTTGAGTGTGTGTGATACACACTCAGCATCAACAGTCGCGAGGTTCTGAGATTGCTGAAAGCGGACGGCTGGGTCGAAGTGGCTCAGAAGGGTTCGCATCTTCAATTGAAGCACCCCAACAAGTCCGGTCGGGTGACATTGCCTCATCCTAAGCGGGATCTGGCTATCGGTACTCTTCGCAGCATTGAACAGCAATCCGGGGTGAAGTTGAGATAGTCGCCATGACCCATTATGTCGCTCTCATCCATAAAGACGCTTCCAGCGACTTCAGCGTGTCGTTTCCCGATTTTCCGGGTTGTGTCACCGCCGGAGAGACGCTCGACGAAGCGCGGCTTGTGGCCAATGAGGCGCTGGCGATGCACATTGAGGGCATGGTCGAAGACAATGAAGCCATTCCACCTCCCTCGCCTCTAGACGACATCATGAAGGTTCGGGAGAACAAGGACGCGGTCGCCTTCCTGGTCGAGGCGAAGATTGCCGAACGTGCTATTCGGATCAATGTCAGTATTCCCGAGAAGGAACTGAAAGCAATCGACGCCTATGCACAGTCACACGGGCTGTCGCGCTCTGGCTTGTTGCTCAAGGCCGCAAAGCTGGCAATCGCCGAAGACCGTCTCTGATCAGCGCTTCTTCTCAAAGAACCTCGCCCGGCCACGCGGAATGTCGCGCGACTCGATCTCCGTCATGCCCATTTTCAGCATGACCTTGATCGAGGCTTCGTTCTCCGAATAGGCAAAGGCGACGAAACGTGGTTCGGGCCGGTTCGCGAAGAACCAGCGCGCAAGCCCCTCCGAAATCTCCGTCGCAAAGCCCTTGCCCCACTCCTCCTGCATGATTGCATAGCCGAGTTCGAAGACATTCTGCTCTTCCATCAGCGTGAAGCCGGCGCGGCCGATGAAGCGTCCGTCGTCGCGGGCAAGGATCTTGAGCTTTGTTACGCCGCGGCGCTCGAGGTCGGCCATCCAGCCGCTGATGCGCTCTGCGGCATAGTCCGCCGACCACACCTCTCCTGTGCTGACATAGCGTGATGATTCGAAGCTCGAATGCAGGGCGGCGACATGCTCGGCATCACCCGGCTGCCATTCATGCAGCGCGAGCCTGGCCGTGGTCAGAAACGGCGCCTTCGCCGACACTCCGCCAGTGACCGGCTCACGGACGCCGGTCGTACCCGGAAAAGTCAGAGGCAGTTCCCTGGACGAGCGGACGGCGAGATAGGCCCAGGCTTCAGCCTCCATCGAGTCGCCATTGAAGCCAAAGGTTTCCGCCGGCTCCACGCGGGCGCCATCAGCCAAGTCCGCGAGATCAGCCATAACAACCCGATTCAACCGACCGCCGCCGCAGACGATGATCAGTTCGGGTCTCTCGGGCAGGTGCCGCATCGATTTCACGATCGCGGCCGCGGTGACATGCGCCAGTGTCCGCCCCCCGTCGTGCAATCCGACCTCGCCTGGCGCTGGCGGCCGGAAATCGTTGCGGTCGAGCGACATGCGCTTTTCAGAGGTGAAAAAGGGATGACCGAGGTATCGTGACGCGAGTGACGCGATCACACCGCCCTCGGAGGCGATCGAACCACCTGCGTCGAAAGGGACGCCTGCCTCCGCCTCGACCCACTGGTCGATCAGCGTGTTCCCTGGTCCGGAATCGAACGCGATGATTTCGCCTTCCGATCCAATGAAAGTGAGATTCGATATACCGCCGATATTGACGAACATGACCGGCTTGCCGGCAAAGTCGGTAATCCCGGCCGCCAGCGCCGCATGATAGACCGGCACCAGTGGCGCACCCTGCCCGCCATGGAGCATGTCGTTGGCACGCATATCGTAGATGACCGAAATGCCGGTCTCCTGCGCGAGCAGCCTCCCGTCGCCGATCTGTACCGTCAGTGCTTCCAGCGGCCGGTGCAACACCGTCTGCCCATGAAATCCAATGAAATCAACATCTTTTGCCGCGACCTCGAACTTGCCAAGGAAATCCTGCACGGCCGAGACATGACGTAACGTCAGTTCCCGCTCAATTTCGGTGAGATTGCCCGGTCTCTCCTCGCGCTTGCGGATCGACTTGGCCGTCTCGAGCGATTCCGCCAGAACCCTGCGGAAAGCTGCGTCGTAGGCGACCCCCATGGCCGGCCCTCGCTCAACGAGCCCCTCGCCGTCCGTCCGAATTAACGCAAGGTCGATCCCATCCATCGATGTGCCGCTCATCAAACCGATCGCAGTCTTGAGCTCAGCCATTGATGGGTCCCATTTCAAACATTCGTCGTTGAAGGACGTGCACGCGCGCGAAAACTTTGCTAAAGGCGCGCCAGTTTCGCATCCGATATGTCCGAGAGTATCCTCCATGGCAAGCTTCAAGTCCGAATTCCTCCACACGCTCAGCGAGCGCGGCTTCATCCACCAGATTTCGGATGAGACCGGCCTCGACGACCTCATGTCGAAGGAGACCGTGACGGCCTATATCGGATACGATCCGACCGCGCCCTCGCTCCATGCCGGCTCGCTGATCCAGATCATGATGCTGCACTGGTTGCAGAAGACCGGCCATCGTCCGATCTCGCTGATGGGCGGCGGCACCGGCATGGTGGGTGACCCGTCCTTCAAGGACGAGGCGCGCCAGCTGATGACCGTCGACACGATCCAGTCCAACATCGACTCGATCAAACAGGTGTTCTCGAACTACCTGACCTACGGCGACGGCTCCCGCGATGCATTGATGGTCAACAACGCCGACTGGCTCACCAAGATCAACTACCTCGAATTCCTGCGTGATGTCGGCCGCCACTTCTCGGTCAACCGCATGCTGTCCTTTGACAGCGTGAAGACGCGCATCGACCGCGAACAGTCGCTGAGCTTCCTCGAGTTCAACTATATGATCCTCCAGGCCTACGACTATGTCGAACTATCGAAGCGCTACGGCTGCCGCCTGCAGATGGGCGGTTCGGACCAGTGGGGTAACATCGTCAACGGCATCGACCTCGGCCACCGCATGGGCACGCCACAACTCTACGCGCTGACGTCACCGCTGCTGACAACATCCTCCGGCGCCAAGATGGGCAAGTCGGCGACCGGTGCCGTCTGGCTCAATCCGGACATGCTCTCGGCCTATGACTTCTGGCAGTACTGGCGCAATACGGAAGATGCCGATGTCGGCCGCTTTCTCAAGCTCTACACGACGCTGCCGATGGACGAAATCATCAGGCTCGAAAAGCTCGCCGGCTCCGAGATCAACGAGGTCAAGAAGTTGCTGGCCACCGAAATCACCGCGATCCTGCATGGCCGCGCCTCTGCCGACCAGGCGGCCGAAACCGCCCGAAAAGTCTTCGAAGAAGGGGCAATCGACGCCAACCTGCCCACGGTTGAGGTCGCTGCAAGTGAGATCGAAGCTGGCGTCGGCGTTCTCGTACTCTTCGTCAAGGCCGGCCTTGCCGCGTCAAACGGCGAAGCGCGCCGACACGTCCAGGGTGGCGCCGTGCGTATCAATGACGCCGCGGTCTCCGACGAGAAGCGCGTGATCGGTTCGGCCGACGTCAATGCCGACGGCGTGATAAAGCTCTCGCTTGGCAAGAAGAAGCACGTTCTTGTGAAGCCGATCTGACCTACAAGGTGCCGCGATGCCTGACGCCCATTATGAGCTTCCGGAACTCGCGGCCCTCTATGATATCGAGAGCGAGTGGTCGGATGATCGCGATTTCTATCTGAAGCTCGCGGGAACCGAACCGATCCGCGTGCTGGAGATTGGCTGCGGCACTGGTCTGGTCGCGCGCGCCATGGCGAAGGCCGGGCATGATGTCACCGGGATCGATCCCGCAGCCGCCATGCTCGCCGTCGGCAGGCACTCACAGTTCGGCGACCGTATCCGTTGGCTGAAGGGCACAGCACAGGATTTCGCGATCGAAACCAGCTTCGACCTTATCTTCGTGACGGGCCACGCCTTCCAGGTGCTGCTCGAGGACGACGACGTCAGCCAGTCCCTCGCAAATATCCGCCGCCATCTCAAACCCGGCGGGATTTTCGCCTTCGAGACTCGCAATCCCGCTCTACCCTGGGAGACGATCTTCGAGAGCGCAGAGACTTTGCAGACCGAAACCGGTCCGGTGCCGGTCGAATGGCGCGTTCTCTGGCGGCGGGGCGAATTGGTGCGCTTCGACACCCATTACAAGCTGCCTGATGGAGAGCGCATCTCGGAAAGCACTCTGCGCTTCCTGCCGCTCGATCGCCTGACGGAGTTCCTCGAGGATGCCGGCCTCGAAACGCAGTCCCTCTACGGCGACTGGGACCAATCCCCCTTCGACGCCGAAACCTCGCGCGAGATAATTCTGGTGACCCGGCGCCGCGATTGAACGCTATTCACCGAATTCGAAGATATTGCGGAACACGCCCGGCGCGATCAGCGAGAGCGGGTTGATTGTCATTTTCGGCCCTTCATAGGGGCCCTCCAGCTTGAACGTGATGCCGAGCAGGCCCCGGTCGCGGCCGTTGCCGAGAATCGCACCGATGACCGGCAACTGTCCAAACAGGCTGTTGATGCCATAAGCCGGCATGAAAGTGCCGGTCATATCCATATTGCCGCGACGCGACCGCACGGTGCCCTGGAATGTCGCCCCCAACTGATCGCCCCGCACGATGCCGTTCTCGACCTTGATCGTGCCGCCATCCAGGATGAGACGCGCAAAGGCGCGGCGGAACTTTTGCGAACTCGTATCGATATCCGTCTTGAGCGCATCAGTGAGGCTACGTCCATCCTTGCCACCGCGCGCCGAGACGATGGCCTTGAGGCGAGCTTCGTTGATCAGCGCGAAATTGCGGATATCGATCGAGCCGCGCCATGAATCGGCATCGCGCGCCTTGAGCGTGATGTTGAGCAAGCCGCCCGTCATGTTTCGGTAGAGATCGGCGAAACGCGCAACGGCCCCGGCATCGCCGCTGGTGATTTCCATGGCGCCGCTGTCGGTATCCTTGCGGATGACGAGCGCCTGTTCGCTGGCTGTAACGGCAGACAAGGTGAGCGTCGAAATCCGGCCCGACGATGTCACCAGCCTGAGATCGAGCCCACGTAGCGATTCCTTGTTGTAGCCGACCGCCTTGTCGATCTGCGCAGTGATGATGTTGGATGCCTTCTCGCCCTCTTCATTGCTGTCCGTGGACTTTGCTTGCGCAATAAAGGGTTTCGCATCGATCGAGTTGCCAGTGACATCGATCGAGAGCCCACCACTCCTGCGTTGCAGCGTGATCGAAAAATTGTCGGCCGGCGAGAGTTTGACCCGATTGAATTTCCCGGACACGAGACCGCGCTTGTCGAGCAGCATCTCGCCCTTCGCACCGAAACCGTCACCGTCGAGCGTGAAGTCGGTAATGCGAGTCTGGCCGTCCTTCACCAGCATGACGAATTCGGCCGTCGCCTGCACGCCTGATCCCTTGCGCCAGTTGATGAAGGGAATGGAGAGCGTCGTATTCCTGAGCGATACGGTCGCGTGCTGGCCCTGCTTGGCCGCTTCGAGCTTGAGCTTGATCCCGCCCTGGACATAGGGCTTCAGCGTCGGCGCCAGTTTCAGAATCTCCGCCTCGCTCAGGTCGCCTTCGGCTTCCCATTGCCGCGCCGTCGTGTCGCCGGTTACCGGCTGCGAGAGCTTGACGTCGAAACCCATGCCGTCGATGTCGGCCTTGCCGTCAAGCGCCGCCACCGCGTTGTCGATTTTGAGCGTTCCGTTGATCTTGCCGATCTTGCGGCCCTCGATCGGCTTGCCGACGTCCACATTGTTGAGCCCAAGCGACACGTCCCACGTCGGTTTAGGCGGATTCTGGGATGGGTTCAGGCCGAACACGGCCGAGACATCGGCTGTCAGCTTGCCCTTGAGGTCGGCGGGTGTGAACGGCAGCTTGGCGGTGGCGTCGATCGGCTTGAAGCTGACATATTCCAACGCGGCGGATGCGTCGCCCCCGGCCTTGATGTCGAGCGAGCCCATGAGCGGCTTCTGGGCCGTATCCGCGATCTCGAACTTCCCGTTGGCTGCCGAAAGCAGCTTGCCCGATGGCAGCGGGATTTCGCCCTTGGTGATCTCGATCACGAGATGCCGATCCTTCATCCGGAACTTGCCCGACGTCGACGTCGACGCTGGCAATTCGCCGAGATAGTTGATGTCGAGTCCCTCGGCATCAAAATTCATGGTGAATTCGTTTTCCTGGAAGTGGAACGGGTCGGGATGTTCCGGCAACCGCCCGGCGACGAGCGACACGCCGATTTCGGCATTGCTCACCGTGCCGCCGCGGATGCGTGAGAGCACCCAGTCGCGCGGCTTGGCCGCAAACCAGAAAGGCCAGAGTTGCTTGACCGATTTGGTCGAAAGGGATTGCGACGACGCGGAGAACGTGATCGCGGGCGACTTGTCCTGGGCAAAGACCAGCTTCAGCGATCCCGTCATGCTGCCGCTGTCGGTCGCGACGGACATGGTATCGAACAGGACTTCCTTCGTCGACGGAATGAAGCTGCCAGCCAGCTTGGCATTATAGGGCTGCGGCTCCTCGCCCGCCTTCTCCGCAGTGGCGATACCGTTTTCGACGACCGCTTCGAAAGCATAGCCGGGCAGCGAACCGGGCGTCACCTTGTCAAGATCCGTGATCGCGCCGTCGAAGGGGATCATCGTCTCGCCGAGATCGATCCCACCCTCGCGGATCTCGAATTTGCTTTCGGCGAAGTCATAATCGAACAGCGCCCTGCCCGACTTGACCGGCTGCGCCGAGCCATCGGCCTGGAAGGTGCCTTGCGCGGCGGTGACAAGCAGCCGCAGGGACTTGTCGCGCGTGGAGGAGAGCGCGAACGTCAGCGGCACATCGATGCCCTGGCGGCGCTCACCGGTTGCGCGGCTATATTTCATCGCAAAGGGCTCGGTCTGGACGCCGCTGATCTTGGCTTCGATCGATTGTGCCTTGCCGCCCGATGTCGTGAAGCTAAAGGCAATGTCGGGCGAGATTCGGTCGAAGCCGAGCTTGGTCGCAAGATGATAGCTGCCGTCGTCCCTCTTGAAGTCGAAGCCGGTGAGTTTGACGGTCCGCGACGTCGGCCCCGGCAGCTTGAGCGACAGGTTCTGCGCAGTGACCGCCCGCGTGCCCGCACGGTCAAGCTGAACCGCTGCCTGATCGAGGCGACTGTAAAGGATGCCCAGCAGCACGGGAAAGGAATCTACCCGGGGCGCGGCGATCGCGATCCCCGGCCCCTCGGGAAGGAAGCTCAGGTCTCCCTCCGCAGAATCGATCTCGGCGCGCGCCAGCACGAATTTACCGCCTGCGAGTGCGACGGGATCGAGCACGGCCTTGATGGAATTGGTCTTCAGCGCCTTCACGCCCGAGGGCACATGGGTGATCTCGACATCCGCCGCCTCGAGCGCCAGCATCCAGTCGCTCGAGAACCGGAGCCGGACGGCTTTGACCTCGGGCGAGAAATCGCTGCCGAGCGAGCGCGCCATCGCCGCCTCGGCCTGCGACGTCAGCGTCTCGTCGAGACTGCCGTTCTCAAGTGCGACCCAAAACCCGCCAATGCTCAGAACTGCAAGAAAGAAAAGCAGGAAGAACAGCTTGAACAGCCGCATGGTCCAGTTCTTGCGTCGTGGAGCGGCGAGCACCGTGGCCTCGTCATGCTCGCAGGACGGCATGGCATCGAGGTGACGGAAATCACCTTTGCCGAAGACGACCTTTTCCCCGCGGACGTGATGGACCATTCAACGCATACCCTTGACGACTGAACCCCTTATGAAGGACCCATCAGGGACCATGATTCCTCCGACTTGCGCGGAGTTATCCAGACACGGGATCGATTGACAATATGACCCAACTTAAGATCGGCGATCCAGCCCCGGAATTCACGCTGCCCGGAAATGGCGTGGCGGCGCTGTCTCTTAGCGATTATCGGGGCAAAAAAGTGGTCCTCTACTTCTACCCGCAGGATAATACGCCGACTTGTACCCTGCAGGCCATCGATTTCTCCGCCAAGGCCGCGGCGTTCAAGAAAGCGGGAGCCGTCGTGATCGGAATTTCACCCGACAGCGTCAAGTCGCACGAAAAATTCTGTGCCAGGCACGATCTGACCATTCCGTTGCTCGCCGACGAGGAGCACAAGGCGATCGACGCCTATGACGTCTGGCGCGAGAAAACCACATTCGGCCGGACGTATATGGGCATCGTGCGCTCGACCTTTCTGATCGACAAGGATGGCAAGATCGCCGGCATCTGGGACAATGTACGGCTCAAGGGGCATGTCCAGGGCGTGCTCGATGCCGTGAAGGCTCTCTGAGAAAACAGATTCATTTTCTGCAGAAATCAGGCTAACCGATTCCGATGACTGGCGATTTCCCCTATTCGACCCTGCGCTCTGCGGCCATCGCCGCTGTCTCTGCCGCCGACCTCGACGAGAAGGTGCGCCTGACGAAAGCAACTGCCAAAGCCTGGTATGGACGCATGCTGTCGCTGCGCTCGCCGCTCGATCCGCCGCTGCCTGTACGGCCCGGCCGGCCGGAGAAGCCGCAACTGGTGCCGCCGAACAAGATGAAGAAGCGCTCGCTACACACCGAGCACGGCCGCATCGCGCTACTCCATGCCATCTGCCATATCGAGCTCAACGCGGTCGACCTGGCGCTCGACATCGTCGCCCGCTTCGCCGATCAGCCGGTGCCGCGCTCCTTCTTCGATGGCTGGATGCTCGTGGCATCGGAAGAGGCCAAGCATTTTGGTATGGTCCGCCAGCGGCTGCGGGATCTCAATGCCGACTACGGTGACCTGCCGGCGCATGACGGCCTCTGGGAAGCAGCTCATTCAACGCGAAACGATCTGACCGCCCGCCTCGCTGTCGTGCCCTTGATCCTCGAAGCCCGCGGCCTCGACGTCACGCCATCCATGCGCGACAAGCTGATGGAACTCGGCGATACCGAGAGCGCCGAGATCTTTTCGGTGATCTATGAGGACGAGAAGGGCCATGTCGCTGTCGGCGCCAAATGGTTCCGTTTCCTCTGCGCCCGCGAACGCAAGGATCCGGCCGCAGCTTTCCGATCGCTCGTCCGAACCAATTTCCGCGGCGGGCTGAAGCCGCCCTTCAACGATCTCGCTCGCGCTGCTGCCGGCCTGACGCCGAGCTTCTACCGCTCGCTCTCCTCCATCTCGAATGCCTGAAAATCTCGACGTAGAAGCTTTATTAACCTTAATGGATTGTAATCGCCTCCATCGGTGAAGGACGTCCGAGTCCCCCGATTTCGCACGGTCCCGTGGAGGATATCGAGTTGTCAGGCGTAAGAGCGAGCCGGAGTTTCGGAAAACGGAAGGAAAGCCACGTTCTCATTCTCGCCTGCGGCGAGAGGGTACGCCACATGACAATCCGCCCCTGGATGGCAGCGATTGCCGTTTCTCTCTTCGGCCTCTTTACCGTCGGCTATCTCACTGGGACGGCCTATCTCGTCTTTCGTGATGACCTGATCGGCGCGTCCATGGCGCGACAGGCCCGCATGCAGCACGAATACGAGGACCGGATCGCAGCGCTCCGCGCACAGCTCGATCGCATCACCTCGCGCCAGCTCCTGGACCAGCAGGTCGTGGAGGACAAGGTCGAGAAGCTGATGGAACAGCAGATGGCGCTGACCAATCGCCAGGGCAAGCTCGGCTCGGTGCTCGAACGCGCCGAGAATTCAGGCCTCGACACTGGCACGCTCGACACAACCGAAGAACAGCCGCTCGACGCTGTCGAGGAAGGCAGCGACAAGCGCGCCGCGATCGACAGTTTCGACACCCTGCTCGGCAAGACCAAGGACAAGGCGCCGAAAATGCGCGCGCTCGCCTTTGCGCCGGTTGACGACCTGGTGACCGAAGGCACGATCGCCGATCGGGCCGACAAGCTTTTCTCCAATGTGACGCTGTCGCTCAAAGGGATAGAGCAGGAGCAGCTTGCCCATATCCGCAGCCTGACCGAAGACGCCGACGATCGAACCCGCAATATCGGCAAGATCCTGACCAACACCGGGTTCAAGCTCCCGAGCAAGCTTGCCGATATCAGCGTGGATGAGGATGACGAGAACGCGATCGGCGGCCCCTATCTGGAGCCCGAATCGGCGACCGACTTCGAGAATTCGATTGCCAACCTCGACATAGCGCTGGACAAACTCGAGCACGTCAAGGCACTCGCACTCAAGTTCCCCTTTGCCAATCCCGCACCGAACCGCAAGATCACATCCCTCTTCGGCAACCGCATGGACCCGTTCTTCGGCAAGCTCGCCATGCATGCTGGCATCGATTTCCGCCAGAAGACCGGCTCCGAGGTGAAGGCAACGGGCGCAGGTGTCGTCATCCATGCCGGTACCGCCGGCGGTTATGGCATGATGGTCGAGATCGACCACGGCAACGGCATCACCACCCGCTACGGCCACCTCTCCAAAATACTAGTCAAGGAAGGTGACGTGGTCGATGCCGGTGATCTGATCGCGCTGTCGGGCTCGACGGGCCGCTCGACCGGACCGCATCTGCACTACGAGGTGCGCCGCAACGGCAGTGCCATCGATCCAATGCGTTTTCTTAATGCGGGGCTGAAGCTTACCTCTTACTTGTGAGAGGAATCGAAAGCTTCGCAAAGCCAAGCGTGGCAGATTTACCAACAGTAGTGGTAATTCGCCGCAATCCGGTGATTTTCTTGACTTCTCAGCCGTAAGGCCCTAAGTGCTGCGCCAATCTTGCGCGGCTTTGCTTCCGCTCGATTCTGTATTTCCCGACCAGAACAACCGGAAACCTCTTTCCTTTGACCACATTTCAAGACCTTGGCCTGAGCCAAAAAGTCCTCGATGCCGTAACTGACGCCGGCTACTCCATTCCGACGCCGATCCAGAAAGGTGCAATTCCCCCTGCACTTCAGCGCCGTGATATCCTGGGTATTGCCCAGACGGGTACCGGCAAGACTGCCTCCTTCGTGTTGCCAATGCTGACGCTTCTGGAAAAGGGCCGCGCCCGGGCTCGCATGCCGCGCACGCTGATCCTCGAGCCAACCCGCGAACTTGCTGCCCAGGTCGCCGAGAATTTTGAGAAATACGGCAAGAACCACAAGCTGAACGTCGCCCTCCTCATCGGCGGTGTCTCGTTCGAAGACCAGAATCGCAAGCTCGAACGCGGCGCCGATGTGCTGATCTGCACGCCGGGCCGCCTGCTCGACCATTGCGAGCGCGGCAAGCTTCTGATGACCGGCGTCGAGATTCTCGTCATCGACGAAGCCGACCGCATGCTCGATATGGGTTTCATCCCTGACATCGAGCGCATTGCCAAGATGATCCCCTTCACCCGCCAGACGCTGTTCTTCTCGGCCACCATGCCGCCGGAAATCCAGAAACTGGCCGACGCCTTCCTGCAGAATCCGGAACGGGTGGAAGTCTCCGCACCCGCCTCCACCACCAAGACCATCACCCAGCGGTTGGTCGCCAGCCATGGACTGGATTGGGAAAAGCGCGCATCGCTGCGCGACCTGATCCGCGAGGTCGAGCCCGACATCAAGAACGCCATCATCTTCTGCAATCGCAAGAAGGATGTCGCCGATCTGTTCCGTTCGCTCGAACGCCACGGCTTCGAAGTCGGCGCCCTGCATGGCGACATGGACCAGCGCTCGCGGACCAACATGCTGCAGGGCTTCCGCGATGGAAACCTCAAGATTCTGGTCGCCTCCGATGTCGCCGCCCGCGGCCTCGACATCCCCGACGTCAGCCATATCTTCAATTTCGACGTGCCTATCCATGCCGAGGACTATGTCCACCGCATCGGCCGAACCGGCCGCGCCGGCCGCCTGGGTGCCGCCTTCATGCTGGTTACCAAGCGTGACAGCAAGCATCTCGACGCGATCGAAAAACTGATCGGCGAAAAGATCGAATGGCACCACGGCGATATCGCGGCCCTGCCCGAGCGCGTGGAGAGCGAAGACAGCAGCCGCCGAGATCGCCGTCCCGCCCCCAAGGGACGCGAGCGCGACCGGAGCCGCAAGACCACGAGTGACCGTGGGAACAGACGCGAGGGTGCCTCGCTTCATAAAAGTGACATTGCGACCGATGTAGAAGCACCGGTGCGCGAACGAGTCGAAGCGACGGAGACCGAAATGCCCAGAGCCGCCCAGGCCCCCAAGAAGACCGAAGCGCCGCGCCCGGATCGCCGGCCGCATTCCCCTGCCAACGACGACAATCGCAGACGCGAAAATCGCCGCTATCATCAAAATGATGATGGCCCGACGCCTGTCGGCTTCGGCGATGATGTGCCCGCTTTCATGCTGACAAGCGCCGCCCTGAAATAATATGCAGGGTACGCCCGGCATAGATTTTCCCGGCGTGGGAACAGGTCTTGCCATCCTTCGGGATGGCAAACTGCTTTTGTACAGGCGCACACGTCCGCCCGAGGCCGGCCACTGGAATATTGTCGGCGGCAAGGTTGACCATATGGAGCATTCGGCCGACGCCTGCCGCCGCGAGGCGGAGGAAGAAACCGGCCTGACCATCGGCGGCATCCACTTCCTCACGCTGTCAGAACAGATCTTCGAAGCCGATCGGCATCATTGGGTGTCGGTCATCTACCGGACCGGAGATATAAATGGCGAGCCTCGCGTAACCGAGCCGGAAAAGCTTCCGGAATTCGGCTGGTTCCCGCTCGATGACTTGCCTGCTCCGCTGTCACGCTTCACCGTTGATGCGGTCAAGGCACTCAAAGCTTCCTGACGCTCTATTTCCCCGACCGGATCGCCGCACCGATGGCAACCTTCACCCACTTCTCCGCCTCGTCAGGATCGTCGAAGGCGCTTTCGGGCATGGTCCAATAAGGCATGGCAACTTCTTTGCCTGTCTTCCTGTGGCTGTAGCGCCAATGCCGTCCGCCCGCCTCTTCATAGAGCGGTCCGGCCTCAGCATCACCCTTCAGCATCATCTCGCCGCGCAGTTCCACGGCAATGATGCGGCCATCGACATAGACGCCCTTGCCGCCGAACATGCGCCTGATGTCGACCGGTCCCACGGCGCGGAACAGATCCTGGATATCGTCGGGATCCATGGAAGCCTCCGGAAATTATTCCATGCAATCTAGGAATATTGTCCGGAGACTGTCAAGCTGGGCAAGCGATCAGAACCGCGTGGTCGCCCCGATCATGATGGTGCGGCCGCGGCCATTGGTGATGTCAGTGAGGCTGGCCGTACCCGAACCGGCGACGAAGTAAGGCTTGTCAAAAGCGTTGTCGACGGTGAAGAACAGCTTGGCATTCTCCGTCACCTTGAACGAGCCGTAGAAGTCGACCAACGTATAAGACGGCCGCTTGATCGAATCTTCATTGTAGACTTGGAAGCTCTCACCGGTGTAGCGGACACGTCCACCAAGCGTCAGCTTCTGCTCGAAGAAGCGCATGCCGGCGTCGAGAGTGGCGTAGTCGTCCGGCAGGCGGCCGACATCGTTGCCGATCCCGGCGAATTCGGCGAGCGGCTGCTTGGTGTCGGCGATCGTCAGTGCGAATTTGCCATAGACCATTCCGGCGTCATAACCGCCTTCGAGTTCGATGCCGTCCATAGTGGTGGTGCCGGGCAGGTTCACCCAGCGCGTTTTGCCGTCGAAGGGATCAGTGGCATAGGTGATGTAGTTTTCGATCCGGTTCTTGAAATAGCCGACCTTGAGATAGGCAAGATCCTCGGCCGTGATCAGACCGTCGCCGCGCAGGTTGATGCCGACGTCGATGCTCTTCTGGCGCTCAGGCACGAGATTCGGATTGTTCTCGATCGGCGCGAGCGTGCCATCGAAATTGTGACCGCCGGGATAGAACATTTCCGACACTGTCGGCGGGCGCATCGAATGGGCATAGGTTGCGTAAAGCTGCATCCAGGGCGTCGGATCGACCGTGACGCCAAGCTTCGGATTCCAGTCGCCGCCATCGCGCGCCAACGGGCGCGGCTTGCAGTCGAGGACGGGTTCCGGGCAGCTATTGCCGTTGATATTCCAGTAGTCGTAACGCATACCCGCCGTCACGCCGAGAATGCCCCAGGTGAAGGTCGTGTCGTTGAAGGCGCCACTTTTGATCAACTGGCCGGGCGGATTGGCACCACGCTGGTCATTGCTCTCATATTGATCGGAATTGATGCCCGCCCCATAAAAGAATTTGAGCGACATCGAATCGTTCAGCTGTGCCGTGCTGGTATTGGAAATATCGAAGCCGAGCCCGGTATTGGTGCCTTGCCGACCATCGGACACGGCATCGTCCTCAATGCCTTCCATGCTGATATCGGTGATATTGGCATAAGCATTGATCTTGAGATCGATCAGGTTGTCGCCCGGCTGGTAGGCATATTTCAGCGTATAGGTCTGGTTGTTGATTTGCCAGTTGTAGCCTGCGCTCTCGACGGCGAAGGCGTTGTTGTAGAAGATCCCGCCGAGCTCGAGCGTCTGCTCGGCATCCGGCGCGTAATTGACCTTGAAGAGGCCGCCACGCGGATGTTGCGAGGCATCATAGGGATACCAGATGCCATCACCGTTCTTGAAGTTGGACTGGTCGGTGCCACTGATCGCTCCCATCACGGAAAACGAGCCGTCAATACCGATATTGGTGCGCCAGCCGCCTGCAGTCAGGCGCGAGAAGTCATAGCCATTGGTGCCGGCCTGCAACGTGACCATGCCACCATAGTCCTTGCCCGCCAGCAGAACGTCATCGATGCCGAGGGTGCGGAAGTTGGCGGCACCGGAAAGCGTACCCATCCCGTCGGCGCCGGGCGCTGCGCCGCGGGTGATATCGACGCCCGCCAGCAGGTTCTGGTCGATATAGACCATGTTGTCCATCGTCCCGGAATGACCGGACAGATTGCGGAAGGTCTGCGGCACGCCGTCGATCATCTGGTTGACGCGGCCCATGCCCTGCATGCCGCGGATGTTGACGGTGACCCCCGGCTGCTCGTCGAGCTGGCGGGTAAATGCGCCGGGAGTCATACGGATCGCGGTATCGATCTTGCCGGTCATGCGCTCTCGCACGGTCTCGGCGTCTATCACCGAAACGGCAGCCGGCTTGTCGACGATATCGGCAGGTGCTGCAGTATCGGAACCAACGACGATGCGTTTGAGCTTAGTCTCGCCCGGTGCGGCAGGTGTTGCATCATCGGCAGCCGTATCCTGCGTCGAAGCGCTGTCGGTCGCAGCTGCGTTATCCGCTGCCGCGTCCGTCGTTGCCGGGCTGACGTCGGTAGCGCTGTCGTCATCGAGAACGATCATCTCGTCCTCCTGCGCCATTGCAGGAACGGACAGAACCAATGCCGATGTCGTCCCCGACATCAGCACCGCGGCAAAAGCCACATGCAGCTTCACGGCATACCCCCGCCAAATTCACGATACTGGCCCGTGCCTGGCTTGCGTCGCGATGCGCTGGCGGTGGCGGACAAATGCCCGGGATTGATGCTCCCAGGCGAAGTTACGAATGAAGAACTTGACTTATCATGTCAAGTTATAAACCAACTCAATGGCTTGATCCGAACCGGGGAAATTTCATCCGGACAGAACGCCGCCCGCGGCAATGATTTCCTCCGGCGTATCGGTGTCAATATGCGCCGCCTCGCCAATATCGACATCGACGACCGCCAGGCCGCTGCGCTCGATCACCGGCCGCGCGCCGATATCGCCGGTGAGCTTGGAAATCGCATCAAATGTCGAGGCCGGCAGGATCACAGGATTGCCGCGCTTGCCGCCGGAGACGGCGCGTATGATCGCCCTGCCCTGCTCGCGGCGGAAAGCCGCGATCATCTCATCGAGATGCTCGCGGCGGATACCCGGCATGTCCGCCAAGACGACCAGCAATCCATCCGCGCCGTCGCGCATGGCGGCGAGCCCTGCCTTAAGGCTCGAGGCCATGCCGGTGGCGAATTCGGTATTGATCACAATTTCGGCATCGAGCGCCGAGAGCGCTTTTTCGATGTCCTCGGAGCGATAACCGGTCACGACGACGCTACGGTCGGCTTTCGACCGGAGCACCGTCTCCACGCTTTGCCGCACGAGCGGCACACCATCGAATTGGGCGAGCAACTTGTGATGTCCGGATCCGGCCATGCGGCTCGCGCTGCCGGCCGCCAGTACCACTGCCGCGACATGCAATTCCTCTGCTGTCGTCTTGCCCAGGCGCGGCAGCGGTCGCGTCGGAATTTCCATCAACAGGCCTCCCACGCCGAGGCCGGTCAGTTCTTCCGACGTCGGCGCCTCGCCGGCAAGGATCCGGTTCAGCACCCAGTCGAAGCCATTTTCCTTCGGGCTTCGCGCACAGCCCGGAGCACCGATCACCGGCTTGCCATCGACATGACCAAGCACCAGCAGATTGCCGGGATCTACCGGCAAGCCGACCTGATCAACCACGCCGCCGGCCGCCCGAATCGCTGCGGGAATGACATCCTCGGCATCCGCCACGGCCGATGCACCGAAGACGATCAGCATGTCATGACCAGTCACGAGCGAGCGGATGGCCTCGGTCACGGCCGTCGCGCTGTGGGCAACCCGCTCTTCAGCGGCGAGCAGACTGCCCGATGACGACAGTCGCGCTTCAAGGATGGCGCGAGTCTTGTCCATCACCGAGCGCTTGAGCGATGGGAGTTCGGTGGCGATCAGCGCGACCTTGCGCGCGCCATAGGGTTTCACCGCGAAGGACGATCCCTCAGTCAACAGTGCCGCTGCGCGCTCCACCGCACTGCCGGCGACGGCGAGCGGGATGATCTTGATCGTGGCGACCATGTCGCCGGCCTTGACGTCGCTGCGATCGGCGAGACAAGCCAGCGTGATCGCCGGATCGATGCGGTTGAAGCGATCGACGACATCGCGCGACGCCCGGAACAGGCCATTCACCGATGCGAATAAATTCACACGCCCAGTCGTCGCCGGAGAGAGTCTGAGATGATCGGGCGGAACGGCTGCTGCCAGTCGGCTCGCCGCCTCGTCCTCCATCAGATCATCAGGTGCGAGGCGCGCGGCGATCACCGAAGCGATCCCCATCGCCCTCAACGTTTCAACATCCTCGGCAGAGAGACAGTGGCCCTTCGAGAACCTTCCCTCGGCCCTGCGCACCGAATGCGCCAGCACCGCACCGGCCGCCTCGTCGATTGCCACTTCTCCGAATTTCATGCCCGCTCCGCTTCCTGTCCACCTGAACATAGGAAGCGGTAGGAGGTCCGTAAACAGACAGCCACGTCGAACCGACTATTTTTGACGCAGTTCTGCGCCTCAGCCCCGGTCGCGGTAGCGGTTGGTGATCGGATAGCGCCGATCGCGACCAAAATTCTTGCGCGTAATCTTGACGCCCGGCGCGGATTGCCGGCGCTTGTACTCGGCAATGTAGAGCAGGTGCTCGACCCGATGCACGGTCGTCGTATCGTGGCCGCGGGCGATGATCTCCTGGGTGCTCATCTCATGTTCGACCAGGCATTCCAGGATATCGTCGAGCACGGGATAAGGCGGCAGCGAATCCTGGTCGGTCTGGTTGGGCCTGAGTTCCGCCGACGGCGCCTTGTCGATGATGTTCTTCGGGATCACTTCGCCCGACGGCCCGAGTGCATTCGGCGGCACATGGTCGTTGCGCCAACGGGAGAGACCGTAGACCTGCATCTTGTACAGGTCCTTGATCGGATTGAAGCCGCCATTCATGTCGCCATAGAGCGTGCAGTAGCCGACCGACATTTCCGACTTGTTACCAGTGGTCACGACCATCGAGCCGAACTTGTTGGAGATCGCCATCAGGATCACGCCGCGCGCACGGCTCTGCAGGTTCTCCTCGGTGATCCCGGACTCGGTGCCCTCGAACATATCCGCCAGCGCCGACAGGAACCCCGTCACCGGCTCCTCGATCGCGACGATGTCATAGGTCGTGCCAAGCGCCTTGGCGCAGGCCTCGGCGTCAACGAGCGAGTCCTTCGAGGTGTAGCGATAGGGCATCATCACGGTGCGGACGCGCTCTTCGCCCAGCGCATCGACGGCAATTGCCGCGCAGAGCGCCGAATCGATACCACCCGAGAGGCCGAGCACCACGTTCTTGAACCCGTTCTTGTTGACGTAATCCTTGAAGCCCAGCACGCAGGCGCGGTAGTCCGCCTCGTCGATCGAGGGCAGCGGAATGTGCGGCCCGCGTTCGCAATGCCAGGTGTTGCCGCGCCGCTTCCAGGTCGTGAGAACGATGGCTTCCTCGAACTGGCTCATCTGCAGCGCCAGCGACTTGTCGGCATTGTAGGCGAAGCTCGCGCCATCAAAGACCAGTTCGTCCTGGCCGCCGAGCTGGTTGGCGAAAACCAACGGCTTGCCGGTCAGCTCGATCTGGCGGAGCACCACATCGTGTCGGACATGGATCTTGCCGCGATAATAGGGCGAGCCGTTCGGATGCAGGAAAATCTCCGCACCGTCGGCGGCCAGCGCTTCGCAGACGCCGGCATCGTTCCAGATATCCTCGCAGATCGGCACGCCGATCCGGACGCCGCGAAAATCCACGGCCTTCGGCGTGCCGCCGGAGACGAAGACGCGCTTCTCATCGAACTCGCCGTAGTTCGGCAGATCGATCTTGTCGCAGACCGCGACGATCCTGCCGCCGTCCAGCACCGCCGCCGCATTGTGTCGCCCCGTCTCACCCTGCCGAGGGAAGCCTATGACCACGCCAGGGCCGCCATCGGCGGTCTCAGCGGCAAAGGTCTCGACCGCTGACAGGCAGGCGGCCAGAAAAGCCGGCTTCAGCACAAGATCCTCGGGCGGATAGCCTGAGACGAAGAGTTCGGTGAGCAGCAGCAGGTCGGCACCCTGGCGCGCAGCATCGGCGCGCGCCTCGCGGGCCTTCGCCAGGTTTCCGGCTATATCGCCCATGGTCGGATTGAGCTGGGCGACGGCGATGCGGAGCGTGTCTTTGATCGGGGTCATGATGGCTGAGAAGTAGCGCGGCTAATTGTGGCTTGCAATGCGGGAATCATCAAACTTTCCGATCGCTTCGATCATACTTCCGCACCCATTGCAGGTGCCGGGATTATATGGAACGAGAGGATCAATAAGACCCGAGGAAACCGTCATGCAGCCGGAATTTGTGAAGCGCATTTTTGGCCGTTCGCGCGAGGAGCTCGGGGAAGCCGAGCGGCGCGTCCTGCAACACGCCCATGAGCATCGCATCGTATCGAGCAACGTTCACGAGGATTTCCAGTCCGGAGCCACCTACGGCCAGCACCTGGCCGACTCGATCGCCCGGGTCGGGGGCTCCTGGGCCTTCATCATCGGCTTCCTCACCTTCCTCGCGCTCTGGGTCATCGCCAACGCGATCCTGCTGTCACGCGATGCCTTCGACCCCTATCCCTTCATCTTCCTCAACCTCATCCTCTCGATGCTCGCAGCCATCCAGGCGCCGATCATCATGATGAGCCAGAACCGCCAGTCCGAACGCGACCGCTTCTTCGCCGCCAAGGACTATGAGGTGAACCTCAAGGCGGAAATCGAAGTCATGGCGCTTCATCACAAGATCGACGAGGCCGTGCTCAAGGAATTGCAGGGGCTGCGGGCTGATGTAGCAAGGCTGTCGGAGGAGGTGAAGCGCGGTAGTGGAGCTCAATAGCCGCCGAACTTGCGTTCGCCCTGATCGAGAAGCAACGGGATCAACAAATCCTCTTCATCCTCGAGATGGCGCATCAGTCCCTTGAGCAATGATCCTGCTTCCACGGCATAGGCGTCGCGCGTAAACGGCATGCGATCGCTGCCGGACATCAGATCCTCGTGGAAGGCATTGGCCGCCTCCGCATTGCGCTCCAGCAAGGCATGGATCTGATGGTGATCTTCTTCAAGCAGTTCGAAGCCAGAGGCAAGCCTTTGGTCGGCCGCAGCAAACAGCGGAAAATACTGGTGATCCTCGACCTGGTGATGGCCCTCGAGATCGCCGAGGAAATGATTGAGCCGCGGCGCAAACCATCGGGCAAACCGCTCCGCCGCCACCTCGCCGTTCTTGAGGTGCTCGATACCCTCGACAAGTGCCGCTCCAAAGTCGCGGAACATGTCGTGACGCTGGAGCCAGAAGGATCCGAGCTGCCCGATCGTGTGGACGGTGTTCCACTCGCCGCGCGGATATTTTGCATACAATACCCTGAGATCGTCGGGCAGGCCGGTGCGGGACATCAGACCGACGCTTTCGTCTGTGGAGTTCATCGGGTCCTGGTTCTTTCCGGCAGATTTGTGGATCGGCGAGGCTCATATAACTGTCTTAGGCAGCGCGCGCCACGAATTCCTCCGAGAGCACTTACACCGCTATCAAACACGGCCTACATTGCCGCTCGCCGGAGGTCAAAGGCGGCCTCGCCAGACAAAGAGCATGAAGGAGCGCCCCAATGCGCAGTGCCGTCCACGACACGTTCGGAAACCCTGCCGAAGTCCTGAAGGTCAGCAAAAGCCCCACCCCGCAACCGGGACCGGGCGAGGTCCGCATCCGTATGGGACTGTCGGCTATCCACAACCACGATCTCCTCACGGTGGCGGGTCTCTATGGCTACAAACCCGATCTGCCCGCGATCGGCGGTTCGGAGGCGATGGGAATAGTGGACGCACTCGGTCCCGGGGTCGAGGGCTTGAAGACCGGCCAGCGAGTGGCTGCGAGCGGCCTGCGCGGTGCCTGGGCCGAGTTTTTCATTACGTCCGCTGCGTCCGTCGTACCACTGCCGGACTCCATCAGTGACGAGACGGCAGCGCAGATGATCGCCATGCCGTTGAGCGCACTTGTCCTGCTCGAGTTTCTCGGGGTTGAGCAAGGCCAATGGGTCATCCAGAACGCGGCCACCGGAGCAGTCGCAAAAGTGCTGGCGATGATTGCACAGAGCCGTGGTATCAATGTCGTCAATGTTGTCAGGCGGGACGCCGGCATCGAGGAACTCAAGGCACTTGGCATCGGCAATGCGGTATCATCCGCCAGTGCGGGGTGGGAGGACGCGGTGCGGGCGATCACGGCAGGCGCCCCCATCGCTGCCGCCGTCGATGGTGTCGGCGGCGCCTCGGCCGGCGCTCTGATGTCGCTTGTCGGCGAAGGCGGAACGCTGGTTTCGTTCGGCGCCATGTCCGGCAAGCCGCTCGAAATCTCCGGAAGCGATCTCGTCTTCAAGCAGGCCGTCGTCAAGGGTTTCTGGCTGGCCAAGATCATGCAGACCGCCAAGCGCGAAGATATAGGCCGCTGGATGGGCGAACTCGTGCGGCTGATCGCGTCGGGCAAAGTCGCTTTGCAGACCGGCGGCATATTCCCGCTGGAGCGTATTGCCGAAGCAGCTGCTGCAAGCGCCGAAGCCGGCCGTGCGGGAAAGATCCTGCTTCGGCCCTAGAGCGCTTCATTGCTAAGCGCTCGAAGCCGGCTGTAGCGACGGCTCAGTCGGTGTTCGTCACCAGCGCAGGCGTTCCCTTCGCGTGCTGCGGTAGGCCATCATTGATCTCATAGAAGTCGCCCTTGTCCGCGCAGAAAATGTGATAGCCGGGCGTCAGCTGGGTCGGCTTGTCGAGCGAGCCGGCCTGAATGGAAATCTGCTCCTGGCCGTCATATTTCCAGAACAGCGCCGAGCCGCAATGCTTGCAGAAGCCGCGCCTGCCTTCCTTGCTCGATTGATACCAGGTAATATTCTCCGCGCCTTCAATCGTCAGATCCGTGTCAGCTACGTTGGTCGAGGCGTAATAGAGCCCCGTCTGGCGCCGGCACTGACCGCAATGACAGAAGACGATCTCGCGCATCGGCCCGTCGACCCTAAACTTGACCGCACTGCAGAGACACGCCCCCGTATGAACTTCACCCATATCCAAACCCTCCAGTTTCCAAAGGATTTGCTTCGGCCGACGCTTGAGGTCAAATGAATTGCCATCAAAGTCGATTCAATATTTCTGAAGACAATCAGCATGGCTGAATGTTGACGCGCCGCGAGGCCGGACGGGCGAGTATGACGAGAAGCCCGATCGTCACTCGGGGACACAGATCAGGACGACTCCATGTTGTTCTTTCGAAAGTTGTTTCACTTCATAGTCGCTTAGTCGTGCACGCTTGCGACCAAAAAATCGAGATTCACAGCATGCTGAAATACCGAATAGTCAATGCCTACGATCGGAATGAGCCCCCGACTTCCGGAGGACCATCACCCCGCCGACGTCCGGGCAGTGGCTTCAACGGCGGCAATTTCGGGCGTGACGCGGCGATGTCGCTCATCGCATTCGCAATCCTGCTCATCCAGTTTTCCTGGCAGTCCGCGGTGGTGCTGGCAGCCGTGATCCTCTGGCATGAATATGGCCATCTGCTTTCCTATCAGCTCACGGGACGGCGCGGAAATTCCATGATGCTGGTTCCGTTCCTCGGCGGCGTCGCGGTCGCCGGCGCGCCGCACAAGAATGAGTTCGAGCGCGCCTTCTGCGCTCTGGCCGGCCCGGGCATCTGCGCGCCGGTCACAGCCGCCGCTTTCGGGCTGTGGTACTGGACGGACAATCCCATCGTTTCCGACTGGGCCTGGCGCACCCTCTATTTCAGCGCGGCGCTGAACCTGCTCAATTTGCTGCCGATCTATCCGCTGGATGGCGGTCACGCGGTCGAGTCCTTCCTCCGGACCTATCGGCCGAACGACGTGCCGACGCTGATGATGACCTTCTCGGTCGCCGGCATCGCGGCGATCGGCTATGCCGGCTACTACCAGACCTGCATCATCCTCGCGCTCTTTGCGCTCATCTCGCTCAGATCGCTGAACACCCGCTCGCGGCTTCCCAAGCTCACGACCCATGAGACATTGCTGATTTCAGCAGGTTACGCCGTGGTCGCAGCCGTCCATGCGTTGGGCTTCTACTTCATCCTCAACCCGCCACCCGTTTTCCACTGAGCGCGACGGAAGAGATGAAACAAAAAAGGCGCCCAGAGGCGCCTTTCTCTCGTTGGTTTGCGTGACGCTCAGGCGTTGACGGCAAGCTTCCGCTCGTCGCGGCCACTCTTGAGCTTCTCGGCCAGCAGGAAGGCCAATTCGAGTGCCTGGTCGGCGTTGAGGCGCGGGTCGCAATGGGTGTGGTAGCGATCCTGCAGATCCTCGGCCGAAACCGCGCGGGCGCCGCCGGTGCATTCCGTCACGTCGTTGCCGGTCATTTCGATATGGATGCCACCGGGATGCGAGCCTTCCGCGTAATGAATCGCGAAGAAGTTCTCGACCTCCGTGAGGATCCGGTCGAACGGTCGGGTCTTATAGTTGTTGAGCGTGATCGTGTTGCCGTGCATCGGATCGCAGGACCAGACGACCTTGCGGCCTTCGCGCTCGACGGCGCGGATGAGGCGCGGCAGGTGCTCGGCGACCTTGTCGTGGCCGAAGCGGCAGATCAGCGTCAGCCGGCCCGGTTCGTTGGCCGGGTTGAGGATGTCGATCAGCTCAAGCAGGCCGTCGGCTGTCAGCGAAGGGCCGCATTTGAGACCGATCGGGTTCTTGATGCCGCGGCAATATTCGACATGGGCATGGTCAGGCTGACGTGTGCGGTCGCCGATCCAGATCATGTGGCCAGACGTGGCATACCAGTCGCCCGAGGTCGAATCGACGCGCGTGAAGGCCTGCTCGTAACCGAGCAGCAGCGCCTCGTGGCTGGTGAAGAAATCGGTTTCGCGGAGCGCGTGGTTGTTTTCGGAATTGATACCTATCGCCGCCATGAAATCCATCGTCTCGGAGATACGGTCGGCGAGCTTCTTGTATTGCTCACCCTGCGGGCTGTCCTTGACGAAGCCCAGCATCCACTTGTGGACGTTGTCGAGATTGGCATAGCCGCCCATCGCAAAGGCGCGCAGCAGATTGAGCGTCGCGGCAGACTGGCGATATGCCATGATCTGGCGCTCCGGATCCGGGATGCGGGCCTCGGGTGTGAATTCAATGCCGTTGATGATGTCGCCGCGGTAGCTCGGCAGCTCGACGTCACCCTTCTTCTCGATGCCGGACGAACGCGGCTTGGCGAACTGGCCGGCAATGCGGCCGACCTTGACGACCGGTTGCTGTGCGCCGAACGTCAGCACGACGGCCATCTGCAGGAAGGCGCGGAAGAAGTCGCGGATCGTGTCGGCGCCATGCTCGGCGAAGCTCTCGGCGCAATCACCGCCCTGGAGCAGGAAACCCTGACCTTCGGAAACCTTGGCGAGCGAGGCCTTCAGACGCCGCGCCTCGCCTGCAAAAACGAGCGGAGGAAACTTGGCGAGACGGGCTTCCGTGGCATCGAGTGCAGCCATGTCCGGATAGTCCGGAACCTGCTGAATGGGCTTATTCCTCCAGCTTGTCGGGTTCCAATTCTGTGCCATCTTACTCACCTGTCTCGTCAATGGTCGTGTTCTGTCGTGCCCCGGCTCTCGGCGGGGTTCGCGGCTATATATATTTTGATAACGAAATTGCAAATCACTTTAATCGGCAATGGCCTGAAGGCCTCGGCTTTGGACGCAGGCAGTGATGACGGGCAGATCACGGACTTCGGGCGCCGCATGGCGGCGCGGCGCCCGATCTAATCGCTACTTGGCCAGTTCCGCGGCGGCAAAGGCGAGTGCCGCCAGCGCGATCAGAGGAAACATCAGCAGGGTCAGAAACCCGCCACCGCTTCTCTGTGTTTCGAGCTGCCGATCGTCGATACCTGTCCAACCGTCGGGGCCAACCGCTATGTCAGTCTTGGCACGCGTGTTCATGGTCTCTTCCTCCAAGGGATCAAAGGCACGCACCGATACCAACATTCAGGCATTGCTCCTCCAAGCGAACCTGAACTACGGAATATGTTGGTATTCGTAAAAGCTAAAATAACAGAAAAATCAGGAAACACAAACGGCGCGCGCGGACGCGGCTTCTGTAAACCGCTCTACTTCCTTGATTTTCCGACGATTCTTTTGTTCGGCATGCT
Organism: Rhizobium sp. SRI_017; assembly: GCF_057586295.1. Classification (NCBI taxonomy): domain Bacteria; kingdom Pseudomonadati; phylum Pseudomonadota; class Alphaproteobacteria; order Hyphomicrobiales; family Rhizobiaceae; genus Rhizobium; species Rhizobium sp. SRI_017. The sequence continues at coordinate 336,808 of NZ_JBYCZP010000003.1, read as the reverse complement.
CGCCGGAAACCAGCCGTGAGACAAGCGGAACCGACCAACCGAGCCCTTTCCATTCGCCCCCTTCGAGTGGATCGGCAAAGGCGTCACGCCGCGTCTCGGACTTCGTCGCGAGGGCATTAGACTGCGTCCAGATCATGCTCCATTGAATGTCCATCACACCTTCTCCTTCGTTGAGCTGGTACTGAACTAATGTCCGAGGGCGGGTGATTGTAGACGCGCTGGTGAAAGGTGCATTTCATCCATGCAAGACCCGGCACCATCGACTTTACTGGCCGGAATACCGATATCTTCCGGCGAACTGGAGAGACCTGATGACCGATTCAGCCTGGGATGACCTCAAGCTTTTCCTGCATGTCGCCTCCGAAGGTGGGCTCTCCGGCGCCGCCCTGTGCACGGGATTGAGCGCTCCGACGATCGGCCGGCGCATGTTCGCGCTCGAACGCGGCCTTGGTCGTGCCCTCTTCGTCCGCAGCCAGCAGGGCTATCGGCTCGCCCATGACGGCGAAGTCCTGCTCGAGCACGTCCGCAACATGCATAAGGCGGCCGAAAACATTGCCGATTGGCACCGAGGCGCCTTCACCTTGCCGATCGTCTCGATCGCCAGCGATCCCTGGCTCGCAGGCTTCGTGGCTGATCATATCGGTGCGATCCGGACGCGGGACGATGCCTATCGCATCTGCTGCAAGGCCGCTCGCCCAGGACTGGATCTTACATTTCGCGAGTCCGACGTCGCGGTCGTGCGGGAGCGGCCAGAAACCGGCAATCTTGCCGCCCAGCGGTCGATCAAGGTCCGTTATGCCGCCTATCGCGCCAAGGACCTGCTCGAAGGCAATGACATCCGCTGGATATCGATGAGCACCGACATTTCCTTCGCGCCCTCGGAGAAATGGGTGTTCCAGAACCGCGAGTCCCAGATCTACACCTGGACGCCGGGGCATGACTTGCTGCATCGCCTGATCCGCCAAGGTGCGGGCCGCGGCGTCATGCCCGTTTTCGTGGGCGACGCCGATCCGGAACTGGTTCGCGAAGATGATATCATCGACGAACTCGACCACGACCTTTGGATCGTCGCCAACGCCGACGATCGTCATCGACCAGAGGTGCGCAGCGTCATCGACCGGCTCGCCGAAATCCTGAAGCGCAACGACAAGCAATTCAGCGGCGGCGCGTGATCAGCTTTCAGATCCGCTCGCCGTTCCTGATGCGGTAGCTCGGTGCATACATGGTCACCAACTCTTCGGACGCCGTCGGATGTACTGCCATCGTGCGGTCGAAGTCGTCCTTGGTGCAGCCAGCTTTCAGCGTGATGCCGAGAAGTTGCGCCATCTCGCCCGCGTCGTGGCCGAGAATGTGTGCCCCGACTACCTTGCGGTCAGCCGCATTGACCACGAGCTTCATGATCATCTTCTCGACCCGACCCGACAGCGTAGCCTTCATCGGCCGGAACTCGGCGCGATAGACTTCGAGCTCCTCGTATTTCTGCGCAGCCGCCTCTTCGCTCAGGCCGACCGTCCCGATCTCGGGCTGCGAGAAAACGGCAGTCGGGATGAGATCTAAGTCCGGCGACGTCGGGTTGCCGCGGTATTCGGTTTCGATGAAGCACATCGCCTCGTGGATGGCGACGGGCGTGAGCTGGACGCGGTCGGTGACATCGCCAAGCGCGAAAATGCCCGGCACATTCGTGCGTGAATAGGCGTCAACCTTGATCGCACCCTTCTCGTCGAGCGCGACACCTGCAGCCTCCAGGCCGATATCGGCCGTGTTGGGGCGACGGCCGATCGCGAACATCACCTGGTCGACAGCCAGCGTCTCGCCCTTCAGCGTCGTCGCTGCCAGCCGGTCCTCGCTATTCTTCTCGATCTTCGTGAAGACATCTTCGAGAATGATGCGAATGCCCTTCTCTTCCATCGCCTTGTGAAGACCGCGTCGCAAATCGCCATCGAAGCGCGACAGGATCTCCTTGCCGCGGTAGATCAGCGTCGTCTCGACACCGAGACCATGGAATATATTGGCAAATTCGACAGCGATGTAGCCGCCGCCGGCAATCGCGATCGCTTTGGGAAGTGTCTTGAGGTGAAACGCCTCGTTGGAGGAAATGCCGAGCTCGTGGCCTTCCAGGGACGAGGGCATGCTCGGCGCGCCACCGGTTGCGATGATGATCCGCTCGGCAGTTAGAGTCTCGCCGGTCTTGACGATGCGAACCGTATGCCGGTCGACCAATACGGCGCGACTGTCAAAGATGACGGCCTTGTTGTTCTCAAGCCCCTTGCGATAGAGGCCCTCGAGCCGGCCGATTTCCTTGTCCTTTGCCTCGATCAGCTTTTCCCAGCTGAAGGTGCTCTCGCCGACCGTCCAGCCGAAACCGGCTGCATCTTCGAAATGCTCGGAATATTGCGAGGCATAGACGAAGAGCTTCTTCGGCACGCAGCCGCGGATGACACAGGTCCCGCCGAAGCGGTATTCCTCGGCGACGCCGACCTTCTTGCCGAGCGATGCTGCCACCCGCCCTGCCCGGACGCCGCCCGAACCGCCGCCGATGACGAAAAGGTCGAAATCAAATCCGGACATAGAAGCCTCGCAGCATGGATGATGTGAGCTAGATATGGCGAAGGTCATGAAAAGGAAAGACCGGCAAAAGAAAAGCCCGCCGAATGGCGGGCTTGAATGGATCGAAAATCTTCGACGCCTACTGCTGCGGCGCGTTAGCCTTGTCCTGAGCCGTGAGCTTGGCGTTGATCGCATCGGTCGAGGCCTTGCTCAGATCGCGCGAAATCCCTGTTGCCCAGATATCGGCAGCCTTGGCGAGTTCGCGCTGGGCGATCGGGCCATTCTCCAGGAGCTTCTTGCCAACAGGCGAGGTGTAGAATCCGGTGATGGCGTTCAGCTCTTCCACCGTGAACGTCTGCGCATAGACCTTTGCGGCTTCCTGCTCGAGATTGGAGCGGCGCGCTGCGATCTTGATCGCTTCGCCATCGACGATCTCGGTAATGACAGACTCGAAGTTCGGCGTCGCCTGGATCAATTGTTCCTTGATCTGGCCAGCAATGGTCGGCAGGATGGTGTCGAAGTTCGCGGTCGCGCCGACCGCTGCGATGGTCGCGCGGGCAGCCTTGATGTGCTCGGGGCTGGGATCTTCCGCGAAGGCGCTACCGGCGCCGAGGCCTGCAACAACAATGGCCGCCGCGGCCAGCCGGCCGAGTTTCGAAAACTGCTTCATCTTGTGTCCGTCTCCTAGTTGACTTGTTCTGGCAGAATCCGCACGCCCGCCGGTCCGGCGATGATCGCGAGAGACGCCAGATTGATGAAAAGACCGTGCTCGACCACACCTGGGATGGTGTTGAGCGCGTTTGCCAATGCCTCTGCATCAGGAATGAGGCCAAAAGAAGCATCGAGAATAAAATGGCCGCCATCGGTGCGGAACGGATTTCCATTCTGCCCGCGCTGGACGATTTCGCCCCTCAGGCCAAGCTCCGTAGCCACTTTTTGGATGGCAACCCGCGTCGCCGCAAGACCGAAAGGATTGACTTCGATCGGCAGAGGATAGGCGCCGAGCGTCTCGACCACCTTGCTCTCGTCGGCAATCACGACCATGCGGCGCGATGCGGCCGCAACGATCTTTTCGCGCAACAGCGCGCCACCGCCGCCTTTAATGAGTCTCAGCTTCGAATCCACCTCGTCGGCGCCATCGATCGTGAGATCCAGCTCGGGCAACTCGTCCAGCGAGTTCAGCGGTACGCCGAGTTCGAGGCAAAGCCGAGCGGTACGTTCCGAGGTCGGCACACCCCTGACGGTCATCCCTTCGGCGACCTTTTCAGCGAGCAGGCGTACGAATTCCTCGGCGGTCGAACCGGTCCCGATTCCGAGACGCATGCCGTCCTCGACATGTTTGAGCGCCTCGGCGGCGGCCTCGATCTTCATCTGCCGGGCATCCATGCACCAGCAACTCCCTGCTGTTTCGAATGGTTGACGTATCTACACGCGCTTCCTGTCAAACAAAAGCGCTATTTCTGAGAAACCGGCCGATTTCGACGGCAGTACAGTTGCCAAGTGCACGGGGCTCCATTACCGGGGGATCACAGCTATCCTGGAGAGAATCTTGCCCGCCCCTCTCGTCGTCTTCGACCTCGACGGCACGCTTATCGATACCGCCCCCGATCTCGTTGCGAGCCTCAATCACACGATATCAGCCCACGGCCTGACGCCTGTCACCTACGAGGATCTGACGCATCTCGTCGGCCACGGCGCGCGCGCCATGATCGAACGCGCCTTCCGGCTGCGCGGCAATCCGCTCGACGAGGCTGAACTCCCCGCAATGATGGATCGTTTCGTCGAGCACTATCTCGCCAATATGCCTGGCGAGAGCCAACCCTATCCGGGTTTGACCGCTTCGCTCGAGCGTCTGCGCGACGCCGGCATGGTGCTCGCAGTCTGCACCAACAAGATGGAGAGTCTTGCGCGCCCGCTGATCGAGGGCCTGAATTTGGGCGGATACTTTACCGCGATCACCGGCGGTGACACCTTTCCCGTGCGCAAGCCCGATCCCGCGCATCTCACCGGCACGGTCGAGCTTGCTGGCGGCGATATCAGGCGGACGGTGATGGTGGGCGACAGCCTCAATGACCTTAAGGTCGCCGTCAATGCCGGCGTGCCCTCGATCGGCGTGCCGTTCGGCTATTCCGACGTACCGATCCAGACGCTGGATCCGACGGTGCTGATCACGCATTACGACCAGCTGACACCGGATCTCGTCCTCTCGCTGCTTCGCTGAGCTACGCCCGCGCGGCGTTGGCATTCGCCAAAGTGTCCGCCTCGAGATATTGTCCGAGACCATCGAGCAACACGCCCCAGCCATGCGTACGGCCCTGCGGTCCATCGCTCGGTGGCAATACGCACATCTGTTCGGTGTAGCGCAGCCGTGTCCCGCCGCCTTCGTCCAGGAAGACGATCGTGGCCAGCGACACCGTGTGAACCCGGCCGTTCATCGCCATGGAATAGGCGAGGACGATGAGCTCCTCGTCGCGAATCTCGAAATAGCGGGTGTCGTTGGTGTGCTCGCCCATATCGTTGGAAAAACTCGTGCGCTCGCCACCGCCGGGACGAAAATCCATGTCCAGCGCCCGGTTGCCGAACCAGGCCGCCTTCTTCTCCGGCACGCTCCAGGCCGACCAGACATGTTCACGGCAGTTGGGATAGATGCGTTCGATCGTAAAGTTGTCGAGCTGGTGGTTCTGTTCGCTCATGATTGTTTGTCCTCTTTGAGAAATGTGCCGAGATCGTCGAGGCGACGCTCCCAGGCCCGGCGGTGCTGGCGTACCCAGCTTTCGACCCAGCCCAGCGCATCGGGGGCCAGCCGCACAGTGCGGACGCGTCCCGCCTTGTCGCTGGTGACCAGGCCAGCCTCCTCCAGCACCCTGAGATGCTTGAGGAAGGAGGGTCCGGCCATGTCGAACGGCTCGGCCAGTTCCGAGACCGAGGCCGGCCCCGAAACCAGTCGCTCCACGACTGCGAGCCGCGTTGGATCGGCAAGCGCACCGAAGACGTCGGAGAGTTGGGTATGAAAGGTAGCCATAAAGCTACCTAAAAGCATGCGGGCTTGCCTGTCAATATAGATATCCGAATGGCTACCTAATTTCTGACAAAAAAGCGGCCCCGAAAAATCGGAGCCGCTGAATCGTGCTGACGTCGTGGCCGGCTGATCAGCCCTCGACAGTGCGGGCCTTGGCCGTGGCCGCGAATGCCTTTTCCATATAGGCGTCGCGGCTGTAGACGTCGTCGAAATACTCCACCACGCCATCCTTGTTCGGGAAGGCCGTGAAATAGGAGACATAGACCGGGAACTTCTCGGGCACCTTGACCTGGTGGTTCTGGCCGGTGGCAATCTCCGCCTCGATCTCGGGAATCGTCAGGCCCATAACGGCGGCTGCCATCTTCTTGGGATCCGACAGACGCACGCAGCCGTGGCTGAGCGCCCGCATGTCGCGTTCGAAGAACTTCTTCTGCGGCGTGTCATGCATGTAGATCGCATGCGAATTCGGGAACATGATCTTCAGCTGGCCGAGCGCATTGCCGCGGCCCGGCGGCTGGCGCACGTCGACCGAGTCGGTGCTGTTCCAGTCGATCGAGCTGGATGATACCGACTGACCATTGATCGAGGTCTCATAACCCTGGCGATCGAGATAGGAGGGGTCGGCGCGGAGCTGGGGAAGCATCTCGTTGACGATGATCGACCGCGGCACGCCCCAATAGGGATTATACTCGATGAGCTCGATCTCATCCTGGAAGAAGAACGTCTGGTTGCGCGGCGAACCGACAACCACGCGCATTGAGAACTCTTCCTTGTTGTTGTTGTGATAGTAGGCCAGGAATGCCGGCTGGTTGATGAAGACATAGCGCGAGCCGAGATCCTTCGGCAGCCAGCGCAACTGCTCCATGGCAACCTTGATCTTGTGCATCTTGGCAGCATTGTCGTCGCCGCCCATCAGCACGCGGATCGTGCCCGGACCGACGACGCCGTCAGCCTTGAGACCCTTCTCGGCCTGGAAGGCCTTCACGACCTCGACCAGTTCGGGCGTATAGTCGTGCGTGCCCTGGTAGGATGCGAGCGTCAGCGAGTGCTCGACCTTGAGCGTATCTGAGCCATTCTTGTTGATTGCCGCGATGACATTGGCGACTTCGGGGTTTGCCTTGCCCGGCTTGAGCAGAGTTCCCGGCGCAATGACGATACGTTCCTCTTCGCCACCCGACAGGGCCTTCAGGCGCACATATTCGCGCTGCAAGGCTGCGAACTGCGGATTAACAGGTGTGCGGCTTTCGAGATAGGCAGCGAGATCGGGGCTCGCGCGCATCACCATCAATGCGCCGTCGAGATTCACCGTCTTGCGCTTGAAATCATAATATTCGGCGATCCGGTTGGGGTCGACGCGACCGCGCTGTGTGTCCTGGATATAGGTCAGGATTTTGGCCGAGAGTTCGATTTCGAACTGCATTAGCTGGCGCTGCTTGGTCACGGCATCGGCGGTTGCAAAACCCTCGGTGGGATCGGCCACCTTGTAATCGGTCGGATCGAGGCCGACCATATCGACGCCTTCGAGATAGGCCATCGCAACATGGGCGTTTTCCTTCAGGCCGTTGGCATCGACCCAAAGCAGGCCGCTATTGGCGGCGTAGAACTTCTCGATCGCAGCAGCAACTTCGGCCGGTGCCTTGACCTTGACGTCAGCCATCAGCGCACGCTCGCCCTGGAGCACGGACGCATCCGGATTGGCGGTCGCGATCGACCCGGTTTCAGCGGGATCAGCAACAGGGTCCGCGGAAGCCGTCTGCATGGCCGGTGCGAATTTCGAAACCGCGACCAGCTTCAGGGCGTCGGCCTTGTAGGTGAAATATTTGGGCGCCGAAACCTTCGGCAACGCCTTGGCCGGCTTTGCGGGATCCGGGAAATCGCCGAAATCGTCGTCGTCGAGCGAAGCGCCGAACATGTTGGTGCGAGCTGGCTTGCTGCGGTCGTTGCTCGTCTTCTTGCCCTGGAGGAAGTCAAGAAGCGTCGCGGACTGCGCTGACGGCACGCCGAAAGTCATGGCGCAGGACAGCGTCAGAGCGGCAATGGTCGCGTTCTTCAACAATTTCATATGTCTTGATCCCGGCGGCTGACCGCCCTCACCCCTGTTATGATGCTGCAATACTTATCTGATTGCGCACCGGTTGAAAAGAAAACGGATAGCCCAGTCCGTTCATTCACGGGGTCACGATTTTGTGACGAAAATCCGGCGAAGGCCTTACAAAGACCATCACAACACTATGATAACGTTAAATTTTTATTAAAGGGAGAAGTGTGGCTTTCAAGCGTTCCGGCACGCCATTCGCCCGCTTGCCGGAGGCCGATCGCCAGACGTCTGTGGCGAAAATGGCACTGGATTTTGAGCCGGGCCAAGTAATTCTTCCTCTATGCCCCTGACCAGGCCACGAAAAGATGCACCCAAACCCGCGCCGACATGGCCGCCGGGTCCCGCTTCCGGGAGATGCAGCCTCCAAGGATTTCCTTTGCATTTAGCGGCGCTCGACGCCCTTTGCCGCCAGAATGCCATCGACGGTCGGTGACATTAGAAAATCCGACAGCCGCCTGGCGGCCCTCAAATCCGCCGCATCGGCGCTGATGCCAATTGCGAAGTCGATATAGCTTTGCAGTTCAGCAGGAAACTTGCCGACAAACATCACCTCTGGAGCAGCGGCGAGGATCGAGGTTACGGGAACGACCCCCAACTCGGCCTCCCCGCGGCCGACGGCTGGCGCGGTCTGCCCGCCTGATATGGCTACCAGCTTGGGCCTTACCTGATCTGCAATCCCCATGCGTTCGAGCAAACCGGAAAAGTATCCGCCGCTGGTTCCATCACTGGCATAGGCGATCGACTTGGCGCTCTTCAGCACATTTGCGAATGCGTCCAGGGACCCAATGTCGAGTGGTTGGGTGCCGGCTTTGGCGGCCACGCCCATTGCTACCCGTCCGAACGCCACCTGGCTCCCCGCTGCGACCCTCCCCAGGCCGGCCAAGTCCTCAACAAGATTCGGATTTGTGATGACGACATCGAAAGGCTCCCCCTCTTCGATCTGTTTCTTGAGCACCGGATTGAGCTCCCACTTGGCCGTAACCGTAAGACCCGTGTCGCCATCAAATTTGGGTAGGACTGCAAGCACGGCTGGCCGGACCGCGATGGCGCCAAAGAGCCGGATATCCTGATTCATGGCCTGCCCCAAAATCGATTGAAACAACTTGCCCGCAATTGCCACCGTGCGCGCTTTGCAATTCTCGAACAAGCGCCGATGATCGTATCACTGCCGCTTCTGCTCTATTTCCAAACCGGGCGGGCATCTCTAAATAAGTCCGGTAAAGCCAGGAAACGGAGGCGCCCATGACCACCCGCACGGAAACGGACACGTTCGGCCCGATCGAAGTCGAGGACACCAAGTACTGGGGCGCCCAGGCGGAACGCTCGCGCGGCAATTTCAGGATCGGCTGGGAGAAGCAGCCGGCATCCATCATCCGTGCGCTCGGCATCATCAAGAAAGCCGCGGCCAAGACCAACACGGCGCTCGGCCATCTCGATGCGAATCTCAGCGATGTGATCGTCGCCGCGGCCGAGGAGGTCATCGCGGGCAAGCTCGACGACCATTTCCCGCTCGTCGTCTGGCAGACCGGCTCCGGCACCCAGTCGAACATGAATGCCAATGAGGTGATCTCCAACCGGGCGATCGAAATGCTCGGCGGCGTCATGGGTTCAAAGAAGCCGGTCCACCCCAACGACCACGTCAATATGAGCCAGTCGTCGAACGATACCTACCCGACGGCCATGCACATTGCCTGCGCCGAGCAGATCTCCCATCACCTGATCCCGGCGCTCAACCACCTCTGCAAGGCTCTGCATGCCAAGGCCGAGTCCTTCTCGCATATCATCAAGATCGGCCGGACTCACACGCAGGACGCCACCCCCCTGACCCTCGGCCAGGAATTCGGCGGCTACGCCGCCCAGGTCCATTCCGCGATCAAGCGGATCGGCGATACCATGCCCGGCCTGCTCGAACTCGCCCAGGGTGGCACCGCCGTCGGCACCGGCCTAAATGCGCCCGTCGGATTTGCCGAAAAGGTTGCGGCCGAGATCGCCCACATCACCGGCATGCCCTTCGTCACCGCACCCAACAAGTTCGAGGCGCTCGCCGCCCACGATGCCATGGTTTTTGCCCATGGCGCTATCAATGCCGCCGCGGTCGCGCTCTTCAAGATCGCCAACGACATCCGCCTGCTCGGCTCCGGCCCACGCGCCGGCCTCGGCGAGCTCTCGCTACCGGAAAACGAGCCCGGCTCCTCGATCATGCCCGGCAAGGTCAATCCGACCCAGTGCGAGGCGCTGACCCAGGTCTGCGTTCATATCTTCGGCAACAATACCGCCATCGGCTTCGCCGGCAGCCAGGGCCATTTCGAACTCAATGTCTACAATCCGGTCATGGCCTACAATTTCCTGCAGTCGGTGCAGCTGCTCGGCGACGCCGCCCGCTCCTTCACCGACAATTGCGTGGTCGGCATCGAGCCGCGCGAGGACAATATCAGGGCCGGCCTCGAACGCTCGCTGATGCTGGTCACCGCGCTCGCCCCGACCATCGGCTACGACAACGCCGCCAAGATCGCCAAGACCGCCCATAAGAACGGCACGACGCTGAAGGAGGAAGCGCTCGCGAGCGGTCTCGTCAGTGCGGAGGATTATGACCGCATCGTGCGGCCGGAGGACATGATCGGACCGAAGTAGGGGCACGGTTCGTCAGACCTGAAGCAGGGCCGGATCGAACCAGACGTCCTCGCAATCGCCTGCGACGAGAAATCGCCACCCCGGCGGGAGTGCGAGGAATCTCAAAATGCCTCTGCGCCAGCGACCCAGATGTTCGAGATGGAGCGGAACAAAGAAGTCCTCTCGTTGCTCCAAGATCTCACCCGCCCAAATATACCAGCCATTGGTATCGTTGCTTGGCGGGTGACGCAGCCCATTCAAGGGGACGATGCCGTGTCGAACACTGAGACTGACACCGACGATGGATTGCTCGACAGGAGGCATGAACTCGACGCCAAACCTGAGACAGAGCGCTCGCTGTTCTTCTTGGATTGAGTCCAATTTCACTGCGTCGGATCGCAGCTCTGCGTCGCGCAGTCGTCGGTCGAGGAGCGCACCTCGCATTCCTTGATCGCATTCGCTTGCGCGTCCTGCTCGCTCGGCCAGTTGCTGCTGTAGCCGGAAGCGCCGTCGGTCGATTCCGCGACACAGCCCCAGGCGAAGGCCTTCGAACTTGTGCCCAGCACCATCAGTAGCATGCCGGCCAGTGCCAGTTTCCGCATTGGCATTCTCCATTCCTTGATGCCCGAGACTTATGTCTTTTCGCAGGAGTCGTACAGCCATCGCGCGGAAACGGTGAGAGCCGAGGGCCAGAACGGCGATATGGCGGCGCCGTTCCGGCCCTCGGCGAGCAGGCCCCCGTTCCCGCCTGCTAGGTTTGGATCGATTTTGTGAATTGGGGCGACATCGCCGTCATGATCGAGCCCGTGCGCATGGTCTGCCCCGCGGCCAGACCATCGGCTTGCTGATGCACAGCGTCCGCTATTCCCCATCCCCACAGACTCCCCGACACTTGGACTTCGAAATCAGCCGCCCGCGTCGTGATCGCAGGATTGCGTCTGGCAATCATATGTCTTGGTATACTTGTCGCATTGTTTGAGGGCCGTCAGCTCGGCGTCCTGCTCACTCGGCCAGTTGTTGCTGTACCCATAGGCGCCTTGGCTATCAACAGCGACGCAGCCCCAGGCAAGCGCCTGACCCGTCGTGGCGCCGCCAATCAGACCCGCTGCAAGGCAGGCCAGCATCAATTTCCGCATAATCCTCTCCATCATTTTCGTGCGGCAATCCGGTTCAGGACTTGCCGTTATCAGGGACGCAGCTCTGGACTTCGCAGTCATTTGAGGTGGTGCGGCTCTGGCATTCGATCATCGCCCGGTGTTCGGCGGCACCCTCTTCGGCATAATTGCTGCTCCAGCCCTGGGCTCCATCGCTCGACGAGGCCACGCAGCTCCAGGCAAGCGCGTGGCTGCACGAGAGTGCAAGTCCCGCAGCCGAGAGTGCCGCCAGCATCAATTTCCTGCTCATTGGGTTATCCCCCATTTCGTTGCATAGAGTGTACGTGTCAGCACGGAAAGCCGAAAGGTGTCGCGCCGTTCACCCCAGAAATAGTCGCTTCGGGGGGCTACTTTGGAATCGTTGCAATTTGCGCCGCCGGCCCTTAAACCCGCAGCCATCTTCACCGCGACTCTGGAAGGCGGCAGCATGGCCAGCGACCTTTTTCCCCTCGGCAATGACACGACCGAATACCGCAAACTGAGCAGCGATTTTGTCTCGGTCGACACGTTCAAAGGCCAGGAAATCCTGACGGTAGAGCCCGAAGGCCTGAAGCTTCTCGCCGAGGCCGCCTTTGCCGACATCAACCATCTCCTGCGCCCTGCGCATCTGAAGCAGTTGGCCTCGATCCTCGACGACCCGGAAGCAACCAGCAACGATCGCTTCGTCGCCTATGACCTGCTCAAGAACGCCAATATTGCCGCTGGCGGCGTGCTGCCCATGTGCCAGGATACCGGCACCGCGATCGTGATGGCCAAGAAGGGCCGCCGCGTCTGGACCGAGGGCGGGGATTATGAAGCGATCGCCGCGGGCGTGATGGACGCGTATTTGAAGAAGAACCTGCGTTATTCGCAGCTGGCACCCATCTCGATGTTCGAGGAGAAGAACACCAAGACCAATCTGCCAGCCCAGATCGACATCTATGAGGAAGGCACCGACGAATACGATTTCCTGTTTGTCGCCAAGGGCGGCGGCTCGGCCAACAAGACCTATCTCTACCAGGGCACCCCGTCCCTGCTCACCCATGACCGCATGGTCGCCTTCATCAAGGAGAAGATCCTGACGCTCGGCACCGCGGCCTGCCCTCCCTACCACCTCGTCGTGGTGATCGGCGGCACCTCGGCCGAGATGACGCTGAAGACGGTGAAGCTCGCCTCGACGAAATATCTCGATGACCTGCCGACATCAGGCTCGGAATCCGGCCATGCCTTCCGCGATCTCGAGATGGAGAAGGAAATACACAAGGCGACGCAGTCGATGGGCGTCGGCGCGCAGTTCGGCGGCAAGTATTTCTGTCATGACGTGCGTGTCATCCGCCTGCCCCGCCATGGCGCCTCGCTGCCAATCGGACTCGGCGTCAGCTGTTCCGCCGACCGGCAGGCCAAGGGCAAGATCACGAAGGACGGCATCTTCCTCGAGGCGCTGGAAACCAATCCGTCGAAATATCTGCCCGAAGTTGAGGATAGTCACCTCAATGACGGTGTTGTCCGCATCGATCTCAATCGCGCGATGCCGGAGATTCTTGCCGAACTCTCCAGGCATCCCGTCAAGACCCGCCTCTCCCTGACCGGCTCGATCATCGTCGCGCGCGATCTGGCGCATGCCAAGATCCGCGCGCGGCTCGAAGAGGGCCTCGGCATGCCCGAATACTTCAAGAATCATCCGATCTACTACGCCGGCCCTGCCAAGACGCCCGCGGGCTATGCCTCGGGCTCGTTCGGTCCGACCACCGCCGGTCGCATGGATTCCTATGTCGACCAGTTCCAATCGTTCGGCGGCTCGATGGTCATGCTGGCCAAGGGCAACCGCTCGAAGCAGGTGCGCGATGCCTGCGCCAAACATGGTGGCTTCTATCTCGGCTCGATCGGTGGGCCCGCCGCCCGTCTCGCCCAGGATTGCATCAGACGAGTCGAGGTCGTCGAATATGCCGAACTGGGCATGGAAGCGATCTGGCGCATCGAAGTTGAGGACTTCCCGGCCTTCATCGTCGTCGACGACAAGGGCAACGACTTCTTCAAGGAGTTGAATCTCGAGTAAACACCCTCCGGGACAATCGCAAAGAGTAGAAATTTCCTAGTATTCTCCGGGTGCTGACAGTCGGAAGTTAACCGATTTCCAACACTTCGCGCCTAGAAAGATAGAGGTAAAGCGGGGACGCAGGAGTTTCGGATGAACGTGGTGCAGCCAAAGGTACAGGTGCCGGATATCGCCGCACAAGTATCCTATGCCATGCGCCAAATGGGCGTCGCCCCGATCCCCCGCAATTATGAACTTTTCTACGAAGCCTATATCGGCTCCAATCCCCGGCTCACCAAAGACCTCGCCTCTCTCGGCTCGCGCGCGACTCAGGAAGAACTGGACGCCATCGGCGCGCAGTATTTCGGCCAGCACCAGGCGAAGGCCGTCGAGGGCGCGCATGGCCGCATTGTCGACGAGCTGGAGGATCTTCTCTCGCTCCTCAAGGAAGAGCAGAGCGCGCTAGAAACCTACAACAAGGTACTCGAGGACACGCACTCGCGGATAACCTCCAAGAGTGCGGCGAGCGTCGACCTGCTGCGCAACGCGATCGGCGTGCTCTCAGAAGCCACTGGCACAACCATGGCCCATGGCAAGGTGACGGTTGAAGGCGTCGAAGCCAAGTCGCGCGAGATGGAAGACATCCGCAAGGAACTCGACGAATACAAGCGCATCGCCAACACTGACTCGCTGACCCGGCTCAACAATCGCCGGGCCTTCGACGATCGCCTCGCCGCTGTCTATGACAGCCAGCGCGGTCGCGGCACGACGGCCCTCATCGTCTGCGACATCGACCATTTCAAGCGGATCAACGACACGTTCGGCCACCCGGTGGGTGACAAGATCCTGGCCACAGTCGCCAATATCATCAAGAGCAGCGTCCGCAAGGACGCCTTCGTCGCTCGCACCGGCGGCGAGGAATTCGCCATCATCCTCGACCTCACCACTGCCGATGACGCGTTTGTCGTCTGCGAGCGCATTCGCAAGGCACTCGAAGCGACCCCGTTCAAGAATTCCCGTACCGGCGTCAACTATGGCCCGGTTACGCTCTCGCTCGGCCTGTGCATGGCCGACCAGACTGAAGATGCTCAGGATCTCTACTTCAAGTCGGATGTTGCACTCTATTGCGCCAAGACCACCGGCCGCAATCGCTCGATGCATTTCGAAGACGGCATGAAGAAAGAAGCCTCCAAGAGCTGGTTGCTCTACAAAAAGTAGCCCCAACCACGTCTCGGCATAGCGTCTCCACCATCTCCAGCACTGTTCCTATGCGCAGCCGCATTAACCATGCGGCCACTGCACGTTGAACATATTCAATGGTTTGGCCACTTCGTGGGACGTAACAAACCTACAATTCCGCTAAAAGTTTCAGAAATATTTACCTTGTTACCAAAGAAACAGCGGCCCTCACCCCGGCGTTCTAGAACAAGCTCATGAACAACGGGTGAGGCGCCGCAGGGCAAATGAGGCAGCCTCCCACATACCGAACGGAGATACTGCCATGAACAAGATGATCGCAATCGCCGCAGCCGCTTTCGCCACCCTGATGCTCGCTGCTCCCGCCAATGCAGGCTTCCTATTCAAGAACGCCGAAAAGCAGGTTGAAGTCGCCGCTCTTTCGGATCAGGCTGGTTGGCTGTCGGTTCTTTCCGACGACAAGCCGGTCAAGGCCAAGAAGAAGACGATCAACACCTCGCCCATCGCTCGCAAGCTGGTCAAGTTCGACGCAAGCGTTCCGGTCGGCACCATCGTCATCGACAATTCGGACCGCCGCCTCTACCACGTCATCTCCAAGGGCGTCGCCATGCGCTACGGCATCGCGATCGGCAAGGAAGGCTTCGGCTGGACCGGTGAAGAAGTCGTGACCGCCAAGACCGAATGGCCGACCTGGACGCCCCCGGAAGAAATGCGCGTCCGCGAAGCCAAGAAGGGCCACATCCTGCCGGCCAAAATGGAAGGCGGCCTCGACAACCCGCTCGGCGCCCGTGCCATGTATCTCGGCTCAAGCCAGTTCCGTATCCACGGCACCAACAAGCCGGACTCGATTGGCAAGGCTGCTTCTTCCGGTTGCTTCCGCATGGCGAATGAAGATGTCGAACATCTCTATGCTCATGTTAAGATCGGCACCCGCGTCATCGTCCGCGACTAAGACGACCATGTTTCAAAACTAGAAAAGCCGGCCCAAGGCCGGCTTTTCTGCTTTGAAAACATCACGTTTCTTCAAAAGCACCGTCCATATCGTAGCCGAATATCTCCCACGGACGGAAAACGAGCCGCTGGCGGAGTGCCAAGGGCAGCTTGGGAAATTGCAGGATATAGCGATCGTTGGAGTTTTTCACCTCCTCGAAGCGCATTTGCTGCACCGCGCGCTCGGCGCGTTCATCAAGACCGGCAAACCTGCCGATGCGATCGAGTTCACGCGCCGGATCCTCGCAGAGATCCTCGTAGCGCACGAACAGGCAATCATCCGCCACATCATGCAGCGCAGACGCATAGGCAGAGCACCAGTTCATGAACAGGAGTTCGTTCGGGCTTGGGTTCCATTTCTTGACGGAGAGAACCACCGCCCGCGGGTCGCGAACCAGCACGACGAAGCGTGATCCCGGAAAGACGCTCCTGAGATAAGGCATGCGCACGATATTTGCGGGGGTCTTCTCCAGCAAAGTCCTGGAATCGCCCAGCGTCCAGCGGTCCCAGGCGCGAAGCAGGCGCGCGCGCTTTTCCGCGGCCTCTGCCACATCCGTGACCGGCTCCAGCCTGCTCTGATCGAAGAAGGCGAACATGCCCGGCCCACCATACACGACCTCGTCCCGCATCACATCCTGCAGGAACTGGCCTTCATTCTCCGGCACCGGCGCGCGCAGCACCCGAACGTCATAGCGCTCCTGGATCAGGGATTCGAGCAGCGTCGTTCCGCTGCGATGAACGCCGGCGATGAACAACACATTGTCGATGTCGGTGGTAGCGCTCGGCTCAAACAGCTTGCGCCGGTCGGTGAACCGGTCGACCCCGATCCGGGCGAATGCCTTGCGATAGGCCGCGAAGTCCGAACGCAAAATACTGTCGCGCATCTCTGCGATCACCGTGCTGTCGATGTTGTCGACCGCGCGATGATACCGGCCGTCCCAGGCACGGCTCGGCGCCTTGGGTTCGCCCTTGTCGTCAGCCGCTTGGACTTCTCCCTTCGCCAACAAGTCGATCCGCGCCGCGACCGTGCCGATGCCGCTGATCCGGAAGGCAAGACCCGCGCCGGCGAGCAGCCCGAGTTGCCGCGCATCAACGACATTGAGCGCGTCGAAGAGTTCCCGCAGCCGCTTCTCGTCACCCTGAAAGGTCCTGAATTCGTCAAGCATGGCCACCCGGCGATCCGACATCATCACCATGTTGACGCGCTTTTCCGCCCGGCGCCGCCATTTCGCGAACCAGTCATCGTAGCTCAGCGCATCGTAATGCACGATCGCGAAACGCTCGCCTTCGAGCGTGAGGATGTCACCCGAAACCGGTGTCGCCTTATGCAGCGTGATCTCTGAGAAGGCTTCCCCGCACCTCAAAAAGCTTTTGCCGGCAAAATGGCCGCTCAACCCGTTCTGAAGAAACTTGCGGGCAAGAGCGCCATAGACGTCCCGGATCAAAACCTGCTTGTCGATCGGCTTGGCTGCCTGCGGCCGCTTGGTCTTGGCCGGCGGCTCCGGTTGGGCTTGCAGGCGCTGCATCATCCGTTCGATCAACCCGCTCTTGCGCTTCTCAGGCGCCGCCGCGACAGGCACGGGCTTTTCGATCGCGATCGCGCGGGTCGACAGCCGGGCATGGGTCGCACCCCAGGATCGATCGATCGCGTCGCCGGGTCCGAATACCGCTTCCGCGGGAGCGATCTTCACCGACTTGTAGTGAGACGCGATGCCAGCGAGAAAATCCGCGAACGAAGACTGCTCCCCAATCGGCGCCAACAGCTCGTCAGCGTCAACATGCCCCAGCCAGTCCGATGTCGCGAGGGTGAGCGCGTGGCGAAAGTTATTCTTCTGCCGGTCCTCGTGCGGCGCCGGCTTGCCCTGGACGTCGGGCAGGACGATGGACGCCAGGCACCTGACGCCATCACGCCGTGCAAGCGTTGCCATCAGACTTTCGTCAGGCTGGTCAAGGAACAGGAAAATCTCGCTCGCGCCGATCGCACTATAGTGCGCGACGAAAGCCTCGAGCACCTCCGGTCGCTCGTTTACCGTGGCGCAAACGCCCCAGGTCGCCTCTTTGCCGGTTGCCATCCCCTGCCCTCAGCTCTCGAGCACGCCCTGTTCCACCGCACTGGCCTTGAGGCCACCCAGCAACGCCGCATCTTCCTTCACGCCCCAGAAACTCAAGCCCTTGGTCGCAAAACAGAATTGATAGCCGAGCGATACCAGGAAATCGGCGCAGTTCTCCTTGTTGTCCTCAATGAGGATCACCGGCCTGTCACGTTCGATCGTCGCCTGGGCTCCCCTGAGTGCCGGCAATTCGAAGCCCTCGACGTCGAGTTCGATAAGGGCCACATCCGTCACCGGCAGGCTGTCGATGCGAAAGACCGGCGCCGTCTCATAGACATGCTGTTCTGTGCGCGGGCCCGTATTGAAGGTCGACCCGCCGCCGATGAACCGGCCCTGCTTGTCGGTCGTCCGGATGGGCAGGAGCCCGTCCTCCTCGCCCAGCCCCGCATTGACGAGAACGACGTTGTCGAGGCCCAGCCGTTCTGCATTCTTCTTGGCGAAGACGAAGTTCTCCAGCACCGGCTCGAAGGCATAGACGCGCGCGGCAGATTTCGACAGCGTGTGCAGCATGTCGCCGAAGAAGGCGCCGGCATGGACGACATTGCGACCGCCCTTGGCTTCGAGAATCGTCTGGAAGGCGAAATGGGTGAACGGCTCGTAGTAACGTCCCTCTGCGAACTCCCGCACGGCCACGCGATGGGCGGCGCGCTCGGGCAGATAGAGGTCGACGACATAGCCGAGCATGTCGTGCGATGCCTTCACATCGTCGAAGCCATATGAGAACGCACCCTTCGTCATTCCTCGTCCTTCCATGCGATCGCGTGCCGAACATCCCGGCGAGATCGCGCGTCCGGCAAGACTTATAGATGTGGGTAAGCGGATGTCAAACCGCTTGCTTTTCCATGGGTTTTCCAGATAGAGGGGCCGACGGGAACGCCCCGTCGCATCGCGTCGATCAAGGCTTGAGAGGCTCTATGGCAGGAGAAGACAAGCGTACGAAGCACGAAATTCGCAAGGCCGCCAAGGCCGTCGACAACGACGCCCCGCGTCGGAAAGACCCGGATTTCGACTTCTACGGACCGGCGACGAGCGACTATCTGGACGGCCTCTTCGGCCGCCATGCCGAGCGCTTCGCGGGGCGAGAGGACGCGCTACCCAACGCATTTCTCATCGGTGCTGCCAAATGCGGTACCACCACCCTGTTCCGAACCTTGCGCGAACACCCGGAGATCCACGGCAGCCAGCCCAAGGAGCCGAAATTCTTCGGCGCGCAATATTACAAGGGATGGGACTGGTATCTGTCCCTCTTCGAGGCGGGCCGGCATCTGCCGGTGCGTATGGAGGCGAGTGTCCTCTATACCGGCGGGGACGCGCTGTTCCATGGCGCGGCGCAAATGATCCGCCACTACATCCCCGATCCCAAATTCCTGTTCCTCGCGCGCGACCCGATGGCGCGCATCGTCTCCCACTGGCGTCACTACAAGGGCATCCGCCCGGACTATGACGGCGAGTTCAACGACTTCTTCGACCACGAGGCCGAGCGCCGCCGCATCTTCGAGTGCTCGCTCTACTGGGAAAAGCTCGAACCCTACCGGCGGCTGTTCGGTGACGACAAGATTCTGTGCCTCACCTTCGAAGACATGATCGCGGATCCGGCAGCGTCCCTCAGGACGATCCTCGACTTTCTCGGTGTCGATGCTCGCTCTCCGGCGATCGACCGGCTTCTCGATGGCGGCCAGTTCGTCCATGCCAACGCAGCGGATTCAGGAAAGAAGAAGGAAGTTCCCGCACCGGAATGGGACCCGGTGCTTCGCGAGAAGATCAAGGGGCTGATCCGGCCGGATGCGCTGAAGTTTCTGGAGCATATCGGCAAGCCTGCCGACTATTGGCGCGGCATCGCATGAGCGCCCGTACCGAGCGGGGCGCTACTTCGTGCGCGCGTAAAACTCTCGCCCGAAATGGCTCTTGAGGAACTCGTTCTCGTTCGCCACCCGCTCGCTCGCCCGGTCAATTACGCTTTGCGGGATGACGGCCTCCTTCGATTTGTGGATCTGTTTGTTCAGCATGCGGTAGAGGCCGAAATTCGGGATCTCGAGAAAATCTTCCACCTCCTTCATCAGCATCAGCGGCCGCTCGCGCACATTGGCAAAGGGCATTGCGAAGAAGTTCTTTTCGGAAAAGTATTTCAACCACAAGGGGATGCCTCTTGAATAGGCGCCCCGCGTCTCCCGAGCCAGCATGACATCGTAAAGATGCATCCATTCGGCTTCGGTCTGCGGCTCCGGCACGCCGCTGTCTTTCTTCGTCCGCCACATCCTGAGCTGCGAAAGTTCTCGATCGAGCGGACGCCGCACGATCAGCATGATCTTGATGTCGCCAAGCAACTCGCGTGCATGGATAACAGCGCTTTCCGGCACTTCCATATAGGCGGGCGTGATGTCACCCGTCACGACGTCGTCGGCGGCTGGCCAGGAAAACACATCCCGGTACCAATCAAGCGAGACCTCCTCATAAGCCGAAATGCGGTCCATATAGGCGGTCCACTGATCGAGATCCGCATCCCAGGGTGGCGAAGTCCGGTTCTTTTCGGCGAGCATGTTATGGCGCCAGCGGGTTTCGCGGCTATCGTCCATGAAGCGGTCGAAGTAATGCAATTCCTTGAGTGGCGACATCCACACCTTGGGATGCTGCCGCAGCATCTCGTAGAACCACTTGGTCGCTGATTTCTGCGCTCCGATGCACAGGAAGCCGGGCAGTCGCATCTCTTCTCCTTGGCAACGACGGGTGGCACCTTTTGCCTGATCAGGCCGCAATCCACAAGCCGGCAATTGACCCGCTCAGTCGTCGTTGCTGGCGTCGAGTTCGTCGGGCCGAAGACCTCCGTCCCGCAAATCGGGGAATGCTGCGAGATGCTTGAGGCAGGCTTCGAAGGCTGTGAGATCGGTATAGAGCTCGGCCTTGGCGGCGTTATGCGTGGCAACGATGCCGCGCCGGCGCTCGACGCCGCCGTCGAGCATCAGGTTGTCGGCCATCTCGAAATCTTCGAGCGAAAGGCCATCCGGGCCGCGCTTGTAGCCGTCGGATCCTTCGGTGACGTCATTGTCATAGTAACGTAGCAGCCGCTGGTAATGATCGTCGGCGGCATTCGAATAGGCGGCGACCAGCTTGTCGCGGGCGCACATATAGCCGAGTTCGAACACGGTGCCGACATCAGCCCATTCGCCGCGGAAGGGCGTGAGATTGGCGATGATGCCGTCGGCATCGTTCATCATGCCCTCATTGACCTTCGAAATGGCAAGTCCGAAGGCTTTCTTGGTCTTCTGTGGCGGAATATCGAGATCGCCGGGACACAGAGGTTGGAAGCCATATTGCCGGACCAGCGCCGCCTTGCGAGCCATCTGTTCGCGGCCGTTGGGCAGAAACACCTCCGGGCCGGCGATATAAAGCTTCTTCATGGGACCAACCTGTCACTTGCAGGCCGAGACTCCAGAGCGCTTTGCGATTTCAAGGAGTTCCGGCCGGTATTCGAAATGCATCGTATCGTAGTGATACCAGCGCCCGCCCCATATGAAACCATGTTTCTCGAAGATTTCGACGATTTCCATCGGAAACTTGTTCTTGTAGACCGGCACACGGCCCGGCTTTCCGCCCGACCAGACCCAGTAGTCGGCAAACTTGGTGTTGAGGTCGACCGCCGCACCGAAACTGTGCACCGAAAGGTTCGCTTGGCCCGCCACCTTGCGCCAGTTGAAAACACCTGCGGATGGCGTGAGAAATTTCCTCAGGTCAGTGCGCGACACAAGTTCATCCCGCACGGCCTCCAGCGCCTTGTTGACGCCGTTGACCTTGGTCACCTGCAAGGTCTCGCCGAACCACTTCACCGGCACGAGATTGCGCGCGACCTCTTTCTTCGACTGGCCATATATCAGCTTCATCAGCGGCTCGGACCGAATGCGGCCCGGATCGAAATTCACGGCAGGCTTCGTTTCGCACGGACCGTACGGATAGATCTGCTGCAGGCTATCCTCGATATCGCCGTTTTCGAGCATCTGGAAATGATCGCGCGTGACGCCGTCGTCGACCGGCAGGATCTGGGCGTGCTCGACAAACCCCACACCCTTTTCCGAGCCTCCGTTCAACACGCCCGGATAGGACTTCACGAGTATGTCGATCTTCTCGGCTAGGCTCAGATCCTTGGCCTGCGCGCTGGCAGCAGCAACCGCAAACACGAATCCCCAGACAAAACTTTTCATGGCAGCCACCCCTTGCTCCCACGGGTAACGCCCGAAAGACGATGTCTATTCAAGCACTTTTTGAAAGTGCCGCCCAATTAATACTACTGATAGCCTTAAGAGGCGTAGGTCACCACATGGTCTTGGCGGCACGCCCCGGCCACTCGCGATCATAGGCCGCGCCGTCGAAGCCGTCCTTCACGCCCTTCAGCATGTCGCCGACAGACGGCAATGTCTTCGGATCGGCGTATTTCTCGGGATTCCACAGGTCCGCACGTATCAGCGCACGGGCGCATTGCGAATAGACTTCATCGATGGTGATCACGATCACCGAGCGCGGATGCTTGCCATCCATTTCGAAGCGGTCGAGCAAGGAGGGTTCGATGGCGACGACGGCGCGGCCGTTGATCCGCATTGCAGTGTTGGAGCCAGGGATCAGAAACATCAGCGCCACCCGCGGGTCGCGCACGATGTTGGAGATCGAGTCGACGCGGTTGTTGCCGCGCCAGTCGGGCATCATCAGCGTCCGCTCGTCCCCGATATGGACGATCCGGCCGGCATCGCCGCGTGGCGAACAGTCGAGCCCTTCAGGACCGACCGTGGCAAGCGCCACGAAGGGCGATGCCTCGATCATGCGCCGGTATTCGGGCGTCAGAAACGGCGTCACCTTGATGATGGATGCCTCACCGGGCACGCCGTAGAGGGCGTTCAGTTCCTCGACTGTCTCGATCTTGCGCATGGCGAACTCCGTGACGAGACCCGCCTATACTCGCAAACCATGACAATTAAACGAGAAACTTCGTGATGGCATCGATCGTTTGTGGTGAATTGACGATGCGGCGATGCCCCAGGCCGTTCAGCCATTCGACCCGCACCTGCGGCCCCGCCTCGGCATAGAGCCGTGCCGCCCGGGCCGACACTTCCTTGTCATCCTCGGCATGCAGCACCAACACCGGAAGATCCGGCTTGCCGACAAGCATCCGCCCAGCCGAGAAGAATGCGATCGGCTGCCCGGCAATGCGCTGCACCTCTTCGTCCATCGCGCGACTGACCTTGCGCGTGAAACCCATATGGCCGGAGAATTGCGAGAAGACATGCTCGGCCGCGACGGGCGAGCCGATCAGCACCAACTTGTCCGGCGTCCGACGTCGCATCCAGTCTTCAGGACCAGCAGCCGACATGGCCGACACGAAGCCACCGAAGGAGTGACCGACCACGGCATCGAACGGCCCGAATTGCCGCCATGCCGCGTCGATCGCCTCGATCGCCAGCGGCACCGTCAGATAACGTCCGGTCGACCCACCATGACCCGGCAGGTCGAGGCCGACCACGGTCGCGCCGGTCTGCCGCAACCCCCGTATCAGCCCTTGCATATAGTCGATGCGCGAGCCCCAGCCGTGGACGACGAGGTGGATCTTGCCATTCGGCTCGCCAATCGGCGGAAAGCGATGTGCCGCGACCATGCCCGCATGGATCGGCAGCATCAAGCTCTCGGCCTCGCGCATCGATACGCGCGACATGGCAAGCAGCTTGCGCTGCTTGTCGTTCTTCGGCTCGGCGGGTCCGGTCGACGAGAACAACCTAAATGCGATGCGGCCGGCGAGCCGCATCGAGACGACACCGGTCAGATTGATCGCTTGCCCGGCGACCTTGTGCAGGTAAGATGACATGGTTATGCTCTTGTTAAGTTCAAGCATGAACAATAAAGTACAACTATGAACAAAAATCAAGTCCTGCCATGGGACCATCCACGATTTCGGACATGGATCGCCGTAGCCCGTGCCTGCCAGCTGATGCAGCTCACGCTTGCCCGCAACATGGCCCATCTCGAGATCAAGCCGCCGCATCTGGATATCATGATCAATCTCTACCGGCGCGAGGGAATTTCGCAGCAGGAACTGGCCCGCAAACTCCTCGTCGGCCGCTCCAACATGTCGATGCTTCTGCCGCAGCTCGAGAAGCGCGGCCTGATCGAACGGCGCGCCGACGCTCGCGACAAGCGTGTTCTCCGCCTGCACCTGACGGACGAAGGCAAGGCCGTCACCGAACAGGCGATGAAGATCCAGACCACCTTGATCGACACGGTCATGGCCACATCGAGCGAAGAGCGCTGCCTCATGGTCGCCGACCAGATGGAGAAGATCATCGAAGTGCTGCTGGCGGAGGATCGCGGCGACGCGGAATAAAACCCGCCAATCATCCGTCCCTTTTGTCAGGATTTGATGATTGCGAGGGCATTTTCGTGAATATACGTAAATTTTTTGGAATTTTTCTATCTGTCGCTTTGATTCTTGCGGCGTGCCTCACCGTCGCCCGCGCCGAAGAGCCGGCAAACCTCAAGTTCATCCCGCTCAATGATCCGGAGATGGCCGCTGCCGCAGCCAAGGCCCAGTCCAGCCTCGACGACTTCCTCGCCAAGTTCGACAGCCCGCCCGCGGGAACCGAACATTACAGCGTCAAGATTGGCATCGTCGATGATGGCAACGGCTTCGCGCTCACTGGGCTCAAGAGTGTCGAAAATGTCGAATACTTCTGGCTTGGCAGTCTACAGCGCAACAAGGACAGCTTCCGCGGCACCATCGCCAACCAGCCCGGCATTGCCAGGAATGTGCGCGAGGGCCAGGAGATCACATTCAGCAAGAGCGATATCTTTGACTGGATGTATATCGAGAACGGCAAGATGATCGGCAATGCGACGGCCTGCCCGATCCTGCTGCGCGGCCCGAGGAACGAACTCGAATGGTATCGCCAGAATTTCGGCTTCGAATGCTGATCGATCAAGCGCGGAAAATCGCGCTTGCAGCCCTGCTCATGGCACTGTCCGACATCGTCGCGATGGCCGCGCCTCCGCCGATGCTCAACGTGGCCCAGCTTCTCGACTTCTGCCGCTCCACCACCATGGCCGAAGCGGAAAGGAAGGGCGATGCCTTCGGCTGGCGGAGAGGCGGTGACGAGAAAAGCTGGCGCGAAGGCTTTCTCGATGCGAACGACGGCACGGTCGACGTCCTGGTCTGGCGGCGTAGCGAGAGTGAGGCGGACGGCATGCTTTCCTTCTGGATCGCGGTTGGCGAGAGCCGGCATAGGGCCTGCTCCTACGCCACTGGCGAGCCCGAGGGACTTCTTGATGGCCTTAGGCAGGCTTTCGGAACTCCCAGCGACGTTTTCAGCCATGATTTCGGTGAGGTCGTCACCTGGACACAGGGCCAGATGGAAGTCAGCTTTTCCCGCGTCAATTCGAGCGTCGGCGTCACCATCTCCCACGAGTTCTGACCCAGATCCCTGTCAGCGCGGCTTGGCACTCACATCCCGGCTCATGCCCTTCTCAGCCAATGCACGCTCGTAGTCCGCGAAAAGCTCGACGCCGCGTGTTCCGAGCTCGCGCAAATAGGGCCAGGTGAAGATCCCGGTATCATGGCCGTCGTCGAAACCTATCCGGATGGCATAGTTTCCCGTCGGCTGCACCGAGATGATCGCGACATTGCGCTTGCCGGGCACTGTCACCTCCTGCCCCGGCCCATGCCCCTTGACCTCGGCGGAGGGCGACAGGACCCTGAGCATCTCTGCCGACAGTTCATAGGCCGCGTCGTCGTTGAAGACGACCGTCAGCCTCTGCCGGTCCTTGGCAACCTTGATTTCAGTCGGCCAGAAATCGCTCATGTCCCTACCCTTTTTCCTCGCCCTAGACGGCCCCTGTCGCATCCGCAAGACAAATCTGCTTCAATCTCGGCTATCACGGCCCTATATAGGGGTTGACGGAAACACGCGGCCGGTCCGAAATACCGCTCGGGAGCAGTGATGAACATTTTCTCAGGCCATCTCAAAAGTTCCGGTGCCGCAGCGCCCATGATCGACCCCTTCGGTCGTATGGTGAGCTACCTGCGTGTCTCAGTGACCGACCGCTGCGATTTCCGCTGCACCTATTGCATGGCCGAGCACATGACCTTCCTGCCAAAGAAGGACCTGCTCACACTCGAGGAACTCGAACGCCTCTGTTCCGCCTTCATCGAGAAAGGCGTCCGCAAGATCCGCCTCACCGGCGGCGAACCTCTTGTGCGCCACAACATCATGTATCTTGTCCGCGCGCTGGGCCGTAAAGTCCAGCACGGCGAACTCGACGAATTGACGCTCACCACCAACGGCTCGCAACTGTCCCGCTACGCGGCTGAGCTTGCCGACAATGGCGTCAAGCGCATCAACGTGTCCGTCGACACGCTCGACCCGCAGAAATTCCGCGAAATCACCCGCATCGGCGATCTCTCCAAAGTGCTGTCAGGCATCGAAGTGGCGCAGAAGGCCGGCATTCACGTCAAACTCAATGCCGTGGCGCTCAAAGGCTTCAACGACCATGAAATTCCAGAGATCATGCGCTGGGCACACAGTCGCGGCATGGACATGACCGTCATCGAAACCATGCCGATGGGCGAGATCGACGAAGACCGGACCGACCAGTATCTGCCGCTCTCGGAACTGCGGAAAAACCTGGAAGAACAGTTCACGCTGACCGAGAACGACTATCGCACCGGCGGCCCCGCGCGCTATGTCACCGTCGAGGAGACCGGCGGCCGGCTGGGCTTCATCACGCCGCTCACCCACAATTTCTGCGAAAGCTGCAACCGCGTCCGCCTCACCTGCACCGGCACGCTCTATATGTGCCTCGGCCAGAACGACGCCGCCGAATTCCGCGACCTGATGCGTACGACCGATGACGATGCGGTGCTCAAGCACGCCATCGACGAAGCCATCAGCCGCAAGCCGAAGGGCCACGACTTCATTATCGACCGCGACCACAATCGGCCGGCCGTTGCCCGACATATGAGCCTGACGGGGGGCTGATGCGCCGCGCTCTCTTTCCGATCCTGGCGGGGCTGTTGCTGATCCCGGCATCGGTGCTGGCCGATGAGGTGACCGACGCCGCCGATATTCTCGCGGCACGCAAATTCGCTGAGCCCATCATGGGCAAGCAATGCGAGTTCAAATATGACGAGAAGGGCGTACCGGAGGGCGACAACAATGTCTTCCACCTGACCTTTCGCACCAAGGGGCAGGATCAGGACTCGCCGGACTACAAGCGCACGCTGGTCCAGCTTTCCTGCTATGCCGCCGCCTACAATTTCAGCGCGGTCTATCTTTTGCGCAATGACGACAAGGATGAGGGTGGCTGGGAGTTGCTGACCTTTGCCGAACCCACTGCCGACTATGACTATGCCGACGAATACTTTTCCAAGCTCAAAGCGCCCCCGAAAGTCACCGGCTATGTAACCAGCACACAGATGGTCAACAGCGAGTTCGATGACGCCTCGAAGACCATCACGGCAACGGCGAAATGGCGGGGCATCGGCGACAGCTGGTCCGCGGGTGAATGGCAGTTCGACCAAGGCACCTTCGTGCTCAGGCGATACGAGATCGATCCGACGCAGCAGGTGCCTGAAGGCCAGGAAGAGGATCCGAACCAGCCTGAGAGCTACGTCCTGTTCGGCGAGCAAAGGCCCGCAGAACCCGTGGAGTGAGTCGCCAGCCTTCACATATTATTCACCACTTGAATAAGCAAAATCTGAATTACCTTGCGTTAGGTTCCCGTTGTCAGGGGATCTTTGGATGAACTATCTTTCGGCCGATGCCAGCCAAGCCTTCATGCGCAGGGTCATATTGCCGCTCGCCGGGCTGGTGATTGGCCTTCTCCTTTCCGCGGTCGGCGGCATTATCTGGATCGCCGATTATCAGACCGACGTCGCCATTGCTCAGCAGACACGCCTCGTTACCCGCGCCTTCCACCTCTACGCGGAGCGGCTCGGCGTTAATGCCGCAGATTACGGCCATTGGGACGAGGCTGTCGCGGCAGTCGTCGATAAGCCCGACCGCGCATGGTTGATCGACAATATCGGCATCAGCCCCGAGAAAAACTTTGGCTCAGCGATGTCTTTTGCACTCGATCCCGATGGCAAGGCAGTCTATTCGCGCATCGGCGGCGTCGACGGCCAGGAAGATCCGGCACGCTTCTTCCCCCAGGGCTTCCGGGAGGCGCATGCGGAGTGGAAGAATCTACCGGCAGACAAGTTCTATTCCGGCGTCGTGCCCTACGGCAATTCGGCGGCAATCATTGCAATTGCGTCGGTCAAGTCCTGGGAAGATAAGACGCGCCCGCCGACGGGTTATTCACTTCTCTTCGTACAATTGGTGGATGGCTCGCTGCTTCAGTCGATCAGCCGGGACTATGAACTCGCAAATCTGCGGCTGACCCATTCCCACAAGGATGTCTCCGACACGCGCTCCACCTTCTCGATCAAGGATGGTCAGGGGCGCACGGTTTCGCAAATCGCCTGGGACCCCAACCGGCCGGGCGACAACCTGCTACAGATTGCGCTTCCCTTTATCGCCATTTTCTTGGGCGCGCTCACTGTCCTCGGTGCCTTCATCCTCCGCCACGCGATCATGTCGGCGCAGATCATCAGCGATCGAGAAAAGCGGGCGTTCCGCGACCCGCTGACCAATCTCGCCAATCGTGCGCTCTTCTTCGCCGATGTCGACAATGCGGTCCGCAAGATGCAGCCGGGCGATGCCGCAATCTCCGTCATGTATATCGACCTCGACGGTTTCAAGGCAGTCAATGACACGATGGGCCATGGAGCAGGCGACGTCCTGCTGCAGCAGGTCGCCGGCCGGCTGAAGACCTGTGTCCGCGATGGTGACAGGGTCGCCCGTCTAGGCGGCGACGAATTTGCCGTACTCCTCACCGCGCCGATCATCGCCGAGGATCTCAAAGTGATGGGCAAGCGCATCCTGGACGAAATCGCCGTGCCCTACCCGCTGCCGGCCGGACCAACTCTTATTTCCTGCTCGATCGGCATTGCCCACGGCACGGACCCTGAGGAAGCCGGTACCGACCTTATCGATCGGGCCGATAGGGCGCTCTATCACGCAAAGGCATCCGGCAAGAACTGCCTCTATGTCGACGGTGACGACACACAACACTCTGATGACCTCCGCGCCGCTTGATCCTCCAAACCTGGCCATACTCCGATCATCCCGCCATCTGCCATGAAGCGGAGGTTGCGTGGTCGGCAAATTAGACAGTTGTACAACAGATCAGCCTTGTCTATAGACCGGCTTCCCGGAGTCTTCCTGCATGGCGCTGAACAACAACCTCAAGGGCGCGCTGCTGATGTCGCTCGCCATGGCCAGCTTCAACTTCAACGACGCCATGATCAAGCTGGTGACCGGTGATCTCACAACTGGCCAGATCATGTTCGTCCGAGGCGTGATGACCTCGACCTTGATCCTTGCCGTTGCCTGGCGCATGGGGGCGCTCCGGCCGGTTTCCCTGCTGCTCGACCGATGGATCATCCTCAGGACGGCGGGCGAAATCGTCGGCGCCGTCACCTATGTGTATGCGCTGTCGATGATACCTCTGCCGAATGCCGCAGCAATCCTGCAGGCCCTGCCGCTCGCCGTCACCATGGGTGCCGCGCTGTTTCTTCACGAGCAGGTCGGCTGGCGTCGCTGGCTCGCGATCCTTGTCGGCTTCCTGGGGGTGATGGTCATCATCCGGCCCGGCGCGGAAGGCTTCTCCTCCGCCTCGCTCCTCGTCGTCGGCTCTGTTGTTGGCGCCGCAACCCGCGATCTTGCCACCAAGAAGATCAATCCCGCAGTCCCATCACTGATGATCTCGCTGATCGCGGCGATTTCGATCACGGTCGTTGGTGCCTTGATGATCGGCGCCACCGGCACCTGGAAGCCGGTTTCGACCAACCATTTCCTGATCATGGCCTTTGGTTCAGTCATGCTCTTCGCCGGCTATCAGACGATCATCATGGCGATGCGCACCGGCGAGATCTCCTTCATCGCGCCTTTCCGCTATACGAGCCTGCTCTGGGCCATCGCGCTCGGCATCCTGTTGATCGGCGAAATGCCCGATCGCTTCATGCTGATAGGCTCGGCCATCGTCGTTGCTGCCGGCCTCTATGCCTTCTACCGCGAAACGATCACCCAGCGCCGCAGGATGGCCGAAATCGAGAACAATCTGACGGTAAACTGAACGCCATGACCGATCCGGCCGCCATGTCCCGTTTCCCTGCTGTCATCCTCTCGGGCGGCAAATCCTCGCGCATGGGCGAGCCCAAAGCGCTCCTGCCTTTCGGCCCCGCCCGGTTGATCGACCACGTCGCCGGCCGCATCCGGCCACAGGCTGGCCCGATCGCGGTCAATACCAACGATCCGGCGATCACGCTGCCGGGAGCGCCGAGCTTCCCCGACCGCTTCGCCGGCTTCCACGGCCCCCTCGCAGGCATTCACGCTGCACTCGCCCAAGTCGCTGAGACTTACCCAACCGCAACGCATGTCTTCATCGTCCCGACCGACAGCCCGTTCTTTCCCAAAGATCTCGTCACCATCCTCGCCGAGTCTTTGACTGGCCCCAACGATATCGCCCTCGCCTCCTCTCTCGGCCGCATGCACCCCGTCCTCGGTCTCTGGCCGGTAGCTCTCACCGCGAAACTCGCCGCATGGCTTGAGGACCCGCCGACGCTAAAAGTGCGGGCGTTCCTCGACGGCCTTCCAGTCCGCGTCACCGAATTTCCCGTGATCGAGACCCCGCTTGGCCCACTCGATCCCTTCTCCAACATCAACACGCATAACGATCTTGATCGCGCACGAAAAATGCTGGAAGTTGTAGACAATTGAGGGATCGGGACGGAAGCAGCAGCGTCTTGCCATCCGGCGCGACCGGAATGGATAGGCTTTTCCGGCTGTGGCGACAGCCTCGTCTCTTTTCAGGAGGTAATGGAAATGCGGTTTCGACCCGTTTGCATTACGCTGGAACTGAAGAGAACCCGGACTGGATGGCAATTCACGTTCCGGGTTCAATTCGCCGTCTAGCAAACGAGGGTCGGGCGAAAGCCCGATCCTCACTCCTGAAAACTAACCCAAGTGCCGCCTCTTTTCAAGTTTCCCAACCGTCGGACTCAGCATGACCACTCCGAAAATCTTCGGCATCGCCGGCTGGAAGAATTCCGGCAAGACCGGCCTCGCCGTCCGCCTCGTGACCGAGCTCACCGCCCGTGGATACAGGATCTCGACCATCAAGCACGCCCACCACGACTTCGATATCGACAAGGTGGGTGCCGATTCCTGGCGTCATCGCGAAGCCGGCGCCCATGAGGTGACAATCGTGTCCGGCACCCGCTATGCCATCATGCACGAATTGCGCGGCGGACCCGAGCCGACGCTCGAGGAGGTTCTGGCCCGGCTTGCTCCCTGCGATATCGTCCTGATCGAGGGCTACAAACGCGAACCGGTGCCGAAAATCGAAGCCCGGCGCCTTGAATCCGCAAACCGCACGCCGCTCGCTCCCACAGACCCTCACATCCGCGCCATTGCCGCCGATCATGCGGTTGAAGACCAAAACCTCCCCGTCTTTGACCTGGACGATACACTGGCAGTCGCCGACTTCATCCTCGCAACGCTGGACCTGCCCGAGCGCCGCGCATAGTCTCAGCCTGTCGAACGTCTAGGTATAAGAATTAACACTCGGAGGCTTCCATGCGACTTGTCTCGACACTTTTCCTCTGCCTACTCGGCACCGCAGCCCTTGCGGCGGAATGTGATCGCTGGGAGGCTGCCATACAGGAGGAGGAGGTAGGGCCGGTCATGACTGCCAGTATCTGTGCCGAGTCGACCGAAGGCACGCCGGAAACCCGGCATTATTTCCTCATCCAGTGTGCGGGCCAGGGCAGTCTCTGGATGCGCTATCTGCCTTTCGCAGAACACAACTACCCGCCTGGCGGCGACCAGGGATTCAACACGGACATCAAATTCTCGCTCGGCCCGGATGCTTTCACCGAACCAGCCCGCTACGAGGATATGGACGGCGCCATGGCCATGGACACGACGGTCGATGCCCCCCTGCTCAGCGCCATGAAGCGAGAGAAGCAACTCATCATTTCTGAACGCAATGACAAGGTTCCGGGTGTCACCGTCACGCTGAACGGCGCGCGCGAGGCCTTGGACAAGCTCATCAAGGCCTGCGGCAAGTAGTTGGCGCGAATACAGCGCCTTGAGCCCTTCGTCTTTCCAAGTGCCGCATGGCATCCTAAGGATCGAAGCAGCACCAGAGGGAGAAGCGGATGACGGAGACGACCAAGCCCAACGGCGAACTGACGCTGCGCACGCTCGCCATGCCGGCTGATGCCAATGCTGCGGGCGACATTTTCGGTGGCTGGGTCATGGCGCAGATGGATCTGTCGGCCGGCATCCGCGCTGCGGAAATCGCCCACGGACGCGTCGTCACGGTTGCAGTCAAGGAAATGGTCTTCCAGATGCCGGTCAAGATCGGCGACACGCTCTGCATCTATACGAGCCTTGAGCGTATCGGCCGCTCATCCATCACACTCATCATTGAGGCATGGGCGCAACGCTATCTGACGCCGGTGATGGAAAAGGTTACCGCCGCGACCTTCGTCATGGTCGCGCTTGACAAGGAAGGTCGCCCTACGACCGTCGGCGCGCGGTAGCAGCCGGTAAGTCGGACCGAACCACCTTCGTTCCGGCGAGGGCGTCATACCAGGTCCTGTCGCGCCACCGGACGAACGGGCCAAACCACCAGACGATGGTTCCCGCGCACCAGGCGAAAAGCATGAGCATCCAGGGCGACGTCAGGAATGTGCCGTCACGCATGGCGACGATTGACACTTCCGAATTGGTCAGTACGTCAGGCGGTGCCACAGCCACCCAGACCGCAATCACCCCGAAGCTCACGATCGGCATGAGCTTCAGCACCTCTCGGCGAAACGCATGGCCCCAATCAAGCGTACCCCCGGCCGTGGTCTTTATCCTTAGGCTCAGGGCTGCCTTTCCGGGCGTCCGCCATCCATTCGCCGCGAGGACGATGAAGAACAGCACGATGGCAAAGGGGCCGAAATTCGGAGCATATTCAGTCGGCAAAGCGTTGCCGTCCTTGTCGATCGAGTAGCCGACTTCCTTGGTGTAAGTCGTCTCCCCATTTAGTATTGCACGCGTGGTGAAGGACCAACTCTGGTCAGCCCCGGTCCCCTCGCTGCAGATGATGTTCTCACGCTGCCAACCCGCCGGCAGGGGCCACAGACTCTCGATGCGCAGGACTTGTGGATGGTCGTTCGGTGCCGGGCTGCATTGTGATTGGGAGTTGGCGAGGGAATCTCCAAGCGACGTCCCGGCCACGCCGTCAACTGCGGCAAAGACAAGTGAAACGACGAGTTGGGCGACGAGCACATCAAGTAGAAATGCGAATGCCCTGCGCCAGAAATAGCGCGGCTCGCGATCGCCCACCATGTCCGTGCTCGTCATGTGCCACAACTCCGATCCGTCTCAGGCATCTCATGCAGCAACGGGATCGGTCAAGGCCGGCGCCCGGTCAGGCGACCGCCCGGGTGCGCGCGGCATGACGCTTGAGCCATTCCATGGCGTCGGCTGGCGCCATCGCCTTGCCGAACAGCCAGCCTTGCGCAGTGCGGCAGCCGAGAAGACGCAGCGTCTCGGCATCCGCAGCCGTCTCCACACCTTCGAGCACCAGTTCCATGTCGAGCGCGCGCCCGACACTGACCAATGCGGCCACCAATGCCTGGCTGTGCACATTATTGGAAATGTCGGTCACGAAATGGCGATCGATCTTCAGCCGATCGATCTTGAGACTGATCAGATGAGCGAGCGAAGAATGACCCATGCCGAAATCATCGACGGCGATGCCAAAGCCTGCTTTGCGAAGACCGGCAAGAGTGCGCTCGACTTTCTTCGGGTCGAGAATGGCATCCTCTGTGATCTCGACCTCGATACGAGCCGGATCGACCTGGTGGCGCGCGGCGATGCCTGTCAGCAGCCGAACCGGATCGTAAGCGCCGAATTCCGCGGGAGACATGTTGATCGACACTTTCGCGTCGACATGACCGTCGGCATCGAGCATGCGCGAGAAGCGACAGGCGCGATCGATGACATAGCCTGTCAGCAGTTCAGACAATTGAAGCTTGGCGGCGGCGCGAATGATGTCCGGCGGCGCAATGGCGCCGATCTCCGGATGCCACCAGCGCACCAGCGCCTCGAAGCCGGTGACCGTGTCGCGCAGCATGTCGACCTGCGGCTGGAAATGCACGTCCAGCCCGCCATTGTCGATGGCAGTGGCGAGATCGCGATCGAGTGCACGCTCATAGTCGAGACGGTCCTTGAGGGCCGCGTCGAAGAAGCGGATCTGCCGGCGGCCCTCCAGCTTCGCCCGATAGAGCGCGAGATCGGCACAGGCATAGAGGTCATCGCCGTTTTCGGCGTGGCGCGGCGCGAAGGCAACCCCAATCGAAGCGCCTGGCACGATATCGTGCCCGCCGAAGGTGATCGGTTGGGAAATCCGCTTCATGATGTCGAGAACCGTGGCGTTGACACGCGCTTCCAGATCCGCGCCCGAAAGCACCAGCGCAAACTCATCGCCACCAAGGCGAACGGCGAGATCATTGGCGGCACAGACCGACGCCAGTCGGCTGGCAACAGCTTTGAGCAGTGCGTCGCCGGCGCTATGTCCACGCGTATCGTTGACGGTCTTAAATTTGTCGAGGTCGATCAACAGCAGCGCCACATCGGTCTGCCCGCGGCGGCAGCGGTCGAAGAGCTGTTCCATGCGACGATTGAAGACGGATCGATTGGCGAGTCCGGTCAATGCGTCGCTGCTGGCGAGATGTTCGAGCCGCTGGCTCGATCGGCTGATCTCGCCATTCGCAACCGCCAGCGATTGGGCAAGTTGGGACGTCCGCATCGCCACATTCTGGCTCTGGACGAAGGAACTCTCGCTGCGCATGCTCGCCCGGAACAGCATTAGCGTCAGCAGCGTCACATTGGCGGCGAGGAAATAGGAGATGATATTGCCTTGCGCGACCATCATCGCGACGGTCGAAAGCATCAGCGGCGCGCCGAAGGCCACGGCCACGCGCCAGTAGGCCAGGCTCTGAATGATAGCGCCTGTGGTCACGCCAGCCATCACGAAGACGATATAGCCGAGAACGCTGCCGTCCCCTGGCACCGCGAAATAGAGCGGCACCGGCGTCCAGGAAAGTCCGCTCATGAAAGACGTGACCGTCAAGACGTGAAGGACCTGCACCGGTCTTGCGGAATGGCCGCCAACTGCTGAAATGTAAAAGAAAACGGCAAAACGAATGATACTAAGGGCTGAAACGAACGCGAGCCAAACAAAGACCGTCCAAGTTCCACCCGAATGCCAGATGAGCCAGGCAGTCGTCGCCGCTAAAAAGATATTTGCGGCCAGCGTAAGCGAAATGTTACCGAGTATGCTCACTGCTTGTGCGGTGCGCAATCGTCGGAAATGGTCGTTTTCGTCGGCCGTACCGGTCTGCGAATCCATGTGCCGAGCCCTGCCCCAAGAGTTCTGCAATCTCCAGATTGAGCAGTAGCCGGGGGATCGATAATCAAAGCTGAAGGGGCTACCCTGATTTTGCACCTGTCATTTTCCAGATGCAACTTCTGGCACTGACTTGTTAGTGCAAAACGCTCAAGGATTGGTATCGGCCCAGTGGGTGGGGCAACCGGCTTGACGATACCGATGGCTTAGCCCAATCGTCGGGCCATTCTTCCAGATTCGAGACTCCCATGTTCCCCATCGCAAAGCTCCTGCCCCTCGCTCCGATTTTCATGCTGGTGCTCTCCAATGTCTTCATGACATTCGCCTGGTACGGTCACCTCAAGCACAAGGGAACGGCGCTTTTTATTGCTATCCTGCTGAGCTGGGGCATCGCCTTCTTCGAATATTGCCTGGCCGTGCCGGCCAACCGCATGGGCAGCGCTTACTATTCCACCGCACAGCTCAAGACGATCCAGGAGGTCGTCACGCTCGCCGTCTTCGCGCTGTTTTCGATCTTCTGGCTCAAGGAAGCGATCACGATCAATCATCTCATCGGTTTTGCCTTGATTGCAGTCGGCGCATCCTTCATCTTCCGTTCATAAGCCCGCTGATAACCCGAACGGTGCCGGTGTCGTTGGTATGGTATCCGGCTACTGAGCTTCGAGGAGCAGCCGATGTCCCTGTCCAGGCCCGCGATGAGTGCCATTCGCTTCGGCTATGGCATCAAGCCGGGAGAACCAGTGCCCGATGGTCCGGAAGCCCTGCTCGCCCAGATCGATGCTGGATTGGCGGAAAGCCCGCGCTTCCCCGAAGAAGGGATCGATGGGCGCTGGCAGACGATAGCAGATTTCTACCTCAAGAGCTCGGAGCTTCCCTTCAAGAAGACAGAACGGCGCGAGGCCGTGCGGCCCATACGCAAGGAAGTGTTCCACGCCAATGGCCGAGACCAGCACGCGCGCGTCGCCCAGGCGGTCTTCTCGCCTCATGGCTTCTACGAACGTCTCGCGACCTTCTGGACCGATCATTTTGCCGTGAGCGCTCGCAAGAAGCGGCCGATGTATCTCTACACCTCGCTCTTCGAAGCCGAGGTGATCCGCCGGCGGCTCGCCGGTCCTTTCTCCGAACTGCTGCGTGCTGCGACGACGCATCCGGCGATGCTCATCTATCTCGACCAGGTGAAGTCGGCGGGCCCGAACTCCAAACGCGGCGAAGACGGAGAAAAGGGCCTCAACGAGAATCTCGGCCGCGAACTGCTCGAACTTCACACCGTCGGCGTCGGCAGCGGTTATACGCAAGACGATGTTCGCGCCGTTGCACTGGCGCTGACAGGCCTCAATGTCGACCGTGACAACGGCCACACCGAGTTCCGGTCCAGGACCGCCGAGCCGGGCCCGATCGCGGTGCCGTTCCTCGGAAAATCCTTTGGCGACAAACGTCGCACCATCGAGGACGTGTACGCCCTCCTCGATGACCTCGCTCGGCAAGCGGCAACGGCGCAGCACATCTGCCGCAAGCTCGCGATACATTTCATCGCAGACGACCCTCCCATGCCGCTGGTCAAAGCCATGGTCGAGGCCTGGACGACGTCGAACGGCAATCTGATGGACGTCTATGGCGCCATGCTCCATCATCCCGCGGCATGGGCCGAGCCGGGAAGGAAGGCACGCCAGCCCTTTGACTATGTCGTCACCGGCCTGCGCGCGGCGGGTCTTCCGGAGGGCGAGTTTGCCCAGCCAGTCCGCCCCACGGCCAACAACATGGACGGCGACGACATGATGGCGATCACGCCCGAAATGGCCGAGCGGCGCAAGAAGCGCGCCGCGAAACGCATGGCGATGGGCGACCAGGCTGAAATGCGCGAGGAGCGCCGCGAGCGCGAAAAACTGCGGCCGCTCGCCAATCCTCTGACCGTCGGGGCGATCAAGAAGCTCGGCCAACCCGTCTGGGAGCCAGCCAGCCCTGAGGGCACGGAAGAAGAGTTCAACGCCTGGATTTCCTCGACCCAGTTGACGGGCCGTATCGAATGGGCGCAGAGCATCGCAGCCAAGGTCGGCAGCCGCGCCGAACCGCTGGCGCTTGCCAAGGTCGTCTTGCGTGACGCTGCGCGAGACGACACGCTGATGGTCGTATCACAGGCCCCGAGCCGGCAGGCCGGCCTGTCGCTGCTTCTTGCCTCACCCGAATTCAACCGGCGCTGAAAGAGACATGATGGGCCCCATGATCCTGAGCCGCCGCTCCTTTCTCGCCTCGGCGTGCTGCGCCGCCGCCTCTCCGCTGTTCACGCCCGTCACCTTCGCCGCCCTTCCCGGCGAGCGGCGTTTCGTGACTATCGTGCTCCGCGGTGCGCTCGACAGCCTGTTCCTGCTACAACCCTATGCTGACCCGCTGCTCAGGCAATATCGTCCCGAATTGACGCTTGATCCCGGCTCCGGCCTGATCGACCTCGACGGCCAGTTCGGCTTGCATGGCGAGGCGACCGATCTTCTGCCGCTGTGGAAAAGCGGGGATCTCGGATTCATCAATGCGGTCTCCACACCCTATCGCGACCAGCGCAGCCATTTCGACGGCCAGGACATCCTCGAAAGCGGCGGCTCTTCCGCTGCCGACGAGAATACCGGCTGGCTCAACCGGGCGCTGGCCTCGATCCCGCGTTCGGAGAACCGCAAGGCCATCGATGTCAACACATCGGCCGAGCTGATCCTGAGCGGCCCCAATCCCGTCGATACCTGGTCCACCCAATCCGATCTCGCGATGGAGCCGGACGAGCTGACGTTCTTCCAGCGCCTCTATGGCAATGACCCGTTCTTCTCCCAAGCTTTTGCCGAAGCGATGAACACGGACAAGGATTCGGACGACATCTTCGGAACCGGCAAACGCAGCGCCGATGCTGCCGGCATCGCCCGACTTACGGCCGGCATGCTCAAAGGCGACTATCGCCTCGCAAGCTTCTCGATCGGCGGCTGGGATACCCATGTCGGTCAGGCCAACATCTTCCGTAAGCCGCTGCGCGCTCTCGTCGCCGCGCTGACGACCCTGAAGGCCGAACTCGGCCCCGATGTGTGGAGCAAGACTGCAGTTCTTGCCTTGACCGAATTCGGCCGCACCGCGCGCCAGAACGGCTCGAAAGGCACCGACCACGGCACCGGCGGGCTCGCCATCATCGCCGGCGGCGCTATCCGCGGCGGCAAGGTCTATGGCCAATGGCCCGGTCTCAAGGAAGACCAGCTCTTCGAAGGACGCGACCTGATGCCGACAGCCGACGTGCGCGAGGTGGCTGCAGCCCTGCTGCATAGCCAGTTCGACATTTCCGACGGCGACCTCACCTCGAAAGTCTTTCCCGGCCTCTCTTTCGACCTGCGCAAGCAGGCCTATCTCAAGGGGTAAAGAGAATGTTTCGCGGAATCCATCCGTTCGAGGGGCCCTCCCAAGCCCCGCTCAAGCGGCTTAGTGCTATTTTTTTGGGCTGTCGGACGTTCGATCTTTTTTCTGAAACGTCATTCTCACAATGGGACGAAGCGGTTGCGCAGCAAGCCGGGGGTTTAGAAGAGTGCCGGGGAGACTCGTTATGAAAAGAAGCACGGCAGTCCTGTTTTTTCTGTTGGTTCCCGGCATCGCGTTGAGCCAGGATATTCCGGGCTGCGCTGTAACCGGCAGCAAGACGATGATGATCGGCGGCAAGCCGGCGCTCAGGCTTTCCGACGTCGTGATGTGCCCGCCCGACAGCTACGAGATCATCAGCTCGGTCATGATCGATGGCCAGCCCATGGTTCATTTCAAGCCCGTGCATTTCGGCAAGACCCGCTGTGCGGTCATGGGCGACGACACCGTCGTGGCAGAGAACAAGGTTGCGACGCCCCAGGGCTCGATCCATTGCTCGACCAATTGAAGGTGTCCGGCCCTCACTTTGAGGGCTGATCTGCCGGCTTTTCCGTCTTCTGGTCCTGCGTTTCAGTATCCTTCGGCTTCGCCGCGTCATCGCCGGGAGGCGCATCGTCGCTCTCGTCCCCGCCGACATAGAAGAAGCATCCGTAATAGGCCGGCGGGACCTTCTCTGCCGTACAGTCGGCGATCAGGCTGAGCTCGCCCGGCTCCTCATATTGCATATATGGCGCAATGAGATAGCGCGACTCGCCGTCGGGCGAGTTGCCGAACCGGTCCACCTGCCCTTCCATTTCCGGACTTGCTGCAAGGATCGCATTCTTGAGCGTATCGCCGACAATGAAATTGTCCGGCAGCTGGTCGAACGGCCCGTCGAGATAGTTGTTAATCGACGTATTGAGCTGGCTGACACCGACCAGGATTTTTCGCTTCGCATAGCGATCACTGTAGAAGGCAAAGCCCGTCCGTATGCCGTTGGTGATCCGATCCACGTTCTCGATCGTGTTGAACTGGTCCGGTACCGGCACGGTTTCGTCGAGAACGAACAGGAACGTCTTGGCTTGCTGGTGAAACAGCAGGAAAAACCGCATGCCGGATTCATCGAAGACCGGCCCGATATAGGTCTCTCCCTTGAGGACAAGGCCCGGCGGCGGCCGGTGATCCGAGAGATCATTGAGCTGGAATTGAACCTTCCTGCCCTTGTATTCGAGATCGTACGCGAGCTTTCCCGACGGCGTCAGGTTGATGCCGTCCTTCTTGGCAAGGTCGACGCTGTAGCCGGACTCGTCGCGTTGCCAGTCGGTGAATTCCTTGAAGTAGTTGAAATGAATGACGCCCTGGTCCCGATCCGCAATGTCGAAGCGGATATTGCCGGCGTACCGGATGCCACGATAATGGAAGGAGAAGTAATAATAGCCTTCCGTCGGATAGACCTTCACCGAGCTTGGCAGGCTGTCAAAGACGACACCAAACACGGCTGTCGGATTGTCGATCGCAAATTCCGGTTCTCTTCGCGTCTCCTCAATGTAGCTCTCATTCAGATAGACCGTCGTCTTGTCGGAGGTTTGCGACTGGGCAGGCGGGCCGGAGAGAAAAATGCCCATGAGGGCGCCGATCACGGTACCGGTGCTGATCTTCATTCTCTTGCCTTTGACAGGTTGAATTTCGGATGGGGAACGTCGGCATATGGCTGACCGGCACCATATCATTCAGGTTCCCGGGCGCACAGCGCCATCGCCCGCGTTTTCCGAGAAGCCACGGTTGCCTTCCAAGCTTCACCAGCGACCCATCGGGCCGCTGGTCTGGTTCTCCAGTCACATCCGGCAACAACGCCCAGCATGCGACCGCATCCCGCAGGGCGGCTCAGCCGCCCTGCATCTGGCTCAAACGCCGTCCGTGACGCCGTTGGTTATGATTGTTGAAGTTCTGGCGGTTCTGCCGGAACTGCTGGCGTTGCCGAAGATGCCGGTTGCCCTGGTCAACCCGCTGCCGCCGGTGAATCCGAAGGTTGTCCCGGTTGGTATGGCGATTGACATGTGTCCTGTTCCGGGTGATGCCACGGCTCTCCCATCGCGAATGCCGGTTCACATGCGCCTTCTTGCGGTTGACCTGCCGGCTGTCCCAACCGGAATGCCGGTTGATATGTTTCTTTTTGATCTTGCCTCGGTTCACCCACGGATCGCGACGCGGCTTCTTGTGGCCCTCGATCTTGCGGCTTTCCCAGCGTGAATGGATGTTGACATGTTTCTTGCGGCTTGGGCCTCGCAGATGTTCGGGCCTTTGACGGCTCGGCCATCTCAGATGTTGCGGCTTGTTCCATGACCGCCTGGTGTTGTGCCAGGAGCGCTTGATCGTATGCCAGGATCCCTCGCGCCGATGCCAGGAACGTTTTTCGCTGTGCCACGAACCTTGCCGCCAGTGCCAGGAGCGCTTCTCGCGGTGCCATGAGCCGTCCCGCCAGTGCCACGACCGCTTTTCACGGTGCCAGGAACCATCCCGCCAATGCCAGGACCGTTGATATTTGTGCCACGAGCCCTTCCGGTAGTGCCACGACTGCCGCACCTTGTGGCTGTTCGAGGCCCATTTGTTGTGGCTCGCATTGAGGGTATGCACCGGCCAGTCCTCCGGCGGCTCGGCGACCGGCGGTGTGTCGACCGTGACCACGTCGCCTTCGGGTGGCACATCGATCGCCGGCAGCGGATCCGCGGCCTTGCAGACCTGGTAGATCGCCACGTCGCCGATTGTCGTGGCGTCGTTGCGTGACAGTTCCTCCGTCGAGGGCTTGCCCTCGTCATCCATATTGATGTCGGTGTCGATCATGTAGGAGCGGAAGAGCGCACTCTGCTCGGCAGCGGCGGTCTGCACGCCGTCTTCCAGGGGCACGAAGCCATCGGCCGGCGAACCCTGCAGTCCATGCACTTCGCTCTGGTCGGTGCCGACGCCCTTGGTCGTGTCGTTGCACGGACCCTTGGGCGAGCAGAGGCCGTCGCCCGTCACCCAGACCGACTGCGACGGCGTCGACATGTCTGCCACGCCGTTGGCATCCATCTTGTAGCCGAAGTCGACGCCCCCCGCCGCATTGGCGAACATGAAGGGCTCGCCTTCATTGCTGTTGCGGTCGTGGAAACCGACGTCATAGCGCCCCTTCGGCCGCCAGATGTCGTCCTGTCCGAGTTCGTAGCGCACGACGCGGGACTCGTAAGGCCGCGCGAACGCTTCGACCTCGTCGAGACCGAGATTGCGCATGCTGCCGCGTTCCGCCACCAGCATCACATTCTGCGTCGTGCATTCCGGGAAGGTGATATCCGCCACCGGATTGCTGTTGCCGGCCTTGTCGCCCAGGTTGGGCATGGCGGGGAAAAAGCCCGGCATGAAGAATTCGCGCCGCACGCTCGCCGTGTCGAACAGGCCCTCGCCGGTGATCGCCACCGACCAGACCGCATTGCGCCGGTCGTCGCCTGCCTTTGCCCAGTCCGGATTGCCGAAAGCATCCGAGCCCCAGACCGAATAATAGAGGCGCACGGCGCCCGCATCATCCGTCCGAACCTTGAGGCCCCAGACCCGGCGCCGGAAGTCCGCAAGGTTCCAACACGAAGGATCGGCAGTGAACTTCGCGCCGCATTCCTCGATACGAGCCTTCGACTTCGGGTCGAACGCGACCGGATCGAGCTGCTGTTGCTGCTGTGTCCAGACATCGAGGAACGAGGCGCGGCCGTCATTGCCGTGGTCGAACGTGCCGAGATCCTCGCCGGATCCTGCATCGATGCTGTGGATCATGCCGGTCTCCAGATCGGAGACGAAGAGCCGGTCATGCACCTTGTCATAGGCGATATTGCCGAGCGAGGCGCCGCTGTTCTGCCGCCCCTCGAGCACCACATCGGCAAATTTTTCCGGTTTGTAGCCGTTCGCCGGATCGAGCTTGTAGATCGTGCCCGGCCCGCCGTCGGTGCCCCACATGCCGGCCATCCAGTCATCGTTCAGCCGGTGCAGGCCATAGGCCGCCGTCGCCGAGACGAAGATCGTCGGTGCGTCATTGTCCGGCCTCTGCGCGATCGCAACGCCGAACACCTGGCCGACATCCGCTGCCGTCACGAACATGCGCTGCGGCTCGTCGATCCAATGTTGTCCTATCGGCGGACTGGACGGATTCCTGACATCGATGACACTGACCGAGATACCGGTCGTATCGATCACCTTGACCGTATCGCCCTTGGCATTGGTGCCGTCGATCGTGTGCGGAAAGCGGGTGACCACTGCCTCGCCCGGCTCGAGTGGCTGGACGTCCTCACTGTCTTCGGCCGCCACGGCCGGCTCCTGTGAGTCATCCGCCGGTGCTTCGACCGTCGAGTCCGGCAAATCATCCGTCGGCGGCTTTTTCGGGTCCGAAAGCTCCTCCTCGGATTGGGCGAGCGCGACGGGAGGGTCGAACCAACCGCCGCCGCCAAGAGGAATTGCGGCAAAGGCCAGTCCCGCCAGTGCCGCCAGAAGTAGAGACCGTCTTGAATGCAGAAAAAACAGGGATGCCCCCCTGTCCAGGGAAGGCGATTCCAGAACACGCATGGCAACCTCCCATTAGATAGACCTAATGATATGCCCCCCGGATGTGTCCCGCAACCGAAGAAAAAACGTAAATTGCTTGAAGGACA
Source organism: Rhizobium sp. SRI_017 (assembly GCF_057586295.1). Taxonomy (NCBI): domain Bacteria; kingdom Pseudomonadati; phylum Pseudomonadota; class Alphaproteobacteria; order Hyphomicrobiales; family Rhizobiaceae; genus Rhizobium; species Rhizobium sp. SRI_017. The sequence goes on along the minus strand of NZ_JBYCZP010000003.1, from coordinate 293,506 downwards.
TGTACAACGTGCAGAATGTTCACCGCACAGCCGGACAACCACCAGCAAATCTTCGTCGATCGCGGACTTTCGGGTCCGCGCGCAACATTCGGGATCTCGACGCCGCGTTCAGTCCGCAGGTGTCAACGATCTGCCGACCACATGCGCTATGGCGAGCGCCATCACCAGTTCATGTACCAGCGGCTTCACATGCCGCTGATAGACCACATTATCCTCCATGCCGGGCAGCGAAAAGTAATTGTGCGACGAGGGCAGCAGCAAAAAGCCGTGCTCTTCCGAAAGCGCGATCCGCACGTCGCCGCCATGCCATTCATTGCCGAGCCAGGTCAGCACCGACGTCAGCGGACCGGCGATGACCGGCCGGGCCGCTGCGCGGTTGTCCGTGTAGAACTGGTGGCTCTCGTCGAGTTGGCGGTTGCCCGATGAGATTTCAGTGCTCGGGCCGATACGCCAGAGATCCTTCATCGTCTGCTCCCACCACCCACCGCGTTTGGCGACGACGAGGGTTCCAGGAAACGGATCGGCGAGCCTGAAGTGAAAGATCAGCCCGCGAAACACGATCGACTTGTTCTTGTTTCCAACAGTGAGGGTCGCTTCAAGTAGGGCAAAATCCATACCCTCGTGCCGGCCAATGATCAGGTCGTCGGTCTCGGCATCCTGATAGTTTACGAGCTTGAGTTTGGAAATGTGTTGGAGAAAGCCCGGCTTCGCGTCCTTCTGATAGGTGACGTTCTCGATGAAGCTGAACAGCTTGGGAAACAGCCGCCCGCGCAAGACAGCCTGATGCTTCTTCATCGGTGACCACATGAATTGCCATAGGAAATAGCCGCCGATGACCAATCCGCCGGCGACGTAGAAGAGGCCCTTTGTCTCCATGTCGAGCTGTAGGCAATAGAAGAAGATGAGCGCGCCAAAGGCGCTATAGATCCCCACCGCCACGAAGGCCCAGGTCATGCAGCTTTGATAGATCGCCGGCCTTGCCTTGTTATAGGCATCGATCTGCGCCTCGATCTCGGCCAGCGCGGCCTCGCCCGGCATATACAGGTCTGGATCCATCAACGTCTGCACGGCGTCTCCTACCGGTGTGTGACTTGACAGTCTGCTTATGACTGCAACGCTGGAACGACATCAATTATTCTACCGTGGCCCTCACCGAGGCTCCGGCACGCGACAAAACCAATCTCCAGCCGTGAACAGTCTGTCGGTTTGCGCGGCTGATCGCAGGCGGTTTGAATGGAAATTGGTGGTCCGCTGCCAGCATGCTAGTGCCAGAAAGAAACGCTTCTTCGCCACACGTCCATAGATGGAACGCCCGCCTAACGGGAGCTTGCGATCTTAACCTCGTTTGGCGAAAGGGAGCGCCTCCGCCGGGCCAATACTGGGTAAATTAACCGCCATATGGCATCTAGATCGTCAGATGTCGTGTTTGACGAGTATTTCCGTGCGCTATCTTGCTTTCGATGGATTGAGAGGCGTGTTTGCGCTCCTTGTTGTCGTGGGTCACATACCCGCCGCCACATTCCTGCGGCGATACGGTTATGATGACGCCTCCGATATGGTCGTGGACTTCTTCTTCGTTCTGAGCGGTTTCGTCATCGTTGCCGGCTACGAGGAGAAGCTGTTGCGCGGCTACGGCGCGCTGCGATTCCTGATCGAGCGACTGGGACGCATCTACCCCATTCATTTCGTCATGCTCATGCTCTTCGTGCTGACGGAAATTGCCGTCGCGACCGTGCTTCATTCGCTTGGCCAGTCCGGTCGTATGGCATTCGACGAATCCAAGGCGATCTCCGCCATCTTCACCAATCTCGTGCTCATCCAGGGCTGGCATCTGCACGACCACCCGACATGGAACTTTCCGACCTGGAGCCTGTCCACCGAGTGGGCCACCTACATCATATTTGCGGTTGCCGTCGTGCTTTTGCGCAGGCGCTTCCTGGCCGTCGCGGTGGTTGGCCTGGTCGGCGCGGCGATGGTGCTCGCATTTGTAGCGCCGCACCACATGGACTCCTTCTATGATTTCGGCGTCTTCCGTTCCATTCTCGGCTTCTCCGCCGGTGCGCTCGCATACTACGCGCATGTCGCCATCAGCCGCCGATGGCCCCTAGAAACCATGCGTTCAATGGTGTTCACCGCATTCGAAATCAGCGGGATGGCCGGACTGTTCCTTCTTCACCATGCGCTGGTCGGCAGCCAATGGGCCGTTGTGGTCCCGCCGCTGTTTGCGGTGATGCTGGTGGTCTTCGCCTATGGGCGCGGAGCCGTCTCCGCGCTGATGGCGTCCCGGGTATTCGTCTATTTCGGCACCATTTCGCTGTCGATCTACGTCGTCCACGTCTGGCTTATGATGCGGGCCGACAATGTCGTCGCCCTTTTGTCGCGTCTGACGGGCCTTCACATGGTCGATTACGTCGCCGAGGGCGGCGAAAAGCATCTCGCGTTGGCCTTCTCGCCTCTCGTCTCCGATCTCTACGCTTTCGCCCTCCTCGCTGGCGTCGTCTTGGTGAGCCATTTCACCCACCGGTTTATCGAGCTTCCGGGACAGGCACGTTTCAAGGGCTTTGCAAGGCGTTTCGCCTCGGATGTGCCGAACCGCGATCCGGTAGTCACGGCCACCGCGCCCAGCAAATAGCGCACGCGTGAGGAGCACCCGCAACCTTTCTCTGGTGTTTGGAACAGCGTCTCACGAAGGCACCATCGACTGCTGACACGAACTGTCAGCATGTCGCCCACCTTTCCACCTGCCCAGCCTTTATTTTCCGCGATTCCCTTGCCATATATCGACCATGGCAAAATCTCCGAAAAAAGCTCCTGATGGATTCGAGGAAGCCCCCCAGGCCGCCTTCGAAGGCGAGCCGCTGTCCGGCTCGGTTTCCGATTGGGTCAAGCAACTCGAGCAGGATGCCGAGCAGCAGTCGCGTACCGAGAGCATGCGCGAGATCCGCTCCAAGGCCGGCAAGCACCGGAAGGCAGTGGAAAACTCAGCGCGCCAGCATAGCGAAAGCCAGGTTGGCGACAAGCGCTCCGCCCGTGGCGGTTCGCTTGGCGGTTCCAACGATCCGCGAACCCGCGCCGCGGCGGGCCTCAACCCGGTCGCCGGCCTCGACATATCGCTGGAGGATGCCGAACGGTTGAATGCCGAGAGCGCCAGCCGCAACAAGAAACGCGCCGCCGCCAATGACGAGGCAACCGGCACCGACAATCTCGCCTCCGGCGCCGTCACAGCGACAGTCGATGCGCTCGCCAAGCTCATCGAATCCGGCAATCCGCTGTTCAAGGACGGCAAGATCTGGACGCCGCATCGCCCTTCGCGACCGGAAAAATCCGAGGGCGGCATCGCCTTCGATCTCGTCACCGATTACCAGCCCGCCGGCGACCAGCCGACGGCGATCGCAGACCTCATGGACGGGCTGGCTTCCGGCGAACGCAGCCAGGTGCTGCTCGGCGTCACCGGTTCGGGCAAGACCTTCACCATGGCCCAGGTCATCGCCCGCAGCCAGCGCCCGGCCGTCATCCTGGCGCCCAACAAGACCCTGGCCGCCCAGCTCTATTCCGAATTCAAGAACTTCTTCCCCAACAACGCGGTCGAATATTTCGTCTCCTATTACGACTATTACCAGCCCGAAGCCTACGTCCCGCGCACCGACACCTATATCGAGAAGGAATCGACGATCAACGAGCAGATCGACCGGATGCGGCACTCCGCCACCCGTGCGATCCTCGAACGCGACGATTGCATCATCGTCGCCTCGGTCTCCTGCATCTACGGTATCGGCTCGGTCGAGACCTATACGGCGATGACCTTCCAGATCGATGTCGGCGACCGGCTCGACCAGCGCCAGCTGCTCGCCGACCTTGTGGCCCAGCAGTACAAGCGCCGCGACATGGATTTCCAGCGCGGTTCGTTCCGTGTGCGCGGCGATACGATCGAACTCTTCCCCGCCCACTTGGAGGATGCCGCCTGGCGCATCACCATGTTCGGCGACGAGGTCGAGTCGATCACCGAATTCGACCCGCTGACCGGCAAGAAGACCGGCGACCTGAAGTCGGTCAAGATCTACGCCAACTCGCACTATGTAACGCCGCGCCCTGCCCTCAATTCGGCGATCAAATCGATCAAGGAAGAGTTGAAGTTTCGCCTCGAAGAGCTTGAAAAGGCTGGACGACTTCTCGAGGCCCAGCGCCTCGAACAGCGCACCCGCTACGACCTCGAAATGCTCGAGGCCACCGGCTCCTGCCAGTCGATCGAAAACTATTCGCGCTACCTCACCGGCCGCAAGCCCGGCGAGCCGCCGCCGACTTTGTTCGAGTATATCCCCGACAACGCCATCCTCTTCATCGACGAGAGCCATGTCAGCGTGCCGCAGATCGGCGGCATGTATCGCGGCGACTTCCGCCGCAAGGCGACGTTGGCCGAATTCGGCTTCCGCCTGCCCTCCTGCATGGACAACCGCCCGCTCCGCTTCGAGGAATGGGATGCAATGCGTCCCGACACCGTCTCGGTCTCGGCAACCCCGGGCAATTGGGAAATGGAACAGTCCGGCGGCGTCTTCGCCGAACAGGTCATCCGCCCGACCGGCCTGATCGATCCGCCGGTCGAAGTCCGACCGGCCCGCAGCCAGGTCGACGATGTGCTCGGCGAGATCCGCGAGACCGCGCTCAAGGGCTACCGCACGCTCGTGACCGTGCTGACCAAGCGCATGGCCGAGGACCTCACCGAGTACCTGCACGAACAGGGCGTCCGCGTCCGCTACATGCATTCCGACATCGACACGCTGGAGCGCATCGAGATCATCCGAGATCTCCGCCTCGGCGCCTTCGACGTCCTCGTCGGCATCAACCTGCTGCGCGAGGGCCTCGACATCCCGGAATGCGGCTTCGTCGCCATCCTCGACGCCGACAAGGAAGGCTTCCTGCGTTCCGAGACCTCGCTGGTCCAGACGATCGGCCGCGCCGCCCGTAATGTCGACGGCAAGGTCATTCTCTATGCCGACAACATCACCGGCTCGATGGAACGCGCGATGGGCGAAACCTCGCGCCGCCGCGAGAAGCAGGTCGCCTACAACACCGCCCATGGAATCACGCCGGAAAGCGTCAAGGCCCGTATCTCCGACATCCTCGACAGCGTCTATGAACGCGACCACGTCCGCGCCGATATCGGCGTCAAGGGCGTCAAGGGTGGCGCCAACGAACTTGTCGGCGGCAATATGCAGGCCCATCTCAACGCGCTCGAAAAGAACATGCGTGACGCCGCCGCCAATCTCGACTTCGAGACCGCAGCTCGGCTGCGCGACGAGATCAAGCGCCTCAAGGCCGTCGAACTCGCAACGATGGACGACCCGCTGGCACGGGAAGAGGCCCGCGGTCAGGAGAAGGCAAGCAAGAGCAGCGGCAAGTCGCTCTTCGCCAAGCCCTCACTCGATGACATGGGACCAGGCACCGACATGGAGCAGCCGCTCCCCAAGCAATCGCCGAAGGATCGCGGCGAGGTCAAGGATAGCTCGCTGTTCCGCAAGCCGACGCTGGACGACATGGGTCGTGACATCTCGGAACCCGCGGCGCGCGGCCAGTCGCTGTTCAGGAAGAACGATCTCGACGAAATGACCGTCCGGCGCACCGAGAAGCCAGCCTCTGTGGCCCAGTTGCCGGACAAGCCTGTCGATCCCACGGCCAAGGTGAAGCGCGAAGGCCAGCCGGAGCGCGGCGACGAAGGCTTCAAGCCTGTCCTTCGCGGCAAGGTCGGCGTCGGCTCCTACGAGGATCCGTCCGACCAGCGCAAGCGCGGCAAGGGCAAATCCGGCAAGCCGGGGGCATAGATCCTCGTCTCCCGCCACATGATCGGCTTCGCCGCGTCGAACGGCGATGCACGGGCGAAATGCACCCAAATTTCGTCAGAATGGCTCCTATCGCGGAAGGTCCAGATGTATATGCTGCCGCCGCGCGACCCCAATGGAGCTCCCCCGATGCGAAATCTTCTGCTTGCCGCTGCAGCGGCCCTCTTCGTCGCCACCACCGCCCAGGCCGGCGAAGTCAAATTCCCCGCCGGTGACCCGGTCGCGGTCATCACAATCCCGGACGGGTGGACCGCCAAGGAAGACGACGGCGCGCTCGATGTCTCTTCGCCCGAGGATTCAGTCTATCTCGGCATTGAGGCTGCCGACGCGGCAGAGGCCAAGGATAGCATGAACGAATGGGCCAAGTGGCTTGTCGGACAGGGCGTCAAAGTCGATGACAAGACGCGCAAAGACTCCACCGGGACGATCAATGGCATGGCCTATGCCGCCATCGATGCCGACGGCACGGACAAGGAAGGCCCGGTCTCGATCTTCTTCGCGGCGCTGGAGCTCAACAAGGAAAGCCAGGTCCTCTTCACCTACTGGGCGACCAAGGACGAGCAGCAGAAATACCTTCCGGCCGTCCGCGACATGCTGCGTTCGGTGAAGCCAGTCCAGTGATCAGCCGTGACGCGCAAAGTGCGCGTTGTCTTGGTGAGATCGGCACCCGATATGGGGCCGATCCGTTTCTGAGGGACACAACACCGACAAATTGACTTCTTACATCCCGGCTACGATAGATTGCGCGATGGGCATGAAGGAGTCTTTGATGGCGTGGGCAAGAGATCGGCTGATATCCCCTTCTGAAGAATACGGGGCTGCGAAGTTCAGCACCACCCAGCTTTCGAATGGCGGATGGGTTACGGCCTGGTTCGTCCAGCACGACAACTACACCTATAGCGTCCGAGCGCAGGTCTTCGACTCGACCGGCGCAATGGCGGGCGACCCGCTCGAAGTCTCCCCGGTCGCTGACCTCACCTATCTCGAGATCGACACCATAGCCCAGCCGGATGGCGCCTGGACCGTGCGATGGGCGCTTTACGACAGCAATGCGGCTGCGGACAGCGAGGTCCATTACCGGAAATACGACCAGCTCGCCAATGTCATCGGCAGCTGGGACTACGCCGACATTAAACACAGCTTGCCACAAAAAGACTTCGCCGATGGCACTTTCCTGTCGAATGGCGTGAAATACGGCACAGGTTTCATCAGGACGGATGCGACAGGCGCGATCCTCGCGACCTATGCCGCCCCGGACATCGAACGGGAAGTCTTTGTATCCGACTTCGATATTCTCGCCGACGGCGGCTGGGTCGTGACCTGGCGTGACCGTTCTGCCGGCACGTTCAACATGCAGAGATATGATGCCGAAGGCGCGATTTCCGGCGATCGGCAAACCCTTGTTGATGGTGACTTTATATCAAGTTTTGTCAGCCACGTGAACGCGCTCAGCGACGGTGGCTGGCTGGTCACCTGGACCGATGACGAGGGTGCGCTGTTCCTGAGCCGGTTCGACGCGGACGGGGATACGTTGGTCGACAGCGAGCTCATGGAGTATCCCGACACCGCATGGGACAGGCTCGGCAACATCGTTGCCCTGCCCGACGGCGGCTGGATGGCGAGTTGGACGCTTCTCGGCTCGGGTAAAGACCCGAAATGTTTCATCCAGAGCTTTCGCGCGGACGGCACCGGGAGAGGCGATCCGATCAAATTTGGCACCTATTTCGGCAGCACGCCGGAGATTACCCAACTCGATGACGGTGGCTGGCTTGCGACATGGAGCGGAGGCTCGGCGCCGGACGGTTGGCGGAGTGTCTACCAACAGCGATTCAGCGAGAACGGCGATCTTGTCGTTTCACACACGGCGCCGGATGGCACCGATGGCGAATTCATCGTCCCCGAAGACGCGACATTTATCCTGTCCAAGGACGCCCTCGGATTCCGCGACTTCAATCGCCACAGTTTTGCCGGCGCCACGATCACCGCAGCCTCGGGCGGCGGACAGATAACGCTGAACGGTCACCCGATCACATTCGATACGTTCATCTCGGCAAAAGCCATCGCTCAGGGGAGATTGTCCTGGACTCCGGACGCGGAAGAATTCGGCACCGATTACGCGACGATCAGTTTCAAGGTTCATGACACGGGCGACACCAAGAACGGGGGCCAAACCATCGACCGAACGGCCAATACTCTCACCTTCGACGTGCGGCACGTCAACGACTGGTTCAAGGGAACGGACGGCAAGGACGTCCTGATAGGCACCTATGATAGCGACCGCTTCGACGGCTTCGATGGAAATGATCGGATGACGGGAAATGGCGGTGCAGACATGTTCAAATTCCGAATTGGCCACGGCAAGGACGTCATCACCGACTTCGAGACGGCGGGCCTCGACTATGACCGTCTCACGATGAACTACTCACACCTGATATCATTCGACAGCTTCATTAAGCGCTTCGTATCTCAACGTGGCGCCGACACGATCATAGTGGACCACACCGGATCGCATCCGAAAGACGAGATCGTCCTGTTGGGGGTCGACATGAATACCCTGACCGAGGAACATCTCAGTTACTAGCCGCGCCGAGACTTGCAGCGCTCAAATCATCTCCGCCAATAAGCCGTCCAACTTGATAGGGCCAGTTCACTAAGCCGGGGCTTTTCTTTTGCCGCAAAGAGGCGAACATTGCCGGCTCAACCACATGACCGAATTTGGCGCCGCATCGACAGGAGGCTCGCATGTCGAACATGACCCCGCAGGAACAGCTGATGCTGGAACTCATCAACCGCGCCCGGATGGATCCGAACGGCGAGGCCAAGCGGTTCGGCATAGGCTTGAATGAAGGCGTCGCCGCGGGCGACAAGATCACGAAGGCGCCCAAGGAGGTCCTGGCCGGCAATGACGACCTGCTCCAGGCCGCCAACAGCCACAGTGACTGGATGATCAAGGAGGACGTTTTCGCGCATGAGGAAACCGGCGGCGGCAGCACCGGCAGGAACCCGGACGACCGCATGGAGGCGGCGGGCTATGTTTTCACCGCGCCCTCGGCCTCGGGTGAGAATATCAGCTTCCGCGGTTCGTCGGGCGCGATCAACGAAACCGAGATGATCATCCAGCAGCATGCGGATCTCTTCATCGACAAGGGCGTCGACGGCCGCGGACATCGTCTGAATATCCTGAGCGACCTCTTCAAGGAGGTCGGCGTCGGCCAGGAAACCGGAAAGTTCACCTCGAGCGGCCAGACGTTCAACGCCTCCATGGTGACGCAGGATTTTGCCAAATCCGGCAGCAGCGCCTTCGTGACGGGCGTCGTCTACAACGACACGACGATCGACGACGACTTTTTCAGCGTCGGCGAACAGGTTGCGGGCCGGACAGTGAATGCCGGCGGCGGCATCAACGACCAGACCGGTGCAGGCGGAGGCTACGAGCTCGAATTCGAGTCCGGCGGGGCAAAGTCCATCGACTTCAATATCGCCGGCGGCACGGTTACCGTCGAGCTCACGCTCGGCGCCACCAATGTCAAGGTCGACGTCGTCAATGGCACAGAGGTCTGGACCAATGCCACGATCGACGACGTCTCCGCCAATGTCACCGAAATCCATCTTCTCGGCGTCGGCAAGGCAGACCTGCATGGTGCCGATAGCGGCCAGGCGATGTTTGCCAATGCCGGCCTCAACACGTTCGAGGGCAATGGCGGCGGCGATGATTTCGTCTTTCTCAAGCGCACCACCGGCAAGACCGAAGCGAAGGCGGACACGATCGCCGACTTCTCACAGGGCGATGGCGACCAGATCGACCTGCATTTCTGGGATGCGAGTTCCAAGCAAACCGGAAACCAGGATTTCGATTTCATCGGCACGCAAAACTTTCAAGGTACGACCGGGGAACTGCGCTTCGTCCAGGACGGCGGCGAGACGCGGATCGAGGGCGACACCAATGGCGACCGTAAGGCCGACCTGATGATCCGCCTGGACGGAACGGTCACCCTCGTTGCAGGGGATTTTGACCTTTAGTCCACGAAGAGTGGCCGAAGCGGGACCCCCAAGACCCCGCTTCGCCAGAGACAATCTTTTTCCGGGCTCAGGCAGCGACAGGCTGCGCCGCACCCTTCGGGAACGGCCTGAACAGCATGGCAATCAGGAAGGCGCCGATGCCCATGCCGCAAGCGCCGACATAGAGCCATGTGTAGCTGGCGAAGGTGTCGTAGATCAGCCCGCCGGCCAGCGGGCCGAGCGCCATGCCGAGACCGCCTGCCATCGATGTGGCGCCGATCACGGTTCCCATCATCCGCTGCGGGAAATTCTCGCGCGCCAGCACGGCATAGAGCGGCATGACGCCGGCATAAATGAAGCCGAAGATCGCCGCGACGATATAGAAGGAGACCAGGCCGCTTGCCAGCAGATAGGCGAGCGCTCCGAGCGACTGGGTCAGGAGCCCGAGCACCAGGATCTGCTTTGCGCCGAAACGGTCGCCAAGCAGGCCGAAGGCCACACGTCCCCCCATGCCGGCCAACCCTTCGATACTGTAGATCGTCACCGCGGCGATCATCGGAATGCCGCAGGCGACGGCATAGCTAACGGTGTGGAAGATCGGCCCGGAATGGGTGGCGCAGCAGAAGAAGTTGGTCAGCACCAGAACGATGAATTGCGGCGTGCGCACGGCCTCAGCGACCGACATGGATGCCTGGGGATGGGCACCCGCCTGCCCGGGCGCGGGCTCTTCCTCACTGGCCGGAGGGCGTTTGATGAGCAGCCCTGCCGGGATCATCAGGACGGCGCAAATGCCGGCGAGGATCAGCATGGAGGTCCGCCAGTTATAGTCGGTGACCAACCAGGCGGCGAGTGGCGACATGGTCATCGGCGCCATGCCCATGCCGGCGGAGACCAGGGAGACCGCGAGGCTGCGGTGTGTGTCGAACCAACCGGTGACACAGGCCATCATCGGCGCAAAGACCGCGGCCGTGGCCCCACCCAATATCAATCCGAAAAGCAGCTGAAATTCGATCAGCGAGCTTGCGCGGCTGGCAAGCGCCAGGCTGCCGGCAATGAGGACAGAGCCAACAAGCAGCACCGGCCGCGGCCCGATCCGGTCGGAGAGCCCGCCCCAGGCCATGCTGGCAAAAGCCATGGCCAGGAAACCGATGGTCATTGCTGTCGAAATGCCGGTCACCGACCAGCCAGTCTCTGCAGCCATCGGCCGCAGAAATACCGGCAGCGAGAACATAGCGCCGATGGCCAGGCAACCCAGAAGGCCGCCTGCCGCGACGATGACCCAGCGATATTGCGAATTCGTCATGCCATTCTCCCCTTCCATCCGCGGCGAGCGACCAGGGCGCCAGCCGGCTCTAACCTTGATCAGTCTTGTCGAACGAGCGACGCCGGATCCGACAGGTGTCCGCAAGAAATCTTGCGCAGCACGTCATCTCTTCCGCGCCTCGGCTTCCAGCTGGGCGCGAACATGTTCGTCCGCCAGCAATTCATCCAGCGCATCGAGCCGCTCAGTCCAGAATTGCCTGTAGAAGCCCAGCCAACCATGCGCCTGCTCGAGCGGTCGCGGGTCGAGGCGGCAGACATGGGTGCGGCCGCGCACCTCGCGCTGTATCAGCCCGGCATTCTCGAGCGTCTTGATGTGCTTGGAGGCAGCCGCGAGCGATATCTCGAACGGCTCCGCCAGTTGTCCGACCGTGCGCTCCCCTCGGCTCAGGTCGTAGAGCATGCGCCGCCGCGTGGCATCGCCGAGGGCGTGGAAGATGGTGTCCATCTGAAATGTTTGTAATTCAACCATGCGGTTAAATGTATTTGACGGCAACGAAACTGTCAACCATCTGGTTAAATATCAGCGGCAATTGCCACCCAGCCTCCATCCGACTTTTTTTGGGCGCGTCTGCTCCGACATCGAATTGTCACGCGCAGATCGGCCAAACATCGGTTATGTCTAGATTATTGACAAATACCAAGGGAGACCGTCCATGAAGACCGCCGCATTCGCCACCCTCGCCCTGCTGCTCGCCACCGGCTCCGCCTATGCCGGCGAAATCAAATTCCCGTCCGACGCGCCCGTCGCGTCCGTCACCTTCCCGGATGGCTGGGGCGAGAAGGAAACGGACACCGGCATCGACGCGACGGCGCCAGACGAGTCGATTTACATCTCGGTCGATGTTGCCGAACCGAAGGCCACCAACCAGACCGTGACCGATGCCGTAACCTGGCTGAAGGATCAGGGCGTGACCGTCGACACTGCCACGGCCAAGGAATCCAAGGGCAAGCTCAACGGCATGGAAGCCGTCAATGTCGATTGGTCCGGCACCGACAAGGATGGTGACGTCTCGATCAGCCTAGCGCTGATTGCGGTTACTGCCGACAAGGTTCTGGTCATCACCTACTGGGGCACCAAGGGAGAGCAGGAAAAGAATGGCGCTGCCATGAACGGCATCATAAACTCGATCAAGCCCGCTCAATAGACGCTAGCCAGGAGAGACACGAACGCCGCCCGGAAACAGGGCGGCGTTTTCAACAAGCGACTGAGATCACTGATAGATCTTGAGGACCTTACGGGTCCGCGGCTCAACGATCACCCTGTGCCGCTTGACAATCACGTAGCCGTAATCGTCATATTCCGGCACGTCCCTGATGACGACGTCTTCAGGCAACGTGTCGCCGACGACAACGTCTTCATCATACACGGCGGTATCGTCAAATGGCTGCTCGGCGACATAGCTGTCGACCTCACCGGGAACCACGATCACATCTTCCGCCCGGGCGGTCACGGCAAGGGTGGTGGCCGCGGCCAGCGTCACGGCGAAAAGCTTCGCTTTCATAAGTCTCTCCTTTCGATCCGGCATCTGCCGATATCGGCCAATGCCTCCGAGACCGAATGGTTCCGGCTTGCTTTCGTCCGGCGGCATCCATGGGCGAGCCAAGCCGCAAGTATCGGCTCGAACCTCGCGGCTCCATCGAACTCAAGGGAAAGGCGCCTGCGCCGACCTGTTGCCTGGGCGAAAAGCCCCCGGTTTAGGCGGCCAGAAGCGACGGCATCACAGCCTCAAAAGCCCGGACAATGACCTCCGGCCCCGCGCCTGGCCTCGTCGCCTCGGTCGAAAGGATCTGGCGATAGCGGCGGGCCCCATCAACGCCCTGGAAAAGGCCAACCATGTGGCGGGTCACGTGACCCAGCCGGCCGCCGGAGGCGATATGAGCCGCGGCATGTTCCATCATCGCATCGCGGACAAAGGCCCAGTCTGCCACGGTTTTCGGCGCGCCATAGACGCGACGGTCTGCATCCACCAACAGCGCTGCATTGTGATAGGCCGCACGCCCAAGCATCACGCCGTCGACATGGGCGAAATGCGCTTCCGCCTCGTCCAGACTAGCGATCCCGCCATTGATCCCGATGAACACATCGGGATATTTCTGCTTCAGCCGATAGACGCGGTCATAGTCGAGCGGAGGAATGTCCCGGTTCTCCTTGGGGCTCAGGCCCTGCAGCCAGGCCTTGCGGGCATGAACCCAGATCGCATCGGCCCCCGCCGCGAGCACATCCGCCGCCAGCGTATCGAGAGCGATCTCAGGATCCTGGTCATCGACACCAATGCGGCACTTCACCGTCACCGGCACATCCGACGCGGACTTCATCGCGGCAATGCAATCCGCCACCAGCCGCGGCTCACGCATCAGGCAGGCACCGAACGTCCCCGACTGAACGCGGTCGGACGGACAGCCGACATTGAGATTGATCTCGTCATAGCCGAACGCACTGCCGATCCGGGTCGCCTCAGCGAGCTTTACTGGGTCGGAGCCCCCGAGCTGGAGGGCAACAGGATGCTCCGACGGATCGTAGCCGAGCAGCCGGTCGCGCTTACCGTGGATCGCTGCATCGGCCACCACCATCTCGGTATAGAGGAGACTCTCGCGCGTCAGCAACCGATGGAGAAACCGGCAATGCCTATCCGTCCAGTCCATCATCGGAGCAATGGCTAGCAGCTTCCGTCCCGGAGCGAGCCTATAGAGCGAGGTGTCGGCCTTCATGAGCGCTTTCATCTTTCCACTTTCCCGGTCATCTAGCGCGTCAGTCGCCAATTTTCCATAGGCTGGACCGACTCGGGCTTCAAATCGCGTGAAGGCGATGGCGGAACCTTCCGACCATGAGCCCATTGAATTGTCAGAATGCAAACGACCCAATCGAACAGAAGGAGCAGAACATGTCATTGCTCGAAAGGATCAAGGCCACCATTTTCGGCGAAGCACCACCGCCTCCGCCGCGAGCTGTGGAAGAAGACAATGATGACGTCTGGACCGCCATGCGCCGGGCTGCGGACGGAGACAGGTCGAATGTTTCGACACCCGCCGACGATCCTGTCATGGACGAGGTCGCAGCCGCTGGTGTTCAACCCATCAGCAAGCCCGTCGACATCGAAGAGGCACAGAACCCGAAGCGATGGCCCACCGACCGGCTGAACTGAGGTGCAATAGGCGATCCGAAACAGAAAGGCGGCCCGACATTTGCGCGGGCCGCCTTTTGTTTTGGACGCACTCTCTCTTGCCGGCTCCTAGTGGACCGCCGGCACGCCGCTCTTGAGCAGCGGAATGGCCGGCAGCGTATGGCCGAGCACCTGGTCGGCGCCCTCATAGATCATGCGGACGGCGACATAGAGGATGATGACGAAGCCGACCCAGGCAATCCACTTGTGGCGGTTGAGAAGCTTGGCAATGAAGGCAGAGGCAACGCCCATCAGCACGACGGAGAGGCCGAGACCGAAGATCAGCGCCCAGAAATGATCCTTCGCCGCGCCGGCAACGGCGAGCACATTGTCGAGCGACATCGACACGTCGGCGATGATGATCTGGACCACGGACTGACGAAGAGTCTTGGTGCCTGGCCTGCTGCCAATTCTGCCATCGGCATTGGTGTCGGAATTGTCCAGCGCCTCCTCGGCCTCGTGCACCTGGTGCTCGGTGGTCGTGAGTTCGCGGTACATCTTCCAGCAGACCCATAGCAGCAGGATGCCGCCGAGCAGGATCAAGCCGATGATGCCCATCAGCCAGGTGGTCATCAGCGCGAAGACGATGCGCAGTACGGTGGCGGCGAGAATTCCGATCAGGATCGCCTTGCGACGCAGGTCCGGTGCGAGGCCTGCGGCCGCCATGCCGATGACGATGGCATTGTCCCCCGCAAGCACGAGGTCGATCATGATGACTTGCAGGAAGGCGGCAAGCGCCGCATAATCGAGGCCCAACATGGTCTGATCTAATCTCCTAGGAAAGGCGTGGCGTTCACGGACTTTGTGCGAGCACTTGGACGGAATCGCCCGACGAGTCAACTGCCGCGCGCCTCACAAGCCCGTCTGCTAACGCCGAAGCGACCGCCACCGTTCCTCCGCCAACATGGAACCATCAAAAGGATTTCGCATGACGCTCTATGCCCTCGGCGACGATCGGCCGCAATTGCCCGACAATGGCGACTATTGGGTGGCGCCCGGCGCTCATGTGATCGGCAAGGTGCGATTGGGCTCGGGCGTCGGTATCTGGTTTGGCGTTGTGCTCCGCGGTGACAATGAGTTGATCGATATCGGCGCCGGCACCAATATCCAGGAGGGAGTCACCATTCATACTGACATGGGCTTTCCGGCGACGATCGGCAGCAATTGCACGGTTGGCCACAATGCGATTATCCATGGCTGCACGATCGGCAACAACTCGCTGATCGGAATGGGTGCAACCATCCTCAACGGTGCGAAGATCGGCAAGAACTGCCTGGTTGGGGCCAATTCGCTGGTGACCGAAGGCAAGGAATTTCCAGACAATTCGCTGATCGTCGGTGCGCCGGCCAAGGTCGTTCGAACACTGGACGAGAAGGCTGCTGAAGCCCTGACCAAATCCGCCGAGCACTATGTCGCCAATGCGCGTCGATTCGCGAGGGACCTGAAGCCGCTCTGAAATCAGCCCGTAGCGCGCTGGGGCTGCTCGAACAGGGCGAGCGTGTCGACAGCGCGCATCGGACGGCCGAAGTAATAGCCCTGGGCGGTATCGCAACCGAGGCTGCGCAGGATTGCCGCCTGCTCCTCCGTCTCGACGCCCTCGGCCGTCGACTTCATGCCCAAGTCGCGGCAAAGATTGGTGACGGCGCGAACGATGGCCTTGGATTCGGGATCGTCGTTCATGCCGCGCACGAAGCTCTGATCGATCTTGATCTTGTCGAACGGGAATTTGCGGATATAGCTCAGCGACGAGTAGCCGGTGCCGAAATCGTCCATGGCGAAGCGCACGCCGAGTGCCTTGAGGTCATTGAGCACCGCACCCGTCTGCTCGCCATCCTGCAGGAATACCCCTTCCGTGATTTCCAGCAGCAACCGCTCGGCCGGCAGTCCCGATTTGTTGAGCGCACTGACGACTTTGAACTGAAGCTGACCAGTGCGGAACTGGACAGGGGAAACGTTGACCGCGACGGAAATATCCGACGGCCACGACAGGGCCTGTTTGGTGGCGGCTTCGAGCACCCAGCCACCGATCTCGTTGATCAGGCCGGTCTCTTCCGCAACCGGAATGAACTCGGCGGGCGAGACGAAACCGCGGAGCGGATGATGCCAGCGGATCAGTGCCTCGAAGGCGAGAACACGCTGGTCTTCGAGCGATACCAGCGGCTGATAGTAGAGTTCGAACTGCTCCAACGCGATTGCCTCGCGCAGGTCGCGCTCCATGTCGTGCCAGTCGCGCATCCGCCGGTCCATGTCCGGTTCGAAGAAGCGATAGCCGCCCTTCCCTTCCTGCTTGGCGCGATAGAGCGCCATGTCGGCATTTTTCAGCAATTCATCGGCATCCCGGCCGTCGCTCGGCGACAGGGCAATGCCGACCGACGTGCCGATGATGATGTGGTGACCTTCGATCTCGAAAGGCTGCGCAATGCAAGCGATGATGCGGCGGGCTAGATCTTCGACATCCTCCGTCTTGCCGATATGGTAGATCGCAAATTCATCGCCGCCGAGCCGGGCAGCAAAGCAATCGTCCCCGAGCGTGCGGCAGAAGCGGTTCGCGACCTCGACGAGAAGTGCATCGCCGATCGGATGGCCAAGCGTGTCATTGACGATCTTGAAGCGATCGAGATCGAGGAAGAGCAGAGCCGCAGCCGCGTCACCTGATTGCGCGATCACTTCATCGACATGGTTGCGGAACAGGACACGGTTCGCCAGACCCGTCAGGGCATCGTGAAGCGCCATATGGGCGATCTTCTCGCTCGCCATCTGCTTTTCGGTGACGTCTTCATGCGTGACCACGTGGCCGCCATCGGGCAGCTTCATGACCTTCATCGTCATGATGCGGCTGTCGTCGAGCTCGACGACACGATGAGAGGTGTCGAGCGTACGGTCGTTCTTGTCGGTCTCGTCGGAGATGACCCGCTTCACGCCCGCACCGTTCTGGCGGCAAAGCGAAATGAAATCCCGCACGGTCAGCCCCGCCAAGTCGCTGCGGTCGTCGAGATTGTAGATCTGTGCCAGACGCCGGTTGGCGACAATGATCTTGCCGTCCCTATCGAGCATGTAGAGGCCCTGCGGCATATTCTCGATCGCGCCATACAGGCGGTCGCGCTGCAGGCTGATTTCGGCACGTGAGGCTTCCTGCAGTTCGCGCCGGGCCTGTGTCAGGAGTTGGAAGGTCCGGGAGAATTGGATAGCAAGGTCACCGATCTCGTCGCCGCGCCTCAGCAGCGCCGCATCCACCGGATCGCCATCGTCGCGTAGAGCCAGGCGCAGCCGGTCAACATTGCCGGTGAGGATCTCAAGCGGCCGGGTGACCGCATTCTTGAAATACCAGCCGACGAGCAGCATGAACATGGTGAAGACCGCCATAGTGCTACCGATCTCCCAACTCGCACGATTGGCGTCCTTTTCCGTCTGCACCTGCGCGCGCCGGTTGATGCGCTGGGCGACATCCATGATGTTGAGCAGGGCCACCGAATACTGGCCGTGCTCGCGCTGCAGCCGTTCGACCAGGCTCTGGCGTCGGCCTTCGATCTCATGAAGCAGCGACGCCGACTTGAAGAGCGAACGAGGGCCGTCTTCGAACATGAACCGCATCTGCCTCACCATGGCAGTCAGCATGGCATATTCCGGCCCGCGCTCGATCTTCACGTAATAGGGACGGGCGGCGGCGATCGTGGTTTCGAAGGCAAGAAGCTTCGTGAGGTAGCTGCGGCGCCTGCGATCCAATTCATAGGACTTGGTCGTATTGGCGATGACGGTTCCCGCACCGCCGAGTTCGGTGACGAGAACGCGGATCTTGTAGAAATCGCGGATCTGCCGCCAGAAAGCGCCGATCTCGCTGTCGAGAGTCCGCGACAGACCATAGTTGGCGAGCGTGCCGCGCGGCATCGGTGAGGTCTTCTTGCGCCAGAGATCGGCGATCCGTTGTTCGAGCGCAAAGACACTCGTCGAGGCGTTGAGGCCTATTGCATTGGTGGCGACGCGGATGGATTTCTCAGCCGACGAAAAATGGCTTCGGGTCGTCGTGTAATCGTGACACAGATCGAGCAGTGCCTGCCGGGTGCGGAAGATCTTCTGGCCCGAGAACTCGTAGCGCTTGAGTTCCTTGAGCGCATTGGCCTCGAGCGCCATCCGCTTGAGGCTATCGAGCTTCTTCTTCTGCTCGGTCTGCGAATTGGCGAGGAACCGCGTCGCGCCTTCCAGTCCGGCGCAGTTGCGGATGACGGGATCGAAGACTGACTGGAGCTTCTGATAGCTCTCCGACAGGGATATGACACCGATCAGCAGGGGCGACGCGGCTTCGGAGGAGAAGGTTACCGACTGCTCGACGCGGCGGACATTGAAAATGGCGTTTGCGCCGGCGAAGAGCGAAATCGCCACCGCAACACTGACCCCAAGCATGACTTTGTAGCGGAAGCGCAGATTCGACTCGCGAAACTTGCTGCCTCGGCTTCCTAACGGGTTGCCCATCCCTCACCCGGTTTCTGCAGGTCGAAGCGCCTGCGTCCTGAGGGAGAATCATTACGTGTCACAACTTGAGATTCGATTAACTTGCGATCAACCAAGCACAAACGACTGCTTAATCAAGAGCAGGCCCGGCAATGGCCACGGATTTCGATCGTCGTTTTCTCCGGTTTGAAGTGCTCGGACTTCTGCCAGGCCGTCAAACGCCCTTCGATCGCATCATCATGGAACTCGGTGACAGAGCCACAATCGTCGCAGATCGCGAAGGCTGTGACACCATGGCTGTGCGCCTCGTGATCATGCGGATCGGAGCATGCCACGAAGGAATTGAGGCTTTCGAGGCGGTGAACGAGGCCGATTTCCATCAGCTTGTCGAGTGCGCGATAGACCTGTAGCGGCGCGCGGAAGCCATCGTCGCGCAGGCTGTCGAGGATGTCGTAGGCGCTTCGCGGCGCGCCGGTCTGTTTG
This sequence comes from Rhizobium sp. SRI_017, assembly GCF_057586295.1. NCBI lineage: Bacteria > Pseudomonadati > Pseudomonadota > Alphaproteobacteria > Hyphomicrobiales > Rhizobiaceae > Rhizobium > Rhizobium sp. SRI_017. The sequence goes on along the minus strand of NZ_JBYCZP010000003.1, from coordinate 274,260 downwards.
AGAATGCCGAGCACCAGCGACTGGTTGCGGGTGAGTTCGGGCGAGGCGCTCATCGCAGGCCTCCTTCGGGCATGGGGCGGATCATGCGGCCGAGCGGCAGCAGGCTGACCACGAAGATCGCAAGCGCCGCCACGACGATCGACGGCCCGGACGGCGTGTCGAATCTGAGCGAGCCGAAGAGCCCGCCAACCACCGCCACGGCGCCCACCACGGCAGACAGGATCGCCATGACTTCGGGAGAGCCCGACCAGCGGCGTGCAGTTGCAGCGGGGATGATGAGAAGCGAGGTGATCAGCAATATGCCGACGATCTTCATGGCGATCGCGATAACGAGCGCCAGCAGCAGCATGAAATAGAGCCGAGCCCGCTTGGGCGAGAGCCCCTCGGCTTCGGCGATGTCCTCGGATACCGTCGAGGCAATCAGCGGTCGCCAGAGATAGACCAGCGCCATCAACACCAGCACGCCGCCGCCCCAGATCACGTCGATGTCGGAACGGCTGACGGCCAGGATATCGCCGAACAGGAAGCTGACGAGATCGACCCGGACCCAGGTCATGAAGGCGAGCAGCACCAGCCCGACCGAGAGCGACGCATGCGAGAGGATGCCGAGCAGCGAATCAGCCGACAGCGTCACCGACCGCTGCAACAGCAGAAGCAGGATTGCGACCAGCGAAGCGACCGCAAAGACCGCGACGATGAGATTGATATCGAGCAACAGCGACAAGGCCACGCCGAGCAACGCCGAATGGGCCATCGTGTCACCGAAATAGGCCATACGCCGCCAGATGATGAAGCAGCCGAGCGGCCCAGCGGTCATGGCAATGCCGATGCCGGCGACCAGCGCACGGGTAAAGAAATCATCGAGCATCGGATGCGTCCTCGCCCGACACATGTGGCTTCACCAGCCGCGAATGATCGTGGCCGCAACCGCAATCCGGGCCATGCTCATGCTCTTGGTGATGCCCGTCTTCCGGATGGCAATGATCCGTCACGCTCCCGTCCTCATGCAGCACCCGCCCATCCGGCAGATGGGTGTGGTCATGGTGGTGGCTGTAGAAAGCAAGCGCCCCGCCTGCACGCCCGCCGAACAGGCTGCGATATTCGGGCGACTGGCTGACCATTTCCGGCGTGCCGCGACAGCAGACATGGCCGTTCATGCAGATCACCGTGTCGGTCGCCGCCATCACGACATGAAGGTCATGCGAGATCAGAAGGATGCCGCAGCCGGTGCGGTTCCGGATATCGGTAATCAGTTCGTAAAGCGCGATCTCGCCGGTGAAGTCGACGCCCTGCACCGGTTCGTCGAGGACGAGCAGATCCGGCTTGCGGGCAATGGCGCGGGCGAGCAGCGCGCGCTGGAATTCGCCGCCGGAGAGGTTCTGCACTTCGGCCTTGGCGAGATGACGGACGCCGGTCTCGGAGAGTGCGGCATCGATCTCCTTGCGCGGCAATGGCCCGGTCAGTGTCATCAACCGCTCGACGGTAAGCGGCATCGTGCGATCCACAGACATCTTCTGGGGCACATAGCCGATCTTCAGGCCAGCGCGGGTCATCACCTCGCCTTCGTCGGGTCGCAAGAGGCCGATCGCCATACGCGCACTGGTCGATTTTCCAGAGCCGTTCGGCCCTATCATGGTGACGATCTCGCCGCGGCGAACATCGAAGGTCACGCCGCGCACCAGCCAGCGGCCAGCGCGGCTGATGCCCGCGCCATCGAGAGCGACGAGGTATTCGTCAGTCGGATTTCTCTGCAGCATCTTTTTTCCTGAAGCCGTCTTGGCAGCCCTTATCGCATACGTTATAGCATTACGCAATTGATGTAATAACATAACATTACAAGCGAGGTACTGCGATGAGGAAACTGTTTCCGACCCTGGGACTGCTGGCCGCAACGATGTTGATCCCACCTGCAGCCGCTCTGGCGGCGCCGCAGGTCGTGGTCTCGATCAAGCCGATCCATTCCCTGGTCGCCTCGATCATGAAGGGAATCGCCGAGCCGGAACTGATCCTCAAGGGCGCCGGCTCGCCGCATACCTATCAGATGAAGCCCGCCGATGCGGAGATGCTGCAGAATGCCGACCTGGTGTTCTGGGTCGGACCGGAGCTTGAAAAATTCCTCGAAAAGCCGATCGAGTCACTGTCTTCAGACGCCAAAGTGGTCGAGCTCGAAGATGCTCCAGGCCTAGCAAGACTGCCGATGCGCGAGGGTGGCACCTTCGAACCGCATGACGACGGCGACGAAGGGCATGCCGAAGAAGCGCATGATCATCACGACGGCGAATATGATGCCCATGTCTGGCTGAACACCGGCAACGCCAAGGTGATCGCCAAGGCGATCGCGGCTGCTCTCGGCAAGGCCGATGCGGCCAACGCCCCGCGCTACGACGCCAATCTGGCAGCGCTCGAGACCAAACTCGACGCACTCTCGGCGGAACTGAAGGCCACGGTCGCGCCGGTCAAGAACAAGCCAATCGTGGTCTTCCACGACGCCTACCAATATTTCGAGAAGGAGTTCGGCATCCGTGTCGCGGGCTCGATCACGGTCTCGCCCGAGACCCTGCCCGGCGCGGCGCGCATCTCCCAAATCCATGAAAAGCTCAAGACGCTCGGAACTTCTTGCGTCTTCGCCGAACCGCAATTCGAACCGAAGTTGGTCAATGTCGTGCTCGAAGGCACGCAGGCCAAGAGCGGCACGCTCGATCCGGAAGCGGCCACCCTCCCCGCAGGGCCGGATCTCTATATCGAGCTGATGCGTGGGCTGGCCGGCTCGATCAAGGCATGCCTGTCGGCGCCATGACAGCGCCGACATCCCGATTGTTCGCTATTGCGCCGAGAGATAGTCGTAGATCGCCCGCTTCTCAGCTTCGCTGTAGAAGGCGAAGGCTTCGCGCGACACCTTCGACATAAAGGGCATTTCGCGCCCGCCGATCGCCTTTCCGGTGGCCAGCAGCGTCACGAACTGGTCGTAACGGTAGCCTTGCGCCATCGCGGCCAGGGCCGGCGTCTTCATGAAGCCGGTGTCGTGTTCCGACTTCATCTGGTGGCAATGCAGGCAAGCCACATTGACCAGGTAGCGACCAACATCATCCGGCCGCGCCTTCGCTGGCTCGACCTCCGGCAGGTGATCGGCCTCGAAGGGCAACTGGTTGGTTGCCAGCGCCAGCCGCCCGAGCGGGCCGAAGGTCGTGCCACCGGGCACGGCATCCGCCTCCTCCTTCTGGTTGCGCAGCCAGGTGATGATCGCCGCCACATCCTCGTCGGCGAGATAGGCATAGGTCTTCGCCGGCATGATGAGTGCGGCCGTGCCGTCCTTCTTGACGCCCTTGCGGATGAGACGATCGAGTTCACCGTCGGTGTAGTCCTTTGCGACACGGGTGAGATTCGACGTGACGAGCCGACCGACCCCGTCGGCTTCGAACAGGACTTGTCCGGCCTTCTGGTGGCAGTCGGCACACATCATGCTTACAGCGCGGCGCTCGGCCTCAGCGGGCGTGATACCAAATGCCTTGGCATCGAAGGCCTTGACCGGCGAGTCATAGCTCTTGGCAAGGCGCAATTCCGACGCTGCATAGATGCCACCGACCGCGACCAGGCAGATCACCACAAGGCCGATGAGTGCATATTTGATCCATTTCATCACCCTCATGCGCGCGCCCTCGATGGGCTCGTGGCGATCAAGGATGTCAGAGGTTCGGCATGCATAGATGGCGGCGCCCGATAGGTGCCGATACGGGCTGTGGCGGAAGCAATCGCTTCTGCCCGCGAAGACGGATGATGCTGGATCAGATGTGAGCCGAAGCATGATGCCGTCGGCGCCCTCCGTGAATTGATGTTCATTTCAAAGCCTCCAAGTCTCTCGCTGCTCGCGAGGGATGAGCCACATCCCGAATGATGTGGCCCCGCGACTTTTAGGGAAAGGCGATTTTCGCGCTGTAACGTTTGCTACCAGGGCCAAGCGCCCGCATTCTTACGGATAAGTGATCGGTAAGCCGCGAGACCCTCTGGCGCTTGGTGCCGCGCCATCCTAGGCTGCCGACGTCCGTTACAGACGAACGGGAAAGTCAGGATTATCAGGGAAGGATGCCTCAATGACCAAGATCAAGACTTCGGCCATCATCGCCATTTCCATGGCGGTCGGCATTGTCGGCGGCGCAAGCGTCACAGCGATCGCACAGAGCCAGCCCAACATGAAGGCGGCACTTGACCACCTCGTCGCCGCCGACGCCTATCTCGCCAAAGCCAACGACAACAAGGGCGGTCACCGCGTCAAGGCGCGCTCGCTGATCAGCCTGGCGATCACGGAAGTCAAGGCAGGCATCAAGTTCGCCAACTAAACCCTTTGCGACCCGGCCAACGTGGCTTATGCCCCAACCGGCCGGGTCGAATTCTCAAAGTCTCGCATAGCTGAAACTGTCGAAATCCGCGGCCTTGCCACCACCGGTAATGTCATAGGCGAACATGCCGACGAAGGCTCCGGTGAAGGAGCCATGCTCGCCCACGCCGCCCTCGTCGGATACGACGCCACCGTCGAGCACCGGGCCGACCGCCTTCCATTCCGTCTCGCTTTCCGTGTGCCAGAAGAATTGCAGGTCGTTGTCGTCAACTTCGACCGCGAGATGGATGCGGCCATCCGGAATGGAAATGCCGCCGTCGATCGGGAAGCTCAGCTTGCCGGAGGGATATTCGCCCGGGCAGGATTGGATCACCAGCACGCGGCCGAGCTTTTCATGCAGCGTGATGCCGAGCGCATGGAACTTGTAGCGATTGTAGTAATGGGTCAGGCCGGCTGTCTGTTGGTAGGTCTCGGGCGAGAATTCCACCACCGTTTCGGCACGGAAGCGATGATCCTCCTGGCGTCGTGCGACAAGCGCGAATTCAAACCACGAGCCCATGCTCTCCCGGCCTGTGAGCCTGAGGTGACCTGCCCTAGCCGTCGTCGAAAACAGGCGCTCGGGCTCCGGCGTGCGGAGCCACTGGAAGTCCTGATGCAGAGCGCTTTCGTTAAAGCCATAGGATACGGTCTTCGGCCGCTCGACCGGCTTGGTGTCGCCCGGCGCGACCACCTCAACCGCCGGCACCATGCTGCCATGGGCCAGCCGCGGCCAGCCATCGGCGTGCCAGGTGATCTTCTGGATGCCGGTCTCGCGGCCGAGCGTACAGCGCCGATGCGGCGGTAAAGGTCGGCCGAGCAGATGCGTAACATAGGCCTGTCCGTCGGGCGTCTCGACATATTGGCCGTGGCCGGCGCGTTGCAGGATGGCATGCGGCGCGTCCTTCGACGTCACCAGATATTTGTCGGGATGGATTTCGTAGGGGCCGAGAACGCTCATTGAGCGGCCCATCGAGATGGCGTGGTCATAGCCAGTGCCGCCTTCTGCCGCGGTGATGTAATACCAGCCGTCCTTCTTGAAGATATGCGTGCCCTCGACGAGGCCGAGCTCGGTGCCGCCATAGATATTGTGTACCGGCCCATCGAGCTTCTTCGCCCTCTGGTCCCATTCCTGGCAGAGAATGCCGTCGAAGGCCGGATGCCGGCCCGGAGTATTGAAAGCTTCCTTGCGATGGTTCCACTGCATCTGCATGAACCATTTTCGGCCATCATCGTCATGGAAGAGCGAAGGGTCGAAGCCTGAGGAATTGACATAGACGGGATCCGACCACGGCCCCTCGATTACGGGCGCGGTGACGATGTAGTTGTGCGCATCCTTGAACGAACCATCGAAACGCTTGACGTCGGTATAGACCAGCCAGAACAGCCCATCGGCGTAGGAGAGGCACGGCGCCCAGACGCCGCACGAGTCCGGATTGCCGCGCATGTCGAGCTGGCTCTTGCGGTCAAGCGGGCGCTTGGCGAGCGTCCAGTTCACCAGATCCCTGGAGTGATGGATCTGCACGCCCGGATACCATTCGAAGGTCGAGGTCGCGATGTAGTAATCATCCCCGACGCGGACGATTGAGGGATCCGGATTGAAGCCGGGCAGGATGGGGTTGATGATCATTGGTCCTCCAATATTGCCCAGCTTCGGTCATCTTCGCAGTGGCGTTCACCCCTCACCAACTTAGGCCAAGGGTTCACTCTCGTTCACCCGGCCTACGTATCCTCTCCCACAGGGGGAGCGGTAGACTCGCGGCTCCATCGGTGCCTCAAGCTAGAGCCGAGCTTGTGGCACCCTACCTCTCCCCCTGTGGGAGAGGATAGTAAGCCCATGCGAAGCAAAGCCGAGCATCAGGGCGCACTTGGTGAGGGGTGCGCCCGATGCGAGTATCCCTGCTACTTCTTCTTCCGCGCCGGCCCCTTGCGTTCGGCGGACGCGGCCCAGAGATTGATGTCGGCCTCGCGGGCATATTTATCGATCTCCTCCAACTCCGCCTTGGTGAAATCGGGCTTGTCGATCGCCGCCACGCAATCCACCACCTGGCTCGGCTTGGAAGCACCGATCAACGCCGAGGTGATATGGCCACCACGCAGCACCCAGGCGAGCGCCATCTGTGCCAGCGTCTGGCCGCGTTTCTCGGCGATGCTGTTGAGCTTGCGGATGTTCTCGACATTCTTCTCGTTCAGGAAATCCTTGTTGAGCGACTTTTCCTGCGTCGCCCGGCTGCCTTCCGGCAGGCCGCCGAGATACTTTGATGTCAGCATGCCCTGGGCAAGCGGCGAGAAGACGATCGAGCCGAGGCCGAGGTCCTCGAGCGTGTCGATCAGTCCGTCTTCCTCGATCCAGCGGTTGATCATCGAATAGCTCGGCTGGTGGATGACGAAAGGCGTGCCGAGTTCCTTGAGAATCTTGTAGGCCTCGCGGGTGCGCTTGGAATTGTAGGAGGAAATGCCGACATAGAGCGCCCTGCCCGACCGCACGATATGGTCGAGCGCCAGCATCGTCTCTTCGAGCGGCGTGTCCGGATCGAAGCGGTGCGAATAGAAGATGTCGAAGTAATCGAGGCCGGTGCGCTTCAAGCTCTGGTCGCAGGATGCGATCATGTATTTGCGGCTGCCCCATTCGCCATAAGGGCCCTTCCACATCTCGTAGCCCGCCTTGGACGAGATGATCATCTCGTCGCGCAGATCGCGGAAATCTGTGCGCAGAATTTCGCCGAACGCCGTTTCAGCGCTGCCCGGAGGCGGCCCGTAATTGTTGGCAAGGTCGAAATGGGTGATGCCGAGGTCGAAGGCAGTACGGCAGATCTCGCGCTTGAGGTCGTGCCGCGTGTCGCCGCCGAAATTGTGCCAGAGACCAAGCGAAATCGCCGGCAGCTTCAGCCCGCTCTTGCCAAGTCGGTTATATTTCATCTTTTCGTATCTGCTCTCGGCGGGTTGCCAGGCCATGGCGGAAATCTCCCAAAAAATGACTTTCTGCAGGAGGCTAATACCCCTCCCTAACCCCTCCCCACAAGGGGGAGGGACTAACCCTCACAATCACCCTTGCTCTCCAGCAAGCTTGCAGCAGATGGCAACGTTTCCAGACGACCAGGTCGTGCAGCGCGTTAAGCCCCTCCCCCTTGTGGGGAGGGTTTGGGGCGGGGTCTTCGCCTCAGCGCAGAAGCGCCTTCGCCTCATCGATCCCAAACGCCGCGGGCTGGGTGCAGGTGGTCTTGATATCGATCGCCTTGCCCTCTTCCGCCGATTTCAGGATCGAGGTCAGCACGTCGATCGTGTGCAGCGAACGGTCGAGCGAGCAGCGATAGTCGCCGCCGTTCTCGACTGCGTTCATCATGTCCGAGAGGCCGGCGCCGCGATAATTTGCCTGCTTGCCCCAGTCGAAATCGTAATTCTTCGCGGTCATCGGATGATCCCAGACCTCGACTTCCTTCGGGTCACGATCGGTACCGGCGACTTCGACCTTGCCGCCGAAGAAATTCGGGTCCGGCACGAAGATCGCACCCTCGGTGCCATAGAGCTCCATATTCTGGTGGCGATGCGCCCAGACGTCCCAGCTCGACGTCAGCGCGACATGGGCACCGTTCACGAATTCCAGGATTGCGTGCACATTGGTCGCCACGATGACCGGTACCTTCTCGCCTGTACGCGGGCCGTTGGAGATGATGCGTTCTTCCTTGCCCTTGTTGGCAAGTGCGACGACGCGCTTCACAGGGCCGATCAGGTTGACGAGGTTGTTGACATAATAGGGACCCATATCGAGGATCGGGCCGCCGCCGGGACGGAAGAAGAAGTCCGGATTCGGATGCCACATTTCCATGCCCGGCCCGAGCACGTGGGCGGAGCCCGATGTCACTTTGCCGATCTTGCCGGAATCTATGAGGTGGCGCGCATATTGATGCGAGCCGCCGAGATATGTATCCGGCGCCGAACCGACCTTCAGGCCCTTCGAATCTGCGATCTTGCGCAGATCCTCGCCTTCTTCGATCGAGAGCACGAAGGGCTTCTCAGAATAGACGTGCTTGCCTGCTTCGAGTGCCTTCTTGGAAACGGCGTAATGCGCCTCCGGAATGGTCAGGTTCACCACGACGTCGATCGCGGGGTTGGCGAGCAGATCGTCGATTTCCTGTGCCTGGACGCCGAATTCGCTGGCGCGCGCCTTTGCCGCCTCCATGTTGATGTCGGTGCAAGCCAACACTTTCAGGTTCTTGAAGATCGGGATCAGCCTGAAATAGGCCGCCGAAATATTGCCGCATCCAATGATGCCGACGCCATATTCTTTCGTCATGGTTCTATCCTCAGAATGCCTTGATGGACGCGATCGAGCGCGATGCGCAGCGCTTGATGTCATTGGGATTGTCATGCTCGACCACGAAGTGGCGGGCTTTGGTAGCCTTCAGCGCCTGCCAGATGGTCGGCCAGTCGACGGTGCCATGGCCGACATCGGCCCAGCCGCCCTCGTCTTCCGCCTCGCCCGCCGGCGCGATGTCCTTGATATGGGCGGACGTGATCCTGTCCTTGTAGGCGTCGATGAACTTGAGCGGATCGGCACCGCCGCGCACCACCCAGGCGACATCCATTTCCCAGGACAGGCCTGGGCCGCCTTCGAAGATGCGGTCATGCGGCAACGATCCGTCGGAGAGTGCGACGAATTCGAAGTCATGGTTGTGCCAACCGAAGTCGAAGCCGGCGTCCTTGAATGGCTTGCCGGCCTTATCGAGTCGGGCGCCGAAGGCCGTCCAGCCGGCAGCGTCGGTGGGACGCTGGTCGGGCATGATGAATGGGCAGTAGACCGCGTCCATGCCGAGCGTCTTGGCGACCTTGAGCATCTTCTCGGTCTGCTGCTCGAGCTGGTCGATGCCGAAATGGCCGGTTGCCATCTTCACGCCGGCAGCATCGAGTTCCGCCTTGAGCGCATTGAGGCTGGCATCATCGAGATCGCCATAGATGCCGCCAAAGCCTTCGGCTTCCGCATAGCCGAGCGAGCCGATAAGCTTGATCAGGTCGGAAAGCGGTGGGAAATTGCGGCCGCTGTAGAGCTGGAAGGAAACGTCTGTCATAGGTCTGTCCTCTTCATTGCGGGCGCGGGAGATCGCCCGGATTGCAGATTCAATCCGCCGTCTGGCAGGAATGGAGGTCACGGATGGTGAATTCGGCCACGGCGCCGGCATCGTCGGGCGTGAAGACGATGGTGCGGCTCTCACCCGTCGTCATGTCGAAGGCATTGTCGGAGAAGCGGCCGGTAATGTTTGCCTCGATCATCACGAACAGCGCCAGACCCTTGCAGGCAAGCGTGATCTCGTGCGCGCCATCTGCCTTGCGGGTCGTGCGTGCCGAGAGGCCCGCAGGCTCGAGTTCGAGCTGCTTATAGGTGCCGTTGGCATGATGGCCCCTGCCCTCGGATCCGTCCTGGCTACTGAAGTTCCACATCAGGATAGATCCGTCGGGGATGCTCCTCGTCGGAATCGCCAGCAGCGTCGAGGACGCATCATGGCGGCAGGTACCGGTCGCGTGGGTGAGCGGCGTCGACACGCCGTCCATGCCTACCGTGAAAAAGTCCGCCGTCACTTCGACAATGCCGGTCGAGTCATTGACCATGGCGATTTCGATCGTCTCGCCGTCCTCTGAGGGGATCGCAAAGACGCTGACCGGTGCGAAGAAGCGGCGCGCCTGGTAGTGCATGGCCTTCCAGTTGCCGCCGTAATCAAGGCTCGCCCAGGAGGCCACCGGCCAGGTGTCGTTGAGCTGCCAGATGAGCGTGCCCATGCAATGCGGCTTCAGCGACCGCCAGTATTCCACCGCCGTCTTGATCGCCAGACCCTGCTGGATCTGGCTGAGATAGACGAAATTCGGGAAATCCTTGGGAAAACGGAAATAGCGGAACATCGTGCCGGCGATCCGCTCGTTGCCGCCGACATTCTTCTGGTGCACCTCCATCACCGGGGAGGCGATGTTGAGATCCTTCTTGTCGGTGAAGCTGTCGACGATCACATTCGACGTGTAGGACTGGAAGCCGAATTCCGAACAAAAACGCGGCTTGACGGTGCGGTAATGGTCGAACGACTTGTTCTCGTGCCAGACCGACCAGAAATGCATGTCGCCCGAGCCATCGGCGTGCCAGGCATCGCCGAAATTGAGATAGCCGCAGGACGGACTCGACGGCCACCAGATCATCTCGTTGTTGGCCCTCCTGGCCGCAACCTCGATCGTGCGGTTTAGGCGGTCATAGGCGACGAGATAGCGGTCGCGGTCCTTGCGCGAAACATCATACCAGCCCATCGCGCCGACAAGTTCGTTGTCGCCGCACCAGACGACGATCGACGCATGGTGCGAGAGGCGGCGAACCTGGTAATCCACCTCCACTGCGACATTGTCGAGATAATCCGTCGAGCACGGATAGAGATTGCAGGCGAACATGAAGTCCTGCCAGACCATCAGCCCCAGCCGGTCGCAGATGTCGTAGAACCAGTCCTGCTCGTACCAGCCGCCGCCCCAGATGCGGATCATGTTCATGTTGGCGTCGGTGGCCGAACGCAGCAGCGCCTCGGTTTTGGCCGGACTGGTGCGCGAATAGAGCGCGTCTGCCGGGATCCAGTTAGCACCCTTGCAGAAGATTTCCCGACCATTGACGCGGAAGGCGAAGCGGCTTCCCGCTTTGTCCGGATCTGTCAACAGTTCGACGTTGCGGATGCCGACCTGGCGGCGGACGTGATCGCCTGGAATGATGACATCGATATCGTAGAGCGCCTGTTCGCCACTGCCGGCTGGCCACCAGAGCCGCGGCTGGTCGATGACGAACATGTGGTGCACGAGCGTTTCGCCGGCATTAGCGCCGCAATCGACACGCACTTTTTCGCCATCCAGCGCAAAATCGATCGAGACGATGCAAGGATCAACGGCAAATAGAGTCACCGCGATATCGAGTTCGACCCCGCCATCTGCACGGTGCATCTGCTTGACCATCACATGCTCGATGCGGGCCGGATCAAGCTTGCAGAGCTTGACCCTGCCATAGAGCCCCATCGGCGCCAACGCGATGTTCCAGTCCCAGCCGAAATCGCAGGCCGGCTTGCGCAGCATGTTGCCATAAGGGATCGGGCAGTTCTTGCTCCACGGCACCTCGAAAGGCTGACGGTCATAGACTTCCTTGCCCGCACGCACCGGCGAATGCAGGATCACCTCGATCGTGTTCTCGCCTTCCTTGAGATGGGCGCTCACCTCGGGACGATAGCGGCGGAAGAAATTGTCCGCCTCGAGCACCATCTCGCCATTGACGCGGACTGTCGCAACCGTGTCGACATAATCGAGATCGAGATACCAGTTGCCGTCCAGATCACCCGTTTCCAATTGGAAGGTGCGGGCAAGCGTCCAGTCTTGGTGCGCGACCCACTGAACCTTGGCTTCGTTCGCACCGAAATACGGGTCGGGGATGACCCCATGCCCCTGCAACGCGGAATGGACGTCACCGGGAATCGTGATCGTCAGGCCAGAGGGCTGCCCCTCGGAAACGAGTGACCAGACGCCACCGAGATCGATTTGGGTGGTTGCGGGCATTGTCATTCTCCGGGTCCGGGAAACCCCTCGTTTAAGGATGTTGCAGCTGGCTGCAACACACTCTAGATCCTGAGTTCAGTGCCGGCGTCGAACAGCGAGGCCAAGCTCATGTCGAGGGAAAGCTTGATATGCGTTCCAGGTGCGTAGCGCCGGGAACCGGCGATGCGGACACCGACGGTATGGCCGGCAAACTTCAGCCACAAGAGGTTATCGGCGCCCATTGGCTCCTCGATGTCGACGACAGCGTCGTAGGCAGTCGCCGCACCGGCGACATCGACGCCGATATGTTCCGGCCGGACGCCGAGCACGACCTTTCGGCCGGCGGTCATGGCCTCGTCCGCCTTGTAGCCCGCGACCGGAATCTTCACGCCATCGACCTGCACGGCCAGGCCGCCATCGACTCCAACCAGTTCGCCCCTGAGGAAGTTCATCGAGGGCGATCCTATGAAGCCGGCAACGAACAAGTTTTTCGGCTTGTTGTAGATCGTGCCCGGGTCGGCGAGCTGCTGGATCACACCGCTCTTCATGATCGCGATGCGGTCGGCCAGCGTCATCGCCTCGATCTGGTCGTGGGTAACGTAGATCATCGTGTTCTGAAGCGACTGGTGGAGGCGCTTGATTTCGACACGGAGCTCGGCACGGAGCTTGGCGTCGAGGTTCGACAGCGGCTCGTCGAACAGGAAGACGTCCACGTCGCGCACCAAGGCACGACCGATGGCGACACGCTGGCGCTGGCCGCCCGAAAGCGCCGAAGGCTTGCGGTCGAGCAGCGGCTGGATTTGCAAGATGTCGGCGGCGCGGGCCACACGCTTGTCGATCTCCGCCTTGGCGAAGCCCGCGACCTGCAGGCCGAAGGAGAGGTTCTTGCGCACCGTCATCTGCGGATAGAGCGCATAGGACTGGAACACCATGCCGATGCCGCGGTCCTTGGGTTCTTCCCAGGTGACGTTCTTGCCCTTGATGAAGATCTGCCCGTCGGTCGGCTCGAGCAGGCCCGCGATGCAGTTGAGCAGCGTGGACTTGCCGCAACCGGACGAGCCGAGCAGGACGATGAACTCGCCGTCGGCGACGTCGAGGTCGAGGTTCTGGAGCACGCTGACGGCGCCGAAGCTGAGTGAGAGGTCCTTGATGGAAACGGAAATGTTGGACATTCGCTTAACCCTTGACTGCGCCGGCGGCGATGCCACGGACGAACAGGCGTCCGGACAGGAAATAGACGATGAGAGGGACCGCGCCGGTAAGCAGCGTGGCGGCCATGTTGACGTTGTATTCCTTCACGCCCTGCACCGAATTGACGATATTGTTGAGCTGAACCGTCATCGGATAATAGTCGGGCTTGGTGTAGACGACGCCGAACAGGAAGTCGTTCCAGATACCCGTGACCTGCAGGATGATGGCGACCACGAAGATCGGCAGCGACATCGGCAGCATGATGCGGAAATAGATCTGCCAGAATCCTGCGCCGTCAATGCGCGCCGCCTTAAACAGCTCCTCCGGCAGCGACACGAAGTAGTTGCGGAACAGCAGGGTCAGGATCGGCATGCCGAAGATGGAGTGCACGATGACGAGGCCGCTGACGCTGCCGTAAAGGCCCATTTCACGCAGGATGATGACCAGCGGATAGAGCATCACTTGATAAGGGATGAAGGCGCCGAAGATCAGGATCGTGAAGAAGATTTCCGATCCCTTGAACTTCCAGTTCACCAGAGCATAGCCATTCACCGAAGCGATTGCGATCGACAGGATCACCGACGGTACCAGGATACGGACGGAATTCCAGAAGCCACGCGAAAGACCGTCGCAGTTGAGCCCGGTGCAAGCCGTCGCCCAGGCCTTTACCCAAGGTTCGAAGGTGATTTCTACCGGTGGGGCGAAGATATTGCCGATCCGGATTTCCGGCATGCCCTTCAGCGATGTGACCATCATCACCCAGAGCGGCAGCAGGTAGTACATGCTGACCAGGATCAGGAGGCCGTAGAGGATGATATTGCGCGGGGAGAGAACTGGCCGAGGTTTGGCACCCCGCGGGCCGGACATTGCCTGATCAACCATTGTTCCGCCTCCCGCCGAATTCCAAATAGGCCCAAGGGATCAGAACGATCAGGACCGTGAGCAGCATCATCGTGGAGGCTGCGAAACCCTGCCCCAGATTCTGGGCCTGGAACATGTAGTCATAGACATACTTGGCGGGAACTTCCGACGCATTGCCGGGTCCACCCGAAGTCTGTGCCACGACAAGATCGTAGAGCTTGACGATACCCGACGCGATGAGAACCAGCGCCGTGATAAAAACCGGCCGCATCATCGGGATGACGATGAAGAGATATGTCCGCCACCGCGGAATGCCATCGACCCGCGAGGCCTTCCAGATATCCTCGTCGATGCCGCGCAGACCGGCCAGCATGATGCACATGACGAAGCCCGTGCCCTGCCAGAGGCCCGCGATTAGGATACCGTAGATGACGATTTCCTTGTCGTAGAGCGGATTGAAGGTGAAGCTTGCCCAGCCAAGGCTCCGTACGATCGCCTGGACGCCGAATTCCGGGTTCAGGATCCATTGCCAGACCAGACCGGTGACGATGAACGACAGCGCGAAGGGGTAGAGCATGATCGTGCGGAACGTGTCTTCGAAACGGATCTTCTGATCCATCAGCACGGCAAGCAGGAAGCCGATAACGATGGTGAAAATCAGCGACAACGCGCCGTAGATGAAGATGTTCTCGATGGAGATCAGCCAGCGGCTGGTGCCCCAGAGACGTGTATACTGCGCGAGGCCGACGAAATCCAAGCGTGGCAGCAGTTTCGAATTCGTGAATGAATAGACAACCGTCCAGATCGTTCCGCCAAGGAAGACCACGAGTGTCGTGAAGATCATCGGAAGCGCCGCGATCTTGCCGTTGAGATTGCGGAACAGCCGCGAGGGCCGCGTGGCATGCGCCATGAATAGTCCTCCCTGCAAGATGACTGCCCGGGGTCATCCCCCGGGCAGCAATGAACTCGACGAACGGATCAGCCGCCGCTCTTCAGGTTCTCAACCCACTTGGCCTGGGCATCTTCAGGGGTCATTTCAGACTTGAAGAACTCAACGAGCAAGTCTTCGTTCTGCTTCTGCACATCCGGCGACCAGACCTGGTCGCCCGACGGAACGATGTTGCCGCCGGCGAGGATCTCGAGACCCTGCTTCATGCAATCGTTGGCGGTGGACATGTCGATGTCGCCGCGGATCGGCAGGGAGCCCTTCTTGAGGTTGAAGGCGACCTGGACCTGCTTGGACACCATGAGGGCAGCCAGTTCCTTCTGCGCCTTTTCCTTCTCCGGATCATTCAGCTTCGGGAAGTAGAAGGCGTCACCGCCGGTCGAGAGGTACTTGTTCAGGCCGAGACCCGGAAGGCATGTATAATCCTTGCCGGCCACTTCGTTGGCAACCTGGAATTCACCCTGCGCCCAGTCACCCATGATCTGGCCACCGGCCTGGTCGGAGATGACGAGGTTGGTCGCCTGGTTCCAATCCTGAACGTTGGACTTGGCAGCGAGCTTGCGGACTTCGGCGGCAGCCTGGAAGACCTTGGCGATCTCGGGGCCGCCGGCAACGTCCATGTTCTTTTCGACGTTCACCTTCTTCCAGGTATCGAGACCTGCGACGGCGACAGTCAGCGCGCCGAAAGCCAGGTTCGACTGCCAGGGCTGGTTGCCGAGCGCGAGCGGGATCTTGCCAGCCTTTTCGAGGGCCGGCGCAGCCGCAACGAACTCATTCCAGTTCTTCGGAACCGGCACGCCAGCGTCTTCGAAGGCCTTGTTGGAGAGCCACAGCCATTCGGGCGAATGGATGTTGACCGGTACGCAATAGATCTTGCCGTCGACCGTGCAGGAATCAAGCAGGCTGGCAGGATGAATGATTTCCTTCCATTTATCGCGCTCGGCGATGTCGCTCAGGTCGAGCATCAGCCCGGCCTTGACGAGTTCGAGTGCCTGCTGGCCGTGGTTGAACTGGGTGGCGGCCATCGGGTCGCCGCCGGTGATGCGGCTGATCATGATCGGACGGGCCGTGCCGCCGCCGCCGGCGATTGCGCCGTCGATCCATTTGTTGCCGGTCGCATCGAAAGCCTTGGCGAGTTCGGCCACGGCGGCAGCCTCACCGCCAGACGTCCACCAATGCGTTACTTCTAGATCGACGGCGTGGGCAGTCCCCGTGCAAAATGCCACGGAAGCCGCAAGCGCGGCCGCAAAAAAACGAGCCTTCATGAGTTCTCCTCCCTCAGAGAAACGTTCACTGAAACGTTGCCGGAAAAACTTATGCGAATTGAACTTGGCACGCAACGGGGCAACAGAAAATTTCTTCATTTGTAATGAACTACAACCTGAGGGCGCATATACGCAGGAAAAAATTCTCTAAATCGGTTTAAATTCACTCTGCCTTATCCACACCTCATTTTTCCTCAAAGCCCGCATATCTCAGGCCCTTGAAATGTTTTAAATTATTTTGAGATGCGAAATAATGTTCGCAGGCGCAAAATTTTTTCGCAGTGCGCTTTATTGCACCGCAGGATAGAAATCTGGAAACAGGTCGCAAATATCGCTCGACTTTTCTCCTGTATCGTTACAGATTTTTCCAGTTCCTGTGGAGGAGAGTGGTGTCTGGCTCGAATCTGCCTTAGACATCCGGCACATATGGGGAACGGAGAAATGAGAAGCACCGCACCGGTGGCTCTGGGGCTGCCGATGGGCGAGCGCCCGACGCTGAAGACCATCGCATTCATGACAGGCCTTGGCGTCACCACGGTTTCGCGAGCGCTCAAGGACGCGCCCGACATCAGCCAGGAGACCAAGGAACGCGTGCGTCTGGTCGCAACCCAGATCGGCTATCACCCGAACCGCGCCGGCGTGCGCCTTCGCACCGGCAAGACAAATGTCATCAGTCTCATCCTCAATATCGATGAAGAACTGATGGGCCTCACCTCGCACATCGTCTATGGCATTTCCGAGGTCCTCGCCTCCACGAACTACCATCTGATCGTCACGCCCTACAGCCGCGATCGTGATCCGATCCTTCCCGTGCGCTATATTCTGGACACCGGCTCAGCCGATGGCGTGATCCTGTCCTCGATCGAGCCGCAGGATCCTCGGGTAAAACTGCTGATCGAGCGCAACCTGCCCTTCGCCACACATGGCCGAACGGAATTCGGTGTCGCCCACCCATACCATGACTTCGACAATGAGGCCTATGCCTACGAGGCTGTGCGCCGCCTCGCCGAGCGCGGCCGCCGCCACATCGCGATCCTCGAGCCGTCCCCGCGCTTCACTTTCTACTACCACATGCATGCAGGCTTCACGGCCGGTTTGCGGGATTTCGGCTGCGAGCAGGTCCCTATCAGGGATGCGACAGTGCATGATCCGCTCCAGGTCGTCTACCAGGCGGCGATGGCCCTGTTGCGGGATCACCCCGAAACCGACGGCATCATCTGCGGATCGAGCTCCGGCGCCGTGGCGATCTCCTCCGCTATTGCCGCAACCGGCCGCCAGGTCGGCCGCGATATCGACATGATCTCCAAGCAGCCGGCCGACCTCATGCGCTTCATCAGGCCGGAAATTATGTCCGTCTTCGAGGATATCCGCCTCGCAGGCCGGGAGCTCGCCAAGGCCGTCATTGGCCGCATCGATGGGCTGGCCCCTGAAGAGCTGCAAAGCATCTTCAAGCCGGACGGCCAGCTGGTGTTCCAGCACTGAGGGGGAGCGGTGCGCTGGCCGCGCCGATGTCAACTTTCAACAGGCCTATTGCGGCCCGCGGCTTCTGTCGTGGGCTTTCTCGCAGTGACCGGCGCCGCCGACACCAACAAAAGGCCTGATCTCACTCCGCCGCAAGCTGCTGCGCCGTTTGCCTTTGCCCACGCACCGCCGTGGGCGGAAAGCCGAAACGACTGCGAAAGCGGATCGCAAACCGGCTCTGGGATTCGAAGCCGGCGCTCGCCGCGATGGCCGAGACCGGCATGTTGGAAGATTGCAGCAGCTGCATTGCATGCGTCATGCGGATATCAGTCAGCACTTCGCGCAGACTGGCACCCTCCTCCTGCAGTCGACGGCGAAGCGTCGCCTCGCTGACGCCGAGCTGCCCGGCGATCTCCGGGCCCGTCCAGTCGTGATCCAGCCGTCGCCCGGCGAGCCGGCGGATGCGCGCCGCATAACTGTCCGGCAGGAGCAGCGAGAAATGCGCACCGAAGGCACCGAGCCAGGCGAGCAGTTCGGTGACCCGATGGCGCACGACGACATCAGGCAAGTCGCCATCGTCCTGCAGCGCGAGCACCGCATTCTCGAACGCGTCTGACAGTCCGGGACTCATCCTCCCTAGAAACCGGGCCGGCGCCACCGGCTGCGCGCCTTCCGGTTCGCCGAACGCGGCAATGGCAGCCGGATCAATCACGAGCCAGCGGGCCTCGTAATCACCGTCCTCCGCCGGGATATTCTCGAAGTCGAAGACTTGGCCCTGGGCGATGGCGATCGCCTCGCCCGCCTCCAGCTCGAAAGCATAGTTCGGAGACTGAATGACCTTCCGTCCACGCCTGACGATGATGATCATCGGCAGCGTCGTGGTGAGCGACGTGAAGTTCAGGCGCGTCGCCTGGGTGATGTGGCCGGTCGCGCCGATCCCTGGCCGTTCAGCTACCATGTGCCGGTATTGCGCATCCATCGCGACCGCCCTCCTTTGCGCGAAACCTATCAGCGGCCGCCCTTGGCGACAACGCTGGCTTCGGCGAGCTTGTTCATGTTCGACATGAAGCCGACAAGCGCCGGTGACGCATTGTCAGGCAGTTCGAGCTTGGCGACTTTGAGCGCCTTGACCGTAATCCGGTATTCATGCGTCTCGCCCGGCGGCGGGCAGGCGCCGAGGAAGCCGGGCGCGCTCATATCGGTGTTGGTCATATGTGCCCCATCCGGCAGCGCGGACGCATCGTTGCCGGCACCCTCCCGGAGCGACGAGGCGTCTGCAGGAATGTCGACGACCACCCAGTGCCAGAAGCCGGAGCCGGTTGGTGCATCCTTGTCATAGAGGGTGACGACGAAGCTCTTGGTGCCCTCAGGCGCACCCGACCACTGGACAACCGGCGAGACATTACCGCCCGTGCAGCCCATACCAGCGGCAAACTGCGCAGGCTTGAGCGTGCCGTCGGCAAAGGCCGGAACCTCGACCTTGAAGTCCGACGCCAGGGCGGCCGACGGCAGACTCAAAATGGCAAGAACGGCGAGCAAGCGTTTCATTTCATTCTCCTTTCATGCAAACGATGAAAGAAGCCTATAAAGCAAGAGCGCGGGCCTCTATGCCCGCGCTCGTCAGTTTTGGTGCCGAAACGATCAGCTTCGTTCGCCGCCTCGGGCCAATCCCATCCAGGCCTTTGCATGGTCGGGCGCATTGGCCAGGAATATCTGAAGCGCGCTCGAAATCTTCATCCTCGTCGCCTCAAGCGAAATCGGCGAGGCCACTGCCCCAAGGACCGTGATGCTTGTCGACGCCATCAAGACGGTCGAAACCATGCGCACCGAAGAAATCGCGCTGGGCCTGGATCAGGTTGGCCGTCCCTCGACCGCGGCGATAGCTGTCGAAATAGCCGAGTGCCGAAGCGAGCGCCGGGGCCGCGAGGCCATTCAAGGTGGCCGTAGAGACAACGCGGCGCAGCGCGCTGTCGGTTTCCTTGACCAAAGAGGCGAACGCCGGGGTAATGACGAGATTGTCGGCGTCCGGCATGGCGCGGAAAGCCGAGGTGATGTCGTCAAGGAACTGCGAGCGGATGATGCAACCGGCGCGCCAGATCTGGGCAATTGTCGGCATCGGCAACTTCCAGCCGAATTCCTTGGAGGCCTCGGCCATGACGGCAAAACCTTGGGCGTAGGCGCCGATCTTGCCGGCAAGCAGCGCCAGTTCGAGGTCCGCAATCAGCTGATTGCGGTCGATCGACTTGATCTGGTCCGCCGATGGCAGGCCCAGAACCTTCTCGGCATTCTCACGCTGGGTCTTGAAAGAGGACAACGAGCGGGCGGCAACGGCGGCCTCGATGCCGGTTGCCGGCACACCCATGTTCTGCGCCTCGATCGCCGACCACTTGCCGGTGCCCTTCTGGCCCGCCTTGTCGACGATCATGTCGACCATCGCCTTGCCGGTAATGGGATCGCTCTTGCTCAGTACGAGCTCTGAGATCTCGATGAGATAGGATTCAAGCCGGCCCTTGTTCCATTTGCCGAAGATGTCGGAGCACTCCTTGGCCGACAGACCGAGGCCATCACGCAGGATGCCGTAGATTTCGGCAATCATTTGCATGTCGGCATATTCGATGCCGTTATGGATCGTCTTGACGAAGTGCCCTGCCCCGTTCTCGCCGAGCCAGGCGCAGCAATCCTCGCCCTTGAACTTTGCCGAGATCGAGGTCAGGACCTTCTCGACACGCTTGTAGCTCGCCTCGGCGCCGCCGACCATGATCGACGGTCCGTGGCGCGCGCCCTCCTCGCCGCCCGACACACCCATGCCGATGAAGGTCAGGCCGGTGCCGTCGAGATCCTTGAAGCGGCGGATCGTGTCACGGAAATTGGCATTGCCCGCATCGATGATGATGTCGCCGCCGGATAGATCTTTCTTGAGGCCTTCGATCACCTGGTCGACCGGCGCACCGGCCTGCACCATGATGATGACGGGCCGCGGCGGACGGATGGAAGCGACAAACTCTTCCATCGTCTTGCAGGGAATGATTCGATCGCGCAGCTCGCCGGCTTCGGCATAGAACGTGTCGGTCTTATCAGGACTGCGATTGAAGACGGCGATGCGGTTGCCCTTTTCCGCGATATTGAGCGCCAGATTCGAGCCCATCACAGCAAGTCCGATCAGACCGATTTCCGCCTGTTCCACGCCGCGTCTCCCTTTGTCTTCAATATGATGATTTTGGCGGGACTATAGGCGCGGCCCGCAACCGTAAGCAAGGCACTATCATCGCCCTTCGGCGACAAAAACATACAGGCATTGACTTATATAAGTCCTGACTTATAACAAGGCGACAAGCAAAAGGGAGAGAGCCAATGGAGAACCTCGTCCACCATCTCGGTGCCGTTATCCGGAGCGTCAAGACCGTGGATCGCGACGGCAGGCCGGCAACGGCGGTGATCGCCATGCGCAGCTATGACACCGATATCGACGACCTCTGGAATGCGCTCACATCAGCGGACAGAATCCCACGCTGGTTCATGCCGATCGAAGGCGATCTCCGCCTCGGCGGCCGCTACCAGCTCAAGGGCAACGCCGGCGGCATCGTCACCGGCTGCGAGCCGCCCAGGCAGCTTGCGGTCACATGGGAATATGCCGGCGACACATCCTGGGTTCAGGTTACGCTCGAGGCCGAAACCAGTATGCGCACCCGCCTCATGCTCGAACACACGGCCCATGTGCCGAAGGAGTTCTGGGACCAATATGGCCCTGGCGCCGTCGGAGTCGGCTGGGACCTCGGCCTTTTGGGGCTTGCACTGCATATCGACACCGGCGCTTCCAACCCGCCCGAAGAGAGCGCGGCGTGGATGGCGTCGGACGACGGCAAGACCTATGTGCGGGGCAGCAGCGACGATTGGCGTGAAGCGGTCATTGTGAATGGCGCCGATCCGCGCTGGGCAGCCGAGGCAGCCGAGCGGACCCGCAAATTCTACACGGGCGAGGCCTAGCGATGCACGCCTTCGATGTCCTTGGAGATCCTGTCCGGCGGCGGATCCTAGAAATCATCGGCGCCGGGGAAAA
Source organism: Rhizobium sp. SRI_017 (assembly GCF_057586295.1). Classification (NCBI taxonomy): domain Bacteria; kingdom Pseudomonadati; phylum Pseudomonadota; class Alphaproteobacteria; order Hyphomicrobiales; family Rhizobiaceae; genus Rhizobium; species Rhizobium sp. SRI_017. The sequence continues at coordinate 252,571 of NZ_JBYCZP010000003.1, read as the reverse complement.
ATCGTCCGGCGATGTCGTCACCGTCATCCAGCAGGAGTTCGGCATCACCCAGGCCGCCGTCTCGCAGCATCTCAGGGTGCTGCGCGATTGCGGCTTCGCGACCGTCCGCCCCGACGGCGCGCGCCGTCTCTATAGCCTGGATCCGGAACCATTCCGCGGGGTCGATCAATGGCTCGACCAGTTCCGCCGCTTCTGGGCCCACAAACTCGAAGCGCTGGCGACGGAGGTGGCGCGGGGCAGACGCGAACGGTCCGAGTAAAGCAGGAAATGCCAGTATGCGGGGCTGGCATTGCCCTTCTTGCTGTGAGGGATACGTGCCAGAACAGGATCTCGAAAAATTCGGCTTCGATGAGTCGATGCTGCCGTCGGCACCCTCGACATTCAGAACAATGCCGTCACACTCATGATCAGTTTGCACGTGGCTGAATCCGGCGCCCTGAAGGATCAGTTCACCCTGATAGGTCGGCCTATTGACGGGCCTAGCCGAAAATCGACCAGCCAGTCCTCTTGGCGAGACTTTCGAGCGCACGCGTTCCCGTCGCAGAATTGCCGTTGGCGTTGAGGCCGGGAGACCAGACGGCGATCGCCGCCTTGCCGGGTGCAATTGCGAGAATGCCGCCGCCGACGCCGCTCTTGCCGGGCAGCCCGACGCGGAAGGCAAAATCGCCTGACGCGTCGTAATGGCCGCAGGTCAGCATCAGCGCATTGATGCGCCGCGCCCGTTCGGACGACACGACCGAATGACCCGAGGCGAGCCGCCCACGATTGGCGAGAAACAGACCGGCCTTGGCGAGCTGCACGCAGCTCATCGACAGGGCGCATTGGTGAAAGTAGACACCAAGCGTCTTCTCTACCGGATTGCGGATGTTGGAAAAGGCGAACATGTAATTCGCGAGCGCCGCATTGCGGAAACCGGTCTGCTGCTCCGAGCGCGCCACTTCGCGATCGATGATCACAGTATCGTCGCTGGCGATATGGCGCATGAAGCTCAGGACCTCGCCCAGGGTCTCCCGCGGCTCGTGGCCGGACAGCAGCGTGTCGGCGACCACGATCGCGCCGGCATTGATGAACGGGTTGCGTGGAATGCCATGCTCCTGTTCGAGCTGGACGATGGAGTTGAAGGGCGTCCCGGAGGGCTCGCGCCCGACCCGCTTCCACAGCCCCTCGCCCACCCGGCCGAGCGCCAGCGTCAAGGTGAAGACCTTGGACACGCTCTGGATCGAAAACGCCTCCTCCGCGTCGCCGCGGATGAACACCTCACCCTCGACCGTAACGACAGCTATGCCGAATTTCGACGGGTCCACCTTGGCGAGTGCCGGGATGTAGTCGGCCACCTTGCCCTCGCCGATATGACTCGACACGTCGGCGTAGACGCCTTCCAGTACCGCTTCCAGATCCATCCGTACCTTCCGATGTGGAACCCGTTCCCGCGCTACCGGTTAGCCCATTCAACACCAAACCGAAAGAGCGCATCATCGTCCTCATGCAATCCAGCCCATCGCGCACAGGATTAACATAATGTGAACATCTGTCATATCAGGGCAGTTGTTTTCCCGGATCGCGCTCTAGAAAGATGTACAATGTTATGTGCGCCTCCCCATTTCTTGCGATTTATCATGGCTTCAACAAATACTAATCTCAAAGCTGGAGAGTCTGCGGCAGCCGAGTCGCGGAGAAACATAGACCGGTGGACGGAAATACATGGCGGCTGCAGTTCAACGCATCAGCGACGAAGGCGCTCCATCGCGTTGCCGCGACTGTATTTCCCGACGTGAAGGTTTTTGCGCTGGTCTTACCGGAGCAGAGCTCGCCAAAATGCATCCTTATGTGGTTCGTAAGCGCTTGCCGGCCGGCGAGCAGATCATGACACAGGGTGTCTTGAACTCGTCCTATGTGCATGTGCTCGACGGCACGGTCAAACTGACGGCAACACTCAACGATGGCGCCGAACAGATCGTGGGTCTGCGTTTTTCGGGCGACTTTATCGGCCAGCGCTTTGCTCACGAGATAACCTTCACGGCCGAGACGGCCACCTCAGTCGAATATTGCCGGGTCTCGAAGACGGCACTCGACCGGCTCGCCGATTCCAACACCGACGTTGCCCATCTCATGCATCGGCTGGTCTCGACCGAGTTAGAGGAGACGCGGGAACTGATGCTGGCGCTTTCACAGCGTGACGCCCGGCAGCGCGTGGCTGGGCTGCTTTATCGCATTGGCCAGCGCCAGTCGACATCAACGCAAATCGCCCGCATAGAGCTTCCCCTGTCGCGGGCGGAAATCGGAAGCTATCTCGGCCTCACCGTCGAGACCATCAGCCGCCAACTAGGCGGACTGAAACGCGACGGCCTAATCTCGATCGAGCGCAAGACGCACATCACGATCAACAGCATGGGCGAACTGGCCATTGCGGCCGGCATCACCGCGTGATGACGACCTTCGTGTTCTTCAGACCGTATTTCTGAGCCAAGCTGAAGAAGGTCGCCGCGTTGCTTGGATGCAGGCGGACGCAACCGTGCGAGGCCGGGCGGCCCAGGCGCTTCACGTCGAACGTGGCATGCACCGCATATCCACCCTTGAAGAAGATCGCATAGGGCATCGGTGCATTGTCGTATTTGCGCGAGCGATGATGGCGGGACGCCCAATAGGCACGATAGCTGCCGGTCGGCGTACTATATCCGCGGCGCGCCGTGGAGACCTTCCACTTGTACAGGACAACACCGTTCTGCGTCACGGTCATGGTCTGGGATGAGAGCGAGATCTTCGCAGTAACGGTTCCCGCCTCGGCAATGGAATAGAAGCTGAACGCAAACAAGGCCATCGCGGCCATAAAGAACTTCCGCATGATGCACTTCCCCTGATTCTTGGCGCGCAAGAGTGCGCCACCAACGTCTCATCGATACATAGACTGGATTGATCAGAAAGGCGTTAATCGGCCTGGTTAATCGAACTCAAACGCAACGCAAGGTTAATATGCACCAATATGTCCCATCGATACGATCAGATCATGATCTCGATGGCAAGGCCCGAAACGATGACAAGGACAGTCAGCACAGTACACGCCGCCCAAAATACTTCGATCGCCAGATCAACATCGGTCGGGCCGATATTCTTACGCCCGGCTGAATTCTGCATCGGCTCCATGACCTGCTCGCCGGCATAGACGCGCGGGCCGGCAAGCGCGATGTCGAGGGCACCCGCCATAGCCGATTCCGGCCAGCCGGAATTGGGCGAGCGGTGCAGACCGTGATCGCGCAATGCGACGCTCACCGATTTGCGCGCCGACGGACGCCCGCGCCTGAACCAGGCGGCGAGCGTGATGAACAGCGCCGAGAGCCGTGCCGCCGGCCAGTTCGCGAGATCATCGAGCCGCGCCGAGGCCCAGCCGAACTCGCGATAGCGCGGCGTCCTGTGGCCGATCATCGAATCCGCCGTATTGAGCATCTTGTAGGCCAGGAGCCCGGGCAGACCGAACAGCGCATAATAGAAGGCCGGCGCCACCACGCCGTCGGAATAGTTTTCCGCCAGGCTTTCGATCGACGCGCGGCATACGCCGGCGCGGTCGAGCAGGTTCGGGTCACGACCCACGATCATCGAAACCGCCTTGCGGCCGCCCGCAATCCCCTCCCTGCGCAGTCCCTCACCGACGGCGAAGACGTGATCAGCGAGGCTCTTCTGCGCGAGCAGCACGGCGACAATGACGATTTCAATCAAGATACCAAACAGCCCGGCATAGGAAAGCAGCCGTGACATCAGGAATCCGACCAGCACGCTGCCGATGAGCAGCGCCAGGATCGCCATCATGCCGTAGGCGCGGCGGTCGCGATCGTTGAGCCCCTTGCGATTGAAATGCTTCTCGAAAAACGAAACCGCCCGCCCGAACAGGACGACCGGATGCGGCACGCGCTGCCACGCATTTTCAGGATCGCCCACCGCGCGATCGACGACGAGGGCGAAAAAAAGCACATAAAGCGTGTACATTCAGTACCCTGATGAGGCGATCGCTTGCGCGAGCCGCCGGTCCCCCTGTTCGTCTGGCGTCAGCCCGATCCTGAGCCAGCCCCCGGCATAATCGAACCTGCGCACCAATATATGCGAGCGCCCCAGATGTTCATAGAGGTGCCCGGCGCGGGAATGCCGAACAAGCTTGAAGAGATCCGTGCCACCGATGATGTCGAGCCCGGCACCCGAAAGCACCGTCTCGAGCGCCAGTGCACGCTCTGCAATCCTGGCGGCGAAAGCCCTGCTGTCGCGCCGCAGCAGGTGGTTCGCGATATGCAGCGCCGGCCCCGAGACCGGCCAAGGACCGAGTTCGGCGGCGATGGCGTCGAGCGTAGCGGGGACGGCGAAGACGAAGCCAAGCCGGATGCCGGCAAGACCGAAGAACTTGCCGAAGGACCGGCTAACGGTGATGCCCTCAGTCATTGCAGCATGGCCTGAAATCGAAAGCTCGCCCGGGCCATCGCAAAAAGCCTCATCGACGTGAAGGTGCGTGCCCTGGGCTCGCAGGCGCTCGGCCAGCGCAACCAGGTCGTCGCGTCGAAATGTCCGGCCTGTCGGATTATTCGGATTGACCACGATGACCGCGCCATGATCGGAGCGAAGCCCGTCGAGGTCAGCGATTTCCTCGACGACGAAGCCGGTACGGCGAAAGCAATGCGCATATTCGCCATAGGTCGGCGAGAGAATCGCGACTGGGCGCTCCGATAGAACAAGCTTCGGCAAAAGCTGGATCAGCGCCTGCGTGCCGGGAACGACAAGCGGCAACCGCTTGGGTCCAACGCCCGCGCCGACATACCAATCCCACGCCGCCTCCCGCACAGCCATTTCCAGATCCCGATCCGGCAACCGGTTCCATGCTCGCTGCGGAATCTCCGGCAATTCCGCCATTTCCGGATTGATGCCAGTAGACAGATCCAGCCAGTCCTCCGGCGATCCGCCATAGGTTGCCATCGCCGCCGCGAGGCCGCCGCCGTGGAAGACACCAGCCATCAGGCCGTCGCTCCGGCAAGATCGATCAGATGCATATAGGAGCCGGATACATTGTCCCTTGCCAGGCCAGCGAGCCCCACGACCTCACCGGCAGCATCAACGGCATCAAAGAGCCGCTCCGCCTGCCCCTCATGCACGACCGTGGAATAGTGGAACTCATGGGCATTAAGCCGCATGCCGGCGAACGGCCCGGCAAGCGCGTTGAGCCGTCGATAGCCGAGATGCCGCTTTCGCGCCGCAAAGCTCGTCGTCAGCGGCAGAAGCCCAAGCATCGGCCACTCGGTGCCTGACGCATCGACAAGCGCCTCACCCAGAGTCATGTAGCCACCGCACTCGCCATAGATCACCTTGCCGGCGCCAGCCGCATCCTGCATCCCTGCGCGGAACCCCGCAGCAGCACTCAGGCGACCTGCATGAAGTTCCGGATACCCGCCCGGCAGGAAAATCGCGCCGGCACCATCGTCCGGCCGCTCATCCGCCAGAGGAGAGAAGAAGGAGAGGCTCGCCCCCTCAGCCCGCCAACCCTCCATCAAATGCGGATAGGTGAAGGCAAAAGCCTGGTCGCGGGCAATGGCGATATGATTGCCCAGCGGCGGCACGAGGCAATCGGGCCGCAAAACGCGTTCAGCCTGGCGCGTCGACAATGCAGCCAGCGCCTCGAGATCACAGGTCTCGGATACGATATCGGCCGCATGGTTCATGAAGGCTTCGATGCCATCGATCTCCTGCGCCAGCACCAGCCCGAGATGCCGCTCCGGCAGTCCCAGCAGTTTGTCCTGCCTGATCATGCCGAAGATCGGCACTGAGAGCCCGGAAAGACCCGCAAGCAGCATGGACTCATGTCGCGCGCTGCCGACCTTGTTGAGGATCAGCCCGGCAATGCGGATCTCGGGATCATGCGACAGGAACCCGCGCACCATCGCACCCACGGAATGCGAGAGCCGCGCGCAATCGACCACCAGCACGACCGAAAGCCCGAGCAGTTTGGCAAGGCTCGCAGGCGAGCCGGTATGGTCGGCGGCGCCGTCGAACAGGCCCATCATTGCCTCGATGACGAAAGGCCCCTCTCCCGCCGCCTGATGTGCCAGCAGTTCCGGCCGCATCGCCCAGGGATCATAGTTCAGGCAAGTCCGTCCGCAGGCAATGGCATGGAATGCCGGGTCGACATAGTCGGGACCGGCCTTGCCTGGTGTGACTGCAACGCCGCGCCGGCTGAGCGCCCGAAGCAAGCCAAGCGTCACCGTCGTCTTGCCAGAACCCGAAGATGGCGCCGCGATCAGGAGACCGTTCATGCCCGGTCCCTGAGACCGTCGGTGCCAAGCGGATCGGCGACCAGATTTCGACCTGCAAGCGCGCCGAGCCAGTCAAGTCCCTGCCTGAGCCGCACCACCTCGCCGACGACGACGATCGCGGGCGGTTCCAGTCCGGCGGCAGCGACGTCTTCCACGGCACTGCCAAGCCTTGTCTCGAGCACCTTCTGCTCCCCGGTCGAAGCATTGCAGACGAAAGCGACGGGCTCTGAAGCCGCGCGTCCCGCGTCCATCAGCCTGCGGGCGATCTCGCCGATATGCTTCATCGCCATATACATGACGATCACGGGAGAACCCTTGGCGATCGACGGCCAGTCGATGCGATCCGGTACGAGGCCCGAGGAATCATGGCCTGTGAGAAATGTCACCACGTGGGTGATCTGGCGATGCGTGACGGGAATGCCGGCATAGGCCAAGCCACCAATGCCGGCGGTAACGCCAGGCACGATGCGGAACCCGATCCCGTGGTTGACCAGCGTCAATGCCTCTTCGCCGCCGCGACCGAAAACGAAGGGATCGCCGCCTTTGAGCCTGAGCACGCGCTTGCCCGCGCGCGCCAGTTCCACGAGCCGAAGAGAAATATCGCGCTGCTTCGGCGACGGCTTGCCGCCACGCTTGCCCGCATATTCGAGCGTCACGCCGGCGTTCGCCAGCTTCAGGCAGCTCTCATCGACCAGAGCATCGTAGACGACGACATCCGCCTCCCGGAGCGCCTTGACGGCAAGCAGCGTCAACAGCCCGGGATCGCCGGGACCGGCACCGGTCAGCCAGACCGTGCCGGGCTCGAAAACCGGCAGTTCGCTGAAGAATTCTTCCATCGTCATTTCCTATGCCCGCGCCGGCGCAAAGGCAATCGGCAACACCCGTCTAAGACTAGGCGAGCACCACGGTTATGGACCTTCGGAAAGCGGCAAACGCTTTGTCGCGTACGCGCCATGAACCGAGGCGAGCCTCACTGACGAACCAGCGTATCCTTGACGAGCTTCATCACGGCATCGGCCCTGACGCCCGTGCAAACGAGCTGGCTCGGCTTGTCGTCCCATTCGCTCGGTCCGAAGCGTTGGCCATCCGGCCGCTGGATCGTCTTGCCTTCGCCGATACCGGTGGTGAGGACCCGCACCGGACCCGAGCGGGTGGTGAAAAGCTCGCGCGCCACCAGATAGACGCAGGCGCAGGTATCGTGCACCACCATGCTATCGACCACTTCGCCATTGTAGAAATCGATATAGAACTGCGAAAGCCGGTCGAGCAACTGCATCGGCTCGCCGCCCTGCTTGCCGAGTTCGGCGAGTTCGGCACGTGACATCACGGTCTTGAGCGTTACATCGAGGCCGACAACGACGACCTTCCAGGGCGCGATCATGATGTAATCGGCCGCTTCCGGGTCGCCATGGATGTTGGCTTCGGCTGCCGGATTGACATTGCCCGGCACGTCGACCGCGCCGCCCATGATGATGACTTCCTTGACCAGGCCGGCGATTTCCGGCGCGGCCTTCAGCGCATTGGCGAGGTTGGTCATGCGGCCGACCGCGACGAGAACGACCTCGCCCGGATTGGCCTTCACAGTATCGATGATGAACTGATGCGCCGGACGCGGATCGAGCTCGATGTCGACGACATCGGGCACGCCGATATTGCCAAGGCCATCGTCGCCATGGATATGCGCCGGAAACGGGTGCGTCCGCCTGTTCGGCTCGAACTGCTCGGCCGAACCCTTGGCGATCGGCGCAGACAGGTTCCACTGCTGCTTGAGATACTGCGCATTGCGGGTGGTCGTCTCGATCGAGGCATTGCCGAAGGCGGTGGTGATGCCGATCAGGTCGATATCAGGGTGGCGCTCCAGAAAGAGCAAAGCCATGGCATCATCGACGCCCGGATCGGTGTCGAAAATCACTTTATGCATGGGAATCCCGTCCAGTTCTTTATTGTTATCGCTCGTCGCGCGGCATGCCGCACGAGGTGAACCGACCTTTGACAAAGCCAGCATCAAAATGCCAGCAATTTTTCGGAAGGCTCAGGATTCAGCCTGTCGCAGCGACAGCGATGGTCACGCCACCGTCCTTGGTCTTGCCGACCAGCAGGCTCGCCCCGGCACCTGCAGCGGCAAGCGCTGCAGCTTCGGCGACGCCATGGCAGCCGATGCGTTCGAAGAGGCTATCTGATGGATTCATCAGCCGTGGCGTCTCGCGCTCCAGGCGCGCCGCATCGAACACGACGACAGGCACACCAAGATACCCGGCCACGCCCTGGACGGCGATATGTTCCGCCCGGCCGAAAATCGTCGCGATTGCCACCGGCCGCGCGTCTTCGAGCGGACCAGTCAGGATCTTCTCGACAAGCGTCACCGCCTCGCGCGCGGAGGCCGTTTCCGTGACGCCGATGCCGATCACCACGGTCCGTGCCATTCTGGCCTCACAAGGTAGGAGTGGGTGCCGCCGCCTTGATCGCCTCGATATCAGCCTTGTAGCGGGCCGTCATCTGCTTGGCGGTCTCGGGGTCGAACTTGATCTTCTCCGAACGCGAAAAGCGCTCGAAAGGCAGGAGAAAGTAGCGCCTGCCGATATGCTGGATGGACTTCTTCGACTTCTGCGACCAGCCGATCCGCTCGGAAATCGCGTTCCAGCGGCGGTAGGCATTGACCATGCCCCTGCCGATCGAAGTGTTCTTGTTGGGCGGATTACGGCCGGCCTCGCCGAGCGCTTCCATGATCTCAGGGAAGGCCCGGCAGAAAACGCCATGGGCATCCTTTACCAGAGCGGCATGGTCGAAGACCTGCACACGCTCGGTGCCGAAATATTTCCGGAGCGCCGCCACCGCCGGCGCCCAGCTGGCGCGATCGAGATTATAGGCCTTGGTGAAGCGATCGAAGTCCATCTCATTGCCCATGCGGACCTGCTGGACATACCAGGACGGCAGGAAGCCCGCGAAGTCGCGGATGAAGTAGCGCACCTCGACGTCGTAGCCTTCGAGCGCCTCGGCCATCAGACGAGCGGAATCGTCCGCCTTGGGCAGGAAGGTCTTATTGCCCTTGATCGCCGGCTTGCCGAGCAGGCCCTCATTCGAGATCAGCATCGTATGTGCACCGCTTTCGGCGAACAGCTTCTCGATGAGCTTGCGGACCTGCTTGACTTCCTTCTTGCGGTTCCCCTCGCCCTTGAGGTTCGAGAGCACGATGCGGATGTCGTCTTCTTCCCGCTTCTTGCGCGACACGGCGGGGTAATAGAAGCCCGCCTTCAGCATCCGCTCCCTATTGTCATAGAGCATGTGCTGGAAGCTGGTGGAGCCGGTCTTGGGGGCTCCGCAATGGAGAATGATCTTGCGGGACATCGCTTGGCCTGCGGCACATGGTGCCAATCGTCTGAATTCGGCAGGAGGATTGGCATTTGCATCCCCGCCGCGTCAAGGTAAAAGCGGTCCGGCATCCGCGCATGCCATCTAGGCCGGGGTGCTGCACTCTCGAATCGAGCCCGCCTTGCCTGAAATTACCCTCTACATTCTCACGCTGCTTTTCCTTGCCGCCTTCGTTGCCGGTTTCGTCGACTCGATCGCCGGCGGGGGGGCGTTGATTACCGTACCCTCCTTGCTGCTTGCAGGTTTCCCGCCCATTGAGATGCTCGGGACCAACAAGCTGCAATCTGTGTTTGGTTCGGGTTCGGCAACGCTCGCCTATGCCCGCGGCGGTCATGTCGATCTGAAATCTCAGCTTTCAATGGCAACCATGTCCGCTCTCGGCTCGGCGGTCGGCGCGATGATGACGACCCTCGTTCCCGGCGACATACTGAAAGCCCTGCTGCCGATCCTGCTGATTGTCATCGCACTCTACTTCTTGCTGAAACCGAATCTGGGTGATGCAGACAAGCATCAGCGCATGACGCCTTTCCTTTTCGGCCTCACGCTCGTGCCTCTGATCGGCTTCTACGACGGCATCTTCGGTCCCGGCACCGGCTCGTTCTTTATGCTCGCCTTCGTCACTCTCCTCGGTTTCGGCATGCTAAAGGCCACGGCACACACCAAGATGCTGAACTTCGCCTCAAATATCGGCGCTCTCGCGGTCTTTGCCTTTTCCGGAGTCATTCATTGGAAAGCCGGCCTTGTGATGGGCGTCGGCCAATTTCTCGGCGCGCAGGCGGGTTCACGCCTCGCCATGCGGTCGGGCACGAGGATCATTCGCCCGCTGCTCGTGATCGGCTGCGTTGCGCTCGCCACTCGCCTGCTTGCCGATCCGGCCAACCCGCTTCGGCTCTGGCTCGGCGTTTGACGTGCCAGCTACGCTCCAGCCTCCTATGTTTTCTTGCCTGCAGAAGAAGAGGAGTCTGATAATGGCTGCCAGCAACCTGAGCCTCGGCGCTCACTGGGACCGTTTCATCGACAAGCAGGTGGCCACCGGCCGATATAGCACGGCCGACGAAGTTATCCGCGAGGCGCTGCGCTCGCTCGAGGCCCGGGAAGCCAAGCTGTCTTTGCTGATCGCCCATCTCGAAGCAGGCGATGCCTCTCTGGACGACCTGCCTTTCGTCGAAGACCTCTCGCTCGAGCGCCTGATCGAGGATCTCGACGCAGAACTCGAATCGGACGTGCCCTCCGGTCGCCGGCACTGAGCGTACGCGGTTTCCAGCTCTAATGATCCGCCTCGCGCGTGGGGCGATCGCCCAGCATTTCGATGATCGTCCATTCAGCGGCAGCCCTGAGCAGTGGCCGACAAGCATCACTTCCCATTCATGCTTGAGCCACGTCAGCCGCTCAATTGGCCGGTCCTAGAACTCGACGCCTTTCTGACCTTTGATCCCGGACCGGAATGGATGCTTGATCAACTCCATTTCGGTCACAAGATCGGCAATCTCGATCAGCTCGTCCTTGACGTTGCGGCCGGTCAGCACGACATGGCACATCGGCGGCTTTTCGGTCTGAAGAAACGAAATCACCTCGGCGACGTCGATATAGTCGTAGCGCAGCGCGATATTGATCTCGTCGAGCAGCACCATGCTCTTCTCGCCTGACGCGATCAGTTCCTTGGCCTTGCCCCATGCCGCCTGCGCCGACGCGACATCCCGCACACGATCCTGCGTCTCCCAGGTAAAGCCCTCGCCCATCGTGTGGAACTCGCAAAGATCGGAAAAGTGGCGGTCGATCAGCTCGCGCTCACCCGTTGCCATCGCGCCCTTGATGAACTGCACCACCGCACAGGGCATGCCATGGGCGATATGCCGGAAAATCATGCCGAAACCGGCCGTGGACTTGCCCTTCCCCTTGCCGGTATGGACGATGACCAGACCCTTCTCGCCGGTCTTGGTGGCCATGATCTTATCCCGCGCGGCCTTCTTCTTGGCCATCTTCTCGGCATGCCTGGTATCGTCATGGACGACGGTTTCGGTGGAGTCTTCGGTCACTTTGCTATTCCTTCCCTGGCCATCTGAGCCAATTCCTCCAGCTCGAACCGCGCCGAGTTCGACCGCGGCGTCCAGAGGTTTCGGCGCTCGGCCTCGATGAATGATCGGGCGATTTCGCGCAATGCAGGCGCGTTCTTCTCGGCCAGAAAGTCGCGGACTGCGTCATCGGCCAAAAATGCCTGATACGCAGCCTCGAAATGATGATCCTTCACGGCCCCCGTCGTGGCCGCGAAGGCGAACATCAGGTCCACCGTCGCCGCTATTTCAGATGCGCCCTTGTAACCGTGGCGCATCACGCCAGAAATCCATTTCGGATTGGTCACCCGTCCGCGCATCACCCGGGAAATCTCTTCCTCGAGCGTGCGGATGACGGGCTTTTCGACGCGCGAGAGGTCGTTGTGATAGATCGTCGGCCGCGCGCCTGAGAGATGTTCCGCCGCCGCCGCCATGCCGCCCTCGAACTGGTAATATTCGTCGGAATCGAGCAGGTCGTGCTCGCGATTGTCCTGGTTCTGCACCACCGCCTGGATCGACTTGATGCGCTCGGCAAACACCGACCGCACAGCCTCGCCCTCGGCACCATTGCCATAAGCGTAGGCGCCCCAATCAAGGAAGGCCTCGGCCAGCGCGTCACGATCCTGCCAGATGCCTTCATCGATCAGGGTTTGCAAGCCTGCACCGTAGGTGCCCGGCATCGAACCGAAGACCCGATGACCGGCCTCGCGCTTGCCATGCGCCTCGGCGTCCCGCTTCATCCGCGCCGCAATCGGGTTATCGCCCTCGTCCTCATCGAGCGCGCCGATGGCGCGCACCGCCTTGTCGAACAGTGTGATCTGCTCGGGAAAAGCATCGCGGAAAAAGCCCGACACCCGGAGCGTCACATCGACCCGCGGACGGCCGAGCGTCGCCATGGGCGTGATCTCGTAGCCGGTCACCCGTGCCGACCCCATGTCCCAGACGGGCTTGGCGCCGATCAGCGCCAGCGCCTGGGCAATGTCGTCGCCGCCGCTGCGCATATTCGCGGTGCCCCAGGCGGTGATGCCGAAAGAGGTCGGCCAGTCGCCATGGTCCTGTACGTAACGTGTCACCAGCAGTTCCGCCGACTTCCGCCCCAGCTCCCAGGCCGTCGGGGTCGGCACCGAGCGCGTATCGACCGAATAGAAATTCTTCCCCGTCGGCAGCACATCCGGCCGCCCCCGTGTCGGCGCGCCGGACGGGCCGGGCGCCACGAAGCGACCGGCGAGGCCAGTCATCAGGGCCGCGATTTCCGCGGGACCGCATTCGACGATCGACGGCTTCAGGCGAGTCTCGATCTCGTCCATCACCAGCCGCGTCTGCGTCCATTCAGCCGGTAGCGAGAGCTCACCCGAGACCAGGCGCACCGCCAGCACTTCGATGCGCTCGACGGCGTCAGCGTTCGTGCGCCAAAGAGCTTCCGAGAGATCGGCGAGCATCTCGGGCCTCGATCCGGTCCACGGCACTGCCATTTCGCAATCGAGGGGATCAATCGCGAACCCAAGATCAGCCGCAATCGCGCGCTGCAGGCTCTGCCCCCGCCCCTCGCCATCGCCGCGCGGCGACCGCGCCAGTGCCACCGTCAGGTCCGTCAGCAGCCGCCCTTCGGGAGACACGCCAAATACATGCAGCCCGTCGCGGATCTGCATCTCCTTGAGGTCGCAGAGCCAGGCATCAAGCTTCTGCAATGCGTCATCCTCGTCGAGCCCGGCAATGCCGACATCCGTGCCAAGACCGGTATCGCCAGCAAGCTCGAGAATTTGCTTCGTGAGCAACCTCAGACGCCGCGGATCGGTCCCCTGCGCCTGGTAGTATTCGTCCACCAGCGCCTCGAGATCCTTGAGGTAGCCATAGCTCTCGGCCCGCGTCAGCGGCGGCGTCAGGTGATCGATAATGACGGCGGAGGCGCGACGCTTCGCCTGCGTGCCCTCGCCGGGATCGTTGACGATGAACGGATAAAGATGCGGAGTCGGGCCGAACACCGCCTCCGGATAGCAGCCGTCGGAAAGCGCCATCGCCTTGCCCGGCAGCCACTCCATGTTGCCGTGCTTGCCCATGTGAATCACGGCATCGGCCCGGAATTCGCGGCGCAGGTAGGCATAGAAGGCGAGATAGCCATGCGGCGGCGGCAGGTCCGGCGAGTGATAGGTCTCCTTCGGGTCGATATTGTAGCCGCGCGCCGGCTGTATGCCGGTCATGACATTGCCGAAACGCGCGAGCGAAAGCGCAAAGGCTCCCTCGTGGAAGAACGGATCGCCTTCGGGCGCACCCCAGCGGGCAGCGACCCCTTGCTGAATCCGAATAGGAAGGCACTCGAAGAAAGCCTTGTAATCACTGAGCGAAAGCGTCTCTCGGATCACCCGTCCATCGGTCGCGGCATTGGTCGGGCCTTCCATCAGATGCGCAATCAGCGCGTCACCACCTTCCGGCAGATCACCAGTCACATAGCCCGCATCACGCATGGCCTTGAGCACCTCAAGCGACCCTGCTGGCGTGTCGAGCCCGACCCCGTTGCCAAGCCGCCCGTCGCGGTTCGGATAATTGGCGAGGATCAGGGCGACCCGCTTGTCCGAATTGTTGAGATGCCGCAGCCGCGCCCAGGCAGCCGCGAGATCTGCGACGAAGGCGACGCGGTCCGCCGCCGGCTCGGGCGTGACGATATTGACCTCGGATTTCTCGTCAAACCGCGCCGCGCGCTTGAAGGATACCGCCCGCGTCAGCACGCGCCCATCGACTTCAGGCAGTGCCACATTCATCGCGAGGTCGCGCGACGCAAGCCCAAGGCTCGACGCCTCCCAGCTCTCGCGCGTCGAACCGGAGAAGATCACCTGGAATACTTGCGCGCCGGTCTCGTCGAGCACCGTGCCCGTCTGGGCCGCGCCAGGCGAGACGACGGCGAAGCTGGTCGAATTCAGCACTATGTCGGGCGAAAGCCTGCCGAAAAGATCGCGTATCAGCCCTGCAGAGAAGGGTTCCTTGAGGCTGGAGACGAAGATCGGCAGCACGCGCAGGCCCCGCGCTGCGAGCGCCTCGATCAATGCCTCGACGGGCTGCGTCTGGCCACTCTGGACGAGCGCACGGTAGAAGGTGATGACAGCGAGCGGTTTTCCACTTGGTAAAGACCCCGCGCACGACTGCTTCCAAGCGTCGACCCCAATCACCCCCCTGCCCGGCCACCAGATCCCGGCCTTGGCCAGTGTCTCCGCCGCGTCGGGCCGCGCGCCATCCGACACTAGCGCCTCAGCCATATCGGCCAGGCGCGCCATATTCGTCTCGCCACCTTCGACCAGATAGGACCAGAGTTGCGCCCGGTCCCCGGCAGCAACGGTCGACCACGGATCCAGCCCTACATCGGGCCGGTCATCGCCCGGCAGCACAGCCAGCTGGAAGCCATGCGCCTTTGCAGCCGCCATCAGCGCTTCGATCAGATAGGAGAAGTAGCTGACGCCACCCAGCGCGCGCAGCACGACGAGCTTGGCATGCCGCGCCGTCTTGTCGATCCACATATCGATCGACATCGGATGCTTGAGGCTCGCGAGATTGACCAGCCGCCAGCGCGTCTCGCCGCGATTGGCGAAAGCCGCGACACTGGCAATCTCGGTATCGGCAGCAGACAGGAACAGGATATCGCCAGGCGACTGGCCGAGATCGAACGCCTCGTCGCCATCAGATATCGAACCTTTTTGGGCGAGAAGGAGGTGCATGTCAGGCGGCTTCGAGAGGCGTAATGGCCTTCAAAGTCTCAGCCTTTTCCACCGAAGCGATCTTGAAATCATAGCCCGTCTGCATCGACATCCACAGGTCCGGGCTCGTTCCGAAGAAGCGACCGAGTCTCAGTGCTGTATCGATCGTCACCGATGTCTCCTCGGCCACGAGCCGCTCGATGCGCGTGCGCGGAACACCCAGCCGCTTTGCGAGCGCGCCTGCGCTCAGCGCAAGCGGTTTGAGATATTCTTCCCGCAGGATTTCTCCGGGATGAATGGGCGGCAACTCCGCGTAGAACTTTTCTTTTTCCATCAGTGGTAATCCACGATCTCAACGTCATCTGGGCCAAGTTCGGTCCAACGAAAACAGATGCGCCACTGCGCATTGATCCTGATCGAATACTGGCCGTCGCGATCTGCCTTCAGTTTTTCAAGCCTGTTGCCCGGCGGAAATTTCAGATCCTCCAGCGACTTTGCATAATGGAGCACGGTCAACTTTCGTCGCGCCGATTGAAGCACGTCCGGCGGAAACCCCTTGGGCGATTTCCCGCCGGCGATATCCGCGCTTCGCTTGTCGCGATAGGCGACAATCAAATCCGCCTCCCGGCCAAGATACGAAAGCGACTAGGCGAAATGTATCATGCGACGATACAAATCTCAACCCAGCGCCTTCATCTCGCTCATGATCGCCACGTCGTCCATCTCGTCATGAAGGCCGATCACCACCAGCCGCGTGCCGCGCGCCTCGCCCGGCTGCCAGGCGCGGTCGAAATAGGTATCGACGCGCGAGCCGACAGCCTGGATCACCAGCCGCATCGGCTTGCCCTTCACCTCGGCAAAGCCCTTGAGGCGCAGGATATCGTGGCTGTCGATCACCGGCTTGAGCGCAGTGACGAAAGCGTTGGCGTCCTCAAGCGCGCCGAGTTCGACGATGAAGCTCTCGAACTCGTCGTGATCGTGATCATGCGGGGCGCCCTCGTGCTCCAGCTCATGATGCGACTTGCGAAGCTCGATATGGTCCTCGGTGCCGACGCCGAGGCCGAGCAGGACGGATGCCGGGAGCTCGCCGTTGCGGGCCTCGATCATGCGCGGCTTACGTGACGTCGCATTGGACACAATCTCGCGAACGGCTCTCAGGCCTGCTTCGTCGAGCAGGTCGGCCTTGTTGAGGATGATAAGGTCGGCGGCCATCAGCTGGTCCTCGAACAGCTCCTCGATCGGGCTCTCGTGGTCGAGGCCCTCGTCCTGAACCCGCTGGGCGTCGAGCGCGTCATGGTCATCGGCGAACCGGCCGGCGGCGACAGCGGCGCTATCCACCACGGTTATCACGCCGTCGACAGTGACGGCCGTCTTGATGCCCGGCCAGTTGAAGGCGGCCACCAGCGGCTGCGGCAGCGCCAGGCCCGACGTCTCGATCACGATATGATCGGGCTTCACGTCGCGGGCGAGCAGCTTTTCCATGGTCGGAATGAAGTCGTCGGCAACGGTGCAGCAGATGCAGCCGTTGTTGAGCTCGATGATGTCGTCCTCGGTGCAGGCCTCGGCGCCGCAGCCCTTGAGCACATCGCCGTCAACGCCGAGATCGCCGAATTCGTTGATGATCAGCGCGATCTTGCGGCCCTCGGCATTCATCAGCATGTTGCGGATCATCGTCGTCTTGCCCGCGCCGAGAAAGCCGGTGATCACGGTGGCCGGTATCTTCTGCATGGTGGCTTAACCCTTCATCTTGAGCGGCAATCCTGCCGCCACGAAATAGACGTCCGTCGCGCTTGCCGCGACCGCCTGGTGAAGCCGGCCGGAATGATCGCGAAAATCCCGCGCCATGCGGTTCTCCGGTACAATACCCAGTCCGACTTCATTGGAAACCAGGACGAGCTTGGCGCGCGCCCGGGGCAAATGCGCAGCAAGCCGCGCGAATTCCTCGGCCATCACCCGCTCTTCCATCATCAGGTTGGTGACCCAGAGCGTCAAGCAATCGACCAGTATCACATGGGCCGGATCATCGAGCGCTTCAAGCCGTCCGACGAGATCGACCGGCTCCTCATGCGTCTGCCAGCCCTCGCCGCGGTCCGCCTGATGACGTGTGATGCGCTCGCGCATCTCCTCATCCCAGGCGCGGCCGGTTGCCAGATAATGGCGCGAGAGGCCGGTCTCGGCGACCAGCCTCTCGGCAAAGGCGGATTTGCCGGAACGCGCCCCGCCGAGCACGAGGACGGCACCAGACGGAGCAGTTGTCATATCAGGCCGTCTTGACCCAGCGGTCATTGATGGCGCCCATCGCGAGCCCCAGCACAATCCAGAACAGCAGCCCGGCCGACAGCGTCGCGACCGCAAATTCGGCGGCCAGAATGGCCGGCACGTTGCTGGTGATATCGGTCGGCTGCGGTGCGCCGATCACATGCGGCACCAGCATCAGCACGACACCCGCCGCCTTCGCCACAGGCTCCTTGCGGAGCACGATGAGATAGAGCGAAGCGGCGGTCGCAATCACCGTCCCGATCCACCAGGCCTGCCGGTCGAACAGCTCTGCTGCCGGGAAGCCCGGAAGCTCCGGCGGCAGTCCGACAGACGGCATCAGGTGGAAAGTGAGCCACGCCGCCGCACCCCACAGTGCGCCGTTGGCGAGCGTCAGCGAGCGGCCGGTTACGACGACGGCAGCCATTAGCAGCAGCGAAAAGCCGGCGCCGGCAACAAGATTGGCCATCAGCGTGCCGGTAGTACGGCCGACGCCGAACAGCATGCCGCCCTCTTCTTCCTCGGCGGCAGCGGCAGGTGCTGCGGTCGTGGCCTCAGTCTTTGACTGCTGCGCTTGCGCAGCAGTCGCGATGGAAAGCTGGAGGCCACTCGTATGCTCATGGGCCGCCGGCGCTTCGCCCTCATATTTCTCGGCTTCGAGAATGAGCGGAATGACCTTCGCGTGCTGCACCACGGTCTGGAGCGCACCAGCGATCAGCCCGGCCACAAGCGCAGCCAGGAGATATTTGACGATCATGGGAGCCCCCTTTTAGTGGCAGGGGAAGCCATTGGCGTGGCGAACGTCGTGCGCGGTATCATGCAGCACGGACGAATGCGCAAAGCCAGCGCCGAAGATCAGGAACGAACCGAGCATGAGCGCAAGAACGCCCGCGACGAGACGATCCGAAAGAGAACCGGCCAGAGTAGTAGATTTGGTAGAAACTGCAGAATGAGCCATGACAACCTCCGTGCTGCTGGCAATGAAGACCTTTGGCGCGGAAGCGCCCCCGTTTCGTTTGGCAGGTCTCCTGGCTCGCGGGTAACGGCGTGTCGCCACGCCATCGCATCGCCCTCGCCTTCCCGAAGCTTGCTGGCCTTTGCGCGTGGGGGACGATTCGTAGAGTAAAGAGGCGTCCCGCCCCGTGTTGCCGCAATGGCCGCTTCAGTGACTTTTCGGCTCTTCCGTCTCACACCGCGCCGGACACGATGTCCTGGCTCACGATGCCAGCGCGAAAAAACCGCCGGGCTTCTGCTTATCCGCTCTACAGTCGCGGGGTCGGCCGGGATGAAAACGCCCTGATTGGGTCCATTCCTCCCATTCCCTTTTGATCCCTTGGGCTTACACCCGCTGGGAACCAAACGTTATCGATCATTAGAACCACCGCCGAACCAAGTCAATCGACATATCGACGCCCGCCTTGTCCGTTTGCGCCATCCAGGAATCAAAACGGGGCGCCGAAGCGCCCCGTCGAATGGCAATGAAACCCGATCAGCAACGGCGCTTCTTGCGGCAACCGCCGTTGAACCGCACCTTGACTTTCACGCGATTCTTGAACCGGTTCTTGAAGGGCTTGACCACAACAACCGCCGGACGACGTTTGACGATCAGCACCTTGTTGCGCGGACGGACCAGCACCCACTCGGTACGCGGACGTACGCGATGGACCCGGACCGGCACGCGACTCGCGAGCCAGCCCGCATAGGTCGCAGCCGAAGCAGCGAAGATCGCCTCCGTCTGGTCTTCGGAGAGGTAGCCGGTGACCGGCGCACCGTTGTCCTGCTGCCAGGAGGCGATCGCGTCGCGGCTGCGATTGCCGAACACGCCATCGGCGCCCTGGGTGTCGTAGCCGAGCGAGCTTAGGCGACCCTGGATTTCCGCCCTCGTTTCCTTGTCAAGCGTTGCATCCTCGACGTCCTCCGAGCCCTCGGTGAACTCCGTCTGCTGCTGGTCCTGAGCGTTCTGGTTCTGCTTCGTCTTCAGGCCGCCCATATTGGAATTGGCCTGCTGTTCCTCGGGGCCGCCCTGGTCTACGTCCTGCTGGGCCTGATCGTCGCTAGGCTGCTGCTCGACCTCCTGGCTAGCCTGCTGGTCATCGCTCTGGTTGTTGTTCTTCTGGCGCTTGCCGTCGTTCTTGGTTGCCGTGTCCTGCTGGTCGCCTTCCGAAATCGTCGGATCCGGCGTCTCGGCGGCAGCGAGCTGGGCAATACGCGCCTGGGCGATCGCGGCGAACTTGCCGTTCGGATAGACTTTTATATAGGCCTCGTATTCCGTGACCGTATTGCCGTCGGAAGCGGCCTTCCAGAGGGCATATTCCTGCTCCCAGTCGGCGCCCTGTCCCTGGTCGTTGGTCTGCGCCGTCTCGGTGCTGTTCGCTGCATCGGCTGGCGTCTCGTCGGACTGTGCCTGGTCCTCGGTCTGATCCTGCGCGTCATCGGACTGAGCCTGATCTTGAGCCTGATCTTGGGCCCCATCCTGCGCATCATCAGCCGGCGCGGTATTCTGCGTCTTCTTGATCGCGACATCCGTGTCCTGCTGGTCGTCGGCCGGAGCCGTCGCGGTCAGGTTCTCGATGCGGGTCTTGGCAACCTTGGCGAATTTCCCCTGCGGGAAATCCTTGAGATACTTCTTATAGTCCTCGAGCTTGCCGGACTTGGAAACCTGGCGCCACATTTCGAGGTCCTTGGTGCCGTCGCCTTCGGTCACATTCTTCGTCGTATCAGCCACGGCGGCGGTTTCGTCGCTGTTTGTCGTCTGCGCCGAGGCATTCAGCTCCTCGATACGACGCTTGGCGACGTTGGCGAATTTGCCGCCCGGATAAAGCCGGAGATACTTCTGGTAATCAGCGACCTTGCCACCCTTGTTGGAGGTCCGCCACAGTTCGAATTCCTTCTGCCAGCCGGAATCGCCGGGGGCCTCGGCGGCGGGCGCGCTCTGGGCGAAGGCCGGGGAAATACCAATGGGCGTTGCGACGATCGAGAAGCTGACGGCAGAGGCCATCAGTACGTTGAAATACTTGGGCAAGGACATATTTTCCCCCGTTTGTCTGAAATCTTTGTTTCAGTTGGGCTATGTTCGGATGTTCTAACAATAGCGCAATTGAAACAAAAAGCACGAGAAAAGACGCGATGCACGTCCGTTCAACGATCTCTACGTCTCATGCTGCGGATTTATTCAGCAACAACTTTATGGATCTTGAATGAACGGTTGCTGAATGGATCGTATCAGGCGGTGGCAAGAACGCCATCGAGCCAGTGCCCGTCGAGATGGGCCTCGAGCTCGGCCGCCACGCCATCCAGCGCCGCATCGACCGACTGCCTGTAGTCGCTGGCGCCGCCGCTGATGCCAAAGCTCTCGAGCAGCCGGGCGCGAAAACTGTTGCTGTCGAACAGCCGGTGAAGATAGGTTCCCGCAATTCGCCCGTCGCCCGACATAGCGCCATCCGGCCGACCCTCGATCTCGACATAGGGCCTCTGGTGATCAGGCCCCTCCGTTCGGCCGAGATGAATCTCATACCCTTGGAGGCTGGTATCATAGGCGAGCGAATGCGCCTTGGAATTGGCAAGCCGCTTCTCCGGCGCCATGATCGTCTCCACATCGAGCAGCCCCAGCCCCTCGACTTGCATGACGTCCCCTTCGGTGCCGTCAGGATCGCGAATCATGCGTCCCAGCATCTGGTAGCCGCCGCAGATGCCGATCACCCGGCCGCCGCGCCGCGCATGCGCCTTGATCTCCTGGTCCCATCCTTCCGCGCGCAGTGCCAGGAAATCTGAGATCGTCGCCTTCGACCCAGGCAGCACGACCAATCCCGCGTCATCGGGCATGCGCTCGCCAGACTTGACGAAAACCAGTTCGACCGAAGGCTCGCCGGCCAGTGCATCGAAATCGTCGAAATTGGCAATGCGCGGCATCACCGGCACGGCGATCTTCAGCGCCCGGCTTTCCCCTTTTGCCAGCCGTTCCAGCGTCACCGAATCCTCGGCCGGCAGCCGTGATGCGTGCTTCAGCCACGGCACCACGCCGAAACAAGGCCAGTCGGTGTATCCACCGATTGCAGTGATACCGTCGTCGAACAGGCTCACGTCGCCGCGGAATTTGTTGATGATATAACCGGACACCATCGCGCGGTCCTCTGGCGGCAGGATGAGATGCGTGCCCACGAGCGACGCAATCACGCCGCCACGATCGATGTCGCCAACCAGAACCACCGGCACATTGGCCGCCCGCGCAAAACCCATATTGGCGATGTCTCCTGCCCTGAGATTGATCTCGGCCGGCGAGCCCGCGCCTTCGACGATGACCAGATCCGCATCGGCCCCGACGATCTCGAAACTCTCCAGCACTTTGCCGAGCAGTTCCGGCTTGAGCCGTTGATAGTCCCGTGCCCTCGCCTGCCCGTAGACATGGCCCTGCACGATGATCTGACTGCCATTGTCCGTTTGCGGCTTGAGCAGCACTGGATTCATGTGGATCGAACTCGGCACCCGCGCCGCCATGGCCTGCAGCCACTGGGCGCGGCCGATCTCACCGCCGTCATCGCTCACCGCGGCATTGTTCGACATGTTTTGCGGCTTGAACGGCCGTACCTTCAGCCCGAGATTGGCGGCCAGCCGGCAGAGGCCCGCGACCAGCACGGTTTTGCCGACGTCCGAACCGGTTCCTTGCAACATGATGGCTCTGGCCATGCGCGCTCCCTTGATGCTTCGCACATGCCATCCGCATCGCCCGGGCGCAAGCGGCCAAGCCGGCCTTGCGCGACGCTTTCCGACGCCACAAACTTTCGCCGGCTAAATTTAACAGGCCTCCGCCCATTGCTTTAGCACACGCTGAATCGTAACATTTTTATGACAGACCGGCGATGCCGATTCCTATTTTTTCGGCGGACTCGCCGGCACAGCAGCCGGGGTTTCGCATGCCGAAGATTGCATCCCTCCTCATGCCTGCCTTCCTGATCTTGGCCGCTCCGGCGCAAGCCCAGCCGCTCTCGCCGCATGAAAAGGTGTCCGAGGTCTACAAATTCACGAGCCTCTGCCCGGCACTGAAGGTCGACCGCAAAGCGCTCGACAGGTTTGCCATGCTGAACGGCATCGACCTCACGCCCGGCTCCCGCGACGAGCGCTGGTTCCTCAAGCGAGCGGCCTACGACATGCGCAGGATCCCACGGCGCAATAGTGGCTATGTTTGCAAGCAGGGAATGACACGCTACGGTCCTGAGGGCGGCATCGCCAAGGGGCTGATGCTCACCAACTGACGCGATATCCAGAACCGGAAACAACCTCGCTCCTTCTTCGAGCGAGGGAATCGTCATGCCAGCGACACGGAAGTCTGAGAAAAAAAGTAAGCTCCGGTACGCAAGACCTGATCCGGAGACGGGGGATTTGCGTCCTCCGTGCCCAGACACTTACCGCGGACTTTGTTACCGGATCGTTATCGGGCGTAGACAAAGGTCAATTTAAATTTTTTTTGGGGCTAGACCAAAAAAAATGTTGTCGAACTGCGGCGACGCGGATTGGACAGAAAGAGTCAAAGCTCAGCCATGACAGCCCCCGGAAATTTTGCAGCAGCCTCCAATTCCGCATCCTTTGCGTCATCTTAGAACAGATAGTTCAATCACAGATAGAAACTCGGAGCGATTTCTCCGTTACTATCCGCCCAGCGGCGGGGCAACCGCCCGGACGGGGGTGTTGATTTATCTGAGATTAGCCGTAAGGTCGCCTCATAAGAAGACGGATATGTCGGTGACAGGGTTCCACCACAGTCCAAAAAAGCAATACCGCGGGGGCCGGCCGGGCTCCCGACCGGATGAGCTGGACCCTAACAAAAAAACAATAAGGGAACGTACCAGCGACTCCGGGCAACACGTCAGGCCCCGGTAGGCATGTCGTCATGTCTGCCGGATACAGGGGAATACTGGGATATTGGACGCGACCAAAATCTTGACGCGCTTCTTCGGCAGATGCCGGAGGGCCGTTTCGTCGTCCGGAACAGGCACTCTTCCTGATAGTGATCGGCTGCCATCGACCCTCGGGCCGAATGCAGGATTTTGTCTTGTTGACGGTATCGGGGGTTCGTGAAATCTTCGGTTTCAAGCTCAGGGGAACAATGCTGAGCATCGTCTTGAAGCATTAAGAAAAGGGAGACTGACAATGAGTGAATTCGAACACAAACTGCGCGAGGCAGAACAGATGGCCCGCAAGGGGAATCTGTCGCGCCGCGACTTCATGCAACTCGCCGCAGCAGCCGGTATCGCCATTCCGCTGGCGACCAGCATGTTCTCCAAGGCCCAGGCCCAGGAGCCCAAGAAGGGCGGCACTTTCCGCCTCGGCATGGAAGGCGGCTCGGCATCTGACTCGCTCGACCCGCGCACCTACGCCGACTCCGTCATGATCGCGGCTTCGCTGGCCATCATGAACGGCCTGGTCGAATTCGATTCCGACGGCAACCCGACCGGTGAACTGCTCGAGAGCTGGGACGTCCAGCCGGGCGCGCAGGATTGGGTCTTCAACGTTCGCCAGGGCATCAAGTTCTCGAACGGCAAGACGCTCGACGCCGACGACATCATCTACTCGATCGGGCTGCATCGCGGCGAGACCAAGTCTCCGGCCAAGGGCATCCTTGAGCAGATCGCCGAAATCAAGGCGATCTCCCCGAGCCAGATCGGCATCACGCTTTCAGCCGGTAACGCCGACTTCCCGGCCATCCTCGGCGACTACCACCTCATCGTTGTCCCGAAGGACCATTCCGACTGGGAAAACCCGATCGGTACCGGCGCCTATGTCATGGAAAGCTTCGAGCCCGGCGTGCGCATCGCGCTCAAGAACCGTGGCGACTACTGGAAAGAGGGTCGTGGTCACTTCGACGCCGTGGAAATCCTCTACATCCAGGATCCCGCGGCCCGCACAGCCGCGCTGCAGTCCGGCCAGGTCGATGCGGTCAACCGTCTCGACGCCCGTACCGTCGATCTCCTGATGAAGGATCCGAACGTCGCCGTCGTCCGCACCAAGGGCACCGGCAACCGCTTCTGCTTTGTCTCCCGCGTCACCGACGACCCATTCACCAACAAGGACCTGCGCCTTGCCCTGAAGTGGGGTATCGATCGCGAAAAGATCATCAAGCAGGTCTATAACGGCTACGCGATCCCGGGCAACGACCACACGCTCGACCCGTACAACCCCTACTACAACACCACGATGCCGCAGCGCACTTTTGACCCGGACAAGGCCGCTTTCCACTTCAAGAAGGCTGGTCTCGCAGCGGGCACCAAGATCGAACTGCAGACTTCGGAAGGCGCGTGGGGTTCGGCCGTCGATTGCGCCCAGATCTACCAGGAATCGCTCAAGGCAGGCGGCATCGACCTGACCGTCAACAAGGTCTCGGGCGACGGTTACTGGGACAACGTCTGGCTCAAGGTGCCGTTCTGCGCCGTCTACTGGGGCCGCCGTCCGACCGCCGACCAGACCTTCAGCCAGGTCTATGCATCCAACTCGGATTGGAACGACTCCAACTGGAAGGTTCCGGAATTCGACGCTCTCGTTGCCGAGGCTCGCATCGAACTCGACGACAACAAGCGCAAGGAAATCTATGGCAAGTGCCAGGAAATGATTTCCGAAGACGGCGGCATGATCTGCTTTGCGATCACCGACTACCTCGACGGCTACTCGCCGAAGGTTCAGGGCGTCAAGCCGCATGCGCGCTACGACATGGACGACAACCGCGTCGCCGAAAAGGCCTGGTTCGCCTGATCATAACTATTGGAGGGGCCGGTTCACCGGCCCTTCCTTCCTCGCTAGGGGTTTTGGGTGGTCGAGGGGGATGACGGAACTCGCGCCGCATTGCTGGCCCCAAGCATATTTCGGTAGGACCCGACAATAATAAGGGGACGACTCCATGCTTCGCCTGCTGGTGTCCCGGTTGATACTGGGATTGTTAACTCTCGTTGCCGTGAGCGTGCTTATTTTCGCCGCCACGGAAATTTTGCCAGGCGACGTTGCGAGTGCCGTTCTCGGCCAGGGTGCAACGCCTGAAACACTCGCAGCCTTTCGCGCCGAACTCGGCCTCGATCGGCCCGCTTATGTACGCTATCTCGACTGGGCGTGGGGTGTGCTCCACGGCGATCTCGGCGTAGCTCTGACAAACAAGCGTGACATTTTCAAGACGCTTTGGCCGCGCTTCGAGAACACGATCTTCCTGGCCGGCTTCGCTGCTGTGATCGCCGTGCCGCTTTCCGTGGGTCTCGGCATCCTCGCCGCGATCAACGAAGGCAAGTGGATCGACAAGGCCTCCAACATTGTGTCGCTGGCCTTCATCTCCGTCCCGGAATTCTTCATCGCCTATATCCTGATCCTCGTCTTCGCGGTGAAGCTGGCCTGGTTCCCGTCGCTGGCGACCGTCTACCAGTCGATGGGCTTCGGCACGCGCCTCTATGTCGCCGCCCTGCCCGCGGTCACTTTGACCATGCTGGTTGCCGCGCACATGCTGCGCATGACGCGATCCTCGGTGCTGTCGATCATGTCGCAGCCCTATATCGAGATGGCTTTCCTCAAGGGCCTGCCGCGCTCGCGCGTCATCGTCCATCACGCGCTCCCCAACGCCGCCGCACCCATCATCGCGGTCATCGCGCTCAACCTCGCCTACCTCATCGTCGGCGTCGTCGTCATCGAGGTGGTGTTCGTCTATCCCGGCGTCGGCCAGTATATGGTGGACGGCGTGTCGAAACGCGACCTGCCTGTCGTCCAGGCCTGCGGTCTCATCTTCGCCTCGGCCTTCATCATTCTCAATACGGTTGCGGACGTACTGAGCATCCTCGTCAATCCGCGCCTGCGCAGACCGAAGTGAGGAGGACAGCAAGATGAAAATTTTCGGACGCAAACCCACGATCTCTGCATGGGTCGGCATCGTCATCGTTGCCTTCTTCATCTTCATCGCCATCTTCGCACCCTGGATCGCGCCTTACAGCGAAGCGGAAACCGTCGGCGACACCTGGGCGCATTCGTCGGCCCAGTTCTGGATGGGCACCGACAATATCGGCCGCGACCTGCTGTCGCGCGTGCTCTACGGCGCCCGCACCACGATCGGCGTGGCACTTGCGACGACGATCCTGTCGTTTGCCATCGGCATGTGCGCGGGCCTGTTCGCCTCCATCGGCGGTCCGGTCGTCGATACGGTGCTGTCGCGCTTCGTCGATATCATGCTGTCGATCCCGCTCCTGGTCTTCGCGCTGATCATCCTTTCGATGTTCGGCTCGTCGATCCCGACACTGATCATCACCATCGCGATCCTCGACTCGACGCGCGTGTTTCGCTTAGCGCGGGCCGTCTCGATGAACGTCGCGGTGCTTGAATATGTCGAAGCCGCAAGACTTCGCGGCGAAGGCAACTGGTACATCATGCGCCGTGAGATTCTGCCGAACGTATTGCCGCCGATGATCTCGGAATTCGGCCTGCGCTTCTGCTTCAACTTCCTGTTCGTGGCGGGCCTGTCCTTCCTCGGAATGGGCATCCAGCCGCCGAATGCGGACTGGGGCGGCATGGTGCGCGAAAACGCTCGTGCCATCATGAACCCGATGAACCCCGGTCTCGCGCCGCTCTGGCCGGCCTCGATGATCGCGCTGATGACCATCGGCGTGAACCTCGTCGTCGACTGGATCCTGTCCATCAATGCCCGTCCGTCGGGCGCCTCGGCGGAGATGTAAGACATGGCTGATCACATCCTTAAACTCGTCGATCTCCGTGTGGAGACCGTCAACGGCCTTGTCCTTGTCGATAATGTCTCGCTCGAACTCAAGCGCGGCGAAGTCGTGGGCCTGATCGGCGAATCCGGCGCCGGCAAGTCCACCATCGGCCTCGCCTCGATGGTCTATTCCCGCGCCGGCTGCCGCATCACCGGCGGCCGGATCGAGATCGACGGCGTCTCCGTCCGCGATCTCTCGCCGGAGGGCCGTCGCGACATGCGCGGGCAGCGCATCGCCTATATCGCCCAGTCGGCGGCTGCATCGTTCAACCCTGCGCATACGATCATGCAACAGGTTTGCGAAATGCCGATCCAGCATGGGCTGATGAGCAAGGAAGAGGCCGAGAAGAACGCGGTGGAACTCTTCCGGTCGCTCGGCCTGCCCAACCCCGACACGTTCGGCGGCCGCTACCCGCACGAAGTCTCGGGCGGCCAGTTGCAGCGCGCCATGACCGCCATGGCAATCTCCTGCCGGCCGGATATCCTGGTCTTCGACGAGCCGACCACCGCGCTCGACGTGACGACCCAGATCGAAGTGCTGGCACTGGTCAAGCGCCTGATCCAGGAGCTCAACACCGCAGCGCTCTACATCACCCACGACCTCGCTGTCGTCGCCCAGGTGACCGACCGCATCATGGTGCTGCGCGGCGGCAAAATGATCGAGCTCGACACGACCGAGAACATCCTCAACAAGCCGGAAAACGCCTATACCCAGGCGTTGGTCAACGAACGCAAGGCCGCCGATCATTTCGGCGACATCCAGGAGGACCATCGCGGCGAGACCGTGCTCGCGGTCGACAATGTCGTCGGCAAGTATGGCGACTTCACCGTGCTGAAGAACGTCTCGATCAATGTCGCCAAGGGCGAGACGGTCGCGGTCGTCGGTGAATCCGGCTCGGGCAAGAGCTCGCTCGCCCGCCTGATCGTCGGCCTCCTGCCGCGTGAATCCGGCTCGGTGAAGTTCGGCGGCAAGGAATTGTCGACCCATACCAAGAGCCGCACCAAGGACGATCTGCGCAAGATCCAGCTGATCTACCAGCTGCCCGATGTCGCGCTCAATCCGCGCCAGACGATCGGCGAGATCATCGGCCGGCCCTATGCCTTCTACTTCAACAAGTCGCCCGCCGAGGTGAAGGCCCGTGTTGCCGAGCTGCTCCGCCAGGTCGGCCTGCCCGAAGATTATGCCGGACGCTTGTCTACCGCTCTCTCCGGCGGCCAGAAGCAGCGTATCTGCATCGCCCGCGCGCTCGCGGCCAATCCGGATCTCGTCATCTGCGACGAACCGACCTCGGCGCTCGACCAGCTCGTCGCCGAAGATATCCTGAAGCTTCTGAAAAAGCTGCAAGAAGACCTCGGGCTGGCTTACCTGTTCATCACCCACGATCTCGGCATCGTCCGCCGGATCGCCCACCGCACCGCGGTGATGCTGCGCGGTGAAGTCGTGGCCGAAGGCCCGACCGAACAGATCTTCAACCCGCCCTTCCATCCCTACACCGAAAAGCTCCTCTCCTCGGTGCCGGAAATGCGGACCGACTGGCTGACCGACGTTCTGGCCAAGCGCAAGATCGTCTGAACGCAAGGATGACGCCATGCTGAAAAGCCGCCTCCGGGCGGCTTTTTTCTTCCGGTCCATGCTGACAATTTCAGGCCGGCACTTGGTCTGTTATAGAGAGCGATGACCTACGCCGAACTCACCGACATCCTGTTGCAATGGCCCCTCGTCGAGGCCTCCACCTCCTATGGCACGCCCTCCTTCAAGGTGAAGGACAAGCTGCTGACGCGGCTCAGAGAAGATGGCGATTCCCTGCTGATCAAGGGCGTCGAGCCGGATGAGCGCGCCATGCTCTGCGAAGCCTTTCCCGAGCTCTATTATTTCACCGATCACTACCGCGACTATCCGATGGTACTCATCCGCCTCTCCCGCGCCGATGCCGAGACGGTGACCACGATGCTCAACCGCACCTATCAGGCACTGCTGCCGAAGAAGCGGAGGTCAAGGCTTGACTTGGCTCCGGGTGCCTGAAAGGTTCCCGCCGAAAAAGACGGGAGTACGATCATGAAATCGAGACAGTTCGGTCGCACGCAATGGAGCGTGTCGGAAATCGGCTTTGGCGCCTGGGCCATCGGCGGCACCTGGGGCGATGTCAGCGAAGCGGACGCCAAGGGCGCTGTGCACGCCGCACTCGACGCCGGCATGACCTTCATCGACACCGCCGACGTCTATGGCGACGGCCGCTCAGAGCGCATCATCCGCGAGGTGCTGAAAGAGCGCGGCGGCACCCGACCGATGGTCGCCACCAAAGCCGGCCGCCGCCTGCCCAAGCAGGTCGTGGAGGGTTACACCAAGGAGAATCTCGAAGGCTGGATCGACCGTTCGCTAAGCAATCTCGGCGTCGACACGCTCGGCCTCGTCCAGCTCCACTGCCCGCCGTGGGATCTCTATTACCGCGCCGACATTTTCGAGATCCTCGAAGGCCTTGTCGCCAAGGGCAAGATCCGACATTACGGCGTCTCGGTCGAGAAGATCGAAGAGGCCCTGAAGGCCATTGAGTTCCCCAACGTCGTCTCGGTCCAGATCATCTACAACATCTTCCGCCAGCGCCCGCAGGAGCTCTTCTTCCGCGAGGCCAAGGCGAAGAATGTCGCGGTCATCGCCCGCGTGCCGCTTTCCTCGGGTATGCTGACCGGCAAGCTGAAGGCCGACAGCGAGTTCGCCCAGGACGACCACCGCACGTTCAACCGTCAGGGCGCAGCCTTCGACATGGGCGAGACCTTCTCGGGCGTGCCCTATGACACCGGCCTCGAAGCCGTCGAGCGCCTCCGTCCGCTCGTGCCGGGCGGCGCGAGCATGGCGCAGTTCGCGTTGCGGTGGATCCTGATGCAGGACGCCGTCACCGTCATCATTCCGGGCGCCAAGAACAAGAACCAGGCCAAGGACAATGCGGCCGCTTCCGGCCTCGCCCCGATCTCGGACGAAATAATGGCGCAGGTTAGGAAGGTCTATGACGACCTGATAAGAGCGCACGTCCATCAGAAATGGTGAGATTTCGCTGACGCGCTGGCGCTCCGCCGTGTCGGCAAGGCGCCAACGCCATGGCATTGGACTGTCAGGGACTGTGATCAGGCTGCGCGAAGAGCCTGCTCGATATCCTGGATCGGATGGCCGGTCAGGTCCTTGTCAAGTTCGCCGATGAGCACCTCTGACAGAGATTTGTGGTAGCTCTTCCGCAATTCTCCGAGCGTGCGGGGCGCCGCCACGATGACGAGATTCTTGATGGTGCCGTCGAGAACCTGCCTGTTGAGCATATCGGCCACGCCGTTGCCGAAGGCGTCTTCCTTCTGTTGGCTGTCATCCGGATTGGCAGCGCTGCTCACATGGCGCGCACCGGAGGATACTTTCGAACTATCGATCTCGGCAGCCGGTATCGCCCTAAGCTTCAGATTCGCTTCGTCGCCTTCATTCTGAAACATGCTGAGTTTCTCGCCATCGGCAACGGCGACGATCGTATTCCGCGGAAGTTCCATATCGGTGTCCTTGTTCAGCCATGGCCCGCCGGCCGGCGAGCAGATTTTTCTCATGGGCTTACTGAACACATCAGCTCAAGCATGTGTTCCCTCACGGCACGTGCCGTTCGCCTAAGATCACTGAAGAGGGAACGCCGCACTGGACATCACATAAAGATATCTTTATATCTTTCTCTCAAATCAATTCGAGGAACGTCCATGTCCGCCAATCCGCTTTCCGATCTTCTCGCCGAAAAGACGATTCTCGTTGCCGATGGCGCGACCGGGACCTCGCTGTTCGCCATGGGTCTCGAGGCCGGCGAAGCGCCTGAGCTATGGAATGAAGCCAAGCCCGAGAACATCACCAAACTGCATCAGGACTTCGTTGATGCAGGCGCCGACATCATCCTCACCAATTCCTTCGGCGGCACGCGTCATCGCCTGAAGCTGCACCACGCACAGGATCGCGTCCATGAACTGAACAGCAAGGCGGCGGCGATCGCCCGCGCCGTTGCGGACAAGGCGCCCCGCAAGGTCATCGTCGCCGGCTCGGTCGGCCCGACAGGCGAGTTGCTGATCCCGCTCGGCGCGATGTCCTATGAAGATGCGGTCAACGCCTTCGAAGAGCAGATCAAGGGCCTCAAGGCCGGCGGCGCCGATGTCGCCTGGATCGAGACCATGTCTTCGCCGGACGAGATCCGTGCCGCGGCCGAAGCCGCCGTCAAGGTCGGCATGCCCTATGTCTATACTGGCTCCTTCGATACCGCCGGCAAGACCATGATGGGTCTGGCGCCGAAGGACATCCATGGCGTCGCGCCCGATATCGGAGAAGGCCCGATCGCCGTCGGCGCCAATTGCGGTGTCGGTGCCTCCGACATTCTCGCGACGCTGCTTTCGATGTCCGAAGCCAAGTCGGACGCGACCATCATCGTCAAGGGCAATTGCGGCATTCCCGAATTCCGCGGCGAGAAGATCTATTATTCCGGCACGCCGCCGCTGATGGCCGAATATGCTCGTCTCGCGATCGATGCCGGCGCAAAAATCATCGGCGGCTGCTGCGGCACATCTTGTGAGCACCTCGCCGCGATCCGAGAAGCCGTCGACGCCCATGTCGCCGGCCAGCGCCCGACGCTCGACGTTATCGTCGAGAAAATCGGCCCGCTGCGTAACAAGACGGCCGAAGAACAAGCGCCTCCGCGCGAGCGCCGCGGCGGCAGAAGCCGGGGCTGAGTCTTGCGGGGGAAGCCAATTCGGGATAGGCGGAAGCGCTCCGCCTCACCTGGATGGTACAAAAGATGACCACGCTCCCCTTCCCCGACCGCGATGCGGTCGCCGCCAAGCTGACGGCCTTCACCGAGGCGGATCAGTCGTTCCTCAAACTGTTGATGGAAAATGCGGCGCAGGACGATAACCTGCTGGAAGGGCTGCTTGTCTGGCTCGATCAGGCGGCCGACGCCCGCATCTTGAACTCGCTGAAACTTGAAAAGATCGGCGAATGGCTTGGCGCGAGCGCGCCCGCCCGGCTGCAGATCCGGCTGGACGAAACCGCCAAATCCTCCCACCACCCCGCCTACCGCGCGTTCCGGGATGGCCTCGAGCGTTCCGGCGGCCTGGAAAAATCATTTCCGACTGCCTGACAAAGGAAAACCCTCCCCCCGCGGGGCTGGGGAGAGGGTAGAAGGACGAGTAATGAGCCAGGGGATACCCTACCTCGGTTGGAACGGGGTTACTCGCCCTTCAAGCTTTTGGCCAATGCGACCATCTTGAGGAACTCTGCACGATAGCCATAGCGGTCGTCGCCCTTGGCGGCGAGGCCGAGCGCCTCGATCGCACTCCAGTTATAGTCGGCGACCTGGCTCGCGCCCTTGAGCTTCTGGGCAAAGGCAGCCACAGCGACCGAGAAGCGGACATCGGGTGAAGCGTCGTCGACCATCTTCTTGCTCAGCTCTTCCTTCACCGGCATCGTGATGAGGTTCGACTTGTCCTCGTTCGGCTTCTTGTAGCGGATCTTGACGAAGGCGAGTTCATCGGAATTGGCCGTTGTCGTCGCATCGGTCGTGGTTGCCGTCTCTTCCTTCTTGTCCTTCGCCGCATAGCGCAGGTCATCATTGAGCACGGCAGGGCTGCCGACTGGCGTGATTTCGTAGATCGCTGTCACGCGGTGGCCCGAACCGATCTCGCCGGCATCGATCTTGTCATTGTTGAAATCCTCGCGCTTCAGCGCCCGGGTTTCGTAACCGATCAGGCGATATTCGGCGATCTTGGCCGGGTTGAACTCGACCTGGATCTTGACGTCCTTGGCGATCGGGAAGAGCGAGCTGGTCGCTTCCTGCACCAGCGTCTTCTGCGCTTCCGACAGCGTGTCGATATAGGCCGCCACGCCATTGCCATTCTGCGCCAACGTCTGCATCAGAGCGTCATTGTAATTGCCGGTGCCGAAGCCCAGCACGGAAAGGAAGATCCCGCTCTTGCGCTTCTGCTCGATCAGCGTTTTCAGATCCTCGTCGCTCGACGGACCGACATTGAAGTCACCGTCGGTCGCCAGCATGATGCGGTTGACGCCGTCCTTCTGGAAGGCCTTCTCGGCCAGCTTGTAGGCGGCTTCGATGCCCTCTGCACCGGCAGTCGAACCACCCGGCGACAGATTGTCGATCGCATCGAGGATCTTCTGCTTCTCGGAAACCTTGGTCGGCTCAAGGACCACACCGGAATTGCCGGCATAGACCACGATCGACACCGTATCGGTCGGCTTCAGCGAATTGACCAGCAGGCGGAACGCGCTCTTGAGCAGCGGAAGCTTGTTGGGTTCGTCCATCGAACCCGACACGTCGATCAGGAAGACGAGGTTGGCCGGAGGCTGCTGGGCGACTTGGACGTCATAGCCCTTGATCGCGACATGCATCAGCTTGGTATTGGCATTCCACGGTGTCGGCATGACGGTGACATTGGCCTTGAAGGCTTCGTCGGCCTTATCAGGCCCCTTCCAGTCATAGGGGAAGTAGTTGACCATCTCCTCGACCCGGACGCTGTCCGGCTCCGGCAGGTGGCCGCCATTCATGATCGCCTGACGGGCATAGGCATAGGACGCTGTGTCGACATCGATCGAGAAGGTCGAGACCGGCTCTGATAGCACCGACTTCACCGGGTTGGTGTCCTTCGACGTGAACCGGTCGCCGGATTCTTCGGGCAACAGGACCGGCGGCTGGGCAACGATGCCCTCATTGGCGATCGTGCCGCCGAGATTGTTGAGGCGCTTCGTCGAATAGGCCTGCACTGTCGAAGGCTTAGCGAGCGCCATCTTGTCCATCTCGCCCTCCGGCGCTTCTGCCGTCGTCGCGGCGGCATTGGTGTCGCCAGGCACCGTCGTATCGAAATCAGCCGATTTCTCCTTCTTCGGCTCTGCAGCAAGGCGCTGTTCTTCCACGGGCGCCGCAACCTCGGTATCCGCGCGGCCAGCGGTTTCATCGGCTTTCTGGTCGGCAATGACCGGGTCCGGCTTGGTTTCCGTCTTGTCGATGAGACCGGAAACCTCCGGCTGCTTGGGTGAATCCTTGCCGGCAACCGTCTGCTTGTCGGCTGCCGTCTGTTCGCGCTTCAGCGTTTCCTGGCGCAGGCGTGCATCATCGGCCGACTTCTTGGTATCGATCACGACCGGCTCTTCGGTCAGGATGATCGTCCGTTCGTTGATCATCTGGAAGGTCACATAGCCGGCAGCGGGAACGACCAGCAGGGTGGCGAGCGCCGAGCTCGCGAGCATCATTTTGCGGGACATGAACAGGCTCCAAAGTGTGGTTGCGATGGAGCTTTGACGACGCCCAGACTCACTTCCTTGGGGGGTGGTCGCAGTTTTTTCTGAATTTTCGAAAGCCGTCATGGCAGCCGCCATGGCGCGTGCGCGGGCCTCGTCCGATGCCTTCGGGACAGAGAGGCGGCTGAGCTTCTTCAGATCGTTTTCCATATCAGCCTCCTTACGCCACTTCGCGACCAAGAATGATTCTCAGGCGCTTGCGCGCCTCGTGGAGATGCCAGGACACCGTTGGCTCGGAACAGCCCAGCACCTCGGCTGCCTCGGCGTGATCCAGCCCTTCCGAATACACCAGCATCACGCAATCGCGCTGCTTGGGCGAGAGGGTCTGAACGGCAGTCCATATTTCCTGCATGTCGTCCTCATCGGCGTTCTGGGCCTGAAGCGCCGGATCGTTGCTCCATTCCTCGACGCGCTTCCTGTCCCGCACCGCCTTGCGCGCAAGATCGCGAACCGCGTTGAGCACCAGCGCATAGAGCCAGGTGCGAAACCGCCCCTCGCCCCGGAACGAGCGGATCGCTGTCGCGAGCCGCACGCAAACATCCTGCGCGACATCTTCCGCGTCAACGCGATTGCGGGTCCACTTCCATGCGGTGGAATGTATGAAGTCGTAATTCATCTCGACCAATTGTCCGAAGGCCTGGGCATCGCCGCCGCTCGCCTTCCTGATGAGTTCGGGTTCCAAGTAACGCCCCTCTCGCTCCGTTCCTGGAGGTAAGACGTTTGCCGCTGACGAAACCTTGGGGGCGGCCGTGAAAATATTGGGCCATGAAAATATTTGGCCGAGGGTTCAAATAATTTAGGCAGTCAGCCGCGCCAAATCCGTGTAGATGCGGAAGCGGCGCGGCGGGTGACTCTGCCTGATGGAATCCAAGGGCAAATCCACTCGATCCGCACCGGAAGGTCTTCCATGCATCCCGAACGGCACTATCAACTCGGCATCCTGTTCGTCACGCTCTCGGCCGTCGCCTGGAGCCTCGCCGGCTATTTCACCCGGCTGATTCCGCTCGACAGTTTCACCCTGCTCGCCTGGCGCGGCATATTCGGGGCGGCCAGCCTTTTCGTTGTGGTGGTGCTCTTCCGCGGACGAGACTGGTGGCGGGAGTTTTCGGGAATTGGTAGGCCGGAACTCGCCTATATCGCCGTCACTGTGGCCGGCATGATCATGTTCATCACCTCGCTGGGTCATACGTCGGTGGCCCATGGTGCCGTGATCTATGCCACGATCCCTTTCCTTGCCGCCTTTCTAGGATGGATTTTCCTCGGCGAGATTCCCCGCCGCAATGCGATCATCGCAAGCCTCGTCGCCATATCCGGCGTCATTCTGATGGTCGGCTTCGGCTCGGATGGCGGCCTTCTCGGCGACCTGCTCGCCTTTGGCATGACGTGCTGCATGGCGGTTTCGATCATTCTCATGCGGAAGAACCCGCAAATGTCGGCGCTTGCCGCCGCCTGCATCGGCGCAATCATATCGGGGTTGATCTGCTGGCCGCTTGGTTCGCCACTCGAGTTGACCGGTGTCCAGCTTTTTCAGCTCGCGCTGTTCGGCATCACCAATTCCGCCATGGGCCTGGCATTCTTCGCGGTCGGCTCGAAGCGGCTCCCTGCGATCGAGACCGCGCTGATCGGCGCGCTCGACACGCCGCTCGCGCCGCTGTGGGTCTGGCTCGCCTTCAATGAAAAGCCCGGCATCAACACGATCATCGGCGGCGGTATCGTCTTCGCGGCAGTGATTTACCACGTGATCGCAAGCCAGCGGCGATCGGCGGCAGCGATTGCCTGATGGATGAGCGCAGAAACCATCTCCTTGGCGTGATCTTCGTGACGGCAGGTGCCGTCACCTGGAGCAGCGCAGGCTTCTTCACCCGGCTGATCAATCTCGATTATCCCACCATGATCGCCGGTCGCGGCATATTCGGCGCCGTCGGCATGCTGGCGATCATCATCGCCTTTGCACCACGAACGTGGACCAGCCAGTTCCGCAACATGGAGCGCTGGGACGGCTTGTTTGTCGTCAACTACATCTTCGGTACCATCTGCTACGTCTCATCGCTGGGTCAGACCTCGATCGCCCACAACGCCGTGATATTCGCCACCCTGCCCTTCATCGCTGCTCTGTTGGGCTGGATGTTCCTCAACTCGCTGCCATCGCGCGAGGCGATTTTCTCGAGCTTCATCGCCATGATCGGCGTCGTCGTGATGGTGGGCTTTTCCAGCGACGGTGCGCTTCTCGGCGACATCCTGTCCTTCCTCGGCACGGCCAGCATGGCCGCATCCATGATCATTGTCCGGCGTTATCCCACTGTGAACATCCCCGCCGGCTCGACGATCGCCTCCTTCGTAAGCGGCGTAATCGTTCTGCCCTTCGCCGATCTCGCTATGGTGACGCCGACACACTTTCTCTATCTCGTCCTTTTCGGCCTGCTCAATGCATCGGCAGGCCTGACACTTTATTCGCTCGGCTCCAGGCGCCTCCCACCGATGGAAACGGCACTGATTTCTTTGCTCGATACCCCGCTGTCGCCTTTCTGGGTCTGGCTCGCCTTCGGCGAGAAGATGGGGCCGCAGACGCTGATGGGCGGGCTCATCGTGCTCTTCGCCGTGATCCTCCACATTGTTCTCAGCCAGAGGCGCCAGCGGCTGGTAACGAGCCACCAATCGTAAGCAGATCGATCAGCGCGACAGCGCGTCCATGTGGAAGCGCAGTTGCTCGAGCGGATAGCGGTGCGCGGTGCCGACGGGGCAGGCATTGCGAGCGATGCAGCCGCTGGACATACAGGTTTCCTCGCCTTCGCGGCCGAGATAAGTCCGGCAAGCAGGTACATCGAAGCGGTCGGTCATGACCGCATCGACCGGACAGGTGGTGAGGCAGGGCTTTTCGGGACATTGCTCACAGGGATGAGGGCGAGTCACTGCAACCGGATGATCTAATCGCTCCAGGAAACCGATAGCGCCGCGGTAGCCATGCCAGAGACCGTAGTCCGGATGGATGAGGATGCCGAGCGGCGATGGCTTCAGCCCCTCGGCCCGCATCGCCCATTGCTGGAACGGTTGCCACGGGCGCTCTGACGGAAACCATGCCGTTCCGTCCATGGCCTCCGCCAGAGGACGTATTGTCTCGGCGGACCAAGTATCGAGCGGCTCGGCGACATTGGGATGTCGCGCGCGCCACACCGAAAAGGCGGGCCACATCGAGCCGCCGACATTGCCGAGCAGCACCACCGTCTGTGCCCGACCCCCGATCATGTCAGGCCCGTCACCATCGAAATTCAAGACACCGCGCAAAAAAATTCCGTGCGGCGAAAGCGCCGCACGGATCTTGTCTATCTTGCTATTTTGGTTGCCCATTATGTCCGGCCAGGAGGCTTGTAGTGTGGACGCCAGACGTCCCGCTGGATCCAGTCGGCCACCTGATACCGTCCGCCATTCTCCCTGGCTTCGGGACCCTTTCAGGTGAAAGCGTCGGGCATCGAGTCCTTTTTCTGCTTGATGAAAGCGAGCAGCGCCTCATCAATTGCCGTATCAAGCGCCGGCGCTTCATACTGTTCAAGCCAGCTCCTGCACAGCGCATTGGCGCGCTGCTCGATCCGCTTCTCGCCTTCCACTTCCCACTGTTCGTAGGAATTGTTGTCGGCAAGCGCCGAGCGGTAGAAGGCAGTCTGGAAATTGGCCTGGGTATGGGCGCAGCCGAGATAGTGGCTGCCCGGGCCGACTTCACGGATCGCGTCGAGCGCCTGGGCATTTTCCGAGAGATCCACGCCTTCGGCCATCTTCTGCATCATGCCGAGCTGGTCTTGGTCGATCATGAACTTCTCGTAGGACGACACGAGGCCGCCTTCGAGCCAGCCGGCGGCATGGAGCGAGAAATTGGTGCCGGCAAGCAGCGTCATGTTGATCGTGTTGGCCGACTCGTGCGCCGCCTGGGCATCCGGAACCTTGGATCCGCAGAGCGAGCCGCCGGTACGGAAAGGCAAGCCGAGGCGACGGGCGAGCTGGGCGGCGCCATAGGAGACCAGCGACGGCTCCGGCGTGCCGAAAGTCGGGGCGCCCGACTGCATCGAGATCGATGCCGCGAACGTACCGAACAGCACCGGCGCACCTTTGCGGATCAGCTGCGTGAAAGAGGCGCCGGCGAGCACTTCGGCCAGGATCTGCGTCAGCGTGCCGGTCACCGTGACCGGGCTCATCGCGCCGGACAGGATGAAGGGCGAGATCACGGTCGCCTGGTTGTGGCGTGCATAGACCTTGAGTGCCCCGACCATGGTCTCGTCGAACACCATCGGCGAGTTGGCATTGATCAGGTTGAGCGTGACGCAATTGTTCTCGACGAAATCGTCGCCGAACACGAGCTTCGCCATGGCGATCGTGTCTTCCGCACGTTCCGGGGCCGTGACCGAGCCCATGAACGGTTTGTCGGAATATTTGATATGGCTGTAGACCATATCAAGATGGCGCTTGTTGACGGGGATATCGACCGGCTCGCAGACCGTGCCGCCCGACGAATGCATCGACGGCGCCATATAGGCGAGCTTCACGAAATTGCGAAAATCCTCGATCGTCGCATAGCGGCGGACGCCTTCGAGATCGCGGACGAAGGGAGGGCCATAAACCGGCGCAAACACCGTGGCCTTGCCGCCGATCTGCACGTTGCGTTCGGGGTTGCGCGCGTGCCAGGTGAAAACCGGCGGCGCGGTCTTGAGCAGTTCACGGCAAAGACCCCGAGGGAAATGCACGCGCTCGCCACGCACATCGGCGCCGGCCTGCTTCCACAAGGCCAACGCTTCGGCGTCCTCGCGGAATTCGATGCCAATCTCTTCCAAAATGAGGTCGGCATTGCGCTCGATGAGCTCAAGGCCCTCTTCGTCAAGCACTTCATATTCGCGGATCTTGCGAGTGATATAGGGAAGCGACGGGCCCGGACCGCCACCGGTGCGTGCTGCGCGCCGTGCTGCGGCACCGCGGGGACGGCGACCGCCACCCTCTGCCTGATCGGTTGTCTGGTCCATGTCGTTTCCTCTTTATCGTATTGGCCCTGAGAGGCGGAAATGTTCAGGGCGATCCTAAACAATGCCGCAAAACGAACATTCCTAAAAGCGCCAATGATGCCGCTGGAAACGAAGTGACGTTTTTGTCTATTTGCGGCATTGGTCGAAAACTGGCGCTTGCTGCGGCGTCATCTGTCGATCTTCAAAATAAATCAAAGGAAACGACCCCTTAGCCCTAGAAATATTCAAGGCTTTCAAAGCCGAACAGCATGACCGTCGTAAATCACGCAGTCCCGCGTCGCATTCGAAAACGCTTTGCAAAGCTTGGGCGCTATCTGTAATGGTCAATTCGGTTTACGGCAAACCGGCAAATCAATTCTCGACGAGGATCGCCATGGCAGACGATGAAATCATTCTTTCGGAGCTCTCCGACGAAGAACTCGTGCAGCAGATGCACGACGACCTCTATGACGGGCTCAAGGAAGAGATCGAGGAAGGCACCAACATCCTCCTGGAGCGCGGCTGGGTACCGTACGATGTCCTGACCCAGGCACTCGTCGAAGGCATGCGCATCGTCGGCATCGACTTCCGCGACGGCATCCTCTTCGTGCCGGAAGTTCTGCTCTCCGCCAACGCGATGAAGGCCGGCATGTTCATCCTGCGTCCGCTGCTCGCCGCCACAGGCGCGCCGAAGCAGGGCAAGATGGTCATCGGCACCGTCAAGGGCGACATCCACGACATCGGCAAGAACCTCGTCGGCATGATGATGGAAGGAGCTGGTTTCGACGTCATCGATCTCGGCATCAACAACCCGGTCGAGAACTATCTCGATGCGATCGAGCGTGAAAAGCCCGATATTCTCGGCATGTCCGCCCTGCTCACCACCACGATGCCCTACATGAAGGTCGTCATCGACACGATGAAGGAAAAGGGTATTCGCGACGATTACGTCGTTCTCGTCGGCGGTGCGCCGCTCAACGAGGAATTCGGCAAGGCCGTCGGCGCCGACGCCTATTGCCGCGATGCGGCGATCGCGGTCGAAACCGCCAAGGACTTCATCAAGCGCAAGCACAACATGCTGGCTGCCGGCGCCTGATCGACAAGATTCATTCAATATGAAAAGGGCCGCTGCGACGTTGCAGCGGCCCTTTTCGATTCTCGACCTGGTTTAGTTCGCGACGTCCTTGGCCGCATCTT
The DNA here is from genome assembly GCF_057586295.1 of Rhizobium sp. SRI_017. NCBI lineage: Bacteria > Pseudomonadati > Pseudomonadota > Alphaproteobacteria > Hyphomicrobiales > Rhizobiaceae > Rhizobium > Rhizobium sp. SRI_017. The sequence goes on along the minus strand of NZ_JBYCZP010000003.1, from coordinate 211,713 downwards.
CGGTCGCATCCACGGTGTTGGACGTGTCCTTACCGAGGCCGCGGATGGTATTGCCGCAGGAAGCCAGGGCAAAAACGAGAAGGACAGCGGCTGCGATACGTGTGGTGGTGTTCATGTTATATCTCCAGATATCGGTGAATGGGGCTATCAGTTAGCAACGTCTTTGGCTGCATCCTGGGTTGCGTCGACGGCATTGGATGTGTCACGGCCCGCGCCGCGGATGGTGTTGCCGCAAGACGCCAACATCAGGACTGCAAGTAGGGCGGCCGCAATCTTGGTGGATGTGTTCATGACCGTGCTCTCCGAAAGAATATGAATATGCCGGAGCGAGCGCTTCGTTCCGGCAAATGATCGGGCAAGGCGAGCGGCGGTGGCTGAAGGCCGGATGTCGCGCGTTTGTCCCGGCCGGTTAACGCGCGAAAAGCAGTTTGGTTTCAATGGACATTACGGAATTGTCATGATGCACGCCGGATCCGGCTGCTGAAGAATCGAACCTGTTGAACCGTCCTCCTCCGGACGCCGGTCATGGAGGTCGTGAAAGATGCCGTTCAGGATAGTAGAACTCGGAGAACTTCTCACGGTTGTCGACTCCATTCGATTCCGCTCTCCCCTGCAGGGTGCCTGGGAAAATCTCGACCACGATATGATCTTTCGCAATCCGTTGCGGAGCTCGGACGGTGTGGCTTGCGCGATCCACGACGGCAACCTGCATGTCGCGGGGGATTTCGAGGCACCCGCATTTCATGTTCTCATTCGCGGTGACCTCGTCGTCGAGGGGCTGATCGACAGCAGTTTCAAGGATGCAAATGGAGGCGGCACCTTTATCGTGACGGGCAGCGTGCGCTGCCGTTCTTTCATGAATGAGTACGGCAAGGCCGAGATCATCGGTGAAGACTTGGCCGTCGAAGAGATGCTCTTCAATGCCTTTCCCGACTCGCTACTTTATGTTGGCGGCACGATCACTGCCCGCTTCTTCTTCGGCTGGGATATGTGGGCGGAATTCGGTGTCAGAGCAGAGATGGAATATGGCGTCGGCTACTGCCTACCGTTCAACCATTTCGACTCCAGCGAAGGGGTTGAAGCCTTCTTTGATGAAGCGACATCGCTTGACCGGCTGGCAATAACCGACGCCGACAATCTCTCGACAGATGAGATCGCCGCCTATCTCCGGAGCGGCAAGCCGATCTTCCGTGAGCTCTAGGTGACGACTTTGCCAGCTGGCGGCAGCGGCTGACGCATTGAGTATTCAAGTGACGATCGATCACCCCTATATTGATATGATCAAAGCACAGGAACGCCGATGAACGCCGTTGCCGAAAAGTCCCCCCACAAACTCCGCGTGATCGCCTGCGGCGCAATCGCACGCGAAGTTCTGGCGATCAAGGCAGCCAATGGCCTCGACCATCTCGAACTCGAATGTCTGCCGGCGATCTGGCATGTCTATCCGGAGAAGATCGCGCCTGCGATGCGCCAGAAAATTGCCGAGGCGCGTGCCGAAGGCATTGAGCGGATCTTCATCGGCTATGCCGAATGCGGCACGCAGGGGCAGCTCGACAAGATCTGCGAGGAGGAAGGGGTCGAACGCATCGCGGGCCCGCACTGTTACGCCTTCTTCACCGGCACCGAGAAATTCCTCGCCGAGTGCGAGCAAGAATTCACCGCATTCTACCTGACCGACCTCATCACCCGCCAGTTCGAGGCGTTCGTGATCGAGCCGCTCAAGCTCGACAAGCATCCCGAGCTGCGCGACATGGTGTTTGGCAATTACACCAAGGTCGTCTACCTGGCGCAGACCGAGGATCCAGCCCTTCAAGCCAAGGCAAAATGGGCGGCCGACTATCTGAAGCTCGATTACGAGTATCGTTTCACTGGCTATGGTGACCTGACACCCGCTCTCAAGGACGCGGCGGCTTGATTCATAAATCACTATGCGTGACAGTCCATTCTGACAGAAGCCGCAAATAAGCGGCTTTTGTCATCCGTTGTCTCATTCGATTGATAAATGACCTTTAAGCTATCCGGCTTAGAGTGAAGACAAGCGGACTGTGGGTGCAAAGTGTCGGAAATTGAAATGGATATCGGCTTGAGTCATCGCAAAGCCTCCGAAAAGCCGGAAAAGCTTTCCGAACTCCTGCGTCACGTTTCCGACAGCGCGGGCGACAAGATTACCCTGGGGCAGATCGCAAACGCGATGGACGACCGGTCGTTCGGCGCCTTTCTTGTCGTCTTCTGTCTTCCCAACCTCGTGCCGCTGCCCCCGGGCGCGACATTCGTCCTTGGGCTGCCGTTAGTGTTCATCGCCTGCCAGATGGCGTTTTCGCGGCTCGACACGATCTGGCTGCCCAAGCGGCTCCGCGACTACGCCTTCGACAACAAGGCATTTTCGGCCGTGCTCGACAAATTCATTCCGTGGATGAACAGGGCCGAAAAGATCATCAAGCCGCGCTTCTTCAGCGGCAACCGGATGGTCGAGCGCGTGATGGGGCTGTTCGCACTGATCCTCGCGCTCATCGTCTTCCTGCCGATACCACTCGGCAACATGGGACCTTCCCTGGCGCTCGCGCTCATGGGGCTTGGGCTTACCGAACGGGACGGTCTGTTGATGGGAGTCGGCGCGATCGTCGGTCTCGTCTTTTCCATCGTCGTCAGCTATGTCGGCTACGAAATCCTCTCCAATATCCCCTATTTCATTCATCAGATACCCGTGTACTGGCAGGCCTTTCTCAACTTCTTCGGCTGAAAAGCAGCACTTCCCGGTGCGCGACGGGGGGCTGTCGCAATAAGACGATTGCGACGTCGTGCCTAGCCGTGCAGATTGGCCCTTTCCTCACCATTGTGCCGGGAAAGGGAGTACTGATTTCATGGCCGACCGCATCATCGTCTACTGGCGCGACATTCCTGCCCAGGTGATCATCAAGAAGGGGCGGACCAGCGCCAAGCGCGAGCTCTCGCTGCGCTTCACCGAAGCGATCGACATGTGCGCCATGCGGACTGGCGCGGCCGAAACGGACGACTATCTCGCCGAATGGCGCAAGGCCGAACCGACGCCCGTTTCCGATGATCTCGAGGCCGAGGCCGACAAGGCCGCCGCCGAGCTCGAAGCTGCCTATGACCGCGACCGTCTGGTGGCGCTCGTCAAAGCCGGGGGACGCGACAATGTCTGAACCAAGGCCCGGCAACGCCGCCGCAGGCAAGAAGGCAACGACGGGCGCCTATACACCGGCCGGGGTGTCGGCCGTGGCCCGGCGCAAACGGAGCTACACGATCCGGCTCTGGTCCATCCGCCACTCGCGGATGCTCGAATGGTTCTACGACAAATTCTCCAGCGCCTTCCTGATGCTACATCCGCTCTGGAAGGCGATCGGCTACTCCAGGGTCGAATGGCCGATCAAGGCCGTCGAGAAGCGGGTCAAGGGCCTGATGTTCGACTGTCGCATGTGCGGGCAATGCGTGCTCTCATCGACCGGCATGAGCTGTCCGATGAACTGTCCCAAGCAGCTCCGCAACGGTCCGTGCGGCGGGGTGAGGGCAAACGGAAACTGTGAGGTCGAGCCCGACATGCCGTGTGTGTGGGTGAAGGCCTGGGAAGGATCCCGCAACATGGTGCATGGCGACAAGATCTTGAACGTGCAGAAGCCGGTCGACCAGGCATTGCGCGAGACGTCGGCCTGGCTGCGCGTGACTGCCGTCGCGGCAGCCGAGCGCGAAGCGTTGCAGAACAAGGACGCCTGATCGATGGTCCATATCGATGAAAATCCGCTTGGGCCGCACCTGCCGCTCGATCCCCTGCCCGGCCACTCCTCTCTCGGCCGGCTGGAGCGCGTGCTTCGCCGCGGCGAATTTGCCGTCACCGCAGAACTCAATCCGCCCGATAGCGCCAATCCGGAGGATGTCTATGAACGCGCGGCGATCTTCGAGGGTTGGGTCGACGGCATTAATGCAGTGGACGCCTCAGGTGCGAATTGCCACATGTCGTCGGTCGGCATCTGCGCGCTGCTGACACGCATGGGCTATGCGCCGATCATGCAGATCGCCTGCCGCGACAAGAACCGCATCGCCATCCAGGGCGATGTGCTGGGCGCAGCCGCCATGGGCGTGGCCAACATCATGTGCCTGACCGGCGACGGCGTGCAGGCCGGCGACCAGCCGGGCGCCAAACCGGTCTTCGACCTCGACAGCATGTCGCTGCTCGAGACCATCCGTATCATGCGCGACAATTCGAAGTTCCTCTCGGGGCGAAAGCTGACGACCCCGCCCAAAGTGTTTCTTGGCGCAGCCGTCAACCCTTTCGCGCCGCCCTTCGACTTCCGGGCACTCCAACTCGGCAAGAAAATCGAGGCTGGCGCGCAATTCGTGCAGAGCCAATATTGCTTCGATATCCCGATGTTCAAGGAATTCATGAAGCGGGTTCGCGATCTCGGCCTGCACGAGAAGTGCTTCATCCTGGTTGGTGTCGGCCCGATGGCCTCGGCCAAGACCGCGCGCTGGATCCGTTCCAACGTCCCGGGCATCCACATTCCCGATTCGATCATCGCCCGTCTCGAAGGCGCGCAGGACCAGAAGAAGGAAGGCAAGCAGCTCTGCATCGACATCATCAACGAGGTGAAGGAGATCGAGGGCGTATCGGGCATCCATGTCATGGCCTACCGCCAGGAAGAATATGTCTCCGAAATCGTCCACGAGTCCGGCGTCCTCAAGGGACGCACACCGTGGAAGCGCACACCACGCAGCGACATGCGCGAGATGCTTGAGGAAACGCCGGACTCGCTCGTCGATCACTCGATGGACTGACCGGATCAGCGACTTTGCCTTCAACAAAACATCCCTATAAGAACCCTCAGTCCCGATCCACCAAGGAACAACAATGACTCGCACAATCGTCGCCTCCGCTACCCGGGAAATCATCATCGGCTTCGACCAGCCGTTCTGCGTGATCGGTGAGCGCATCAATCCGACCGGCCGCAAGAAGCTCGCCGCCGAAATGATCGAAGGCAATTTCGACACCGTCATCAAGGACGCACTCGAGCAGGTGGCCGCCGGCGCCACGATGCTCGACGTCAATGCGGGCGTCACCTCGGTCAATCCGAACGAGACCGAACCGGGCCTGCTGGTGCAAACGCTCGAAATCGTCCAGGGCCTGGTTGATGTGCCGCTCTCGATCGACTCCTCGGTCTCGGCTGCCATCGAAGCCGCGCTGAAAGTGGCCAAGGGCCGCCCGCTGGTCAATTCTGTGACCGGCGAGGAAGAAAAGCTCGAGGCCATCCTGCCGCTTTGCGCCAAGTACAACGTGCCCGTAGTCGCGATCTCCAACGACGAGACCGGCATTTCCATGGACCCGGACGTCCGCTTCGCCGTCGCCAAGAAGATCGTCGAGCGCGCCATGGACTATGGCATCAAGCCCGAGGATGTCGTCGTCGACCCGCTCGTCATGCCGATCGGCGCGCTTGGCGATGCCGGCCGTCAGGTCTTCGCGTTGCTGCGTCGCCTGCGCGAGGAGCTCAAGGTCAACACCACCTGCGGCCTCTCCAACATCTCCTTCGGCCTGCCGCACCGCCACGGCATCAATGGCGGCTTCATCCCGATGGTGATCGGCGCCGGCATGACCTCCGCGATCATGAACCCGTGCCGCCCGCAGGAAATGGAAGCCGTCCGCGCGGCCAACGTGCTCAACGGCACCGACCCGAACTGCACCCATTGGATCAAGACCTATCGCGACTATAAGCCCGCCGAAGCTGGTGTGGCGCAAGCGCCGACCCCGGCTGCATCGTCGGCTGCACCGGGACGCCGCGGCGGTCGCGCGGCTCGCACCGGTGGCGCATCGGTATAAGAGGATTGATACGGCGTCCGGGAAACAGGCAGAATGATGAAGACACAGCTTGGTACGTTCGCAATAGCGGTAGCCATAGCACTCACTCTGAAATTTCTGATTTTTCCCGACGCCGCGGAATTCCGCAGGTTTTTCGAGGCATCGAAAACCTATCTCGTGCCGGTCCTCTTCGTTTTGCTTATTTTCTCGATGGGATTGTTTCTCTACGCCCTCGCCAAAAAGGTTGGGCCCGAGCAACAGACGAGGATGATCAAGATAGCCTTTTGGGCGAATGCGGCCATTTCGGCAATCGCGATCATATCCGTGGTTACCTCGGTAAAGCTCGGAATCGTCTGATTTCGTGGCCAAACCGCACAATCACCCTGCAGAAAGCTGCAGGGTGATATTTGCATGTCGGGATCTGAATATTGTAACCGGCATTGAAGGTGCAGTCTGATACCGACTGTATTCGGAAAGAAGATTGAAATGCGCACGGATGGCCCGGCCGACAACGAGTACAACATGACCGAAGGCACGCAGAAAGACCCCCTCGTTCTCTTCATGCCCTCGGGCAAGCGCGGCCGCTTCCCGGTCGGCACGCCGGTGCTCGAAGCTGCCCGCAAGCTCGGCGTCTATGTCGAAAGCGTCTGCGGCGGACGCGCCACCTGCGGCCGCTGTCAGGTCGAAGTGCAGGAAGGAAACTTCGCCAAGCACAAGATCGTCTCGTCGAATGACCACATCACGGCGCGTGGCGCCAAGGAAGAACGCTACGACCGCGTCCGCGGCCTGCCCGAGGGGCGCCGCCTCTCCTGTTCGGCTGAGATCCTCGGTGACCTCGTCATCGACGTGCCGCAGGACACCGTGGTCAATGCTCAGGTCGTCCGCAAGGCCGCGACCGATCGCGTCATCGAACGCAATGCCGCGGTCCAGCTCTGCTATGTCGAGATCGAAGAACCCGACATGCACAAACCGCTCGGCGACCTCGACCGGCTGAAGCTGATGATCGAAAAAGACTGGGGTTTCAAGAACCTGTTGGTCGCACCTCACCTGATACCTCAGGTCCAGTCGATTCTGCGCAAGGGCAATTGGGGCGTCACCGCCGCCATTCACCGCGATATGGATTCGTCGCGCCCCTTCATCGTCGCGCTCTATCCAGGCCTCAAGAACGAGGCCTATGGCATCGCCTGCGATATCGGCTCGACGACGATCGCCATGCATCTCGTCTCGCTGCTTTCCGGCCGCATCGTCGGCTCGACGGGCACGTCCAATCCGCAGATCCGCTTCGGCGAAGATCTGATGAGCCGCGTCTCCTATGTCATGATGAACCCGGATGGCCGCGAAGCGATGACAATCGCCGTACGCGAAGCCGTCAATGGTCTGATCGGCAAGGTCTGCGAGGAAGGCGGAGCCGACCGCACCGACATCCTCGACATGGTGTTCGTGGCCAATCCCATCATGCACCACCTGTTCCTCGGCATCGACCCGACCGAACTCGGCCAGGCACCCTTCGCGCTCGCCGTCTCCGGCGCGTTGCAATACTGGGCGCATGAGATCGACATATCGGTCAACCGCGGCGCCCGCGTCTACATGCTGCCCTGCATCGCCGGCCATGTCGGCGCCGATGCCGCCGGTGCAACGCTGTCGGAGGGTCCCTATCGCCAGGACAAGATGATGCTGCTCGTCGATGTCGGCACCAATGCGGAGATCGTGCTGGGCAACCGCCAGCGTGTCGTCGCCGCCTCCTCCCCGACCGGCCCCGCCTTCGAAGGCGCCGAGATTTCGTCCGGTCAGCGGGCCGCACCTGGCGCGATCGAGCGTGTGCGCATCGATCCCGTCACCCTCGAACCGAAATACCGGGTCATCGGCGTCGACAAGTGGTCCGACGAGGATGGTTTCGAAGAAGACGCGGCCAGCACCGGTGTCACCGGCATCTGCGGCTCGGCGATCATCGAGGTCGTCGCAGAAATGTATCTCTCGGGCATCATCTCGGAAGACGGCGTCGTCGACGGCGCCATGGCGGAGAAGAGCCCGCGCATCATTCCGAACGGTCGCACCTTCTCCTACATGCTCCGCGATGGCGAACAGCGGATTACGGTGACGCAGAACGACGTCCGCGCGATCCAGCTCGCCAAGGCAGCACTCTATGCCGGCATCAAGCTGTTGATGGAAAAGCAGGGCGTCGAGAAGGTCGACATGATCCGCTTCGCCGGCGCCTTCGGCTCGTTCATCGATCCCAAATACGCCATGGTGCTCGGCCTGATCCCGGATTGCGATCTCAACGACGTCAAGGCCGTCGGCAATGCCGCAGGCACCGGTGCGCTGATGGCGCTGCTCAACCGCGATCATCGCCGCGAAATCGAAAAGATGGTCTCGAAGATCGAGAAGATCGAAACCGCGCTTGAACCGCATTTCCAGCAGCTCTTCATCGACGCCATGGCGATGCCGAACAAGGTCGATGCCTTCCCCGAACTTGCCAAGGTCGTAACCCTGCCCGAGCGCAAGGTGATCACGGCTGGTGGTGACGGTGAAGGCGGCGGACGCAGGCGGCGCCGCGAGCGGGGCTGAGCTTCAAAACGAAAAGCGCGCCGGAATGGCGCGCTTTTGGTTAGAGTGGACGAGAAGTAGTCAGGCGGCGACTGCAGTCGGCTGCTGGTTGGCATAATCGCCCAGTGCTGAACGGATGTAGTCGGCCACAGCCAGTGCCGGCTGCGACGCTCCCTTCCGGACGGCGAGGCCGATGTCATAGGTGCCGAGATCCGGCAAGCCGTCGCGCTCACCGAGCACCACCATATCGTCGCGGACGAGAAAACGAGCAAGCGGCGCGATTGCGATATCGGCGCGGATTGCCGCCGTCTGGCCCATATGGCTGCCGCAGAAGTAGGCAATGCGGAATTCGATCTCGGACTTGGTCAGTTCCTCGAGCGCGCGCGTGCGCCAGATGCAGCCCGCATCCCATACCGAGATCGGCAGTGGCTTCTTGAGATGCGCCTGGCCATGCTTCTTGCCGACCCAGACCAGCCTCTCGCTCATCACCTTCTCCGCCGGATCGGCGCGAACGGCGTTGAGGAAATTATAAAGCGCGAGGTCGAGCCTGCCCTCCTCAACGCCCTTGTGCAGGTTTGCGGAGGATTCGATCGTGACGTCGATGGCGAGCTGCGGCCACGTCTGCGCGAGGTGGCCCAGGATGCCTGTCAGCATCAGTTCGCCGATATCGTCGGGGGCGCCGAGCTTGACGATACCACTCATCTCGGGAACGACGAAGCGGGAGACCGCTTCATTATTGAGTGAAATCAGCCGCTTGGCATAGGAGAGCAGCATCTCGCCATGATGCGTGAGCGAAACCGAGCGCGCGTCGCGCCGAAAGAGCGGCACGCGGAGCGTATCCTCCAGCTTCTTGATCTGCATCGACACGGCGGAAGGCGTGCGAAACACCGCCTCGGCGGCGGTCGTGAAATTCCCCGTTTCCGCGATCGCGATGAAGGTCTTCATCACGTCGAGTTCGAGAAGCGGAAGGGATGCCGGCAGGGATTGTGCCATCTGGCTCTCCATCAGTTTTTCTGAATGATAGCTTCACTTCAATTCGTTTGATTGAACATCAAATAAAGCGCAAGGTCAAGACGTTCAGGACAAGCAGCCTCGAAAACTCGAAAGGAGAAGACCATGAGACTGTCATCATTCACCCCGTCGGCTCTGGCCGGCGCAATCGAAACCAGCCTGCGTCAGGCGAGGCATTCCAGCCGCCAGGCTCGTCTGCGTCGCGAACTGGCACGTCTGCCGAGCTATGTCGCCCGCGACCTCGGCGTTGCACCCGATCAGGACGGATTCGTCAATTTCTCTGATCGATAACATCAGTCATATTCGTTTGTCTTATGTATCAACGTGAATTACTTTCGAAACTGAGGATGACCTCAAACCTAAGGAGAGACTGAAATGCGTACCACCACTTATGGAACAGGCCATTCCGGCCGGACCCGTACACACTTTACCACGACTGGCTTTGTCGCTGCGATCGTCGGCAAGTGGCGTGAATACCGCATGATGCGCGATATCGAATCGCTGCCCTATTCCGTTATGAAGGATATCGGTTTTCGGGCTGCGGAGCGCACGAATGCAAAGTGACAAAGCCGTAATCCGGTCCCGGCAACAGTCAAACGACTGCTGAGCCGGGACCAGTTTCCTATTTTAGATTGCATCCAATTTCCTTTTGCCGTTTTCATATCCCAGCCGCGACACTTCCCCAGACCGAAATGACGCGCTGATCTTCACTCTCTCAAGATCGTGGCGCAAACCGTCAAGTTCATGTCGCTATTGCGCAATTGTTTCGTGGCGCATATAGACGACTTTGTTCTCATGCGACATTGAGAGGAAGACCATGCGGCCCGAGAGCTTTCCCCTGCCCAAGAAGCCATCGATCAAGCGAACGATCGTCTTCTTCCTCGTCCCGAATTTCACCATGCTGCCCTTTTCGGCAGCGGTCGAAACCCTCCGGATCGCCAATCGCATGCTCGGTTACGAGGCCTATCAATGGCGTCTTTCCTCGGTCGACGGCCTGAAGGTCTACTCGTCCTCAGGCATCGCGCTCGAAGCCAAGACCGCGCTTGCCGACGAGCGTCGCTACCTGACGGGCGAGAACCGCCCCAACATGGTGCTGGTCTGTTCCGGCATCTATGTCGAGGAATTCCGCAACAAGTCGGTGAACGCCTATTTGCGTGAAGTGCACAACCGCGGCATTGCGGTCGGCAGCCTCTGCACTGGTGCCCATGTCCTGGCGCAGGCAGGATTGCTCAATGGCAAGCGCTGTGCGATTCACTGGGAGAACCTGCCGGGCTTCGCCGAAGCCTTCCCGCAGGCCGACGTCCATGCCGACCTCTTCGAGATCGACGGCAACATCTATACCTGCGCCGGCGGCACGGCATCGCTCGACATGGTGCTGCATTTCATCCGCCAGGATTTCGGCGACAACCTCGTCAACCGAGTCTGCGAGCAGCATCTGACGGACCGCGTGCGGTCCGCCTCCGACCGCCAGCGTCTGCCGTTGCGCGCGCGACTCGGCGTCCAGAACTCCAAGGTGCTGTCGATCATCGAGATCATGGAGAACAATCTCGCCGAGCCGCTGTCGCTGGTCGACATCGCCGACAAGGCCGGCCTGTCGCGCCGCCAGATCGAACGCCTGTTCCGTCAGGAAATGGGCCGCTCGCCTGCGCGCTACTATCTCGAGATCCGTCTCGACCGCGCCCGGCACCTGCTCGTGCAGTCATCGATGCCGGTCGTCGAAGTGGCGGTCGCCTGCGGCTTCGTCTCGGCCTCACACTTCTCCAAATGCTACCGCGAACTCTACGGCCGCTCGCCGCAGCAGGAACGCGCCGACCGCAAGCATCTCTCGACGATGCCGAGCATTAACGGTGCGGTGATGTAATTGAGGACGCCGCGTCTCAGGACGCGGCGATCTTCAGGACCTGATAGTCCGAGAAGACGCGGTTGCGGCCGGAATGCTTCGCCAGATAGAGATACTGGTCGGCCGCATTGAGATAGTTGTCGAAGGTTTCCGAACCAGAAATATGGGCTAGCCCCATCGACACGGTGACCGAGAGGTCCTCATCGTCGACAACGATCTTGGTTTTTGAGATGTCAATTCGGATCCGCTCGCAGAACTCGTAAGCCTGCTCTATATCCATATTGGTCAGCAGCAGCGCGAATTCCTCGCCGCCGATCCGCGCGGGAAGATGCTGTTTCTCACCGACCAGTTGCAGCAGTCTGCGGGATACCGCCTTGAGCACAAGGTCGCCGATCTCGTGGCCGTATGTGTCGTTCAGCCGCTTGAAATGATCGATATCGACCAGAGCCGCGCAGACCGGTGCCGATTGGCGCAAGCACATCTCGACCATTTTCGGACCGCGATCGAAGAAGTAGCGCCGGTTGAGCATGTCCGTCAGATAGTCACGTGATGCCATGCGCTGCAGTGACTGGATCTGACGATGTATATTCATCGTATGGCCCAGCCGGCCTTCGACATCGGCAGTGCTCATCGGCAACTGCAGAAAGTCGTCTCCACCTGCCTTGAGGAAGCGGTTCGCTTCGCCGGGCGCAGGTTCGGATGCGAAGCCGACAACCCGGACCGCCTCCTCACCGAACCGCAGGGCAAGCGTCTCGAGCACAGCAAAATTGTTCGCACTTGCCACGTCATGCCTGATGATGACGAGTTCGGTCGCGCTTGTCGAGGCGTCGAGCGTCGCAAGCGCCTCCTCGCTCGTCTGGCAATGGGTCACCAGGAAATTGCTGCCGTCCATTGCCTTCAGCATATCCGACACATCCTCGTCGGCAGGATCGATCAGCAAGGCGTTCGGCCGATTGGCTGACAACAGGCGCTCAATGGCATCGGCGAGATTTTCAAGCGATCGCGGGGAGTTCTTGTAGACCAGTTCGGTGGCAAGGTTGGCGAGGATCTCCTCGCGTCTGATATCGCTGGTATAGCCGGAGAAGACTATCGCCGGGATGGAACTGCGCATCACATAGTCCAGCGCCTCGCCGTTCGGAGCGTCTGCGAGGCAAAGATCGAGAATGGTGACATCGAACTTTTCGCCACCCGACTCGATTTCCCGCCGGAGCGCGGAAAAGGTAGCACAGTGAATGACGACAAGGCCGAAGCGAGATTCGAGCAAGCTGCGGACTGCAACGCTGTAAAGCCGGGTGTCTTCGACCAGGAGCACGCGCTGCCCCTCGAATAATTTCGGCCGTCCCGCGCTATTGGCGTTACTGCGAAACCCCACGTCCGGCTGTCCCCCGTAACTCGCCCCAAGGTCAGAAGATTGATGCAGTATCTGTTGCAGCAACCGGATAGACCGCTTCCTGCCTGATTCCCAGCATCATGAATTCTATCGGCGAACGATATTCCCTGCGTGCTTTCGGAACAGTTAAGAAGGTGCCAAAATAAGAGGCAGAGTTGTGATAAGGGCCAATCTCCTCAAAAATAATCAACCGCTGGATGGCACCGTCGTGCCGTACCGAGACGCCGGCCTTCAAACCTTCTTCTGACGGTCGAGCAAGAATTTCATTTGCGATAGCGTGTCCAGGTTCTGGTTGACGCGACAGTAGAACTCCTCGTCGATGAACGGTCGCATCATGAAATCGTTGCCGCCAGCCTTGAGGAAACGGGCTGACAGCAGGCGGTCGGTCGAGGACGAAACGCCAATGATGCGCAACTGATGCGAGCCGATATGGGCGCGGACGCGCCGCGTCAGTTCGAATCCATCTATATCAGGCATGTTGTAGTCGGTGATCATCAGGGTGATGTCACGATTGGCCTTGAGGATATCAAGTGCCTTCTGGCCGCCCTCCGCCGCGCTAACCTTGAAATTGTAGCGCTTCAACCGCGTGGTGAGCAGCGCACGCGCCGTCTGGCTATCGTCGACGATCAGCACATGATGCGTATGGTTGGTCAGGAACCGGCAAACCGCCTCGACCAGCATGTCGACGGCAAAAACGCTGTCCTTGATGATGTAGTCGACGATCTGGTTGGATAGTAGCTTGTCACGCGCCGTTTCATGAAGCGTGCCGGTGAATACGATCGTCGGAATGGAGACATCGACCAGATAGTTGAGCGCCTCGCCCTGCTCCGCGCCGGGAAGATTCATGTTCGAGATCGCCAGCCGGATCGGCACATCCGACTTCTCATTAGCCAATTGCAGCTCTTCGAAATTGCGGCAGATCTCGACATCGATCTCGAGAAGCTCGCGAAATCGCTGTTTGATCATTGAGGTGAAGACATTCGAGTCTTCAGCCACAAGGATCCGGTTGCCCTTCAAAGACTCACCGGAATAATGCATTCCGGAAACACCTAGGAAATCCATGCCCGCCCTTTCCGGCAACATCCCATAAAACCACCAATAACAGGCAATTTTTTTCGGAAGGGTTAAGATTGTTCCCCGAGAATCCGGGATATTGTCATATTTTTGAACCTGCCGCCGGATGTGAACCGGAAGTCTCAGGCTTTGGGCACCAGCAGGACGAGTTTGTGGTCCGGCCGGTCCGATGGCGTGAGCGTATGCTGCTCATAGCGGCGCAACTCGCCGTCTCCGTTGCGAAACGTGCGCATGCCGCCTTCGCGCGCCAGGACTGTCTGCCGCTGCCAGCCGCGGGCAAAGAGCGAGCTTTCCGCGGCGAGGTCGTCGACCATACCGGTCATGTCAGGGTCGTTCAGCCCGCGGCCGAAATCGGATCGGAACTCGGCGAGAAGTCGCAGCGCGCGCGTCTCCCAGTCCGGAACGAGAGTCCTGGCAGCGGGATCGAGGAAGATGAAGCGTAGAAGGTTAGGACGTCCTCCCCTGTCCAGCCAACCGGAGAAGAGTTCTTCGGCAGCGGCGTTCCAGCAGCATGCGTTCCAGAACCGGTCCAGCCCGTAGGCGGGAGAAACCATCGCGTTCACCGCAGCGTCGAGCGACGGCGGTACAGGAGACGAAGCAGCCGGCACCGGCGCTTCGGGATCGTGCCGCCCCGCGAGCTCGAAGAGATAGGCGCGCTCAGCTTGGGTGAGTGTCAGCGCATGGGCAAGACGCGACAGCGCATGCGGCGATGCGCGAACCTCTCTACCCTGTTCGAGCCAGGCGCACCAGGTTGCGCTGATGCCAGCCCGCATGGCGAGCTCCTCCCGTCGAAGGCCCGGTGTCCTACGCCGCCCACCACCGCCGGGTTCCATCGCTTCTCGTCGTGTGCGGATGAAGGTACCCAGCAATCGTCTCTGCTCATCGTCGTTCATGGAAGCATGTATAACAGGATAAATGGCACTCTTGTAACAGAATAAATTTCGTGCACCCTGCATGCAAACGACAGGAGAGACCGATGAAATCCGCCCATGATTCCAATGTCACCACCCAGTTCGGCCCGCGCGCCAAGGCCTATGTCGAAAGTGCCGTGCATTCCCAAGGCGCCGATCTTGCACGTATTGCTGAAATCGCAGCTACGATCCGTCCAGCGCGTGCGATCGATCTGGGATGTGGCGGCGGGCATGTGACGTATGCGATGGCGCCCCACGCAGGCGAGACTGTCGCCTGCGATCTTTCGGCCGACATGCTGGCGGCCGTTAGGGACACGGCAACGGCGCGTGGGTTCGCCACCGTCAAAACCGTGCAGAGCTCCGTCGAGACGCTACCCTTGGAGGATGCTAGCTTCGACATGCTGGGCTGTCGCTTCTCCGCCCACCACTGGCAGGATGTCGATGCCGGCCTGCGCGAGGGACGTCGCGTGCTGAAGCCGGGGGCGTCGGCGATCTTCGTCGATGTCGTCGCGGCGGCGTCACCATTGCTCGACACTCACTTGCAGGGCGTCGAACTGCTGCGCGACACCTCGCATGTCCGCGACTATTCCGAGGCTGAATGGCGGGAGAAGCTGGAGAAGGCAGGCTTTGCCGTGAAGCAGGTCAGCACCTGGCGCCTGCGCATGGACTTCCCGGTCTGGATCGCCCGCATGGCGACGCCGGAAGCGCTCGCTGTCGCAATCCGCATAGTGCAGGACAGCGCGCCCGAGGAAGTCCGCCGTCACTTCGCGATCGAGGCAGACGGTTCCTTCATGCTCGACACAGCCATGTTCGAAGCCGTCGCGGCCTAGCGGGTCTCGTCGCCTTCATCCGCCTCGTCGTCCTCATCGCGCAACGCGTGGTGCATGCCATCGAAGGCGCTGCCATCATTGTCGTCGGCGAGGTCGACCTTGCGGCCGCGACGCGGTGCGCCGTGCTCGGCGCGCTCGACGACCCTGCGAATAACCTCAGACGGCAGTCCTTCTTCGGCGAGTGCGTCCTCAAGCGCGGCCGCAGGCACGCCACCTTTCACCCGTACATTGAGTTCTCGCTGCGGCAGCGGGATCTCGATTCCCTCCTCGCGGAATCGCTTGATGATCGCGACACGGATATCGTTGCGCACCGGCCCGCCCTGGAAGATGTCGGCAACATGGAAGCGAAGTTCGAAATCCATCGAGAACTGGCCGAAGGCCTGGAAGCCGACATTTGGTTCCGGCATGGTAAGCACCAACGGGTGGCTCCGCGCGAGGTCGAGCAGGATATCCATTACCTGCTTGGGATCGCTGTCATAGGCGACAGACACGGGGACCTCGCTGCGGGCCACGCTGTTGCGCAGCGTCCAGTTGCCGACGGCAGCGTTGATGAGCTGCGAATTCGGCACGATGATCGACTGGTTCTGAAACGTCTCGATCTCGGTCGCGCGCACCGAGATACGGCGGACAAAACCTTCGACCGGTCCATTGACGATCCAGTCGCCGACCTTGAAAGGCCGCTCGACCAGCAGGATCAGACCCGAGACGAAATTCTGCACGATCGTCTGCAGGCCGAAGCCGATGCCGAGCGAAAGAGCACCAGCGACCAGCGCGAGGCTTGAAAGGTCAAAACCCGCGGCCGAAATGCCGAGCAAGGCGGCAATCACGATGCCGGCATAGCCGAGCACAGTGCTGACCGAGTTGCGCACGCCGGTATCGATCTGCGAGCGCGCCATGACATTGCCGTCGAGCCAACGCTGGAACCAGCGCGTGACGAACAGGCCGGCGAAGAACAGCAGGATGCCGACGAGGATGCCCAGCAGGGAGATATTGATGTTGCCGACATGAATTTCGGTGAAGGCCTGGACGAAGATCGTCGAAATGTCTGCGCCGCGAAAACCCCAGGTCAGCATGATGAGCGGCAGGCCCGCGAGCATGACCAGGAGATAGAGCAGCAAGCCTGTGACCAGCCCGAACTGGTCGAGCCGGACCTCGCTCAGCTGATACTTCGCCGTCAGCATCTCGCCGAGCGCCGTCCGGGCAAAGGCATTGTGCTGCGAGACGGCATGGCCAGCCAGGAAGCCGAGATACATGGTCACAGCGATCGCACCTGTCACGACGATCTGTGACGACGCAAATTTCGCAAGGCCGATATAGCCGGAAAGCGCGGTCACGATCAGGCCGATGCCAACCATCAGCACCAGGAAGCGGATCAGCCTCGGCCAGGCTGCGCTGTTCTGCGCCACGCCGTCCATAGGGCGAAGGAAGGAGAGCAGAATGAGCGTGATGCCGGTCGCGATCGATGCGACGAAACTCTCGGCCACGGTCAGCACGAAGGGCGCATCGAGCGCAGCGTTGATGACGCCCAGCACATAGGTGAGCCCGTTGATCGCAGCGAGCGCAACCACGAAGGCGACGATGCGGTTCGCACCCCGGTCGGAGACCTCCACCAGCCGCCATTGCGGCTTGCCTGGCGATACGATGCCACGCGCCAGCTTCCAGACATAGTAGACACCGAGACCCGCCCAGGCCGCGGCACGCAGGATGTCGAACAGGTCCAAGCGCAGCACGTTGAAACTGTAAAGGAAACCGAGCCCGCACAGGATGACGAAGGCCCGCGCCATCGCCGGGATCGTCGCCGACCAGAAGGTGACCGAGAGGCGATGGATGTAATGCGGATTGGCGTTGTCAGGATCACGACGGATCAGCGGGCTAAAGAAGCGCTGGAGGACGATCGCCAGCACGATGGCGAAGAGGATGGTGGCGCCGATGGCCAGGAACAGGCCCTCGCTCTTGAACCGCCACATGAATTCCAGCGAATTTGAGGTCGTCGCGCGAAGTGACCGCCAGACTTCGACAGCAGCATTGCCGGCATTGTCGAAGAGGTCGCCATTGACGTCGGTATGACGGAAGATGGTCTCGGTAAACAACGTGCGCCGAAGATCGATGATCCGACCGGAAAGATCCACCGCCTGGTTGCGGATGACCTCACCGTCGGAGGCGATGGCTGTGATCTGTGCCCGCTCGTCCTGCAATCGCTTGCGGTCGGCGGCGATCGTCGCATCTTCGGCTTGGCCCTCGACGGGCTTGCCAAGCTCCTCGATGCGCTTGGCAACGAGCGTCTGGCGACCGTTGATCTCAGAAAGCGCCGCCGATATCGCCGACGACACCTTGTCGACCTCGATCTTGAGCTCGGCGAGTCTGGCATCGGCGGACACCGCCTTATCGACCTTGACCTTGAGGTCCTCGAGCGCCAGTGCCGCTTCCTCGAGTTCGCCCTTCACCTTGGTCTGCAACGCCTCGACTGCCGCGGCAACTGCTTGCTGCGTCTGGTCGGCCTGGTTGGTTCCGGGTGCCTGCGCCATCACGGCGACCGGCAGCAGCGCCAGCAGCAGCGCGGCGGCGAGACTGCGGATCAGTTTTCCTGCCAAATTGCTCCCTCCGGCATATTCATGACCGTTCCATAGTGAATTGCCGGCGCGGGGCAAAGCGGAAAAACTGTGGCAATTCAGAGGCAGGATGTCAGCCAGATGAAAGCGACGCCTCCGAGACGGCCGGTCGCGACCCTGTAGCCCCTTGCTCGGCAAATCATGTTGTCCATTTGCAATGTCATTTCATACCGTCGAGCGGCGTAGTTTCCGCTCCGACCTCAAAGGACTGTTTACCCAAGCGGCTTAGAGTGGCCGTCGAATGAGGACGGCCATGCTGAATTGGAATACGATCGAGAACCCGAAGACTTACTCGACAGAGCGCGCCGAACTTCTCGTGTTGCTCGAAGGATCGACGCTAACCCCTTATGTCGACTCGGTCGGCGATCCGACGATCGGCATCGGCTACAACCTCGTCTACAATCTCGAACCGGTGTTGCGCATCATGATCGGCAACACGAACTGGAGTGACACGCTGCTGGCACGGCTCGAGGCCGAGGTCGACAAATCCTACACCCCCAATACCAGCAGCACACTGCAGGCCAATCTCGACCGGGTGATGAAGAACTGGCATGACACGAAGGACGCCGACGTGGCGGACAGCTTCCGCTTCAAGAACGATGCTGCGGTGGCAAAAGCCCTCAATGCACTCGCGCCCACTTATGACGACAGGATCGACGACTGGCTCTCTGATATCCCGGATTCGCGGGAGCGCGAGGCGCTGTTCTCGCTGTGCTGGAATGGACCCAGCCTGTTGGGGCCGAAGCTTAAGGCGGCGATTGAGGCGGGCGACCGGGCCGAGGCCTGGTACGAAATCCGCTACAACTCCAATGGCAACGGCATCGCGGGCCTCGCCAACCGGCGCTATGTCGAGGCAGAAACCTTCGGTCTGTTCGACACCGAGGGAAAGGCCAGCTTTTCCGAAGCCATCCAGGCCGGGCAGATGCTGGCTCGGCATCACGAGTTGGTGCTGTGGTACGACGATCGCTACGACCCGGATTCTGCCGGCGCGACCAAGGGCATGCCCGGCATCGATGCAATTGGTGGCGAATTGGTGCCGGCGATCCAGACGGCGTTGAAGGCGCTCGGTGTCTCCGCCAAGACAAAGGTCGAGGAACTCCTCGCCGCGAGCGAGAGCATTGCCAATGTCTCCGGTGATGGCACGAGCTATGACGACGGCGGGAACGATGACGATCTCGTTCTGGGCAGCAAGGGCGCCAATGGCCTCTCGGGCAAGGTGGGCGCCGATATCCTCGCAGGGCTGCAGGGCGCCGATACGCTCACGGGCGGCACTGGCGCCGACATCTTCGCCTTCACGGCAGTGCGCGACAGCAAGGTAAAGACCTGCGACATGATTGTCGACTTCGGCAATGGCGCCGATCGAATCGCGCTCTCGGCAATTGGAGACTTCACATTTCTCGCCACGGAGAATGCCAGCTTCACCGGCCACGCCGAAATCCGCTGGTTCCAGGACGGTAGCGAGACGATCATCGAGGTCGACGTCAATGGTGATCGCAATGCCGATATGCGGATCGTGCTCGAAGGCAGCTTGACGCTCGACGCAACAGACTTTCTTCTCTGAGCCGAAAACAGCAACCGGACAGAGCGCATGACAACAGCCCGCGAGATCATCGATATCCTCAAGCTCGAACGCCATCCAGAGGGCGGCTGGTATGTCCAGACGTTTCGAGATGGCGAGGAACAGGATGGGCGGGCGCATTCCACCGCCATCTACTATCTCCTCGAAGGCGGCGACCGCTCGCACTGGCACACGGTCGACGCCGTGGAGATCTGGCACTACCACACCGGTGCACCGCTGGAACTTGGCCTTTCCGAGGATGGGAACTCGTACCGAACGCTCGTTCTCGGCGCCGATCTCGCTGCCGGCCAGCGACCGCAAGGGCTTGTGCGCAAGGGTGAATGGCAGAGCGCCCGCAGCCTTGGCGACTGGACGCTGGTGAGCTGCACCGTGGCGCCAGGCTTCGAGTTCTCCGGCTTCCGCATGGCGCCTAAAGGATGGCAGCCGGGCACGCCAGTCGACAGCTGACATCTATACATTGCCCCCTTCGATCACCTGCCCGCCTGTCATTGTATCGCCGTATGGAGTCGGCTAAGAACCCAGCGCGAACTGGATTGCGTAGGCGACGCGCCGTTGAAAGCGGATTTTGAAGACAGGTATGCAGGCTGCTAGGCAGCTCCCACGCATGAGTTCCTGTCTTCACGCTGGCTGCCCATGCGAGTGTCACACGCAACGCCAAGAGCCCATGCGACAATGAATTGCGCTGTTCGTTGCCAGAGGCATCGATGGCGATGGAGACAATGACGTGAAATATTTCATCACCGGCAGCGCCGGCTTCATCGGCTTCCACCTTGCGCGCGCGCTGCTGGAGCGGGGCCATGACGTGTTCGGTTATGACGCCATGACGCCCTATTACGACGTGACGCTGAAGCAGCGCCGGCAGGCGATACTCGAACAATATGAACGGTTCGATCATGTCGTGGCGAAACTCGAGGATCGTGCTGCCCTCGAACAAGCGATTGCCAAGGCCTCACCGGACATCGTCGTCCATCTGGCGGCACAGGCCGGTGTCCGTTACAGCCTCGAAAATCCGCAGGCCTATTTCGATTCCAATCTTGTCGGCTCGTGGAATCTGTTCGACATCGTCAAGGATCTCGGCCTCAAGCACCTACTGATCGCGTCATCGTCCTCCGTTTATGGAGCCAATGAGAAGATCCCCTTCGAGGAAGCCGACCGTGCCGACGAGCCGCTGACGGTTTACGCTGCGACCAAGAAGTCAATGGAATTGCTGGCGCATTCCTTTTCGCACCTTCACAAGGTGCCGACGACGGCTTTCCGCTTCTTCACCGTCTACGGCCCATGGGGCCGGCCGGACATGGCGCTCTTCAAATTCGTGAGCGCGATGCTCAAGGATGAGGAAATCGAACTCTACGGCTACGGCAAGGTGCGCCGCGATTTCACCTATATCGACGATCTGATCGAGGCCCTGCTGCGCCTCGCCGAAGTGCCGCCTTCGGAATCCAATCGGGTCGTGGACGGCGCTGTCGACACGCTCTCGCGCCAGGCACCGTTCCGGGCACTCAATATCGGTGCCGGCCGGCCGATCGATGTCGTGACGCTCGTCGATGCGGTCGAGCGCGCCTTGGGACGAAAGGCAAAGACCAGACTTCTGCCGATGCAAAAGGGCGACGTGCCCCAGACTTTCGCTTCATCCGACCTGCTCAAGGCGCTGACCGGTTTCGTGCCGCAAGTGGAAGTCGCAGACGGCGTCCGCGCATTCGTCGAATGGTATCGATCGCAGGCCTCGGCAGGCTGATGTCGGCGTCACTTCCCGGACAATGAGGCCTCGAAGAGGTCTTAGCGCCGCTTCTGTAGAAGGGAAGAGAAAATCCCCCGCGACCGCGAACTGTCGAAGTGCTGCTGCAGGCCTTTCGCAATCGCATCCAGCCGAACGACAAACACTTCGATGTCGTCCATACGCTTTTCAAGCTGCGACAGCCTGCGCCCCAGGTCCGGCTGCAATTCGGCCTTCGGGGTGCGCATGTGACTGCCCGCCTTCTTGAGCCCATCAATCTCCGCCTTGAACGCAACCAGCGCCTCGTCATACCGTCGAGAGAAGATTTGAAAGAGATCGTCCATCCGGCGATCGTCATTCGTCGCATTGGGAAGCAGCGCCTCGCCCGCCTTCGTCGAGTGGGCCACCACCATCACGCCATGAAATGACGAAGTGGCGGGTGAGAGAGCGATATCGAAGGCATGATCGCCGTTCCCGATCCCCGCATCCGGAAGATCTTTCCGAAGGCTGTTGGCAAGACTGGTCGCAATGACGACCCCGCCGCGACTGACTTTGATTTCGAGATGTTCATCGGGTTCATCGGAATTGAAGGCCCAGCCATAGACCTTGCCATTCCTCATCCCATCGACGCGACCGACTATCATGCAAGATGCCCCTTCACGATGACGCTCAGGCCGAGCGTCTCCGTCACACGATGTCGAAATGGTCGTCCGGATCTTTCTTGAGCTGATCAAGATCGACGTTCTTCAACGTGAGCTTGTTGCCGCCGCCGAGATCGATCACCACGTCGCCGCCCTTCTGCCTGGCGAGGTCTATGACGTCGGCCGGAGACTTGATCCCGTTGAGACCCCTGGCAATTTCCAATATGTCCTTGCCGACGTCGAAATCCATGATGGCATCCCTGCCCGCATTTTCGCCGAAAACGAAGGTATCCTTATACGCGCGGTCGTCCGACCCATCGCCCGTGAGAATGTCGTTGCCCTGCCCGCCAACCATGCGGTCTTTTCCACTTTCGCCAACCAGCCTGTCGTCGCCGCCAAAGCCCCGGATGATATCGTCACCGCCGCCGCCATAGAGCCTGTCCTTCAGGCTCGATCCGTAAATGACACCGTTGTCGCCACCGCCAATAACAGTCGCCATTGCCCGCCCCAATAAGCCCTCGACACGCTCAACCCCTCCTTATCAAACCATGGAGCCACGATGGAATCAAGTTGCATATGCAATCAGATACGCGCCTAGATTTAGAACGATCTGTTGCAAGGTGCACAGAGTAGCGATCCGGCGCCGATTGAGCCGTCCCGGAGAGCCGATCGGAACCGAGAGGCGTCGAACGCGTTACACCGCTGAACGCAAAGGAGGTTCCAATGGCAGGAACACGTAAAGTCGGCGAAAAAATCCCGCTCGCCGTCGTCGGCAAGGACGGTATCAACGAAACTCCCGAGAGTGAGGATGGCATGAAGGCCGACGAAGAAACCACGATTGCCCAGCTGACCGAAAGCCTGAAGGCGCTGCGGACGCAGGTGGAGCAGCTCAGCGGCTCGCTCGCAAAGGCCAGTGGCAAAGCCACCAAGGCAGTGAGCCACGCTGCGGAGGCGACGACGGATACAGTCACAACGACTGTTCGAGAATACCCTTTCTATTCGGTTCTGGCAGCCTCTGCTGCAGCTTTCCTGATCGGTCGACTGTCTGTCGTCCAGCATCCGAGCAAGGTTGATCGAACCTATGATCGCCTATCGGACCTTGTATCACGCCTGCAGCCCCAGCTGGTCGACGCAGTCCGGTCACGGCTGCGCTGAAGCGGGCCAACTGCTAGAAGACCGGTCCGCAAGAGGTTGGAGATACGGCCGCTCGCGGACCGCTCACCACTGTTCAAGATGAATTGACTATCGCTTGCCTGATTGCGGCCATAGGCTTCCGCCAGTTTCGGCGAAACGGAGCCTCGCATCATGAAATTTCCCCGCCTGCTATCGCTCATCCTGATCTTTCTCGCACTTGGCCTTGCACCGGTAGCGGCGGATTCCATGCGGGATGGGGGGCAGGCACAGGGAATACTGGATCTTCTCCCCGCCGATGCGACCACCAGCCATGTTCTGAAGACCAAGGAGGGGGATCTTTCGTATCAAGCGACGGCGGGCACAATCGCCATCCGGGGTCAGGACGGCAAAATCTCCGCCAAGGTCTTTTACACCGCCTATGTCTCCAAGACCGGCGGGCAACGCCCCCTCACCTTCGCCTTCAATGGTGGGCCCGGCGCCGCTTCCGCTTATCTCCACCTCGGCTTGGCAGGCCCTCGCCTCGTCGATTTCGGCCCCGTTGGCAATGACGGCACCACGGCACAGTTGAAAGACAATCCCGAGAGCTGGCTGCGCTTCACCGATCTCGTCTTCATCGACCCGGTGGGAACCGGATGGAGCCGCGCTGTGGGCAACGGCAGCGAATTCTATGGCGTCCAACAGGATGCCGACGCGATTGCAAAGGTGATTGCCCTCTATGTCCAGCAAACCAACAAGGCGAGCACAGCAAAGTACCTGCTCGGCGAAAGCTATGGCGGCTTCAGGGCCGCCAAGGTCGCCAGCGCGCTCAAGGAGCGGCAAGGCATCCTGGTTTCGGGCATCATCATGGTGTCGCCGCTGATCGACGCAAAGCTGATCTTCGGCGCGACCGACTATCCGCTCGGTGCCGCACTGCAGTTACCCTCGATTGCCGCCGCAGAACTGGAACGCAAGAAGATCTTCGATCCGAACGCCGTGGCAGAGGCCGAAAAGTTTGCGATGAGTGATTATCTCGTCGCACTCGCCGGCGCCGCACCGCGCGGACCGGAGGCGCAAGAGTTCTACGACAGGGTCGCCCGCCTCACCGGCATCGATCGCCAAGCGGTCGAACGCACGCGCGGCTTCATCGGCGACATGCTTACCAAAAACAAAGATGGCACGATCGCGAGTCCTTACGACGCGTCCTACACCGTGCCCGACCCCTATCCTGAAGCGCCGGTCAGCCGTGCCGATGATCCGATCCTTGATGGCTACACCCGTGCTTATGGTTCCTTCTTTGCAGGCTATGCCCGCAACGAACTCAACTTTCCCTGCGAAATGACTTATTCGCTGCTCTCGCTCGACGTCAATCGGCGCTGGGAATGGAAGGAAGGCCGCGAGGACACCCGCGCCGATGCTGGCGCTTCGGAAGATATCCGCGAACTCCTGGCCACCATCCCGAGCTTCCGGCTGCTCGTGATGCATGGTTACAGCGATGTGCTGACACCCTATGGCGCGAGCCGCTACGTGCTCGACCACCTGCCGCTCGAACTTGCGGATGGGCGCACGGCGCTCACGCTCTATCGCGGCGGGCACATGTTCTATACCCGGCCCGACTCTCTGAAGGCAGCGACGGCCGATGCGAAAGCTTTCTACGAGCGGGCGCCGAAGACGGAATAGCGGGCCGGGCGGCGCTGCCCGCTTGATCACCCATATCGGCGCCCCATATTCTCCCTCGGGAAAAGGGAGATCGACGTGACAGTACCGACGCTTTACGAATGGATCGGCGGCATAGACGCGCTGAACCGCCTGACAGATGAATTCTATCGCCGCGTCCACAAGGACGAATTGCTCTCGCCGGTCTTCGCCGGGATGGATGAGGGCCACCCGCAGCATGTGGCGATGTTCCTCGCCGAAGTGCTCGGCGGTCCGCCGCTCTATTCGACTGAGCGCGGCGGCCATCCCGAAATGGTCCGGCACCATCTCGGCAAGCATCTGAGCGAGCCGATGCGGCGGCGCTGGATCAATCTGCTGCTTGACACCTATACCGACCTCGAACTGCCTGCCGACCCGGAATTCGCCTCCGCTCTCGTCAGCTACCTCGAATGGGGCACACGGCTCGCGGTCGTCAATTCGCAGCCGGGCGCCAAGGTCTGGGAAAATGCGCCGATGCCGAAATGGGGCTGGGGCGAGACCGGCGGGCCGTACATTCCTAAGAAGGCGCAATAGGACCGATTTCGCCATCGCGCTCTGCCCTTGGCGACACGCTCGGCGACGACCTAACAGTTCACG
The DNA here is from genome assembly GCF_057586295.1 of Rhizobium sp. SRI_017. Taxonomy (NCBI): domain Bacteria; kingdom Pseudomonadati; phylum Pseudomonadota; class Alphaproteobacteria; order Hyphomicrobiales; family Rhizobiaceae; genus Rhizobium; species Rhizobium sp. SRI_017. The sequence goes on along the minus strand of NZ_JBYCZP010000003.1, from coordinate 186,362 downwards.
ATATTGCTGAGCACTGCCTTGATATGTTCGGGCTTGCGGTTCTTGTAGTCGAGGCAAAAACCGTGCTCCCAGATAACGATGTCGAGATAGGCTGGCCTACAAAACCCGCCAATCCCTGAATGGTTTCCGCCAGTGGCTTGATCGTCCAGCGCGAGGGTGCAATTTGGCATGAACGGTTGGAGGATTCGATCTTGAAGGCAGCGACGGCATTCTGGTGGGACGAAAAGTGCTTCTGGCATTCGGGCGGCTCCTACGCCTTTCTGGCGCCCGTGGGCGGTCTGGTGCAGCCGCTCGCCTCCGGTGGCCTGCCCGAGAATCCCGAGACGAAGCGGCGCCTCAAGAACCTGCTGCATGTCACGGGCTTGATTGACGAACTCGCGGTCTCCTCAGCCGGGCCTGCGACGCGCGACGAACTACTCCGCGTCCATCCGGCGCACTATCTTCACGCCTTCAAGGAGCTCTCCGACGGCAAGGGCGGTGAACTGGGCGAGCGTACGCCCTTCGGTCCCGGCGGCTATGATATCGCGGCCCTGTCCGCAGGCCTCGCCACTGCCGCCCTGCGCAAGGTGCTAATGGGCGAGCATCGCAACGCCTACGCCCTCTCCCGTCCGCCGGGTCACCACTGCCTGCCCGACAAGCCGATGGGCTTCTGTCTGCTTGCCAATATCGCGATCGCCGTCGAAGCGGCCTTGGCGGAAAAGCGCGCGGGCCGCATCGCTGTCATCGACTGGGACGTCCACCATGGCAACGGCACCGAGGGCATCTTCTACGAGCGCTCCGACGTGCTGACGATCTCGCTCCATCAGGAAAACAACTATCCGCGCGAGTCCGGCAAGCTCACCGATCGCGGCGCCGGCAAGGGCGAAGGCTACAATATCAACGTCCCGCTCGTGCCCGGAACCGGCCATTTCGGCTATCTCCACGCCTTCGAGCGGATCGTGATCCCCGCACTTCACGCCTACAAACCCGACGCCATCGTCGTTGCCTGCGGCTTCGATGCCTCTGGTGTCGATCCCCTGTCCCGCACCATGGCGTCGTCCTCGACCTTCGCCGAGATGACGAGAATGACGATGCAGGCGGCGGACGAGCTCTGCGGCGGCAAGCTGCTGCTGGTCCACGAAGGCGGCTATTCCGAAGCGCATGTGCCCTTCTGTGGCCACGCGGTCATCGCAACCCTTTCGGGATCGTCGATCGATGCGCCGGATCCATTCGCCTTCCGGCTCGATTTCCAGCAGCCCGATGCCGACTTCACCGCCTATCAGAAGAGCCTGATCGACAAGATGGCCGTGGGTTTTGGCCCTTGGAGGGTCTGACATGCGCTTCCGCGACAAGGTCGTTCTGGTCACCGGCGGCAATTCCGGCATCGGCCGCGGCATCGTTCATCACTTTGCGCGCGAAGGGGCGCGTGTTGCGCTGGCCGGCCGGAATGCCGAGAAAGGTGCGACCGTCGAGGCCGAGGTAGCGGCGATGGGCGGGCGGGCCAGCTTCTTCCCATGCGAACTGTCGGACGAAGGTTCGGTGAAGGGCCTCATCGCCGATATCGCCGGCTGGGGCGGCCTGCATATCCTCGTCAACAATGCCGGCGTCGGCGCACGTCGTTCAGGGATCGAAGCATCCGACGGGCCTGGCACGCGCTGGGACAAGATGCGCGGCTCCAATCTCGACGCCGCCTATTTCGTCTCCGCCCACGCCATGCCGCTGATCCGCGACAGTGGGGGCGGCGCCATGGTCAACATCTCATCGACGGCGACGCTGCACGGCAATTGGGGCAGCTACTGCATCGCCAAGGCCGGCGTCGAGGCGTTGACGCGGGCGCTTGCCGTCGAAGGCGCTCCTGCCGGCATTCGCGTCAATTGCGTGAGCCCCGGTTGGATCGCCACAGACCTCGACGCCAGTGAAAATCCGGCCGGAACGGAAAGCGGCGAATGGGAGCTGCCTCCAGGCGTATTGGACAGGATGGGCACGCCGGCCGAGATCGCCTCGGTCGTAGCGTTTCTCGCCAGTGATGAAGCCTCTTTCGTGACCGGTCAGACGCTGATCGTCGATGGCGGGCTGTCGATCCTCGACTATACGTCACTACGGCTCTTGGAGAAGAGCGGCGACCGGCTGACGACCGGCATGCTCCCGCTCAAGCGGAATTGATCCGGACGCGCTTGAAATCTCGGCGGAACAAAACCACCTCCACTCTGATTATAGAGTTCTAAGGAGAACAATAATGCAAGCACCGCAGATCACGCCCCAACCAAAGATCCTGGTGATTCAAAACGAGTTCGTCGCGGAGATGCGACTTGCGCTGGAATATACCGGTCGAAAGGGTCGCGAGCCCCAAGCGGTCCGGCATCAGATCGAGGCAATCCTCAAAGCACAGGGTATCGGTGCTGCAATTCTGGATACGGGACTTGAGACCGAAGCCGCGGCGACCATCGCGGACGCGTTGCTCGATCTGGAAATTCCGTTCGTGTTTGCGGGCACCGAAGACGGCACGGAAGTGCCGGAGCACGTCATGGTGCACACCATGGCACAGCACCTGGCAAACCTGACCGTCTTGGGTCAATCCATCCTAGGCCGTCCAACCTACCATTAATGAACGGCGAAGCGCTCACGGGCGGCTGCCCTGCTGAGCGTCTTCAGTTCGAACGGATCGGTCAGACCGTTCTGATAGGCATCCAGCAAATAGGTCGCAAACTGCTCGCGCCGCTTTTCCGAGTGGGTGAACCAATCCTCGGATGTTACGGAATCAAAGACTTGTTTGACGACATCGAACTGTTCCGGACGAAAGACACCCGGGTTCGCTTCTCTCGGGAAATCCATGGCTAACCTCCAGGTTCCAGTGGTCCCCAACGCGCCGCGGAGTTTGCGCTGATAAAGTGGCAATAGCAAGACTTGCGTGCAAATCCCGGGATTCATTGTTAATTTACCATAGGCTTAATAGTCCGCGTCATTCTGGAACAGAACCGACAACGCCACGTTTCCAGTGCAAATGAGCCACAGGAAACCCGTAATGCGCGAACAACAACAACCACCATTCAGTGTCATTTTTGACCCGATCTCGAAGTCGGCGCTTATCCAAGTCGGCGATTGCGTAACCTTCCTCTCAGGTCCCTTCGCCAACTATCGCGAAGCACTTCGAGCCGCCGATCGGTGCATGGCCAAGCGCTAAACGCGTGAATTTCTGTCACGGCATGCTGGTTCGCGGCAGTCGTGTCGCGGCAAGGCTGGCAGAGGTCATTCGATTGTGTATCTATCCTCCCGTTACGGGAGAAGAACGTGCAGAATCGCGCCGCCTTGGGAGTTGCCTATCTTTGTCTCGGCATTCTCATTTTTTCAGTGCAGGATGCGATCATCAAAGCCGTCTCGGGTGACTATCCTCTCACCCAGGTCGTTTCCACCCGCTGCATGGTCGCCGCACCCATCCTGTTGGTCATGGTGCATTTCGACTCTGGAATCCGCTCCATCTTCTCGAAGGATTTCTGGCCCCTGGCCGCGCGTGCCTTCCTGATGCTGATCGCCTATACCACCTATTACATGGCCTTCCCCGCACTGCCGCTCGCGGACGCCGTTGCACTGTTTTTCACTGTGCCGCTGTTCGCGATGGCCCTGGCGGTACCGTTCCTCGGCGAGAGCATCGGCTGGCGCCGGATCACTGCGGTAGTGGTAGGCTTTGTCGGCGTCATCGTCATGTTGCGGCCCGGCGCGGGCCTGTTCGAACCCGCGGCACTGTTGTCGCTGTTCTCAGCCCTTACCTATGCGCTCTCGATGCTGATGGCGCGAAAGCTGGGCACGGAGACGACGGCATCGGTCATGGCCTTCTACCAGAACGGTGTCTATCTTGTTGGCGCCCTGCTGATCGCCGCTGCCTGTGGCGTACTCGGCATCCACGAGGCGAGCCACCCCTCGATCAATTTCCTCGTCCGGCCCTGGGTCTGGCCTTCGCTGAGGGATTTTCTGCTGATCGCCTCCTGCGGCGTCATCGCCGCCATCGCCATGACATTGCTCACCAACGCCTATCGCATCGCCAAGGCCAGCGTCGTCACCTCCTTCGAATATACCGGCATGCTCTGGGCGCCGCTCTGGGGCTTCCTGTTCTTCAACGAAATCCCGCATCTCACCACGCTCGCCGGCGCCGGCCTGATCATCGCCGCCGGCCTCTTGGCGCTCTCATCGCCGAGCGCGCGGGAGAACAAACCGGGCTAACGATGCAACGTATTTCCAATTAGGGACAATATTGATGAGCACCCTGCCCGAACCCACTCTGGCCAATTGGCGCCAGCATCCATTCAATGTCAGGGGGTTCGTTGAAGTCGACCGGATCATCGCCAGCCAACCGATCAAAGCAGGGCCGAATCCTCCCCCCTTGAGGACGGGCGCAATGCTCGATCTCGCCGCCGTCCGTGTCGGCGGCCTAAGCGCCGCCCAACTTCTGGCGGCAAGCAATACGGACGGCTTTCTCGTCCTCAAGGACGGTGCGGTGGTTGCCGAAGACTATGGCCCCACCATGAGTGCCACCACGCGCCACATCATCTTCTCTGTCAGCAAATCGGTGACCGGCACGCTTGCCGGCGTTCTGGTCGAGCGCGGCGAGCTCGACCCCGAAGCACCCGTGATGCGCTATATCCCGGAACTCAAGTCATCCGCTTATGGCGATGCGACCATCCGGCATGTGCTCGACATGACGGTGTCGCTGCGCTTTATCGAGGACTATCTCGATCCCAAGGGCGATGTTGCGCGCTATCGGGTGGCGATGGATTGGAACCCGCCTGCAAACTTCCCCTATGAAGGCGGTTTGCATCACTTCCTCGGCACGCTGAAGAAGGACCGCGGTCCGCACGGCGAGCGCTTCGAGTATGCTTCGCCCAACTCCGACCTGCTCGGCTGGATCCTGGAACGTGCCGGCAACGCCTCGATTGCGGAACTGCTGACGCGGCATCTCTGGCTGCCACTCGGCGCGGAAAGTGACGGCTACATCACCGTCGACCGGCTCGGCGCCGCCCGAACGGCAGGCGGCATCTGCGTGACGCTGCACGATCTGGCGCGGTTCGGCGAAATGGTGCGCGAAGGCGGAAAAGCCCAGGACCGACAGGTCGTTCCGAAAGCCTGGATCGAGGACATCCTGACCCAGGGCAGCGAAGAGGCCTGGAACAGGGGCGAGATGACCGGATTGCTCAAGCATGCCCGCTATCGCTCGAAATGGTATGTGCCATCAGATGACCCCGACACGTTGATCGCCATTGGCATTCATGGCCAATGGATCTACATCGACCGCCGAGCCGGTGTCACCATCGTCAAGTTGTCATCGCAGCCATTGCCGGTTGATGACCCGCTCGATGTGAAAATCCTGGCGATGTTCAGGGCGATCGTCGACGCCCTGCAATAACTACGCCCGCAACCGCGCTGGTTCCGGAAACCGATCAGCGATCAGCGCCTCGGCATCTATCCGTGGCATCGGCTTGCCAAAGAGGTAGCCCTGCACTTCCTCAAAGCCCTCGGAGCCGATGCAGGCGGCCCGCTCGCGGGTTTCGATCCCCTCGGCAAGAGCAACCGCTCCAAATCCCGCTGCCATGCCCGCCACCGCGCGGACGATGGCAAGATCGCCGGGATTGGTTTCGACACCGGCGACAAAACTCTTGTCGAGCTTGATCTTGTCGAAGGCGAACGAGCGAAGATAGCTGAGCGACGAATAGCCGGTGCCGAAATCGTCGATGGCGATGCGGACGCCAAGTTCCTTCAGCGTCCGGAGCAGCGGCAGGCTGTGGGCGCTGTCCGATAGGAAGACCGACTCCGTCACCTCGATCTCGAGCCGCCCCGGATTGAGGCCTGACTTGCTGAGGCAATCGACGAGGTGCGGCAACAAGTTGGTGCTGCGGAACTGCGAGACGGAAAGATTGACCGCGACCCTGATGTCGGATGGCCAGGTGGCCGCCGTGCGGCAGGCCTCCAACATCACCCATTCGCCAATCGGAATGATGAGGCCGGTGTCCTCTGCCGTCCCAATGAAATCACCGGGCAGGATCAGCCCGCGCTCCGGATGGCGCCAGCGCAGCAGCGCTTCGAAGCCCGAAAGCTCCTGGCCTGCAAGCCGATAGATCGGCTGGAAATAAAGTTCGAATTCCTGCTTCTCAAGTGCGCGGCGCAGTTCGACGGTGAGCTGATGGCGGCGCTCCGCCTCGACGCGCATATGACTTTCATAGAAGCTGAACATCGCCCGTCCCGCATCCTTTGCGGAGTAGAGGGCGAGGTCGGCATTGCGCATCAGCACATCGACATTGTCGCCATCGTCGGGCGCGAGCGCGATACCGATCGAGCAGCCGACATGTTCGCGCATGCCGTCAAGCTCAAAGGGGTCGGCCATGATGGCCAGCATCCCGTCGGCGATCTGCCGTGCACGGGATGCACCATCGGAGAGATTAATCAGCATTGCAAACTCGTCTCCGCCGAGACGCGCGACGACGTCGCCCTCCTCCGTCAGCACGCGGAGCCGGCTCGCGATCTGGCGAAGCAGCGCATCGCCGGCGGAATGGCCGATGGAGTCGTTGATATGTTTGAAATGGTCGACGTCGATATAGAGTACCGCGAACGGTCCTTCTCTATCCAGTTGCTCGGCGCGACGGCTGACCTCTCCCGAGAAATAGTTACGGTTCCAGAGACCGGTCAACGAGTCCCGCATGGCGAGCCGCGCCAGTTCCGCTTCGACGGCCCGTTCTTCGGAAATATCCTGCGCGACCCCGAGCAGGTATCGCGGCCGGCTGCCATCAGCGGTCGGAAGCATCTTCTTGACGGTTCGACGCGTGGTCACTCGCCCGTTCGCACGGCGCTGCGTCTCTTCGAAACTCTGCGTACCTTCGGCATAAAAGACGTGTCGATCCTGATCACGCAGGATGTCGGCCTTCGCGGTGCCGAAGATGGTCACGTCATTCTTGCCGAAGACGTCATGAGGCCGCGCGCCGATCACCGAGGCGCATTCTTCATTGTAGATCACGTAGCGGCCGTCGTGATCGAGATCCTTGACGAAGACGCCGATCGGCAGGTTGTTGACGATCGTGTCGAGAAAACTCCGTGCCTCGCTGGCTTCCTGATAGGCGGCCGTGAGTTCGGTGCGATCATGGACGATGGCGAGAATGGCGTCGCGACCTTCAAAGCGGATCTCGCGGCCATAGGTCAGCACATGAAAGACTTCGCCATCGGCCTTGAGGTGCGACCAGCGCTCTGCGCGCTCGATATCGGTGCGCGCGTGCACCGCCTGCTGCATGCGATCGCGTTCGTGTTGTGGCCTTATGTCCAGCACGGTCATGCGCTCGTAGTCCGGTCGCGAATATCCATAGAGCGCGAGGGCGGCTTCGTTGACGATCAGAAACTTGAGCGTTCCGGGATCATAGACCCACATCGGCGATGGATGGATATCGAACAGGGAGCGGAAATCGCCGTCGACCGGCGGAGCGTAGTCGGAATCTTGTTTCTTGCCTAATGTCATCGTCGTTAAATCGTCCAGTCATCGAAAACGATGGCGACTCTTACAGAAAAAAGTGAATAAAATCAGAACGTTGATACGACGAAATTTGATGCATGTGCACAAAAATTGAACATGACTGAAATATAGGCGCCCCGCCGGCCGCAGCTTAGTGTAGGTGACTTGCCGCCCACCTTGTCTATAATGCCGGCAAGACATGCGGAGGAAGCCATGGGCGATCATCACCACGACCATGACGAGGATCACCATCATCATAACGACCCGGACTACTGGAAGCACAACGGCATCCGCGTCATCAAGGGCAACCAGCTCGACGACAACACGCCGCAGACGCCGGGCATGTATCGCCAGGCCGCAATCACCACAGCGCGGGTCGGCGCCCAGAAGATCTGGGCCGGCACGGTGACTATCCAGCCCAATGCCAAGACCGGCGTCCACCATCACGGCGAGTTGGAAAGCGTGATCTATGTCGTGAAAGGCAAGGCGCGCATGCGCTGGGGCGAACGGCTGGAATATGTCGCCGAAGCCGATGCCGGCGACTTTATCTTCGTCCCGCCCTTCGTACCCCACCAGGAGATCAATGCCGATCCCGCCTATCCGCTCGAATGCGTGCTGGTGCGATCAGACGATACCGCCGTGGTGGTCAACATCACCGATGTCGATCCGGTCGAGAAGCCTGAAGAGGTCTATTGGGTCGACCCGATCCACACACATCCCGACGATAAGAAGGGTCAGTAGCCTAGCGCGCAGCCATCCTTGCGGTGGTCGGAGGCGCCGGTCAGCGTGCCCTTCTCCCAGTCGATGATCACGGCCTGGCCGCCACCGAAGGGTTCGTCCGATCGCTGGACGTTGTGGCCCTTGGCGCCAAGCGCCTCCATGACGGACTCAGGGACGCCGCGTTCGACCTCGACCACGCCGTTACGCGAGAAAACGCGCGGCGCATCCAATGCCTGCTGCGGATCCATGCCGAAATCCACGAGATTGGTGACGAAATGGACGTGGCCGAACGGCTGATAGGCGCCACCCATCACGCCATAGGGGGTGACGACCTTGCCATCCCTAAGCGCCATGCCGGGCATGATCGTATGCATCGGCCGCTTGTTCGGCGCGATGACATTGGGATGATCGCGCTCGAGCCGGAAGCTGCGGCCCCGGCTCTGCAGCACCACACCGGATTTGGGTCCGGTCACGCCACTGCCGAAGGAGGTATAGGTCGAGTTGATGAAGGAAACGGCGTTGCGGTCCTTGTCCACCACCGAGATGTAGACCGTGTCGCTGTTTGGGAAGGCGACATCGGGCAAGCCGGTCATCGCCCGCTTCGGATCGATCGCAGCGCGCAGGCCTGCCGCATAATCCGGAGACAGCAACTGCTTCACCGGCACGTCGACCTTGTCCTGGTCGGCAATCCAGCGATCACGGTCGCGATAGGCCAGCCGGCCGGCTTCGATTTCGAGATGCAGGCGCTCGGCGCCGTCGGGATCAAGCCCGGCAAGATCGAAACCCGAGAGGATGTTGAGCATCAGCAGCGCAGTGAGGCCCTGATTGTTCGGCGGCATCTGGAACAGGTCATGACCGCGATAGCGCACGCTGATGGGCTCGACATAGTCGCCTTTCGTCGCGGCGAAATCGTCGAGCGTATGGAGCCCTCCCAGTTCGGCGAGGCGGGCGGCCAGATCCTCGGCTATGGGCCCTTCGTAGAAACCCGCCCTGCCGCTGGCGGCGATGCGTATCAGCGACTCGGCAAGCTCGGGTTGGCGATGAATGTCACCGGCTTGGGGTGGCTTGCCGTCCGTGAGAAGCATCCGGGCGCTATGCTCGTCCGCCGTCAGCATCGGAACCATCTCTTCCCAATCCCACGCCACCCGGTCATGCACCACATAGCCTTTCTCGGCATAGTGGATGGCTGGCGCCAGTGCCGCATCGATGCCTTTGCGGCCATGATCCTCCAGCAGCCGGCACCAGGCGTCGATCGCGCCCGGAACAGTCACGGCATGTGGCCCAGTCTCCGGTATCGCGGTGAAACCGCGTTCGAGATACCAATCCAGTGTCGCAGCAGACGGCGACCTGCCCGAGCCATTGAAGGCGATCGGCGCGCCCTGTCCCTTCGGCGAATAGAGTACGAAGCAATCGCCGCCGATGCCCGTCGATTGCGGCTCGACGACAGCCTGGACAGCGGCCGCCGTGACGGCAGCGTCCATGGCATTGCCGCCAGCGCGCAGCATTTCGACGGCGGCGAAGCTGGCGAGCGGATGAGAGGTGGCAACCATGGCATCGGTCGCGCGGACCGGCGAGCGGCCGGGAAGCTGGAAATCACGCATGGCAGGCAAATGCTTTTTTGGCAAATCGGATGGTCAGGACCCTCGCACGGAAAGCCAGCGATGGGAAGCGCGCTGCCATCAATTGGTCATCATGTCGGCCTCCTCTCGGATGATGCAGACTCGGTGCGTGGCAGGATGTCGCAACGGAACTCGCTCCTGCCAACGTGATGGAACAAAAACCCAATCTGCGGCTTGCATGTCTGTGTTATTGTCGTCGCCGACCCATCGGGGACGTATGGAGTACCGAATGGTGAAGTCAGGGGTTGATCGGCGGGCATTTCTTGTCGGCATGGGTAGCGTCACGGCGGCAGGTCTTGCGGGATGCTCCACCAGAACGCGCGAAACAGTCGATACCGAGGCCGCGCAAGTCGTCGCTGCTCGCCGCTCCGAAGGCGCACTTCTCTACGCTGCAAAGGCCGACGAACAATTCCCCCTGCCGGCCATCCCCTATCAGAAGATCGACGCGAGATTCTATCGCCAGATGGTCAGCGATCCGACCGGCGAAGCGCCGGGTACGCTCGTCGTCGATACTGGCGGACATTTCCTCTATTTCACCTATCCCAACGGTCAGGCGATGCGCTATGGCGTCGGCCTAGGCCGTGCCGGCTTTGCCTGGGCCGGCCGCGGCAAGATCCAGTACAAGCGGCAGTGGCCGAAATGGACCCCGCCGGACGAGATGGTGGCTCGCCAACCCGAGCTTGCCAAATACAGCGCCGACAATGGCGGCATGCCGCCCGGCCTCGCCAATCCGCTCGGGGCCCGTGCGCTCTATATTTTCCAAGGCAAGGAAGACACGCTCTACCGCATCCACGGCTCGCCGGAATGGTGGACCATCGGCAAATCGGTGTCGTCAGGTTGCGTACGCATGATCAACCAGGACGTGGTCGATCTCTACAGCCGCGTGCCTGATGGCACAGCCGTTGTCGTCACCGATCTCAGCCGTCCCGGCGTCGAGAGCTTGGATGACGTGCGCGGTCAGGAGATCTATGAGCCCTACCGGCCGAACGAGGTCTATGACATGGATGATCCCGACCTGTCGGCGGACGCGTCGCGCATATCCCCGCGTCGCCGACGCCGCTACCTCGATGATGATCCCAATGTCGAGCCGGCCTATGACGATCCCTATTATGTGCCAGGCTACTGACGCGCGGCTTCCGTCGCCTTGAAATCCGGCTCGAAAGTATCGGTCAACACGACGCCGAACAGGGTTTTCGCCTGTTGCAGTGTGTAGCGTCCTAGCCGCACATCCTCGGCAACGGACAACGGATCACGCTCGCGCGGATCACCATAACCGCCGCCACCGGGCGTGCCGACACGCACACGGTCGCCGGGCTTGAGCGGAATATCCTGTGCCTTGGAGAGATGCTCCGGCACCATCTCCCTGCCACTCTGGTAGACGCGCACGGAATTGGTCGCGCCATCCTTGCCGCCCAGCACGCCCGGCGGACCGAAGCGGCCGTGATCCATCACGAAACTCGCGGTCGCCTCGCCCCGACGGAGCTCGATCTCATAATCGAGCCCGAAACCACCGCGCTGACGGCCGGCGCCGCCGGAACCTTCTCGCAGCGCATAGCGATGATAGAGAACGGGATACTGCTGCTCCATGATTTCCACCGGCGGCGCCTTGGAAATGCCGATGGTCGAGCAGCCATTGGCAATGCCATCGCCGCCGGCATAGCCGCCATAGCCGCCGCCCGAGATCTGGTACATGACGAAGCCGCGATTGCGCTCCGGATCATGGCCGCCGAGCGCGAAGTTGCCGGAACTGCCGGCCGGGGCGGCCGTCACCCGATCCGGCAAGGCCTCGACCAGTGCCAGGAACACAGCCTCGGCGATACGTTGGCTGACTTCAGCAGCACAGCCTGAAACGGGTCGCGGATATTGCGCGTCCAGAAACGTACCTTCCGGCCGCTTCACCCGAAGCGGCTCAAAGGCACCGGCGCTCATCGGCACATCGGGGAAGATATGACGCATGGCGAGATAGACCGATGACAGAGTCGTCGCCAGCACCGAATTCATCGGTCCGGCGCAGGGCATTGACGAGCCTTCGAAATCGAAATCCAGGATGCCGTCCTTGGCCATGATCGAGAGCCGGATCTCCAATGGCTCGTTGACCACGCCGTCGCTATCGACATAGGCGACGGAGCGATAGACGCCATCCGGAATCAGCCGGCAATTGGCGCGCATCTGCTCAGATGCCCGCTTGCTGAGTTCGGCGATAGCCGCTTTGACCGTGTCGTCGCCATAGCGATCGAGAATGCGGGCGAGCCGTTTCTCGCCAACCAGGAGGGCTGCCGCCTGAGCCTTCACGTCCCCGATCCGCTGGTCCGCGATGCGGATATTGGAGCAGATGATCGCGTAAATCTCGGGATCGATCACACCTTGCTTGAACAGCCGCACCGGCGGCAGGCGCAACCCCTCCTGCTCCACTGAAGTCGCCGACGCCGAGAACCCGCCCGGCACGGCACCACCCGTATCCGGCCAGTGACCGGTATTGGAGAGCCAGCAGAAGATCTCGCCATCGCGATAGACCGGCATGGCGAACCGTACATCCATCAGATGCGTGCCGCCGAGATAGGGGTCGTTGACGATGTAGATATCTCCGGGCTTCGGTGCGACCGCCTTGCCATCGCGGATCATCTCGATCAGCACCCGGGTGGAATATTGCATCGTGCCGACAAAGACCGGGAGACCGGAAGCGCCCTGGGCGATCAGCGCGCCGTCGACCGCCGAATAGATACCATCCGATCGGTCATTGGCCTCGGCGATAACAGGCGAAAAAGCGGCGCGCGAAAAGGAGAGATCCATCTCGTCGCAGACCTGCTGCAGACCGGATTGGATGACCGAGAGCGTGATGGGGTCGAGGGTCATGCCGCGTCTCCGATCGCGATGATGATATTGCCGTCATGATCCTGCGTCGCTTGGTCGCCGGGCTCGATGATGATGGTCGTGTCCATCTGCTCAACAATCGCAGGGCCGGCGATGGCGGCGGTGGCAGGCAGGTAATCACGCCAATAGACAGGCGTCTCCATCCATTTGCCGAACCAGACCGAGCGGCTGCCAGTCTGCGCCTCGGCGAGCGTTACCTTGCGCCCGGCGGGATCGATGAGTTTCGACAGGTCGATTTCGGCACGCCGGCCTATGACTGACGTATTGACATTGACAAGGTTGGCGCGGATTTCCTTGAGCTCAACGTGGAAGCGATTGAAGTAGGCTTCCTCGAAACGGGTCTGCAATTCGTCGAGATCAGGGGTCGGCCCTGGCAGCGCTACGCGCAATAGATGCGTCTGGCCGATGAACTGCATGTCGACCGACCAGATCTCCCGGATTGCGCGAATCTCCACCGCCTCCTTGCCGATCAGCCGCCTGCCCTCCTCCGACTGCCTGGCGAAGAGCGCATGCACGGCCGCGATATCGACCAAGGCGAGCGGCTTGTTGACGGTGTTGACGAAATCGTGCCGGAGGTCGGCCACCACGCAGCCGAGCGCATTGGTGATACCGGGGCGCGATGGCGTGAGCACTCTGGGGATGCCGAGCTCGCGAGCGATGGCCGAAGCATGCAGCGGGCCAGCACCGCCGAAGGCGAAGAGTGCAAAATCGCGCGGGTCCTCGCCAAGGCTGACAGAAACCATGCGCACGGCATCCGACATGCGGGCATTGGCGATGCGGATCACGGCGTCGGCTGCGGCAATCGCATCGAGCCCAAGCTTGTCGCCGAGTTCCTTCTGGAAGATGGCGCGGATATCGTCGAGCGACATGCCACCCGGGACAGAATTCAGCCGCGCCGGATTGAGCCGGCCAAGCAGAAGATTGGCATCCGAAATCGTCGGCCGCGTGCCACCACGGCCATAACAGATCGGACCAGGTGAAGCGCCGGCGCTTTCCGGCCCGACTTGCAGAAGTCCCGCCGCAGTGACACGAGCGATCGAGCCGCCGCCCGCGCCTACGGTGCGGACATCGACCATCGGCACATGGATCGGCATCGCATATTCGATCTCGATCTCGTTGGATACCGCGGGTTCCGCGTCTCGGATCAACGCGACATCGGTCGAAGTGCCGCCCATATCATAAGTGATCAGGTTGGGAATGCCAGCGCGTCGTCCGGTGTAGGCCGCGGCCATGACGCCTGACGCCGGGCCGGACATGACCGTCTTTGCCGCCTCGTTGGCCACGAAACGGGCCGAGACCATGCCGCCATTGCCATTCATAACCAGGACGTCATGCTTGTAGCCGCGGCCAGCGAGTTGGTCGGCCAATCGCTCGACATAGCGGCGCAGCAGCGGCTGCACGGATGCGTTGACAGCCGCCGTCACACCGCGTTCGAACTCCCGACTTTCGGAGAGCAGCGCATGGCCCATCGTAATATTGCCATTCGGCCAGATTTCTCTGGCGATCTCGGCAGCGCGCAGTTCATGCGCCGGATTGGCATAGGCATGGAGGAAATGAATGACCAGCGCCTCGCAATCCTTGGCGATCAGTTCTTCAAGCGCGGCGCACAACGCTGCCTCGTCGAGAACGGTGAGCACGCGTCCTGACGCATCCATGCGCTCCGGAATTTCCAGTCGCAGGTCGCGCGGAATGATCGGCCGGAACTCGCCCTTCATGCCATAGGGTTGCGGACGGGTGCGGCGGCCGAGTTCCAGAATGTCGCGGAAGCCCATTGTAGTAATCAGGCCGGTGCGACACAGATTGCGCTCCAGCACGGCGTTGGTTGTGGTTGTCGTGCCATGGACAATCAGATCGAGCGCCGCGATATCGGCTTCCGCCGCGTCCAGCGCGTTCAACACGCCGAAAGCCTGATTTTCCAGCGTCGTCGGGGTCTTGGCGAGCCGCACCGTGCCACTAACGGCATCGAACAGGACGAGATCTGTAAAGGTGCCGCCGACATCGATGCCGGCAACCTGGCTTTGCCGCGTTACGGGTTCGCTCACGTCTTATCCCCAATATCATTTGTGTACGAACGAATTTGACGAGACGATGTGGCGCTGTCAAGCGCTATCGCAGCCCGTCTTTGCCCTGGACCTCGTTCGCCTTGAGACCTCCGACACGCGGCAGCGGCCGGCCACTATCGGTCACCGCCACGGCGACCATGATCTCACCGGCGCGTGGTGCGTCGTTCAGCATCACCCGCATCCCGTCGAAATGGCTGCGGACATAGGCTGCATCCTTGTGTCCGAGCGGGATGTCGAGGATTGTACCCGGGCCACCCATCGCCTTGGAGGATGGCACCAGCGCCGCACCCTTCTCGACGGCGTCGCGCAACGGCTTACCAAGAGACGGATGCAAGACCGCGGCGGCGTGTTCCAGTTCGCCGTTCTCACCAACGAGCGCCGCTTTGCCATAGCTCTCGACTTCGGATGGTGAAATGCCGAGTGCTTCGACGCATCTGCGGCCGAGCAACCCGCCGAGTTCTGCGCCGATATCCATGAGTTCCGTCAGATCCGCCTGATAACGGCCGGCAAAGGGATTGCGGATCACGGCAACGGCGGCTGCCTTGCGCGTGGGCGGCGATACAGCTTGCCCCATCTCCGATCGGGTTTCCTCAACGAAGACCGCGATCTTGCGGATCTCGGCGCTCACCGCAATCCGTCCTCGCCCTTGATCTCTGCTGCCTTCAAGCCGCCGACACGGGCGTGGATGCGCGAACCCGTGGTCATCACCAGCGCGAGCACGATCTCGTTGGCACGCGGCCCGTCCGGCACGCCGACCTCCATCGCGTCAAAATGACTGCGGACGTACGACGCGTTGATATGCGTAACCGGTACGTCGAGCCGGGTGCCGGGGCCACCGACCTTCTTCGTCGAGGGCACGATGGCCTTTGCATCGCCCAGCGCCTCGCGCATGGCATAGCCGCCCGGCACATGCCAAAGCGCGCCATGTTCCAGTTCGCCGCCCTGCCCAACGATAGCACCCTTGCCATAGCCCTGGATCGCACCCTTGTCACCGCCGAGCGACTTGATCAGACGCGTCGCCATTTCGAGGCCGAGCGGCTCGAGATCCTTCATGAAGCCGGCGATCTCCTCGTGATAGCTGCCGGCGAACGGGTTTTCGATCACCGCCAATACGGCGCCTCGGAGCAGCGGCTTGTCGGCGACTGGACCGCCCTCGTGGCGGATTTCCTCGACCACGGTGACGAATTTCCGCACTTTCGGCTCAGGCATAATGTCTCGTCTCCAGCATATCAGGAATGATGTGGTCGTCCTCGCTCACCACGCGGCCCTGATCGCGCAGGAAAAGCGCAGCGCGATGGATCAGCCCGCTCGCCATCAGGCGCTCGGATGTCTGCACACCCGCATTCAAGGCGATCGCAATCTCGGCGGCGGTCAAAGGTCCGCAGCCGGCCACCACCAGCCGATGTCCGAGATCGCTGTCGTCCTTGATCTCGCTCGCCGGCATGCGAGTCACCGCGGCGTGACCGGGCAAGTCGACGGCATTTCCAACAATCGTCGCAGCCGCGTCGGCCTCGGCGGCGCTGCGCGCCAACACCGTGACCGAGTCGGCAATGCCCATGGACAGGCTGCGGCCGCCCCGGCCGCTCGTCGCGACGCCGCGTGTCGGGCTGTCGGCGGAGATGGCGAAGGCGCCGAGATCAGCGCCGTCCTCGCGCGCGATGCCGATGCGATAGTCGGCCCCGGGATCGAGATGGATGGCGATGTCGCCACCATTGTTGACATAGATGCGGCGTGGGCGATTGTCGGATGTGAAGCCGGCCAGCATCGCTGCCAAAACCTCATCGGCGACTGCGCCTGCGACAGCCGCCATCGGCGTGACAAAATGGTCCGCAGAATAGGGCCGTACGGCCGCCATCATGCGACGTGCCGTGCTGCCCTTCGGCTCCGGACAGTCCGGTGCCGCGGCACGCTTCAACAACGGCAATTCGGCGACCAGTTCATCGAGGACCGTTTTGAAGCGGCGGTTGGCCAATGCATAGGCGTGGTGGCGATAGTAGGCTTCATGCTCGAGCGAAATCGCGCCGTCGACGCCGATCACCAGGTCGATCGGCCCATGCTGCAGATGCAACCGTCCGCTCACGTCGCCATCGAGATAGGAAGCGATGGGGCCGATCATGGACGCCCCCGACCGGAGCCCGAATGGTCTCCGCTTCCCACCAATGTCATTCCAATCAGCAATTCACGCGCCCCATTTGAAATTCTTTTCGGCCGTCGGCCAGGCGCCTTGGCCTACAGGAGCGATCTTGCGTTCCGCAAGCTCAATCGCCTGCTCGATCGGCACGATCGCCTCCATGTGGCCGCCCAGTGCCTCGTAATCGGCGAGTCGCATCGTGAACTCAATGGGCGCGACCAGCGCCGGCGTCGGAACATAGCCGAAGGAATTCGAGGGCATCTCAGTCACGTCGGCCATGACAGTGATGCCGCCGCCCGGCCAAACATAGGCCGGCGCGCCGCCGCAGGAAACGTGGGTGAGCGCTTCCTTGACCGAGCGGGTCAATCGTACCGGATTGGTGGTGACGCCTGCCCTGAGGCTGCCGCCCGCGCCGCCCATGAACATCACGGTGGCCAGCGCCGGCTCGCAATTCTCGGCGATGATCTCGACGGATTCCTGGATCGGCGCCGGCAGGTTGGTCTGCAGGATCGGCCGGAGGTTCTCGTCGAGAACGTAATAACCGCTCTGCTCGCCCGTTGTCGAAACCATCAGCATGCGCAGGCCGGGATAGGCTACCTTGGGATCGAAATCGCCGAGGATCGTCAGGGGATCGTCGATATTCGTGCCGCCCCAGCCGATGCCGGGCTCCGCGACCTGGAAGTAGCGGCCTGGCGTCGAACGCCGGCCTTTGATCTTGATGCCGGTCGGCGGAACGTACAGCAGCTTTCCGGCCTGATGCTCGGAGAGCACGCCGGTGATATGGTCGTCGACGACGACGACTTCGTCGACCAGTTCCTTCCACTGCTTGGCAAACATGCCGATCGTCGCAGAACCGCAACCGACGCGCATGCGGTGTTCCTCGACGCCGTTAATAACGGGCGCCTTGCCCGCTGCCACGACCATGGTCGCCCCGCCGTCGATGGTCAGCTCGACGGCTTCGCGATTACAGAGTTTGAGCAGCGCGTCGCAGGTGACGCGGCCCTCCTTCTTCGACCCGCCGGTCAGGTGATGCACGCCGCCGAGCGACAGCATCTGCGAGCCATATTCGGCCGTCATGACATGGCCGATTTGCTCGCCATCGACCCGCACCGGCGAAGCCTCGGGACCGAGATAGCGATCGGTGTCAATCTTCACCTTGGCGCCGCAGTAACTGAAGATGCCCTCGGTGACGACAGTCACCATGTCGACGCCGTTCTGCTTCTGCGAGACGATGAAAGGTGCGGGTTTGTAGTCCGGATAGGTCGTGCCCGCGCCCACAGCAGTGATGAACGGCTTGCGGGCATTGACGAGATCGCCGTTCCACTCGTCCTCGGGATGGTCGGGCATGAAGGGAATGACCTTGCCGCCCGAGGACACCGTGCCCTCGATGATCGTCAGCGGATCGACGCGGATCAGTTCGCCGCCCTCATTGGCATAGCGGTCGCAAGCGCCCGAGCGTCCGTCGGCGATGTAACACATGACGGGACAGGCATCGCAACGGATCTTACCATTTTCGGCGACTTCGACGGCTTGCTTCACCATGGCACGCTCCCTGCTGGAACGAAATTCAAGTTCGTTTGTATACGAACGAGTATCCGCCCACCTTTCCCGTCTGTCAAGCGATCCTCCTCGTCGAAGATGCTTCGTTGACAAATGAGTCCGACCAGTTAAACCAAATCCCGGCGTGGATACAATGCCCCGAGGACTGTGCGAATGACGATGGAAGCAGATGACACCCAGCCCGAGGGCGTAACCGAATATCGGGTGGATCAGCAGATCGGCTTCTTCCTGCGTCAGGCCAACCAGCGCCACGTCGCGATCTTCGCAGGGCGCATGGGCGACCGGTTGACGACGACGCAATGGGCGGCACTTTCCAAGCTCAAGGAAATCCAGCCGACCTCGCAGAATCAGCTCGGCCGCGAGACGGCGATGGATGTCGCTACGATCAAGGGCGTGGTCGACCGGCTCGTCGCACGCGACTTCATCCGGTCGGAGCCAGACCCCAAGGATGGCCGCCGCCTGGTCCTCTCGCTCACCACCGAAGGCGAATCGGCGCTCTCCCGCAATGTCGGCACCGCCCGCGCGGTGACCGAGGAAACCCTGGCTCCGCTGACCTCGGGCGAGCGGATGATGCTGATCGAGCTGCTCACCAAGATCTGTTGACTACCGCCTGATTGGACCCCGCGCCTGGTTTCTCCATACGCCAAACCGGCCCTGCACTATTCATTTGCATGCCAATGATTGTTGGGTAAGATACCGACCAATCGGGTAAGCAGAATTGAAACCCAGGGGAACGCATTGTCCTTCGAGCAAGCGACATCTTCGCAAGCGCGCGGTCTGGCCGACGCGAGGTGCCGCCGGTGAAGGCGCGGCCGATTGCATTGAGTGTCAATGGCAAGACGCGAACCGTCGAGGCATCGCCCGAAACGCCGCTGATCTACATCCTTCGCAATGATCTCGAACTGAACGGCCCGAAATTCGGCTGCGGCCTCGGCGAATGCGGCGCCTGCGCCGTGCTGGTGGACGGCCGGTCGGTCCGTTCCTGTACCACTGCGGCGGCTACCGTCGAGGGGCGTGAAATCACGACACTCGAAGGCCTCGGGACGTCCGCCAAACCTCACCCGGTGCAGCAGGCGTTCATCGAGAAGCAGGCCGCCCAATGCGGCTATTGCCTCAACGGCATGATCATCGCCACCACCGCCCTCCTCCGCCGCAACCCGGCACCCGACGAGACGACGATCCGCGAAGCGCTCGCACGCCATCTCTGTCGTTGCGGTACCCATGTCGAGATTCTCGCTGCCGTCCACCGCGCCGCCGAGCTTTCGAGGCTAGACGCATGAGCGGTCCGCAGGAAATTCCGCTCGAACACTATCTCGATGCCGAGGATATCCTCCTCATGGTGCGGCCCGGCACCTCCAACCGACCCGAGATATTCCTGGCCATGCAGGCCGACGGCACGACGCGCGCCTTTTCCGGCCATGTCGATCTCGGCACCGGCGTCCGCATCGCGCTGGCGCAGATCGTTGCCGAGGAACTGGATGTTCCGGTCGAGCGCGTGGAGATGGTGCTCGGCACGACATCGGCGGCGCCCGACCAGGGACCGACGATCGCCAGCGAGACGATCCAGGTAACGGCGATACCGCTGCGGCAGGCGGCGGCAACGGCACGCCATCACCTGCTGACCAAAGCCGCCGCCATGCACGGCGTCGAGCTCGCAAGCCTCTCGGTCGACCAGGGAATCGTCCAGCTTGGGAACCGGTCGATTTCCTACGCCGACCTCATCTCCGGCCATCATGAGCGCATCGAGATCAATCCCGGCGTTCGCGTGAAGTCGCCTGAAGAGTACCGCATCGTCGGCCACTCGCAGCGCCGAAACGATATTGCCAGCAAAGCACTCGGTGAATGGACCTATGTCCACGATATCAGGGTGCCCGGCATGCTGCATGGCCGCGTCATCCGTCCGCCGCATGCCGGCTTCGACCATGGCGAAATGGTCGGCCGGAGCCTCGTCGCGGTCGACGAGAGTTCGGTGGCAGATATCCCGGGCATTGTCGCCGTGGTCACTGAGGGTGATTTCGTCGGCGTTGTCGCCGCGCGCGAAGAAAATGCCATCGAGGCGATGAAGCGGCTCAAGGTGACCTGGCGCGAGCAGCCGACCCGCCCCGATCTCAACCGCCTCGAGGAGGCGCTGCGCGGTCACCCCAAGCAGAAAACGCGGCTGCTCAAGGAAAGCGGGGACGTCGAGACGGCACTGGCTGGCGCGCAGGGCATTATGCAGCGCACCTATGTCTGGCCCTATCAGATGCATGGCTCGATCGGTCCCTCCTGCGCCGTCGCCGACTGGCAGGACGGCAGGCTCATCGTCTGGTCCGGCACGCAAAATCCCCACTGGATGCGCCGCGACCTCGCTCAGCTGATGGAGATGCCGGAGGAGGAAATCGTCGTTGAACGGCTGGAGGCCGCCGGCTGCTATGGCCGCAACTGCGCCGATGACGTGACCGCCGACGCGGCACTCCTCTCCCGCGCCGTTGGGCGGCCGGTGCGTGTGCAACTGACCCGCGAGCAAGAGCACGGCTGGGAGCCCAAGGGCGCCGGCCAGATCATCGATGTCAGGGGCGGTATCGATCTCGAAGGCGGTCCCGCGGCCTATGACTTCGAGACGCGCTACCCCTCCAACCTCGCGCCGACACTGGCTCTGGTCCTGACCGGGAAGATCAGCGGCAACGAGACGATGGAGATGGGCGACCGCACGGCGATCCCGCCCTATGCGATCGGCAATATGCGCATCCAGGTGCACGACATGCCGCCGATCGCCCGCGCGTCCTGGTTCCGCGGCGTCTCGGCCATGCCGAACTCCTTCGCGCATGAAAGCTTCATCGACGAGCTTGCGGCAGCAGCGCAAGTCGACCCGATCGAATACCGTTTGCGCTATCTCACCGATAACAGGGCCATCGATCTCGTGCGAGCCGTCGCCGAGAAGGCCAAATGGAAGCCGCGCACCCAGTGGGGCAGCGAGGGCGGCGAAGGCGACCTGCTCTATGGCCGCGGCTTCGCTTACGCGCTCTATGTCCACGGACGCTTCCCCGGTGTGCCGGCGGCATGGTCGGCCTGGGTCGCCGATGTTGCGGTTAACAGGAAGACCGGCGTCATCGCCGTGACCCGCATCACCGTCGGCCAGGACACCGGCATGATGGTGAACCCCGAGGGCGTGCGCCACCAAATCCACGGCAATGTCATCCAGTCGATCAGTCGCGTTCTGAAGGAAAGGGTGGATTTCTCTGCGACCGAGGTCGAGAGCGTCGAATGGGGCGGCTATCCGATCCTGACCTTCCCTGAACTGCCCGATATCGACGTGTTGATGCTGCCGCGGCAGAACGAGGAGCCGCGCGGCGCGGGCGAAAGCGCCTCGGTGCCGAGTGCCGCAGCGATCGTCAACGCCGTCTATGACGCGACTGGTATCCGCTTCCGGGAGCTACCTCTCACGCCAGACAAGGTATTGGCGGCGCTGGGCAAGACTCCTGACAAACGGCTCGCTCCGCCTGCGACAAAGGTGCGGCGGCCGATCCTCGGACTTGGATTGAGTGCGGCGGGTCTGATGGGATTGGCGGCGGGCGGCATCGCGCTCCTCGCACCGATCAAGCCTGTGATCCCAGAGATCGCACGACCCGACCCGACAACCTTCAGCCAATCCACGATCGAGCGCGGCCGGCAGGCCGCCGCGGCCGGTGCTTGTAATGTCTGCCATGTCGGTATCGGGAAAGACATTGGCGGCACACCTTTCGCCGGCGGCCGCGCCTTCGAGACGCCGTTCGGGACGATCTATGCGGCCAATATCTCGGCCGATGCAGAGACCGGTATTGGGGCATGGTCCTATCCGGCCTTCGAGCGCGCCATGCGCCAGGGCGTCCATCGCGACGGCAGTCACCTCTACCCCGTCCACCCCTACACATCCTTCGCCAAGGCGGATGAAGCGGATATCCAGGCGCTCTATGCCTATCTGATGGCCGAACCGGCGGCGGCGAACACGGTGCCCGACAGCGAACTGAAGTTCCCTTTCAATTTCCGCGGCCTGATGGCCGGATGGAATGCGCTTTATCTCAAGCCGACGAGCGTTACGGACGCCACGAAGAGCAGCGCCTGGAACCGCGGTGCCTATCTCGTCGAGACGCTTGGCCACTGTTCCGCCTGCCACACGGAACGGAACATGGTGGGCGCTGAACTCGAAGGCGCGGCCCATCTTGCCGGCGGATTTGCCGATGGATGGGAGGCGCCGGCGATCCGCACTGCTGGCAAATCACCGGTCGGCTGGACCGAAGACGCGCTCTTCGACTATTTGCGGCAGGGCTATTCGCATGACCATGGCGCCGCAAACGGTCCGATGTCCGAGGTGGTCAAATCCCTTCAGCCGTTGCCGGACGAAGACATCAGGGCGATGGCGATCTATCTCTCCAACGGTGTGAAGGCCGATACGGCCGCGACCAACCGCGCCGCGGCCGTCGACGCCGCGCGCGCCGCCGAGACCGCATCAGCTTTGGCAGAGCCCTCCGGCGCCCGTATTTTTGAGGGCGCCTGTACTACGTGCCACGCCGACGGCACGCCGCTAGCGAGCCTCGCGCTGAACTCCAACCTCCACAGCGACAGACCCGACAACCTGCTGCAGACAATCCTCAATGGCGCCGATGCGCCTGCAGCACTTGCCCGACATGCGACAGCGGAGCAAATGGAGGTGATGTCCATGCCCGCCTTCCGGCAGAGCTTTTCGGATCGACAGCTTACCGATCTTGCGACCTATCTGCGGGCGCGGTTTGCGCCGGACAAGGCGCCGTGGGGGGATTTGAAACAAGCCTCGGCGCGCATTCGGGGTGTTGGCCATTGAGGACGGTGGGCGAAGACTTACGTCGTGACATCTCATTGGACGACGCCTGGCGTATACCCCCCTCTGTCTTGCCGGACATCTCCCCCTCAAAAGGGGAGATGCGCAAGATGGGCTCCCATCGCCACAAGCCACTACATCTCTCTGAGCACGCAACGATTCAGGGAGACAGGCGGTCGCCCCGTCGGATCTCCCCCCTTGAGGGGGAGATGTCCGTCAGGACAGAGGGGGGTAAGTTCCGGCTGGCGATGATTGCCGCTCCATTTGCCACCCTCGCCCCCACCACTGCCCTCGCCCACGGCACCGAAGGCGGCATAGTGCTCCTCCTTCCCACCGGCTACTACCTCGCCGGCGCGGCCCTCGCCGTCTCGGCATCCTTCCTGCTCCTCGCCGTCCTGCCAGCCCGTCTCGTCGATCGCGCCGCCGCCATGCGTCTCCACCTAATGACGATCCGCGACATCCCGCCGGCCTCTACATCGCTGCTTGGGCTCCTGTTCCTCGCAACCCTAGTCACTGCCGGATTCCTCGGCAGTCGCGATCCAATCGCCAACCCACTGCCGACCATGTTCTGGACGATCTGGTGGGTCTGCTTCACCGTGCTCCAGGCGGTGACCGGCCCGCTCTGGCCGCATCTCAATCCATGGACCGGCATTCTCACACTACTCGGCCATCACAGGCGCGATCCGCTCGCCACCCTGCCTGCAAGCATCGGCTATGCGATCGCAATCCTGCAATTCGCAGCTTTCGCCTGGTTCGAACTCGTCGATCTTGCTCCCAGCGATCCAGAGCGACTGGCAAAAGCGATCGGCCTCTATTTCCTCTTCAACCTGCTCGGCGCGATGACCTTTGGCGAGAAAGACTGGATGTCCCGCGCGGAACCCTTCTCGATCTTCTTCGGTCTGATCGGCCGCCTGTCCCCTTTCGCACGCGAGGACGCCGGCCTCAGCCACACGAGGCTCAGCCTCGTCTGGCCCGGGCGCCAACTGGTCACGCATGCGGCGCTGCCGCTCTCCGGCGTGCTGTTCCTGTTGCTGATGCTCTCGACAGTCTCCTTCGACGGGCTGTCACGCACCTTCCTGTGGCTCGGCGCCATCGGCGTCAATCCGCTGGAATTTCCCGGCCGCAGCGCCGTGGTCTGGTCGGGTACGCTGGGCCTTGTCGGCACATTCGCAGCGCTTTCAGGCGCCTTCCTGCTCTGCGTAGCGCTGGGTGCCGCCATGGCCGGCGGGGGTGCCGCATGGCGAGAGGCCGCGGGTCGGCTGATCTATTCTATCGTCCCGATCGCACTTGCCTTTCAGGCCGCGCATTATCTCACGAATGTGCTGGTCGACGGTCAGAATGCGCTCATCGCCATCAGCGACCCGTTCGGCTTCGGCTGGAACCTGTTCGGCACTGTCGAATGGCACACAACCACCTCCTTCCTCAACACGCTCTCCGGCGTCACTCTGATCTTCAACAGCGAAACTGTGGTCATTGCCCTCGGCCACGTGACCGGAGTCATCATGGCGCATCTCATCGCACTCAAGCTGTTCGAGACCCCGCGCAAGGCTGTGATCAGCCAGATCCCACTCGCAGCGCTCATGGTGTTCTATACCGGCTTCGGCCTTTGGTTGTTGTCGACGCCGCGGATTTGAACCGTAGGATCATTAGACATTTTCGCGACTGTTTAGAGGTGACTTAAACCATAAGATGTAGGCAAGCCTCAACCAGGAGAGTTGAGATGCGCCTCATCACTACCGTAGTCATCGCCAGCGTGGTCGGCTCTGTCGCCATCGGCGGGGTGAAATCCTACCTCGGACGCGACAGAACCAGTTCGGTTCAGAAGATGGCCGAACTCCTCCGCAAAGATCGCAAAACGACGACCCGCCGGATCGAGCAGGCGACATTCGATTGCATGCCAGGTCTAGCCAGGATCCAGAACAAGAAAACGCGTACGCTCCTGTCGCGCGTGATCGTCCTCAGCATTTCCGTCGCTGGGGACAAGAGGAAGAAGGACGAGCATTTGGCGCTCGTGATCAAGGAACTTCAACCGGTTCTGGCGAATGCCTCCGAGCAGGACATGGCGTTGCTCGCCAAAGCGGTCGATCAGACCAAGGACGAGAAGTCCAAGTCGGTTGCGTGCATCATTCGGGCCACCGTCAAATCAGCAGAGAGCGATCCGAAGCCATTGCTTTCGGATGCAAAACTCCGTGGCACCTAGGCCATTGCCCGCCGATCTCCGCTACCCATGCCCGACTCCGAGATACTTCTGCACCAGCGACGGATCCGCCTTGACCTCGGCAACCGTGGCCTCGGCCTGCACCCTGCCCTGATCCATGAAGGCGATGCGGTCGGCGACCGGCAGCACGGCATCGATGCGCTGTTCGACCAGGAGCACCGCCACGCCATCAGAACGCAGCTTGGTCACAACATCGCGGATCGCCTGGATCATCGATGGCATCAGGCCTTCGGTCGGCTCGTCCAGCATGATGACACGCGGCTCGACGCAGAGCGCACGGGCGATCGCCACCATGCTCTGCTCGCCGCCCGAAAGCGTGCCCGCCTGCTGGTCGAAGCGTTCGGTGAGTTTGGGAAAATAGGAGACCGCACGATCGAGCGCCGCCCTGCCCGAGCCGCGCGTCATCAGCCCCACTTCGAGGTTCTCGCGCACGGTGAGCTCCGTGAAAAGTCGCCGGCCTTGCGGCACATATCCGATCCCCTGGCGCGGGATGTCCTCGGCCGGTAGATCGCTGATATCCTTGCCGTCGAGCATGCGGCGGCCGCGCTTCGGCGGCAAAAGCCCGAGGATGGATTTGAGCGCGGTCGTCTTGCCGGCACCATTGCGGCCCAGCAGGCAGAGAATTTCGCCCGAGGCGACCGAAATCGAAAAATCGCGCAGCACCTGCACATTGCCGTAGAAGCTGTTGAGGTTCTCGATCTGAAGCATCACACCCCCGTTCCGAGATAGGCGGCCTGCACCTCAGCATTGTCACGAATTTCGGCCGGCGTGCCCTCGGCGAGCTTCAGGCCGCGATTGAGTACCGTGATGCGATTGGCAAGCCGCATGACGACATCCATATTGTGTTCGATCAACAGCACGGTCGCGGTTTTGGAAATCTCCTTGACCAGTGCGCAGAAGCCATCGATCTCGATATCAGACAGCCCCTGCGTCGGCTCATCGAGGATCAGCACCGACGGCTTGAGCGCGAGGCCCATGGCGACCTCGAGAAGCCGCTGGTGCCCATAGGCCATCTCGCCGGCTCGATGCGTGGCCCTATCGGCGAGGCCAACGGCCGCCAGCATCGCTTTCGCTTCCGTTTCCGATGAGAGCTTTTCGCCGCGTTGGGCGCGACCGAGTGCGGCGATCCGGACGTTCTCGATGACAGAGAGCTTAGGATAGATGTTAGTGATCTGGAACGTGTAGGCGATGCCGAGCCGAACACGCTTGAAGGCCGGAATGTGGGTGATGTCCTGGCCCCGGAAAGCGATCCGGCCCTCGGTCACCGAAGTTCGACCGGAGAGCAGGCTGACGAATGTGGTCTTGCCGGCTCCGTTGGGACCGATAATGGCGCGGATCTCGCCGGCATTCAGCATGAAGTCTATGCCGTCAACGGCCTTGAGGCCGCCGAAATGGCGCTTGAGGCCTGACGTGGAGAGGATGGGAGTCACATCAGCCATGGCAGCCACCTCTCCCGGATCGAACCGAGAACGCCCTTGGGGAACCAGAGCACGAGCGCGATCAGCACAACGCCGATGACCAGCAGATAGGCCGTGGTGATCTCGCTCAGCTGGTCGATCAGCGTCATCATCAGCACGACACCGATCAGCGGCCCGAGCAACGTTCCGGCGCCGCCAAGCAGCGTGAAAAGCAGCACCTCGATCGAGTATTGTATCGAGGCGAAAGTCGAGCCCATATAGCCGAAGAGCAGGCCGTAGGCCGCTCCGGCCGCGCCCGCTATGCCGCCGGAATAGAGGAAGGCCTCGAGCTTGGCCGCGAATGTGTTGAAGCCGAGCATTTCGGTGCGGCCCTCGTTTTCCCGGATCGCGGTGAAAATGCGGCCGCGGCGGCTGACCAACAGGGCAAAGGAGATGGCCAAAGCCGCGACCAGCAGCAGGAAGGCGATGTTGAAGCGCACGACATCGTTGGCGAGGCTGAAATCGGTACCGAAGAGCTCAAAATGCCGCGCGGCCTGCGGCAGTGAAAGACCATCCTGCCCGCCGGTATAGGTCGCGAAATAGAGCGTCGTCAGAAAGCCGACCTGCGAGAACATCAACGTCACTATCATGAAGGACACGCGCGGTGTCGGCAGCGCTACCCAACCGATCACAAAGGCCAGTAATAAGGCCGCGATGATGCCGATGAGGAACGCGAACGGCACCGCAATGCCGAGATGATAGCTCGCGAGCCCCGCACCATAGAGGCCGGCGGCGAAGAACATCGCGTGGCCGAGGCTGAGCAAGCCGACATAGCCGAGCAACATGTTGTAGCCGACGGCAAAGACGGCAAGTACCATCATGCGGGTGAGTGTCAGCACATAATATTGCGGCATAACGAACTGGAGCAGGAAGAGTCCGACCATCACGGCGACGATGAGGATCAGGTTGCGGCGGATGTCGGTACGCGTCATCGCTCGGCCTTTCCGAAAAGGCCATTCGGGCGGGCGATCAGCACCATGGCAACGAGCAGTGTCGACACCATCTTGGCGAGCGTCGGCGAGAAGAAGACCGAGAGAATTCCGTCGGAGAGACCAATGATGATCGCGGCGATGACGGTGCCCTGAACGCTGCCGAGCCCGCCGATGATGACGACGATGAAGGAGAGGAGCAACGGGTCCGCGCCCATCAGGTAATGGGCCTGCTGGATCGGTACGACAAGCACCGCGGCCATGGCAGCCAGCATCGCTCCGAGCGTAAAGACCATGGCCGAGACCCGATCGACATTGATGCCGAAAGCGCGCGCCGTCTCGCGGTCGAGCTGGGTGGCGCGCATGACGATGCCGATCCTGGTTTTCTTCATCACGAACCAGACGCCGAGCATGAGCACGATCGCGGCGGCGATGATGAAGAGTTTGTAGCCGTCATAGCCGAACCATGGGAAACGGATGCGCCAGTAAAATGGTGGCTCGACAGCCTGTGCATTGGGGCCGAAAAAGATCAGCGCCGATTGCTGGAAGATGTAGAGCAGCCCGATCGTCGCAACGATGGTTGCTTCAGGATCGTAGTTCAACCGCTTCAGGATAAGCCGTTCCGAGGCATAGGCGATAGCGCCGACGATCAGCGGACTGATCACAAGCGCCGCCAGAAAGCCGAGCGCCGGATGGCCCGTGACAAAGCTTGTCACGAACCACGCAAAGACAGCGCCGAGCATGAAGAATTCGCCATGGGCGACATTGACCACCCGCATCACGCCGAAGACCAGAGAAAGTCCGACGGCCGTGATTGTCAGAACCGAGGCCTGGACTAGGCCTTCCAGTATGGCGAGGAAGAGATAGGGGCCGAAAGCCATGCGGCGGAACCTTCGATCGCGGGACGAAAGAGGAGATCCCGCCGGGCAGATGCCCGGCGAGTTCCAGATTCAAATCTGAGGAATGTCAGAGTTCCTGCTTGGTGTAGTCGGTTTCGTCCGGATACATGCCATCCTCGATCGACGTCGTATGCACGACATTGAGCTTGGCGCCCTCGACCTTGGAAATGAACTGCTTGCCGAAAACCTGATGGGTCTTGCCGTTGAAGGTCTTGTCGCCCTGCGGGTGCTCGTTGCTCGCCTCGAACTTGTCCATCGCCTCGAGTGCGGCGATGAAGTCCTTCTTCTGGTCCGGCCCCTTGTAGTTCGCCGTCTCCATTGCCTTCTTGATCACAAACAAAGTCTCCCAGACGGAGAACATGTGCGAATAGGTGGAGATATCCTTGGGGTCGTCGGTGCTGGCACCATTGGCATCGACGCCGACCTTCTCGCGGAAGAGCTTGTCGAACGCCGTCTGATCGGCCTGCGCATAGCGCGGATTGGCCTCCCAGAAATAAGTGCCGTCGAGATATTCGAGCTGTGGCGTGGCGAGATCGACCGCTTCGAGCGAATCGATGAAGCCGAAAATCTGCGGCCGCGTGGAACCGAAATGATCGCCGAGCTCCTTGACGAAAGTCAGAACCGCCGGCCCGACCATGACGTGGTAAAGCACCTCTGTGTCAGCAGGGATCTGCGGGAAATAACGGGTAAACGAACTCTCTGTCGGTGGGATCGGGATCAGGGCCGAGACTTCGCCGCCCTGCGTCTTGATCGCTTCGGAGAAGAAGTCGCGGTGATTGTGGCCGAATGCATAGTCAGGGAAGATCATCGCGACCTTCTTGCCGAGATTCTTCGAGATCCACGGCGCCATCGAGGCGACCTGGCTCTTCACATCGGTGATACCGGGCTGGAAGGTGTAGCGATTAAGGCCGCCGCCCGCGAGCTGATGGCCCTCTGAACAGACAAGATAGGGCACCTTGAGTTCGCCGGCACGCGGACCGGCCGCGGCCACGACGTGGCTGAAGAGATGACCGAAGATCGCATCGACCTTGTGCTCAGTTGCGAACTTCTCGACCACTTCCGTGCCGCGCTTGGGATCGGTGCCGTCATCTTCGACGATCATCTCGACTTCCATGCCGTTGATGCCGCCGCCCTCGTTGATCAGCTTGAGCGCGGCAACCGCGGTGCGCTCGTACCAGCGGCCGTAGGAGGCGCCGATGCCGGTGCGATGGAACGGAGCGCCGAGCTTGATCTTGCCGCCCTGCGCGCGCAGCACGGCGGGCGTGGCAAGCAGCGTTGCAGCCGTCACAGCGCTTTTCAGCACCGAACGGCGTGTGATTCTAGAACCTGCCAAGAAGATGGAATCCGTCATTTTGCGCTCCCAGTTTTGCCGTTTGAAACCTAGTTCGGCGCTATGCCGAACGCAAGCAAGCCCTGCCAAAAGCGCGACCGGAGTCTAACCCGGACCACGCCTGGTAACACTTGTCATTTCCCCTCGGAGCGTATTTCCGCTCCTTTTTTCATTTGTGTACGAAAGAATATGCGCGTTTCATCCAATGTGTCAATCGTAAGCTTGATCATCATGAATTCGACCACCTACAAACGACGTGCACGTAAACGTTATGTCGACTTTCCGACATTCGCATGCCAATGAACGCCCTATACGGACGAATAATTTGAGTTGCATTTCGACAAGCGCTAAATAGTCTCACGTGCGCACCAGCGGGGAACTGGGAATAAAACCAAGAACGGAGATACCCAATGAACATGAGACCCTTCTTCACATCAGTGGCTCGGACGACGCTCGCCGGCGCCTTGCTCGCCACCCTCGCCTTTCCGGTCCTGGCAGAGACCGTGATCCGACGAGGCAATGGCGGCGAGCCCCAGACGCTCGACCAGGCGCAGATCTCCATCGACATCGAAGGCTTCATCCAGCGCGACCTCTCGGAAGGCCTGATGGTCTATGACCGCGACGGCAAGGTCGTCCACGGCACGGCCGAGAGCCACACGCTCTCCGACGACGGCAAGGTCTACACGTTCAAGATCCGCGACAACGCCAAATGGTCGGACGGCTCGCCCGTCGTCGCCGGCGACTTCGTTTATTCCATGACCCGCGTGCTCGACCCGGCGACCGCCGCCGGCTATGCCAACATTCTCTACCCGATCAAGGGCGGCGAAGCTTTCAACACGAAGAAGGGTGACGCGACAGGCCTCGGCCTCAAGGCCGTCGACGACAAGACGCTGGAAATCACACTGGAGCGCGCGACGCCCTACTTCCTGCAGCTGCTCGCTCATTACACCGCGATCCCGGTCAACAAGGCCAGCATCGACAAGCATGGCAAGGAATTCACCAAGCCCGGCAATTTCGTGAGCAACGGCGCCTATATGCTCACCGAATATGTCGCCAACGACCACATCACGGCGGTCAAGAATCCGAACTACTGGGATGCCGCCAACGTCAAGATCGACAAGGTCATCTACAACCCGTCCGAAGACCAGGCCGCGACAGAGCGAATGTTCGAAGCGGGCGAACTCGATGTGGCCTATAACTTCCAGGCAGACCAGCGCGAGCACCTGACCAAGAAATATGGAGCAGACCAGGTCTTCGCGGCCCCGGCCAGCTCGACCTACTATTATGTCTTCGACGGCCGCAAGGAACCGTTCAACGACGTTCGAGTCCGCAAGGCGCTGTCGATGGCGCTCGACCGCGAATTCCTGGCTGGCAAGATCTATGGCGGCGCGCAGCTGCCGTCCTTCACCCTCGTCCCTGACGGCATGGAAGGCTACACCCTGCCCAAGGTCGATATCGCCGACATGGACCAGCTCGACCGCGAAGACGCCGCCAAGGCGCTGCTCAAGGAAGCCGGCTATGGCGATGGCGGCAAGCCGCTCACTATCGACATCCGATACAACACCAATGAGAACCACAAGAAGGTCGCGATCGCAGTGGCCGACATGTGGAAGGCCCTCGGCTCCAACATCAACGTGACGACGCAGAATCTCGATGTGAAGGCGCATTACGCCTATCTGCAGGAAGGCGGCTCGTTTGACGTCGCCCGCGCCGGCTGGTCGGCCGACTATGCCGATCCGGAAAACTTCCTCAACCTGATGGTCTCGACCAATACCGCCTTCAACTACGGCCATTGGAAAAACGAAAAGTTCGACGCACTTATGAAGGCCTCTTACGCGGAAGCCGATCCGGCCAAGCGCATGAAGATCATGAATGAGGCCGAGACCCTCATGCTCGCCGAATACCCGATTGCCCCGATGATGAACTATGCCAGCCTCTGGCTCATCAACAAGAAGGTCAAGGGCTTCAACCAGAACCTTGTGAATGAGCACCTGACCAAGTACCTCTCGATTGAGTGACCCAGCGGGTGCGCCCGGCAATTTGCCGGACGCGCCTTCTGCTCCCCGCGGTGGAACCGGCGCGGGGGGCTTTTGGTTACTCGAAAAGAGAGGAGGCGCTTCATGCTGCGTTTCATCCTCGTCCGGCTGCTGTCTTCGCTGCCGACGATCTTTATTGTTCTGACCTTGTCCTTCTTCATGATCCGCATCGCGCCCGGCGGCCCGTTCAATCTGGAACGGCCGCTTGATCCGGCGGTGCTGGCAAACATGAAGGCGGTCTATCATCTCGACCAGCCGATCTATCTGCAGTACCTCTACTATGTGGGCAATGTACTGCAGGGCGATTTCGGCCCGAGCTACATCTACAAGGACTACACCGTCGCTGAACTGATCCTGCAGGCACTGCCCTATTCGATCATTCTCGGCCTCTGGGCACTCGCAATTGCCGTCTTCGGCGGCGTCGCGATGGGCGTCTACGCGGCGCTGAGGCAGAATAGCTGGGCCGACTACCTGCTCATGGGCGTCGCCGCGATCGGTAATACGGTGCCCAATTTCGTGCTCGGCCCGATCTTGTCGCTGATCTTCGCGCTCGGTTTGAAACTTGTACCAACCGGCACGTGGGGCGATGGCGGCTTCCGCAACCTCATCCTGCCGGTCATCGTACTCGCCCTGCCGCAGCTGGCCGTCTTTGCCCGCCTCACGCGAGGCTCCATGATCGAAGCTCTACGCGCCGACCATGTCCGCACCGCCCGTGCCTATGGCCTGCCGTTCACAAGCGTCGTCGGCACGCACGCCCTGCGCGGCGCGCTGATGCCTGTCATCTCCTATCTGGGGCCGACCGCAGCCTCCGTGCTGACCGGCTCGATCATTGTCGAGACGATCTTTTCACTGCCTGGCGTCGGTCGCTACTTCGTGCTTGGCGCCTTGAATCGCGACTACACGCTGGTGATGGGCACCGTCGTGCTGATCTCGGTCTTCATCGTCGTGCTCAACCTGCTGGTCGACGTCATCTACGCCTTCATCGATCCGAGGGTGCGCCATGACTGAAACCGCCGTCATCCTACCGACCGAAGACGTCGTGCAAGGCCGCAGCCCCGGCGCCATTGCGTTCAAGCGCTTGAGGCGGAACAAGGCTGCTGTCGTCAGCGCTTTCGTTCTGATCGCGATAACCGCCTTCTGCTTCCTCGGCCCCTATGTGAACCCGCACAGCTACTCGGCCGTCTATCCGAGCTACGTGGCCGTCGGCCCCTCGCTTTCGCCCTATCCGCATGAGGAAACGCTCGAGCCCGTGATGAAGAACGCGGTTGAACGAGCGCGCGCGAATCTCGACTCCTTCGACGTCGAGGGTTCGACCTACACGGCCATCATCAGTTCCGAAAAGGAAATCGATCCCCGCGTGGTCCGCTATCTCGACCGGCCGGACGAATTCGACGGCGCGGCAATCACGGGAACCGCCAACGAAGGCAAGACGGCCACGGTGACCGGCCAGGTCAACGGCCAGCATTTCCTCCTGGGGACGGACCGCAACGGGCGCGACATGCTGGCCCGCATCATGGTCGGCGGCCAGGTCTCGCTGATGGTCGGCGTGCTCGCCACCATCGTCTCGCTCGTCATCGGCGTGATCTATGGCGCGGTCTCCGGCTATCTCGGCGGCCGTGTCGACAATGTGATGATGCGGCTGGTGGAGATCCTCTACTCCCTGCCCTTCATCTTCTTCGTCATCATGCTGGTCGTGTTCTTCGGCCGCCATTTCGTACTGATCTTCGTCGCCATCGGCGCGATCAACTGGCTCGACATGGCGCGCATCGTCCGCGGCCAGACGCTCGCGATCAAACGCCGCGAATTCGTCGGCGCCGCCGTCGCAATGGGCCTGAGCAACGGCCAGATTATCCGCCGTCACATCATCCCTAACGTGATCGGCCCGGTCGTCGTTTTCGTGACACTGTTGGTGCCGCAGGTCATCCTGCTCGAAAGTTTCCTCTCCTTCCTCGGCCTCGGCGTACAGGAACCGTTGACAAGCTGGGGGCTGCTGATCGCCGAGGGTGCGGGCGCCATCGAGGCGAGCCTCTGGCTGCTGCTCTACCCTGCCCTGTTCTTCGTCGTCACCCTGTCTGCGCTGAACTTCTTCGGCGACGGCTTGCGCGACGCCTTTGACCCCAAGGACCGCTGATATGAGCGAAACCATCCTCGATATCAGCAACCTTGACGTCCGCTTCGCGGCCGACGACGGCGAAGTCCATGCGGTGAAGAATGTCAGCCTCAAGGTCGAGAAGGGCGAAACGCTGGCGATCGTCGGCGAATCCGGCTCGGGCAAGAGCCAGACCATGATGGCGATCATGGGCCTGCTCGCGGCCAACGGCCGGGTGACGGGTTCTGCGCGTTATCGCGGCCAGGAACTCGTCGGATTGCCTTTGAAGAAGCTCAACGAGATCCGCGGCGGCAAGATCACCATGATCTTCCAGGAGCCGATGACCTCGCTCGACCCGCTCTACACGATCGGCGACCAGATCGCCGAACCGATCCGCTTTCATCGCAAGGTCTCGAAGGCGGAGGCGAAGAAGCGCGCACTCGAGCTGCTCAAGCTTGTCCACATCCCCGATCCCGAGCGGCGGTTGCGCTCTTATCCGCATGAAATGTCGGGCGGCCAGCGCCAGCGCGTGATGATCGCCATGGCGCTCGCCAACGATCCGGAACTGCTGATCGCCGACGAGCCGACGACGGCGCTCGACGTCACCATCCAGGCTCAGATTCTCAATCTTCTGCTGGAACTCAAGAACCGCATCGGTCTCTCGATCGTCTTCATTAGCCACGACCTCGGCATCGTCCGCCGTTTCGCCGACCGCGTCGCGGTGATGCGGCGCGGCGAACTGGTCGAGCAGGGCAGCGTCACTGAAATCTTCGACGCGCCCAAGCACGAATACACCAAGATGCTGCTCGCCGCGGAGCCCACCGGCAGCAAGCCGCCTGTCGACGCGGGTGCGCGGCGGCTGATCGAGGCACAGCACATGTCGGTGAGCTTTGAACTCGGCGGCGGATTTCTCGCGGGCCCGCCGGTCGAACTCAAGGCCGTCGACAAGGTGTCGCTCACCCTGCGCGAGGGCCAGACGATCGGCATTGTTGGTGAATCCGGCTCGGGCAAGTCGACCCTCGGTCGCTCGATCCTCAGGCTGGTGGAGGGGGACGGCCGGATATTCTTCCGCGGCAAGGACATCTCCCGTTCCGACCGGCGCGAGATGCGGCCACTGCGGCGCGAACTGCAACTCGTCTTCCAGGACCCCTACGGCTCGCTCTCGCCGCGGATGACGGCCGGGCAGATCGTCACAGAAGGCCTGCTCGTTCATGAGCCCACCCTTACGGCAAGGGACCGCGACCGGCTGGCTGTGGACGCGCTCCGTGAAGTCGGCCTCGATCCGGCAACGCGCAACCGCTATCCGCACGAATTCTCCGGGGGCCAGCGCCAGCGCCTCGCTATCGCTCGCGCCATCATCCTCAAGCCCAAGGTGATCGTTCTGGACGAGCCGACCTCGGCGCTCGACCGCTCTGTGCAGAAGCAGATCGTCGAGCTTCTCCGAGACCTGCAGGCGAGGCATGGCCTGTCCTACCTCTTCATCAGCCATGACCTTGCCGTGGTCCGGGCGCTATCGGATTATGTGATCGTGATGAAAAGCGGGCGGGTGGTGGAGGAAGGTGACACCGAGGCGATCTTCGATCATCCGCGGGAGGATTATACGCGGGAACTGATGGCGGCTGCTTTGGGGCATTAGGGGCTATCTCCGCCAATGGCTTCTCCGCACTGTGGATTACCCCTCACCAAGCGCGTCCAAGAACTCGACTTCGTCTCGTTTGGACTTGCTATCCTCTCCCACAAGGGGAGAGGTATTGTGCCCCAAACTCAACCCTCACCCGGGGCAAGGCGTTGCTGCGGATTTACCTCTCCCTTTGTGGGAGAGGATACGAAGGCCGGGTGAACGACAGTGAACCCTTGGCCGAAGTTGGTGAGGGGTAATTTACCTTCCCCCAAGCGGCACATGCCTCCCCGACACAGCCGGATAATCCTCCGCCGGCTGCTTAGCGATCCCCTCGATCCGCGATACTTCCCGCGCGATCTCGTCTTTCCCCGAAAATACCTTGAAGGTCACATCATAGCGCCGCTCATCACCATGCTCGAGCCAGATCATCTCGCCGCGCTCTCTGGCAAATTCCCTGCCCTGCACATGATGCGTCGATGGCTCCATGCCGATGACATACTGGCCGGAATGGAAATTCTGCCATTGATAATTGCAGGGGAACTGGTCCTTGCGGTTGACCACCTCGAAGGCGATCTCCAGCGCGTCATTGACCAGCAGAACCGGCACTTCGCCATTTGCGTCCGCCGCCATCTCATGCTGCCAGACCTGCTCGTGAAAGCCCATCTGCGGCGCCGGCATGGTGCGATAGCCGACATTCTGCTTGCGGTAATTGTCCCCGGCATGACCGGCCCAGACGACATCCGAGATCGGCGCGACGTAGCGCGAGCCTTCGGCCAGCACGGGATGGCCGACATTGACGTGGTAGAGATACATATGCGGCGTGCGGTAGAAGCCGCGATTGACGACGCTGTCGGAAATGCGGATCTCGTTGGTGCCGGCCTTGATCTCGATCCGACGCGTCAACTCGAGATGTTCACCGAACACCGCGCCCTGCGTCACGACGCCCTCGCACCAGAGTGTCATCTCGTCGCCCGACCAGCTCTCGCCATAGCCTGTCAGCCGCGCCGGTGTCATGCCGATGCGGCCATGCAGTGGATGGCTCACCGTCTTGCGGGGGCCGTAGACATAATGGTCGCCAGGCTCCTCGTTCATGAACAGCATCTGGTCGAGGCCGCAGGTGACGAGCAGGCCCGACGCGCTGCGAAGCCAGCCGAGCCCGCCCTCACCTTCTGCATGATGCAGACCCGGATCCTTGAACCCGGCAGGCGAATGCCAACCGATGGACATGCCGCGATAGTCGCAGTCGCCGATATCGAGGCAGCGGTCGACCATCACGGTGAAGCGAAGCCCGGTGCCGCTGCGGAACTCCAGCATCCGCACCCCCCGCTCGACGCCGTCGGCCAGCGTCACCAGGCGCACGCCGGCAAATTGCGTCAACGAGCCGGCATGAGCCGAAAGATCGCGCCGCGATCTCTGCCCACCGTAAATCTCGACCATATCGGTATTCCTGTATCAGAATGCATCGGGATGGCGGTCGCTTGCCCGCCATCCCCGTCTTAACTCAAAGGCCGTTGGCGCGCATCTTGCCGTCGAGGAACTTCTTGGCGCGCGGAACATCCGCCTCTTCGAGATGTTCGATAATGACGGGGATGTTCGGGTGCTTGCGCGCCAGGAGCTTGAGGTAGAGGTCGTAGTTCAACGAGCCGAGACCCGGTGCCGGCAATTCGATTTCGCCGACGCCGCGGAAGGTGTGGCTTTCCAGCGCGTCCTCGTCACCGATATTGGCATGCTTCTCGGCCTTGTCGTCGCCGGAACGCTTGACGTCCTTGGCATGGCCGATCTTGATCTTGTCCTGCAGCGTGTCGAAGACCTGGTTGAGGATCTTGTCCATGTCGTCGATATTGTGGGACTCGAAATAGTTGGTCGGGTCCATCAGCAGGCCGAGGCCGGGGTGATCGACCTGCGCGAACATCTTGACCGTCTCCTCGACCGAGCCGACAACGTTGTTGACATAGGTTTCGAGCAGGAAAACCGCGCCGTGGTCATAGGCGTATTGCGAGAGATCTGCGACGACCTTGCGGCACTCTTCGAAACCTTCCTCGGTCTTGTTCTTTGGGTGATGCACCCAGTCGGACTCGGTGTTGTAGGTACCGGTTTCGGAGATCACGTAAGGCGTGCCGAGATACTGGGCGTGCCGGATAATTTCCTTGAGATAGCCGACGCGGCGGGCACGCTCTTCCTTGTCCGGATGGATGATGTTGGTGTAGCCCGAAATGCAGCAGATCGGCAGGTTGTGGTCACGGAACGTGTTGCGGATCGTGGCGCACTTGTCCTTGGTGATCTGGCCGGCACTCAGGTCGATATCCTTGAAGTGCATGTCGAGCTGGACAGTGTTGAAATCCAGCGAGCGGATCTTCTTTGCCGTCTCTTCGAGCGTATAGGGAAAGTAGGCGGTGAAAATACCGGTCTGCATCATGGTGGTAGTCCTCCCTTTCGGTATCGGTTCTAGAGTTAGATTGCGATTTCGCTGAGCTTGATGGCGCGGCCTTCGTCCATCGAACGATAGCCGGCCTCGACCAGCGCCATGGTCTTGACGTTGTCGGCGACATTGAGCTTGGGCTCGGTGCCGCTCTTCACCGCATATTGCAGCTGCTCCATCACGCCGATGAAGGCGTGCGGGAACCACATCGTGTCCCAGGTCGGGGTGACCCACTTGCCGCCGGTGGTCTTCTTGGAAGCGTAAGTCAGTGTCGAGGCCGCGCCGTTCGGCCAGCCGATCGTCCCATGCGCCACGCCGTCGGTGCCCTCGACGCGCCACTTGATGTAGAATTCACTGTCGAAGCCTTCCTCGCGCGGACCGGCCCAAACGTCCTCCATCGAGACCGCCAACACATTGCCGGGAAACTTGATGGTCGAGACCGTGATGCCGTCCTTGTGCTTGAACGAAGTGCGCGGGTCGGTGCGGGTGGCGCAGTAGATCTCTTCCGGATCGCCGAACAGGAAGCGCAGCACGTCGAGGTGATGCACACTCATGTTGGCGAGTGTCAGGCGGTCGAACTCCTCGAGGAATGTCTGCCAGTGCGGGATGGCGCGCATGTCGATGGTCGCCATGACGATATCGCCGAGCTCGTGCCTGTCGAGGATCTGCTTCAGCACCTGCATCGACTGGTCGTAGCGCATGTTCTGGTTGACCGAGAGGATTTTGCCGGCGGCCTTGGCTTCGTCGCGCAGCGTCCTGGCTTCGTCGAGCGAGAGCGCCAGCGGCTTCTGCGCCAGGATCGCCTTGATATGCGTCTCCCCAAGCGCCGCGCGGATCAGCGCTGGCTGCTGGTCCGGCGGAAAGGCGAGATCAACGATGTCGACGTTCTTGTCCTTGATCAGCGCTTCCGGCGTGTCATGAACCTTGGGGATGCCCCAGCGCTCGGCGACCTTGGCTGCATTGGCCCTGGTGCGCGAGGCGATGGCGACCACGTTGAAGCCGGCTTCCTTGTAAGCGGCAAGATGGCATTCAGCCATGATCATGCCGGCGCCGATTGCGCCGATCCGATAGTCCTTCACCCGGATATCGACATCCGGCTTGAAACCCTTGGCATCCGCCATGTCTTTCCTCCCTTATGCTCCCGATCAGGCGAGCGACAGCGCCTGCCCATCGGGCCTGAAAAAATGCATCTTCTTCGGGTCGCAGCTCAGCGCGACACTTGAATCGACGGTGACCTGCGGCTGGCCGCGCATTAGCACACGCAGCTTCTCGTCGCCGGCGGATATGGTCACCACCGTGTAGCCACCTAGTGGCTCAACCTCGTAGACGCGCGCGGGGACTCCTGCCCGACCTTCGGTCCAGGGCTCGGCCCTGAGGTCCTCCGGGCGGATGCCGATGCCGGCAGCGCCATCGGGCACCGCATTGCCCGCAAGCTGGATTGCGCCAGCGGCAGCCGAGATGGCATTACCACGCTCGATGCCAAGCAGGTTGATCGCCGGCGCGCCGAGCAGCCGTGCGACATACTGGCTCGCCGGATGGTCGTAGATTTCCGATGGCTTGCCGATCTGTCGGATCGCACCATTTTCGAAGATCGCCATGCGGTCGGCGATCGACATCGCCTCTTCCTGGTCATGCGTGACATAGATGAGCGTATGGCCCAGCTCGCGCTGGATACGCTTGAGCTCGACGCGGGTCTCTTCACGCAACCGCGCATCAAGTGCCGAAATCGGGTCATCCATCAGATAGGCCGCGGGATCGCGGACCAGTGCGCGTGCAATCGCCACGCGCTGCCGCTCGCCGCCCGACAGGTGCGCCGGCAATTTGTGCAGGAGATGGCCGATATGCAGCTTCTCCGACACCGAGGCGACACGCGCCTTGATCTTGTCCTCGGCGATCTTGCGCTCGACCAGCGGGAAGCGGACATTCTGCTCCGCCGTCATATGCGGGAACAGTGCCAGGTTCTGGAACACCATCGCGACATTACGCTCGGCCGGCGACAGCCCATTGACCGGCCGGCCGCCGATCAGGATCTCGCCGCTATCGGGGCTTTCCAGCCCGAGGATCAGCTTGAGGATCGTCGACTTGCCCGACAGGGGCGGCCCGAAGAGACAGAAAAACTCGTTGTCCTTGACGTCGAAGGAGACATTGTCGACGGCAACCGTATCGCCGAAGCGCTTGGTCACATTGCGGAACGTGATCGATGCCATGGATCAAGCCTCCCTGATCGCCTGGCCGGTGACGGCATCGAAAAGCCGCACCGCATCCTTGTTGACGTCAAGTCGCGCGGTCATGCCGGCCTCGAGTCCATTGTCGTTGTCGAGCACGATCTTGACGGACGCCTTGTTGCGGCCGGCATGGACGATGGTCCGCGCGCCGATCCGTTCGACGAAAAAGACCGGCAATCCATCCGGCGCAGCCGTCATCGCGGCCTGTTCCGGACGGAAGCCATAATAGACGTCATTCGCCTTCCGCGCTCGCGCGGCATGAGCGAGACCTTCGCTCAGCAGCCCAGAACGGCCGAATTCGCCGAGATCGACCGCAAGCGAGCCGCCGACCTCGGCAAGCTTGCCCTTGACGAGGTTCATGCCGGGTGACCCGAGGAAGCCAGCAACGAACGTATTCGACGGATTGTTGTAGACCTCGACCGGCGACCCGGTCTGCTGCAGTACGCCGTGGTCCATGACGGCGATGCGGTCAGCCATGGTCATCGCTTCGAGCTGGTCATGCGTCACATAGACCATGGTCTGCTTGAACTGCCGCTGCAGATGCTTGAGCTCGGTGCGCATCACCGCGCGGAAGGCGGCGTCGACATTCGAGAGCGGCTCGTCGAGTAGGAAGATCGCCGGCTCGACGATGGCCGAACGGCCGATCGCCAAGCGTTGGAGGATATTGACCGACAGCTTGGCCGAGGGCTGCTTAAGCAGCGGGCTCAGTTGCAGGAAGTCGGCAATCGCCTTCACCCGGCGGTCGATCTCGGGCTCCGGCAGCTTTCGAACACGCAGGCCGTAGGCAAGGTTTTCATAGACCGACATATGCGTGAAGATCGCATAGTTCTGGAAGACGAAGCCGACCCCCCGCTTGCCCATCGACACGCCCGACATGTCGCGGTCGTCGAACTTGATCCGGCCCGAGGTCGGATCCTCCATGCCTGCAATCATGTTCATCGTCGTCGACTTGCCGCAGCCCGAGGGACCGAGCAGCGCCACGAACTCGCCGTCATCAATCTTGAGGTCCATGGTCTTGAGCGCCTGGAAGGCACCGAAACTCTTGGTGAGATTTTCGAGATGAATGGCAGTCATGCGGCGCGCGCCTTGTTCATGCGCGCAATCGCGAAATTGGCGACGATGGAGAGGAAGATCAGGATGGCGAGCGCGATGGCCGCGACATAGCCCCAGATCAGGTCGTTCTGCGTGACCTTGTAGATGTAGACGGAGATCGTCTCGGTCGCGACGCCGGGGCCGCCTCCGGTCATGATGAACAGCGTGTCGAAGATCTTGAAATTCTCGATGACGCGGATTGCCAGCGCAATGATGATGATTGTCTTCATCTTCGGCAGGATGATAGTGCGGAAGCGCTGCGGCCAGGAGGCCCCGAGCAGGGTCGCGGCACGGAGCTGATCCTCCGGCACGCCGGCGAGCCCCGCGAGCAGGATCAGGAACATCAGCGGCGTCCACTGCCAGATGTCAGCGATCATGACGGCGACCAGCGCCCATTCGGGGCTCGATAGCCAGGCAAGCGAGAAGGTCGTCCCCGTGAGCGACGAAATAATGTCGTTCACCGGGCCGCCGGACTGGAACAGCATGAAGAACATGTAGCCGGCGACCGCGGGCACCACCATCATCGGCATCAGCAGGATCGAGTAGAAGAAGCGTTTTCCCCGGAAGTCGTCCATGAACAGCAGCGCCAGCGCAAAGCCGAGCAAGAACTCCGCCGGCACGCAGATCAGCATGATCACGGCCGTCCGGCCTAGCGCCGACCAGAAGCGACTATCGACCGCGAGATCGGTATAATTGGCGAAATTGTTCCACAGCTGCCAGGCGCTCCACCACGGAATACCGTCGAGCGGCGACCAGTCGGTGACGGAAATGTAGAGCTGCATCAGCAGCGGGAAGACCGATATGAACAGGACCAGGACCTGCGCCGGCAGCGTCAGGCGGAACCCAAGTCTCCTGCTTTCCTGATCTGAGGTCGGCGCGACCGCGGGAGGCGCGACCGGATTGACAGCCACGGCGCTCATTGCTTGAGCGCTCCGAAGGTGAGGCCGCGCACCAGATGCTTCTGGATGGCGATACCCATGATGACGGGCGGGACCGCGGCGATCAGGCCAAGTGCTGCCTTGGCACCATAGAGCTGGCCGGTCATCGAGGACGAGAGCGAGGCCATGTAGACGGGGATGGTCACCCAGTCGCGCGTGGTGAGCAGTAGGCCGATCAGATAGTCCGACCAGTTGAGGATGAAGACGAAGAGTGCGGAACTCGCGAGTGGCGCCCGCATCATCGGCAGCGTGATCTGCGTGAACACGCGGAAGCGGGAACAGCCTTCGACGCGCGCCGCATCCTCGATCTCGCGCGGCATGTCGTCGAAGAATGTCTTCATCAGCCAGAAGGCAAAGGGCAGCGTCACGATGCCATAGATCAGCGCAAGGCCCCACCAGGTGTCGATCATGCCGAGAAACGACCACATGATCATGACCGGGATCATGACGGCCATCGGCGGGAAAAGTCGAAGCTGGATAAGCGCGAGCGGCAGGTTCTGGCCCGAGCCGAAGCGCGACAGGCCATAGGCCGCAGCCGTGCCGGCGCTCATCGCAATGAGAGTGCCGAAGACGGCAGAAAGAAGCGAAGACAGGATCGGCTTTGTCGCGGACTTATCGAGCGCGACGATAAGGTCCGAATTGGACTCGCCGAAGACGAAGCGGAAATTATCCAGAGTCGGATTTTTCGGCCACCAAGTCAGGTCGGCTCCAACCGCGGTCCACTCGACAATCGGCTTGAAGGCCATGGAGGCCATCCAGAGGATCGGCACGAGCGTTACCGCGACGGCAAGGATCACCGCCACGTAACGAAAAGCTTCAAAGAGGGGTGACCGGTTCATCGTCTCGTCTGCATTGAAAAACTTTCTCTGCGGAAGGCGGCAAGCCGCCTTCCGCTTCGGCAGCCTTGGGAGGCTTAGTCCGTAATGGTTGGCCAGGCCACCTTGTTGGCCTTGATCGCAGCGATCAATTTTTCCTCGCCTGTGCGGCGAGCGATGCGTTGCCACTGCTTCTCGGTGTCCGCCATCGCCTCCTCGGGCGTCTTGGACTTGGTCAGTGCAGCGACCAGGTTTTCGTCGA
This sequence comes from Rhizobium sp. SRI_017, assembly GCF_057586295.1. Lineage (NCBI taxonomy): Bacteria > Pseudomonadati > Pseudomonadota > Alphaproteobacteria > Hyphomicrobiales > Rhizobiaceae > Rhizobium > Rhizobium sp. SRI_017. Next base: position 142,793 of record NZ_JBYCZP010000003.1, on the reverse strand, counting down.
GCGCGTTGTGGAAGGCGGTCGCGCCGGGATAGTTGATCGTCGGCACGGCGCGGGCGACGCTCTCGCGGACCACGTCCATGTGATAGGCGTGGTAGGTCTCGCGGACGAGCGGATCGGCGAAGTCCGACAGGCGGAATGGGTCGAAATAACCGCCCGGGTTGGCCGTCATCCACGAATAGATGCGGGCCGAACCGAGCCACTGCAGCAGCAGATAGGCCAGTTCTGGGTTCTTGCTCTGCGTCGAGACCGAGGCCGACAGGTTGAGCCAGAGCACGGTCCGGCGGATGAGCTTGCCATCCACTTCATGGCCCGGCGGCAGCATCGAGCCGATCTTGCCCGTGACCTTCGAACCCGTATTGCCGGCATTGTCGAGGAATTTCGGCAAGTTGGAGAAAGCACAGGTCATGGCAGCGCCGGCACCGGCGAAATTGCCATACTGCTCCGGCCAGCCCCAGGAGATCGCATCCGGCGAATGGTGCGCGAGCGAGTCGACATATTCCTTGGTCGCGGCCCAGCCGGCTTCGGAATTGATGAGCGCCTTGCCGGAATCGTCGAAGAGATACTGGTTCGGATTGCCCATCGAAACGAAGCGCTGGTACCAGTTGGTGTAGCCCCAGCCCTGATTGCGCAGGTCGGTCGAGCCAAACAGGCCCTTGTCCGGACGATGGAAAAAGGCTGCGATTTCGCCATGTTCCTTCCAGGTCTTCGGCGGGGCGAGTTCGTAGCCATGCTTGTCGGCGAAGGCCTTCTTTTCGGCTTCGTCGTTGAAGAGGTCGGTACGGTAGTTCCAGGTCTGGAAGTCGCCATCGAGCGACACACCATAAGTCGAGCCGCTATATTGGTTGAGCAGCGAAACACCCTGGGCGCCATTCACGTAGCCCGTTTCGGGGGCATCCCATTCCGGTTTGTGGGCGGCGACATACTCGTCGAGATTGGCGATGCCGCCGGTTTCGGCGAGGTCGCCCAAGCGGTTCCATTCGACGGCATAGATATCGAAGGCGCCGGCCTTGGTCGAGATGTCCTGCATGGTCTTGGTGAATTCCTGGCCGTTCGGCACGCCGACGATTTCGAGCGTGACGCCGGTTTCCTTTTCCCAAAGATCCTTGATCGACGGCGCGCCCTTGGGGAATGGCTGGGTCAACTGACCGATCGAGCCGTCAGAGAGACCGAGAACGATCTTGTCACCCTTACCCGCAGCCTTGATCGCCTTTGCGGCTTCGACCGCGCGGCCCTCGGGTGTATCGGCGCCGTACTGGTAGCGCTCGGAACCATCAAAGCCCGTCGGACCGCCGATCATGCCATCGGCAAGCTTGTCCGCCGCGAAGGCGCGGCCCGGACGGATGAACTGGGGTGCGATGCCGATGGCGGCCGTCAGGCCGGCAACCCGCGTGGACGTCGCCAGAAACTTGCGACGAGAAATCGTCAAATTGGTAGCCATGAATTTCCTCCCTTGCGACCAGTGCTCCTCTCGTCGCTTGATGTATATTGATTTGTTGAGTGATTACTGTCAACATCATAAATGATCAACGTACATCAAAATCCACATCGGACGCGATCAATCGCGAAAAGCACAAGCAAATCAACGCTTGAATCTGACGAAGAGCTGATGCTTTTTGATGCAATGCGGGAGGATTACGACGCTATGTTGCGCTGCATGCGTTTTTGGGATTGCAAGTCCACGCCCTTCGAATACATCAGTTTCAATCATCGACTGACGAGGGAATCGCCGTGCGCTCAACGCTGACCGATATCGCCAGGGACTCGGGCGTATCGACTGCCACGGTCGACCGGGTATTGAACAATCGTGCCGGCGTATCGAGCCGTACACGCACCATCGTCATGGAGACCGCGACGCGGCTGGGCTATTTCGGCCAGACCGAACCCGCGGTCGAGCGCATAAGGCTTGATTTCGTCCTGCCCGAAGGTACCAACACCTTCATCGCCGGCCTAAAGGCGCAATTGGAGCGCCAGTGCGCGGCCCAAGACGGCATCGACTATCAGATCCATTCCGTCGAAGGCTTCAATCCGCTCTCGCTCGCGCAGAAGCTCGCGGCGCTTCGCTCCGTGACCCAGGGCATCGGGTTGATCGCGCTCGACCATCCGGCGGTGCGTGAGGAATTGCGGGCACTTGCCGAGGCCGGCGTCAAGGTCGTCACGCTCGCCTCCGACATCCTGCATGTCGCACGAACCGGCTATGTTGGCATCGACAACCGCGCAGCGGGCCGCCTCGGCGGCTATCTGCTCGGCCGGCTGCTGCCCCCAACACCAGGCAAGATCGCACTTTTCGCAGGCTCCCTCTCCTATCGCGGCCATGAGGAACGCGAGATGGGCTTTCGCCACATCATCTCCGAGGAATTCCGGCACCTCGAGATCGTGCAGATGCGCGAGATTCGCGACGACCGTCAGCGCGCCTATGAGGAAACTCTGGCATTGCTTGACCGCCATCCGGATCTCGCCGGCATCTACAATATCGGCGGCGGCAGTTCCGGCATCGGCAAGGCCCTCAATGACCGTGGGCGCGGCAAATCGATCATCTTCATCGGCCATGAATTGACCGAAAACTCCAAGCCGCTGCTGCTGTCGGGCACAATGGATGCAGTCATCGACCAGAATCCACGAGTCGAGGCACGTGAGGCCATCGGATTGCTGGCCAGCGCTATCCGCAACAGACCCTTCGAAGAGCATCCGCCGCGCCTCCAGGTGATCTTCCGGGAAAACATCCCGGAGCACTGAACAGATATTGATGTAAAATGATGCGAATTGCTCCGACATCCCGGAAACCAAGGGATGAGCAGGGTACTTCTTGCATTCCAGTGGCGGCCGTTCGCGCCATTTGCGATAGGATACCCACATAAATCGCCGCTTTGAACGACGAGATGATGGCAGATGATGTTGACTTCGTCATTTTGAGGCGTCAATATACATCAACGTTGATCAGCGCTAACATAGCGGGCTTTCCTGCCCGCGCCGAGCCAGGGGCACCCGGCCGGTAGACGGAATGGGAGGTCTCGATGGCAGTGACGGATTCGGCAGGTACAGTGAAGCCGAAGCGGGACTATAGTCTCACCGGCGAAAGCTCGCGCCGCGCGGTGGAGATCGGCCTCGCATCGGCCGAATGGTATCACACCGAGATCCCGCGCAAGGTGATGAAGGAACTGATGCAGCGTTCCGATGGCCCCGCCATCCGCGACACCATCATCTGGATCGCCGCCCACATCCTCTCCGCTGCCGGCCTTATCTATTTCTGGGGCACCTGGTGGTGCGTCCCCTTTGTTATCGTCTATGGCGTTGTCTACGGTTCTGCCTGCGACTCGCGCTGGCACGAATGCGGCCATGGCACAGCCTTCAAGACGCGCTGGATGAATGACGTGATCTACGAGATCGCCAGCTTCCAGGTCATGCGCAACTCGGTCAGCTGGCGCTGGAGTCATGCCCGCCACCACACCGACACGATCATTGTCGGCCGCGATGCCGAAATCGCCGTGATGCGGCCCCCGGACCTCCTCCGCGCTGCCCTCGCCTTTACCGGCATTCTCGACGCCTATCTTTCGATCCTGACGCTGTCGCGCAACGCCTTGGGCAATCTCAGCGAAGAGGAAAAGACCTATATTCCCGAGATGGAACGCGGCAAAGCCATCACCGTCGCCCGCTGGCATATGGCCATCTACATCGCCACTGTCGCGCTCTCGCTTTACATGTGGTCGTTCCTGCCGCTGATGCTCGTCGGTCTGCCGCGTCTCTACGGCTGCTGGCACATGGTCATGACCGGTCTGCTGCAGCATATCGGGCTTGCCGACAATGTGGTCGATCATCGCCTCAACAGCCGCACGGTCTACATGAACCCGATCAGCCGGTTCATCTACTGGAACATGAACTACCATGTCGAACATCACATGTTCCCCATGGTGCCGTATCACGCCCTGCCGAAGCTGCATGAATTGATCAAGCACGATCTGCCGACACCGAACCCGTCGATCTGGCACGCCTACAAGGAAGTGTGGCCGATCGTGAAGCGCCAGCTGCGCTACGAGGATTTCTACCTCAAGCGCGAACTGCCACCGACGGCCCGGCCGTACCGGATGGAATTCCACGACATGCCGGTTGGCGCGGCCGCGGAATAATCCTGCCATTTTCGCGGGCCAGATGGCCCGCAACTTCTACCGGAGACTGACATGACTGAATGGGTACGCGCCTGCGCGGCGGATGACGTCGACGAGGAGGATGTGATCCGCTTCGACCACGCCGGCAGGACGTTCGCGATCTATCGTTCGCCTGATGACGAATACTTCGCGACCGATGGGCTTTGCACGCATGAAAAGGTACATCTCGCCGATGGCCTCGTTATGGACGACATCATCGAATGTCCAAAGCACAACGGTCGGTTCAACTATAGGACCGGTGCGGCCAAGGGTGCACCGGTGTGCATCGACCTTGCCACCTATCCGGTCAAAGTCGAAGGCGGCGACGTCTTCATCGGGCTCGCGTGACGTTCTTTTTCTGGGGGGAAGCTATGAGCCACAGCGGCATTGTGATCATCGGCGCAGGCGAAGCCGGCGGCCGTACTGCATTGCTGCTGCGAGAGAATGGCTTCGACGGCCACATCACGCTGATTGGCGATGAGGCGCACCTGCCCTACGAGCGTCCGCCGCTTTCCAAGGAAGCGCTGACGGAAGCCGATGTCCCAGGACCGCGGACGATCATTGCGCCCGACATTCTGGAGACTTTGAGTATCGATTTCCTGGAATCCGTTCGGGCCACCTCGATTGACCGAGACACCAAAACAGTACAGCTCGACAGCGGCAGTGAGCTCTCCTACGACAAACTCGTCATCGCCACCGGCGCCAGCCCGCGCCGCCTGCCGATGGCCGAGAACATCAGGCATTGCATCTATCTCCGCACCTTTGATGACTCCCTCGATATTCGCCAGCGCCTGGAGCGCGGCGGCCACATCGTCATCATTGGTGGGGGATTTATCGGCCTCGAGATCGCCGCCTCGGCACGCAAGCGTGGCTGTGATGTCACAATCGTCGAAGCCCAGCCACGGCTTCTGATGCGCGGCGTCCCGGCCGAGATTGCAGAAGTCATCCAGCGTGAGCATGAGGCCCACGGCGCCCGCGTGCTAACCGGTACGGGACTGCGCGCGATCACCGATACTGGCGAGCAGGCACGGATCGAACTCTCCAACGGCAGCGAACTGCGGGCCGACCTCGTTGTCATCGGCATCGGTGCTCTCCCGAACACAGCCCTCGCCGAGGCCGCGGGCCTGACGATCGAGAACGGCATCTCGGTGGACAGGCACCTCCGGACGTCCGATCCCGCCATCTTCGCCGTGGGAGACTGCGCCTCGTTTCCGACCGAACTCTTCGGCGGGCGGCGAATCCGCCTCGAGTCCTGGCGCAGCACGCATGACCATGCCCGCGTCGCGGCCGTAAACCTCGCCGGCAGCGAAGCAGTCATCGATGCCGTGCCGTGGTTCTGGTCCGACCAATATGCGCTTGGCCTGCAGGTCGCCGGCCTCTCGGATGAAGGCACGACTACCGTCCGTCGCGACCTCGGCGATGGCGCCTTCATCCTCTTCAACCTCGCCGCTGACGGCCGCCTTGTCGCCGCAAGCGGCATCGGCACCGGCAATGCAGTGGCCCGCGACATCCGCCTCGCCGAGATGCTGATCGCAAAGCGCGCGCATCCGGATCCTGCCCAGCTTGCATCCGCAGATACAAAGCTGAAGGCGCTACTTGCCGCATAAACAAACTCCGGGAGGAACAGAAATGAGAAAGAACCGCCCCACCGTCGCGGATCTCCGCGCCATGAAAGGCAAGCGCCAGCTGACCATGCTGCGCGTCCTGACGCTAGAAGAAGCGGAAGCCGCTGAGAAGGCCGGCATCGACATCGTCTCTGTCCCGCCCGACCTCTGCATCGACCCGCGCTACCGCGAAGTCGCCCCCACCCTCTTCACCATGCCGGGCGAGAATTTCTTCGAGATCGGCACCGGCGACGATTTCGTCCGCTGGGCGTTCAAGATGTACAAGGGTGGCGCGGATGCCGTCTATTGCTCTGCGAGCTATGCCACAATCAAGCGCATGGCGGACGAGGCAATCCCCGTCATCGGTCATGTCGGCCTCATCCCCTCGCGCAAGACCTGGACCGGTGGCTGGAAGGCCGTCGGCAAGACCGCGGACTCGGCGCTCCAGATCTGGGACGCGGTCAAGGAACTCGAAAAGGCAGGTGCCTTCGGCGCCGAGATCGAAGTCGTACCCGTCGAAGTCGCCGAAGCCATTTCCAAGCGCACCAGCCTTGTCATGTTGTCGATGGGCGCCGGCACAGGCTGTGACGCGCAGTACCTCTTTGCGGAAGACATCTTGGGCACCAATCGCGGTCACATGCCCCGCCACTCCAAGGTCTACCGCAACTTCGCCGCCGAATATGACCGGCTGCAGAACGAGCGCATCGCCGCCTTCAGGGAATATGTTGCCGATGTCGAAAGCGGCGCTTACCCGGAAGAGAAGCACATCGTCCGCATTGCACCCGACGAACTCAGGACCTTTATTGACAAGATCGATCGCGGCTGATCGCGACGACTGCCGGAGGCAATCACGCCTCCGGTGCGGAAGCGAGTTGGAACCGCTCGAAGCGACCAAGCTCGGCTTCAATCAGGCCCTTGTGCCCTTCCCGCTCGCCGCCATTGAGCCAGGTCCATTTCTGGATCAGCACTTTGCCGTCCTTGCGATCCGTCTTGAGGTCGAGCGCCGCGACCACTTCATCGCCAACAGTCACCGGCAGCGCGAAATAGCCAAGCACGCGCTTCGGCGCCGGCACATAGGCCTCGAAGCGATGGTCGTGGCCGAACAGCATCTTGAAGCGTGGCCGCTGGATGACGAGCGGATCAAAGGGCGAGAGGATATGGACGCGGCCCTCAGCGCCGCCAGTTGGCGCCTGTTCGAGTGCTTCGGGCGCGACCCAGTGCTTCATGCCCTCAGCACCCTCAATCTCGACCGGCAGCAATTCCTTGCGGCGGACTGCGCCATTGATCAAGGACTGCACCTTGGCCTTCCACTTCAGCCCACCGTAGCAGATGGAATCGAGGCTCACGATGCCCTGAGCAAGCAGCGCCCGATCGAGCAGATATTGTGCATATTGCGTGTCGGAGGCGGGCTTGGGCCGATCCCAGCCGAAGTGCCTCTCGGTAAGCTCATAGGTCTTCAGCATACCGTCGCGGCGGCTGACGACGAGGTCGCCGGTGTAGAAACCGAGCTGCATTGCCCGCTTGGACGGTTTCTTGCTCGCCCAGGGATGATCCTTTTCCACCAGCACGTCGTCGTCGATGTCGCGGATCGAGAGAGCGCCTTCGTTGCGTATGCGGCGAAGTAGCGCGCGGTAGTCTTTCGGGGTGACCGAGCCAAACCAGCTGTCCGGCTTGGTCTTGTGAAGCTTCATCGCCGGGATGAAGAAGCGGTAGTCGCGCACCGGCACATAGGACAGCGCATGCGTCCAATACTCGAACACGGATTTGTCGTTGGTCTGCGCAGCAGTAAGATCCTCGCGGCGATAAGTCGGGATGCGCGTGAACAGGATATGGTGGTGGCTGCGCTCGATGACGTTGATCGTATCGATCTGCACATAGCCAAGATGTTCGACCGCCGCCTTCGTCGCCTCCGGTCCGCCGCCGAACGGCTCGGCCTCATCCAGCCGCTGCGCCCGCATCCAGATGGCCCGCGCCTTCGCCGCGGGAACCGAATGTACCTTCTTCACCTGCCGTCTCCATTCATCACGCCAAGTCTCTGGCGAGACTCAAAGGTTAGCGGAGAAGCAACCTCCCCCGCCACCCGAAATTGCGCGATGGTGCTGACAGTTCCTGGCAGGATCAGCCGATGCTCATGAGGCTCGCATTGCCGCCCGCCGCTGCTGTGTTGATTGAGGTCGAGACCTCCTCGAGCAGCCAGTTCAGCGCATAAGCATTGCCCTTGGCAATGTCGTCCGTCGACGCGGACTGGACCAGCACCAGCGGCCCCGGCAGGCGCGCGATCTTCTTGTTGACCGACCGGACTCGCTCTGCGTCGCCTTCGACCAATGCGCCGGCAAAAGGACTTGCCATCGCCCAGTCATCGATCCAGGCAATCCGCGCGGTCACCGACGAGGGCATCCCGGACAGCACCTCCTGCAGGCCGCTCTCGGCGTCGACAGACACACGATTGCCGGTCGCAAGCGAGATCGCCAATTGGCGGTAAAGCCCGGCCTGTGTCTGCGGCGCGAGCAGCACATGGCCGCGGGCATGCAGCGCATAGATGTTCCGTTCGCCGACCGGCCCCGGAAGCTCGGACTGGAGACCAAGCGCCGAGGAACTACCGAGGTCTCGCGCATCTTCCGCCGCATCCCTCTCGCCCTTGCCGTCGAGCCAGAGCGCGAAATCGAGCAGCGCCGGATCGAGATGGACGGAGCTATAATGCGGCGGCACCGGCGGCGTCTGGACGAGACGGCCGAGATAGAGCGGGCCGCCTGCCTTTGGGCCAGTGCCCGAGAGGCCGCGTCCGCCGAACGGCTGTACGCCGACGACCGCACCGATGACATTGCGGTTCACATAGATATTGCCGGCCTTGATGCGGTTGGTGACATGGGCGATCGTCTCGTCAAGGCGCGTATGCAGCCCGAAGGTCAGGCCGTAACCGGTCGCATTGATATCGTCGATCAGCCGGTCGATCTCCTCGCGCTTGTAGGTGATGACGTGGAGGACCGGGCCGAAGACCTCGCGCTTGAGGTCGGAAAGCTTGTCGAGCTCGATGATGGTCGGCGGCACGAAAGTGCCTTCGTTGGTATCGCCACGCAGAACGACCTGCTCCACCGGTCGGCCAAGGGTCCGCATCGCCTCGATGTGCTTTTCGATGACACCCTTGGCCTCTTCCGTGATGACGGGGCCGACATCGACCGAGAGGCTGTCCGTGCGGCCGATCGCGAGTTCCTGCAGCGCGCCCTTGAGCATGGTGAGCGTCCGCTCCGCGACATCTTCCTGCAGGCACAGCACGCGGAGTGCTGAACAACGCTGTCCGGCGCTATCGAAAGCCGAAGCGATGACATCAGCAACGACCTGTTCAGCCAAAGCCGAGGAATCCACGATCATCGCATTCTGGCCGCCAGTCTCGGCGATCAGCGGGATCGGCTTCCCCGAGGGTGAAAGCCTGTCTGCCAACTGCGCCTGGATCAGGCGCGCCACTTCCGTCGAGCCCGTGAACATGACGCCCGCGGTCTCTGGAGCGCCAACCAGCGCGGCGCCGACGCGGCCGTCACCCGGCAGGAACTGCAGCGCTGCCTGCGGCACACCGGCCGCGTGCAGCAATCGAACAGCTTCGGCTGCAATCAGCGGCGTCTCTTCGGCGGGCTTCGCCAGCACCGGATTGCCCGCCACCAGCGCGGCCGCGACCTGTCCGGTGAAGATCGCCAGCGGGAAGTTCCACGGGCTGATGCAGACGACCGGACCGAGCGGCTTGTGGCCCGGGCCGAGCGTCCTCTTCGCCTGCTCGGCATAATAGCGCAGGAAGTCCACGGCTTCGCGCACCTCGGCAATGGCGTTGGGCGCCGACTTGCCGGCTTCCCGCATGATCAGGCCGAGCAGCGTCTCGATCTTGCCTTCCATCGCATCGGCGGCACGTTCGAGGCAGGCGGCACGATCGGCAGGTGATATGGAGGTCCACTCGGCGGCGCGGTTTGCAGCGAGCGCCACGGCCGTCCGCGACGCATCATCGGAGGCTTCCTCGACCATGCCGACGACATCGCGGCGATCGCCGGGATTGCGCACCGGCAGCGCCTCGCCGGGCAGCGTCGTCCCAGCCAGCAGCGGACGAGCCTCCCAGCGGATCTCGGTGGATGCCTTCAGCGCGTCGGCAAGCTGAGCGAGACCCGCCTCGTTCGATAGATCGAGCCCATGCGAGTTCTTGCGTGCACCGAAGATTGCTGCCGGCAGAGCGATCTTGTCATGGCCTGCGCCCGGCGTTGGCAGCGCGCAGGCCACATCGACGGGATCCGTGGTCAACTCGTCTATCGAGACATTCGGATCGGCGATACGGTTGACGAAGGATGAGTTCGCACCATTCTCCAGCAGACGGCGAACGAGATAGGCGAGCAGCGTCTCGTGCGTGCCGACCGGCGCATAGATACGGCACGGCCGATCGAGATTTTCTTTGCCGACGACCTCGTCATAGAGCGGCTCGCCCATTCCATGCAGGCATTGGAACTCGTATTTGCCGACCTGGAAATCGCCGCCAGCGAGATGATAGATCGCCGCCAGTGACTGCGCATTATGGGTGGCAAATTGCGGGAAGACATAATCGGTCGCCGCGAGCAGCTTCTTCGCGCAGGCGATGTAGGAAATGTCGGTGTAGATCTTGCGGGTGAAGACCGGGAAGCTTTCCAGGCCCTCGACCTGTGCCCGCTTGATCTCGGCATCCCAATAAGCGCCCTTGACGAGCCGGACCATGATGCGGCGGTTCGCGCGCTTCGCGAGGTCGATGACGTAGTCGATGACGAACGGGCAGCGCTTGCCGTAGGCCTGAACCACAAAGCCCATGCCGTTCCAGCCGGACAATTCGCGGTCGAGGCAGAGCTCTTCCAGGATATCGAGCGACAGTTCGAGACGATCGGCCTCCTCGGCGTCGATGTTGAGGCCGATGTCATAGCCCTTGGCGATGAGGGCCAGCGCCTTCACCTTGGGCACCAGTTCACTCATCACGCGGCTCGCCTGCGAACGGGAATAGCGGGGATGCAGCGCCGAGAGCTTGATCGAAATGCCTGGGCCCTCATAGATGCCACGTCCATCGGACGCCTTGCCGATGGCGTGGATGGCGTTCTCGTAGTCGCGATAGTAGCGCGCAGCATCGGCACCGGTCGTGGCCGCCTCACCCAGCATGTCGTAGGAATAGCGGAAGCCCTTGGCTTCGAGCGTCCGGGAACGCTTGAGCGCCTCCTCGATCGTCTCGCCGGTCACGAATTGCTCGCCCATCATCCGCATCGCCATGTCGACGCCGCGGCGGATCACCGGCTCGCCGGCGCGGGCGATGAGGCGCGTCAGCGCCGCCGAGAGGCTGCGGTCGTTGACGGTGGACGTGAGCTTGCCGGTCACGACAAGGCCCCAGGTCGCGGCATTGACGAACAGCGACTTCGAACCGCCGAGATGCGAGCGCCAGTCGCCCTCCGAGATCTTGTCGCGGATCAGCGCATCGCGCGTGTCGTCGTCGGGAATCCGGAGAAGCGCCTCTGCCAGGCACATCAGCGCCACGCCTTCCTGGCTGGACAGCGAATATTCGTGGACCAGGCCCTCGACCCCGGAGCCCTTATGCTTGGCACGAAGTGCACTGATCAGCTTGCGGGCCGTGCGCGCCGCAGCCTCCTTGAGCCGTGGAGAGGACGTCGCCGCATCGATCAGCGGCAGAACTGTTTCCGTCTCGTCGCGTCGATAAGCCGCCGTGATCGCCTGCCGCAGCGGCGACTGCGGCCGGATCGGCGGCGCGAAGTCAGCGAAAAGGTCCTGTTTGCGATCGACGGGCTGGATATTCATCGCCAAGCTCTCCCATTGACGGCTCGCCATATTGCCAGCCGGCGCGAGAGGAGCCTAGCAGATTTGCGCTCCAACTGCCGCCCCGGCCGGACCTGACGAACCAAATTTCAGAATTGGCGGGAACCTATCACTGAGTCAGAATTCTTTCTGGCTGGATTTTCTCCAAGCATGATATGTTTCTCCTGATTATTTGGCGCATTATGGAGAATCCACCCGTCATGAACACGCAAGGCAGTGAAATAGACCAATTCGACCATCGCATCCTGGATGCTCTCGCGATGGATGGCCGGATGAGCATCACCGACCTCTCAACCGTCGTCGGCCTCTCCAAGACGCCGTGCCAGGTGCGGCTCAAGCGCCTGGTCGACGAAGGCTACATCGAGGGTTTCCATGCCCGCATCAGCCACCGCAAGCTCGGCCGCGACCACATTGCCTTCGCGGAGGTCAAGCTCTCGGACACCAAGGAGGAAGCGCTGCGCGAGTTCAATGTGGCGGTCCGCAAGATCCGCGAGGTCGAAGAATGCCACATGATCGCCGGCCGCATCGATTATCTCCTCAAGGTGCGGACAACCGACATCAGGCGTTACCGGCAGGTGCTCGGCGAGAAAATCTCCAGCCTGCCGCATGTCGCGAGCACCTCGACCGCGGTCGCCATGGAATCGGTCAAGGAGGGTGGCATCTGAACCGGCAGGTCAGAGTGTCGCGCGACCCATCCGCCTATTCCATCCAGAGCCGTTTCCGGTCTAGCCTTGGCACATGACAAATTCCGCAAGTGATTCAGAGCCCCCGCTCGATGCGGGCCGCGCCAGGCTTGTCGCGCTGGTCGTGGCGGTGTCGTTCTTCATGCAGTTGCTCGATGGAACGATCGTCGTCACTTCGCTGCCCCAGATGGGCCAGGAGTTTGGCGTCGCGCCCGTCTCGATGAGCATCGGGCTCACGATCTATCTGCTCACCATGGCCGCATTCATTCCACTGTCGGGATGGCTCGGCGACCGATATGGCGCGCGCAACATCTTCATGATCTCGATCGCGACCTTTACGGTGGCATCACTTTTCTGCGGCCTGTCTGCAAATCTCGAGCAGTTCATCGTGGCACGAGCGATACAAGGCTTCGGCGCCGCGCTGATGACACCGGTGGGCCGAGTGATCGTGCTCAAGAACGCGCCGAAATCCGAGCTGGTCAATGCCGTCGCGCTAATCACCTGGCCAGCCTTGATCGCCCCGGTGATCGGTCCGGTAATCGGCAGCCTCATCACCACCTATTTTTCGTGGCACTGGAATTTCCATATCAACGTCCCGATCGGTCTCATCGGCCTCGTCCTGGTCTGGCGCTTTGTGCCCGATCTGCGGGAAGAGAATGCTGGCCAGCTCGACATTCCCGGCTTCCTACTCTCCGCGCTAGGCCTCACCATGCTGCTGGCCGGGCTCGAAGCCTTTACCCAGGGCACGGCGGCGCTGCCGCTCGTGGCGGTTCTGCTCGCGGTCGGTATCGTTCTCGGGGTCGCCGCCACCTGGCATTTCCGCCGGGTCGCCAATCCCCTGCTCGATCTCTCGGCTTTCCGCGTCCAGACCTTCGCACTTTCGACACTCTCTGCCGGCACCGCGCTGCGGACGTCGATCAATGCCACGCCCTTCCTCATCCCGCTCTTTTTGCAGGTCGGCTTCGGCTATGACGCGATCCGCGCAGGCAGCTACCTGCTGGTCTATTTCGCCGGCAACCTCGCTATGAAGACAGTTACGACACGGACCCTCAAGGCCTTCGGCTTCCGCCAAGTCCTGGTCGCCAACGGCTTGATTGCCAGTGGGTCGATCGTCGCCTGCGGTTTCCTCACCCCCACCACCCCGGAGGCGATCGGTCTCCCATTGCTCTTCCTGGCGGGTCTATCGCGCTCGATGGAATTTACGGCGCTCAACACGATCGGCTTTGCCGATATCACGCCCGCACAGCGCAGTTCGGCCTCGACCCTGTCAAGCATGCTGCAGCAGGTCTCGATGCTACTGGGCGTCGCGGTCGCCGCCGCCATCCTGAACCTTTCAGGCCTGATACGGGGGGACGAAGGCACGCCGCTTGTCGACTTCCGCTGGGCTTTCATCATCCTCGGCCTCATCGGCATCCTGTCCTCGCTACGCTTCCTGGCCTTGCCGCCTGATGCGGGCGCAGAGGTATCCGGCCATCGGCAGCTACGCTGAATTAATCGCTCTCCTGCTTGCAGCGCGTCAGCGCCGTGTATACGCTCGTCGATGCCAAGACGGTAGATCAGAGGACTTCCAGCGTCACCGCGGAGGATTGAAGGGAGTTCTGCATACATAAAAAGCTCCTTCGCTCGATGTTTCCAAATCCTTCGGCGTGATCAGGACGGCGAAAAACGAGTGAGCTGTAACCTGGGCTTATACGCCGAAAGCAGAACGTCATTGTCGGTCCCCGTGAGGTGCCATACGCTTCAGACCATCATCGGATCATGGCATTCGTCGCTGACTGATGGTGGGCACGATACCCGGCAACAAGGGCGCTCGCGCCATCCGACCGCGGAGGAAACGGACTGGTCGATAGAGCAAGTGCTTTGGGGAGCCCAGTGACGACGGCCTAATTTGGTTCTTTGGGAGGAACTTGAATGATTACCAGAAGACTTTTCATCGCCGGCACCATGGCGGCCGCTTTCGTCAAGACCCCGGCATTCGCCGCGGAAACCGCAAAGGTGGGCCTGATCCTGCCGATGACGGGGCCCTTCGCCTCGACGGGTCGCCAGGTTCAGGCCGGCATCAACGCGTTCATGGCGCTCAAGGGCAACACGGCGGGCGGCAAGACGGTCGAGGTCGTGCTTCGCGACGATGGCGGTGTGGCCGACCAGACCCGCCGCATCGCCCAGGAACTGATCACCGGCGACGGCGTCAGCCTGCTGATGGGCTTCGGCCTCACGCCGCTGGCGCTTTCTGTCGCGCCGCTGCTCAGCCAGGCGAAGATCCCGGCAATCATCACCTCGGCCACGACCTCGATCATCACCACCAAATCTGAATACTATGCCCGCACCAGCATGGCTGGCCCGCAGTCGGCTGTGCCTGTGGCCGTCTGGGCGATGGAAAGCGGAATCAAGAAGACGGTAACGCTGGTGACCGATTACGGCCCCGGCATTGATATCGAGAAGGGTTTCGTTGACGCCTACAAGGAAAAGGGCGGCGAGATCGTCGAGTCGATCCGCGTGCCGCTGCAGAACCCTGATTTCGCCCCGTTCCTGCAGCGCGTGCTCGATGCCAAGCCGGATGCGCTGTTCGTCTTTGTTCCCTCGGGCCAGGGCGCAATCTTCATGAAGCAGTTCGCCGAACGCGGCCTGAAGGATGCCGGAATCAAGCTGATCGCGACCGGCGACGTCACCGACGACGACCTCCTGCAGGGCATGGGCCCGGCAGCCTTGGGCGTCATTACAGGCCATTTCTATTCGGCCAATCATGACAGCCCTGAGAACAAGGCCTATGTGGCCGAAGTGCGCAAGACCAACAACAACATGCGGCCGAACTTCATGTCCGTGGGCGGCTACGACGCCATGCAGCTTGCCTACCTCGCACTCGAAAAGACCGGCGGCGACACCGATGGCACCAAGCTGATCGAGGCGATGAAGGGCCAGTCCTGGGTCAGCCCCCGCGGGCCGATGTCGATCGACGCCGCCACCCGCGACCCGATCCAGGACATCTACATCCGCGAGGTCAAGGAAGTCGACGGCGAGATGTACAATGTCGAATTTGCCAAATACGAGAAGATCAAGGATCCTTTCGCGAAGTGACGTGACTGCCTCGGGCGGCGGCACCCCGCCGCCCGCCAGGCTCTGGACCAGTGAAACATGCTGACAATCCTCTTTGACGGCATTGCCTATGGCATGCTGCTATTCATCCTGGCCTGCGGCCTCTCCATCACCCTTGGACTGATGAACTTCGTGAACCTCGCCCATGGCGCCTTTGCCATGGCGGGCGGCTATGTGACCGTCGTCATGATGAACCGCTACGGCATCTCCTTCTACTGGTGCCTGCCTGCGGCTTTCCTCGTCACGGCCATAATCGGAGTCATCCTCGAGCGCCTGCTCTATCGCCGGCTCTACTCCGCCTCGCATCTCGACCAGGTCCTGTTTTCGATCGGCCTCGTTTTCATGGCGATTTCCGCGGTCGACTACTTCATGGGCGGCCAGCAGCAGATGTTCAATCTGCCGCCGGAGTTGCAGGGGCGATTCTATTTCCTAGGCATTGGCATCGGCCGCTACCGGCTCTTCATTATCGTCATCTGCGCGCTTCTCGCCGTCGGACTGCAACTCGCCCTCACCCGCACACGCTTCGGCAGTCAGCTCCGCGCCGCGGTGGATGATGGCCGGGTGGCGCGCGGCCTCGGCATCAACACATCGCTGATCTTCGCACTGACTTTCGCGCTCGGTTCCGGCCTTGCCGGATTAGGGGGTGCGCTTGGCGGCGACCTCATGGGGCTCGATCCGAACTTCCCGCTCAAATTCCTGATCTATTTCATGATCGTCGTCACTGTCGGCGGCACCTCCTCCATCACCGGTCCGTTCATCGCGGCCTTGCTGCTGGGTATCGCCGATGTCGCCGGCAAATATTACCTACCCGCGGTCGGGGCATTCATTATCTACGGTTTGATGGTGCTGGTCCTCGTCTTCCGCCCACACGGCCTGTTCTCGCGTGAGGGCGGCCGATGAAGGAGAATACAGACAACGCAACGCTTCGCGCAGAGATTCAGCTTTCCCGCGCAAGCGGCTGGCGGATATGGGAAATCGCGATCTGGCTTGTCGCCCTGGCAGCCATCTTCATACTCCCCGGCAAATCGCTGATCCTGACCGAGATCGCCATCCTTGCGCTCTTTGCGATCTCGCTCGACCTGATCCTGGGCTATGCCGGCATCGTCTCGCTTGGCCATACAGCCTTCTTTGGCGTGGGCGCCTATGCAGCTGGCCTGTTCTCGATCCATGTCTCGACCGAGCCGGTACTCGGGCTCATCGCTGCGGGATTGGCAGCCGGGATCTTTGGCTTCGTAACCAGCTTCCTGGTGTTGCGCGGCTCCGACCTCACCCGCCTGATGACCACCTTCGGCGTCGCCATGCTGCTGGCGGAGGCTGCCAATCAAGCCGCTTGGCTGACCGGCGGCGCCGACGGCCTGAACGGCGTGACGATCACACCGATCCTCGGCCTGTTCGAATTCGATCTCTGGGGCCAAACCGCCTATATCTACACGCTGGTCGTGCTGATCGTGCTCACCTATGTCGCGCGCCGCATCGTGCACTCGCCCTTCGGTCTGTCGCTGAAGGCGATCAAGCGCAACTCGCGCCGCGCCGAAATGCTGGGCGTCTCGCCCAACCGCCGCATCGTCGCGATCTACACGATCTCGGCCGTCTATGCCGGCATTGCCGGCGCATTGCTCGCCCAGATCAACAGCTTCGTGTCGCCCGATGTCCTGGCTTTCCACCGCTCCGCTGACGTATTGCTTGTCCTCGTAATCGGTGGCGCTGGCTATCTCTATGGTGGCCTCGTCGGCGCAGTCATCTTCACCGTCCTGCGCGACTACCTGTCGCTGATCACCCCGCAATACTGGATGTTTTGGATCGGGCTGATCCTGATCATCATCGTCCTGGTCGGCCGCGACCGCATCACCCGTTGGCAAACCGCGCTGCCCGCCCTTATGAGAAAGCTTCGCCCGGCAAAGCAGGCGGGAGGTGACACATGACCTTCGCGCTCGAGACCCGCAATCTGAAGCGCAATTTCGGCGGCTTCGTCGCCACCAACGATGTGTCGCTCAAGGTTGCCCCCGGCGCCCGCCATGCCTTGATCGGGCCGAACGGAGCCGGCAAGACCACGATCATCAACCTTCTCACGGGCGTGCTGTTGCCGACCTCTGGACAGGTCTTCCTCAACGGCGAGGAGATCACCGGGATTTCCGCCCACGCGCGCGTCGGCCGAGGTCTCTCGCGCACGTTTCAGATCAACCAGCTCTTCGACGATTTCACACCGCTCGAATCCGTGATGCTGGCAATCTCGGAACGCCAAGGTCGCGGCAATCGCTTTTTCGCCGCCCTCGCCTCGCAGAAGGATCTCGCTGCGGAAGCTGCGGGTCTGCTCGAACGCTTCGGTCTTGCCGATGTCATGGGTCTCCCAACGACGCTGCTGCCCTATGGCAAACAGCGTTTGCTGGAGATCGCGCTCGCCATCGCCACCCGTCCGAGGGTCCTGCTGCTCGATGAGCCGGCGGCCGGTGTGCCCGAGGAAGAACGCCACGAAGTGCTCGCCATCGTCCGTGACCTGCCATCCGACGTGACGGTCGTGTTGATCGAGCACGATATGGACCTTGTCTTCTCCTTCGCCGACCGCATTTCGGTGCTGGCCCAGGGCGCCCTTTTCGCCGAGGGCACCGTGGCTGAAATCTCCAAGGATCCCAATGTGAAGGCGATCTATCTCGGGGAGGATGCCTGATGGCCGAACTCCTCCGACTTGAAAAACTTGTCGCCGGCTATGGCGGGGCCCGGGTTCTGGCACAAGTCGATCTCGCGCTCGACGAGGGCAAGTCCCTGGCGCTGCTCGGACGCAACGGCGCCGGCAAGACGACGCTGCTCAATTCCATCATCGGCGTCACCACGCGCCATGCCGGCTATATCCATTTTGGCGGCCAGGACATCAGCCGTCACCGCGCCGAATTCCGGGCGGCGCTCGGCATCGGCTGGGTGCCGCAGGAGCGCAATATCTTCCGCTCACTGACGGTCGAGGAGAACCTCACCGCCATCGCCCGACCCGGCCCCTGGGGCGTCGAACGTGTCTACGGCATGTTTCCGCGGCTTCGCGAGCGCAAGAGCAACCTTGGCAACCAGCTTTCCGGCGGCGAACAGCAGATGCTCGCCGTCGGTCGGGCATTGATGCTGAACCCAAGACTCCTGCTGCTCGACGAGCCCCTCGAAGGCCTGGCGCCGATCATCGTCGATGAACTCCTCGCCGCAATCCGAAAGATCGTCACCGATGAAGGCATGTCGGCCATCATTGTCGAACAGAAGGCCCGCAAGGTTCTGCCACTAACCGACGAGGTCGTCGTTCTGGAGCGCGGCGGCATCGTTTACAGGGCCCCGTCGGAGGATCTGTTGGCCTCGCCGGAAACGCTGGTGAAGCATCTGAGCGTATGAAGGCGCGTCTGGATGACCACATTGACGAATCACGGCCTGGGTCGCATTTTGAGCCTGGCGTGATCCACGCCCAACCTTCCCGGCTCACCCCCAGCGTGACCTTCGACGGAGGCAAAGGGACCTCGGTCTCGGATCATTGGCTTGGTCCTATCGTGCCGGGCGCCGTTGCTGGGGAACTTGCGTCCGGGACGTGAAAGGCCTCGACCATGACGCAAAATCGAAATCTCAAACGCCGCGTGCGCGCCCGTGCCGCGAAAACCGGCGAATCCTACACAACGGCCCTCCGCTACATTCGCCAGACGCTTTCCGATGAACCCCCAGTCACTGCCCCTTCGGTGAAGCTGGCCGTCGCGCAAGTATCCCTGCGGGACGACCCAAGCGACGCCGACCAGTTGCGTGCCGCCAGTGCCGAAGTGCGAGGCCTGATGCGCCAGGCCGAAAAGACAGGGGCGCGGCTTATCCATTTTCCCGAAGGAGCCATTTGCTCACCTGGCAAACGAATAATGTCTGCCAGCGGCCCCCGGGAGATCGGGCCCTCTGATTGGACGCGGGCTGACTGGCAGGTTCTCCACGACGAGCTGATAAGCGTTAGCCGGCTCGCTCGTCAACTCGGGCTGTGGGTTGTTATCGGCTGCCAGCATCGGCTGAACCCACCACATCGGCCTCACAACAGCCTTTACGTCATCTCCGACAAAGGCGAGCTGGCAACGCGCTATGACGAGCGGATGTTGTCGCATACCAAGATCTCGTTCATGTACGCCCCCGGCACGGGACCCGTCACGTTCGTTGTGGATGGACTCCGCTTCGGCTGCGCGCTCGGCATGGAGACACACTATCCGGAGATATTCATTGAGTATGAGGCGCTCGACGTCGATTGCGTGCTGTTTTCGACCACCGGAGAACTGCAGCCGAATGCACTCACCTTCTTTGCCGAGGCCGTGGGGCACGCCGCAAGCAATTCATACTGGGTAAGCTTCTCCGCCCATGCTCCGCAAAGTACTGTTGCACCCTCCGGCATAGCCGCGCCCGATGGGCGTTGGGCCGCTCAATGCGCCGATGACGGCACTCCCTCCATAGCCGCGGCGACGGTCACCGCGAATGACCCCGACCATCCGGCGCGCCCATGGCGACGGCTGGCACGCTCGGACATCTATACACTGCATCGCGTGACCGACGATCCCAGGAGTAATAACCGGAACAGCTTCTGACCGTCGTCGATGCATTTGCGCGGACAAAGAAGAACGGCGCCCCCTAGGGCGCCGTCCCATTGCCGCTCAGTCGTTCCGGGGCGACCTCAAGACGCTTTCTTGGTCCGCCAGCTGTCGGCGTAGTTTGCACGGGCTTCCGCTGCATAGGGCGTTGGCGACACCCGGACCCGGATTTCCTTCTGCTTGTGACGCTCGGTCGAGGTTTTGCCGGAGCCGCCGTTCGGTTCACCCCAGACCAGCGTGAGAACGTCGCCGACCTGGATGTCGTGATTGACGATTCCCAGCGAGAGCAAGCAGCGCTCGTTGTAGGAATAGCCATTGAACATCGACATGCCGACTTGCTTACCGCCCTTGAGGATCATGTCGGCGCTGGTCGAGGCATAGTTGGGCTGCGGGAAGTCGATCCACTTGTAGTGATCCTCGCCCGGGCGGAAGGCCGAGGCGATGACGTCGACGACATCTTCGGCATTCCACTCAAACGTCACCTTCTTGCGGTGCGTCTGCCCCTTCATCTTTTCGAGCGCTGCCTTGCCGACGAAATCGTCCTTCTTCCAGCCGATATAGAAGTCGTAGCCGAGCTCGAACGGATTGACGTAATAGTCCTCGATATTGTCGGACACGTAAGATCCGCCGATCGCACCGATCGCCTCATAGCTGTCGGCGCCCAGCCAGTCGCGATAGGCCGCAAGCATGCCGTCGCCACTATAGATGCCGGGCAGCGGCGACGGGATCCAGCCGGATTCCAGCGTGTTGGTCGAATAGGCTCGGCTGCCGCAACGGACGAGATTGACACCGGCGTCCTTCGCCGCCTCGAGAATGCAGGACAGGATGTAGCTCTTGTCCTCGTATGGACCCCAGATTTCCAGGCCCGGCGCGCCGGACATGCCGTGACGTAGCGCCTGCACCTTCTTGGAACCGACATTGATCCAGTCAACATGGAAGAACTTGATCTCGGGGATTGGGCCGCCATTCATCTTCTCGAAGATCTTCGGCGCATCCGGGCCCTGGATCTGATAGCGGTAATGCGTGCGGATCACCCGCTCGCCTTCCGGCCGTGACGGCGACCGCGGGTCGTGCTTGATGCGTACATTCCACTTGCCATAAGCAGCGCAGAACTGCAGCCAGCTCGATGTCGGCGCACGGCCGACGAGGATGAACTTGTCCTGACGCTCGCGGAAGATGATGTGGTCGCCGATGACATGACCGTTGGGCGTCACCGGCACGAAATGCTTGGCGCGGTTCAGGTCGAAATTCGAGAACGAATTGATCCCGTGATAGGCCAGGAACTTCTCCGCATCCGGCCCTTCGACGATCAGTTCATCCATGTGATGTGACTGGTCAAAAAGCACGGCGGAATCGCGCCAGGCGGCCTGTTCGGACCGCCAATTGGTGAACTCACCGGCGACGACCGGGTATACATACATGCCGATTTTGGAATTGCGCAGCATCTCCACAGGATTGGGATACTGCTTCAAAACCTCGGTCAAACTGGAATTTGCCATTGTGTATTCCTCCCTGGCTCCTCATTCAATGTATACATATGGCACCATCTTTTGAGGAAATGCAAGAGCAAAGTCCCGACTCGCCGGCCTGCTGCAGGCAAAAGAAAGGCGGGATAGCGCGTCGCCATCCCGCCGAATTCTGGACTTTTTTGGGGAATCAGCTGCGGATCAACGCCAGGCTGCGCACCTTGGTGATCAGATCCGGGTCTTCGCTCATCATGTATTCAAGATTGCGCCGCGCCGTCCGGGCATGCTCACGGGCGATGGCTTCCGCCCGCGTGCCTTCCCGGGCAGCGATCGCCGCCACCATTGCCCGGTGCTGCTCCTGCGCGCCGCGCAGGGAGCGGCGGAAAGTGGCAATGTCGGCCTTGTCAGGCAGGAAGGCCGAGGGGGAAGCGAAAGGGAGCGAACCGGCGCGCTCCACCTCCCGCCGGATCATGTCGCTGCCGCAGAGCGCCGCGAGCTGGTGATGGAAATTTTCATTGAGTTCGGAATAGGTGTCGAAGTCGACATCATCGAGCCGTTCGCCAAAACAGAGATCCAGCTGCGAAACGGTTTTTCTAATCTTTTCAAGAGCCTCCGGCGACGCGCCACGCTCGGCCGCCAGCCGTGCTGCCATACCCTCCATCACGCCGCGCAGCTCGATGGCATCGATGACATCGGCAAAGCCAAACCGGCGAACAACGAATCCCCCGCTCGGCAGGCGATCGAGTAGCCCCTCTTCCGTGAGCCTGGACAAGGCCTCTCGAACCGGCGTGCGGGAGATATCGAGGAGTTCGGCGATGGGCACTTCGAAGAGCCTCAGCCCGCCCTGCAACTCCCCGCTCAGGATCTTCTCTCGGAGCTCGATCACTGCCCGGCGGCCGTGCGTCGCGGCTTCGGTCTGCTTCATGCCATCCCCCTTCGTGGCCAATTGCCCGGCCCGGCACCGACGAGACTCGCATTCGACGGCGCTTTAAAACGATTATATGCCGCTATCAGGCAACAAGGAAGTGCTCGCGACAAAGCGAGTCCTTCCCGGAAGTTGATTGCCATGTATACATTTCGGGATCAACCGAGGCGTTTGGCCAGCGCCGCGCCCACAATGGCACGGAGACCTTCGCCCGTCGCGTGGCCGCTCGCGCCCATGATCTCCTGAACATCGGCGATGGCATGCGCAAGCGGACCGTACAGGCCGAGTGCCTCAAGGGTAGCGGCGCTCTCCCGCATCTCCGCCGCCCGCCTTCGGCCATGGGTCGTCGTTCGATCAAACTGGTATTCGGCAAAGCGCGGCCAATCGAGGCCGGGGAACGAGCCGGAGATCGACGCAAGGATCTCGTCAAAGCAGCCCGAGGCCTCAGCAGCCAGGAGCGTCTCGACGGTGATCGCCTCCAGTCCTTTCACGAAGAGGGAGCGCACCATCTTGACTGCCGTCGCCGCACCCGGCCGGTCGCCGGCAACCGAGCCGGAAAATCCGAGTTCGAGAAGGTCAGGCAGCAATCGTTCGGCATCCGGTCCAGCCAGCAGGATCGGCGTCCGATGCTTGCGCGGATGCACCGGCGCCATGACCGCCATGTCGAGATAGAGCGCGCCAGCCTCTTCGATACGAGCCGATGTCTCACGCTTGCGGTCCGGGGAGACCGAGTTGATGTCGATAACCACCTGCCCCTGTCGGAGATGCGGCAGAAGCGGTTCGATGGCGCGCAGGCTCTGGTCGGCGGTCACGGCGCTGAAGACCCAATCCGCATCCGCCAGCCCAGCTATGGAAGAGCAAGGATTGGCACCGCGCTCAAGCATGGCTTGGCGCATGCCGCTGGCATTGTCGGAAAGCTTGATGTCATAGGCGACGAAGGTCAAGCCATCCCGTGCCAGGCTTTCATGAAAGGCCCTCCCTGCTTCGCCATAGCCGAGGAAGCCGATCCTCATCCCGCACCTCACCCGAAGACCCGGCCATCGAAGAGTTTGCGCGCGGTCCGGAGGACGGCGGCATTGGTCACCTGCCCGTCGCGCATCGTCGCGATGACACTCATCTCGCCGGTTGGATGCTCGACCGAGATCAGCTTTTCATCGCCATCAGGAATCACGGCAATATCTGCTGCCGGACCAGCCGCCAGCAGGCAGGCGGTAGCGACGCTGACGGCGCCCAGCACCCCGATCGCATCATGGCATTTGTGCGGAATGAAGGTACGGGTGGAGATCGCACCATCGGACATGGGCTTTGACACCATCGTCATCTTCGGGATGGATTTGGCCGCGACGTCGCCGAGATTCATCAACGGTCCGGCCTTCAGCCGGATCGCTTCGAGCTTTACCCGCAGATCGTCATTGGCTTCGAGAGCCTCCGGCATCTCGGCGCCGGCAATGCCGAGATCGATCGCACGCATCACCACGCATGGCATGCCGTTATCGATAAGGGTGCATTCGACGCCGTCGATGATATCGACAGCGTTGCCCGTCGGCAGCAGCGCGCCGCAGCTCGAACCTGCCGTGTCGGCAAAGGTGATCGGCACCGGCGCCGCGGTGCCCGGAACGCCATCGATCCGCGCATCGCCCAAATAGGTCACATTGCCGCCCGGTGTCGAAACGCGCGCGGTCGCCAACTGCTCGGTATTCTCCATGAAAATCCGCACTTCGGTCTCGCCGGCTTCGGCCGGGACGAGGCCGCGTTCGATGGCGAAGGGGCCGACCCCGGCGAGGATATTGCCGCAGTTCTGCGCGTCGGTGACGATGGGTTTGTCCACGAAGACCTGAAGGAAAAGATAGTCGACATCGGCATCCGGCCGTGACGAGCGCTTCACCACCGCCACCTTGGACGTCAGCGGGTTGGCACCGCCCATGCCATCGATCTGGCGCGAATCGGGCGAGCCCATCACCCGCAGGAGAAAGGCGTCGCGATCCACCGGTAGCTCTTCGGCGAGGAAAAAGCCGCCCTTGGAGGTGCCGCCGCGCATCCACATGCAGCGCACGCCATCCTCCGGACCGACGAGCCCGCCGTCAGACATATTTCAGCCCTTTCTCGGCGAGACGCCTGCGCATGTCGTAGATATCGAGGCCGAGTTCGCCGGCCGCCAGCCGCTTGCGTTTCGCCTCCTCGGCGGCGACACGCGCTTCGGCCTGGATGGCAACGTCTTCTGCCTCCTCGCGCCTGATCACGCAGACACCGTCGTCATCGGCTACAATTACATCGCCTGGATTGACGAGAGCGCCAGCACAGACAACGGGGATGTTGACCGAGCCAAGTGTCTCCTTGACGGTGCCCTGTGCGAAGATCGCCTTCGACCAAACGGGGAACTTCATCGCCGTGAGATCGGCGACGTCCCGCACGCCGGCATCTATGATCAACCCGCGGCAGCCTCTTGCCATCGCGGAGGTCGCTAGCAAATCGCCGAAATAGCCGTCCTCGCAAGGACTGGTCGGCGCGAGCAACAGGATGTCGCCGTCCTCCAGCTGCTCGATCGCCACATGCACCATCCAGTTGTCACCCGGCGGCGCCGAGATCGTGACGGCGCTCGCCGCGATCCGCGCACCAGGATAGATCGGCCGCATATAGCTCGCGAGCAGGCCCTTCCGTCCCTGTGCTTCGTGAACAGTGGCCACGCCGCAGGCGGCGAGACGGTCGATGACATCTCGGTCTGCCCGGGCGATGTTCTGGACGACTACGCCCATCAGAGTTCATCCACGGTTCTGGGGAAAACTGACTGGAAGCCCTCGGCATGCGTGGACTTGCGCCCGCCCGACTGGCCTCCGGAGTTGCGCATGAAATGATTGCCGCGGTTCTCCGCGACGTTGGCATAGTAGTGCCAGAGGTGTTCCTGCCCCTCCATCGCCTGGATCGCCGCCCATTTCTTCTCCCAGACCGCGGAAATGTCGAGGAAAACGTCCGGTTTCCATTCCATCTGCTCGGTCTGGTGCGGTTCGAAAAGATAGAGCTGCGGCGCGCCAAGAATCTTTTCACCAGGATTATGCCCCCAGGCCTGGGCGATCATGCGCGCTTCAAGCGCCACCTGCGTCGCATACATATGGTCGGTGTTGTAAGGATCCCATTTCGAATGGCTCAGCATGAATTCCGGCTGAACCTTGCGGATCACATCGACCAGTCGGTATTTCGCGTCGCGGTCGACTTCGAGCGGATAGTCGCCGAGGTCGAAGAACTGGATGTCGTGCACGCCGAGTGCGGCTGCCGCCTTCTCCGCCTCTGCCCGGCGCGAGCTCTTGACCTTCTCCAGCGTCATGTCGGGCAGCTTCCACAGCTTGGCGCTTTCGCCGCGCTCGCCATACGACAGGCAGACGACGGTGACTTCGTAGCCCTTCTCGGCATGAAGCGCGATCGCACCGGCGCAGCGCCAGACGAAGTCGGCCGAATGCGCGCTGATGACGAGAGCCGTTTTCGCCATGGATTCAATCCTTCTTCGCAGCGGGGGGCGTTCCATGGGTGTGGAAGGTCTCGATCGTCTTGAGACCCCAGGCCTGCCCCTTCTTTCGTTCGGTCTCGGTCCAGGTCACCGTCGGCCAGTCGGGCCGCAGTATCAGCCGTGCGCCGGAATTGGCCAGTTCCACCCGGTTGCCCGCCGGCTCCCAGACATAGAGGAAGAACGTACCCTGGATCGCATGCTTGTGCGGCCCGGTCTCGATATGGACGCCATTTTCGAGGAAAATGTCGGCCGCGCGCAGGATATCCTCGCGCTGATCGACGGCATAGGTCACGTGATGGAAGCGGCCCTGAGTGCCGGAATGATCCTCGGTATAGGCAATGTCGTAGCTCTTGTTGTTGACCGTGAACCAGCAGCCGCCGAGGCGGCCATTGTCGAGCTGAATCTGCTCGGTCACCCGGCTGCCGAGCGCTCGGATCATGAAGTCCCTGATCTTGCTGACATCGAGCGCGAGCAGGTTGAGGTGATCGATGCGGCGCGGGCACGCGCCGCGGCCATGATAGCGCTGGGCGATATTCTTGAGCTTCGGTCTCTCCTCAGCCGGCGCCTCGTAGACCCGCGTGTCGTAATAGAGCTCGAAAATGTGATTGTCCGGATCGGTGAAGCGATAGGCCCGGCCATGGCCCTCGTCGCCATCCACCCAGCCGATGCCGCAGCCCATGGCCTCGATCACTTTCACTCGACGCTCCAGGGCCTCGGGCGAAGACGTGCGATATGCGACATGGCCAACACCCGTGGTGTGGTGACGTGTCAGCTTGAGCGTATGAAACTCGTAATCGTCGAAGGCGCGCAGATAGGCTACACCATCCTCGACCTTGCTGGCCGTCAAGCCATAGACCCGGGTGAAGAAATCCAGGCTCTCTTCGAATTTGTCGGAATAGAGTTCGACATGGCCGAGATGGGCAACGTCGAAACAGGGTTCAGCCATGGTGACGGATCTCCCAGACTTGTCCCAAGCCTTTTTCCGCCATCGCTTTCTCCTCCATGCCGTATTCCGGACAACGCCATGCGGTGAGCCTATGGCAGAAGGGCCGCGCGCGGCAATTCGGTTCTGTTGATCTCCCATAAGCTCAGATTACAGAAGCCCACCAGGCACGCGCCACGCCGGTGCCACGGCGCTTCTATTGGACAACAAAAGCGACAAGAGAATGTACGCTTGCCATGTCGCAAATCTGCGCTTACATATGAAATTGGTCGCAATTTGGCGAGCATTCATCAGAAATCTCCTTCATGATGTATACATATTTCAGAGCTCGCTAACGGAGGTGTGTGGTGTCCCTGCTGAATTTTGGCAATAAACCGAAGGCTGAAACACCGGATCCCATGATCTCCGAGATGATCGAAGGCTGGTCGATCGAAGTGATGCCGCGCACCGCCGCCAAGATCGAAGATTTCCGCGCCATCCTCCCAAGCGGCACGCGGGTCTACATCGCCCATATCGAGGGCACACCGATCGAGGACATGGTCGCGACGGCCAAGCGTCTTCACGACGAAGGCTTCCCAGTGATGCCGCATCTTCCCGCGCGCGGCATTGCCGGCAGGGCGGAGCTCGAAGACTGGCTCAAGCGGTATCAGGGCGAAGCCGGCGTGAAGCAGGCACTTCTGCTTGGCGGCGGTGTCGCGACGCCGGCCGGCGAGTTCACCAGTTCGATGGACATGATCGAGACCGGCCTCTTCGACAAGATGGGCTTTACGCGCCTCCACCTTGCCGGCCACCCGGAAGGCAACAAGGACATCGACCGCGACGGCTCGTCCAAGGTCGTCGACCAGGCCCTGATGTGGAAGCAGGATTTTGCGAGCCGTACGGACGCCGAGATCGCGCTTGCGACGCAATTTGCCTTCGACGCCACGTCAGTGACAGCATGGGCCGAGCGCATCCAGGCGATGGGCGTCACCATCCCCATCCATGTCGGCGTTGCCGGCCCGACCAAGCTGCAGACGCTGATCAAGTTCGCCATCGCCTGCGGCGTCGGCCCCTCGCTCAAGGTGCTGCAGAAGCGCGCGATGGACCTCTCCAAGCTTCTGATTCCCTATGAGCCGACCGAGGTCGTCGCCGGTCTCGCCGATTACAAGGCGAAGAACCCGAACAGTCTGATTGACCAGATTCACGTCTTCCCGCTCGGCGGAATCAATCCGTCGGCCGAGTGGATGAACAAGCATGGTTCCATCCGGAAGCTCGCTAAGGTAGCTTGAGGCATCACCCTCAAGCACCGCGAGCTTCATGCCCAAACCGTCAGCGCTACCCAATCTGCGACATATCAGGCTCTTCGTGGCCTTTGCCGACAAGGGATCGTTGACGGCGGCAGCGGATGCATTGCGCATTACACAGCCTGCCGCCTCGCAAGCCATCCACGCACTTGAATCGACGCTCGGCGCCTCGCTCATCACTCGCGCCGACATGACGCCGACGCCCGAGGGCGAGGCAGCGCTGGTCCGCTTCCGGCGCATTTCCGAATTCGTCAGGCAAGCGCCGGCGGCACCGCGCCTCGCAAGCAAGCTCGATACCCTGCTCGCCTGGCCGCATCTCCGTGCGGTCGCCGCGTTCCTTGCCCATGGCAGCTTCAGCGCGGCGGCCCGTGGGCTGGGCCAATCGGAACCCGCCGTGCAGCGCGCCGCGCGCGAGGCCGAGACCATTATGGGTGTCGCCCTGTTCGAGGGCACCGGCCGGACCATCCGCCTCACCACGACCGGCCAGAACGCCGCCCGCACCTTCAACCTCGCGATCGGCGAATTTGAAAGCGCCCGCGCTGACCTGATGGAGCGCTTGAACCGGTTCGAGGGCCGGGTCAGCATCGGGACCCTGCCCCTCACCCGCACGTTTCTCGTGCCGGACGCCGTCGCCGAGCTCGCCGCGCGCTATCCGCTCGCGCAGTTCGAAATCCTCGAAGGCAGCTATGACGCGCTGATTTCCGAACTGGAGCGCGGCCGGATCGACCTTCTCGTCGGCGCGCTCAGGCAGCACTTCGAGTCGCGGACGCTGGAGCAGGAGCGTCTCTTCGACTACGAGCTCAAGGTCGTCGGCCGCGCTGGCCACCCGCTGACCGGGCGAGCAAGTGTTGGCACGGATGATCTCTCTTCCTTTTCCTGGGTCATCGCCCGACAGGGCACGCCGTCGCGTGAGATCTTCGACACGATCGCAGCGACGTTTCCGCCAGACCAGCCGGCAAGGCAAAGCGTCGAGACTGGCTCACTGAATGTCATCCGCGGCGTGCTGCTCAAGTCGGATCATCTGGCGCTGCTCTCGACCCATCAGATCCGCTATGACCTGGAAGCGGGCTTCCTCGCGCTGATGGACTGCCCGCTGCCGCCCGCGCCCCGTTCGGTCGGCCTGACCTTTCGCCGGCATTGGCTGCCGACGCGCCTGCAGGCCGACTTTCTCGCCACCCTGCGCGCGGCCTCGGCCGGCCTGTCGGAATGAGGCAATCGGGCATCTCCGGTTGCGTCCCAGGGTCAGCCTGCCACCAACGCCGGCGCAGAATTTTCGAGGCCGCCTGATCCTCAAACAGCTGTACTATCCCAAGGCGACCTCTCGCTACGACGCGGCAACAGCTACCCAATCCCATCCCTGGATTTCTGCCGGATCGTTGCCGCAATCCGCTCGCCGGCTGGATGAGACGGGCGCCGGCGCCGGACGGGCGTATGTTTCTCCCAAAGGCTCGTCTGCAGCCTGCGCTATCTGCTTGCCGGCATACCCGGTTGCGGCATGATCTGCCCGATCCTGGCGGGCCGCGAATGAGCGCCGGCAACGGTCATCTTGCTCGTGTTTCAGAAGGACTTTCCTGGAACTGAGCACGATAGGCGCGCGAAAACGCGGAAGCCGAGTTGAAACCAGAACCCGCCGCGATATCGGCGAGCGACGCATCGGTCTCGATCACCTTGCGCCGCGCCGCATTCAGCCGGAGCGCGGTGTAATGCACATGTGGCGAAACCCCAAAACTCTTGTGGAACAGCGTCTGCAGATGCCGCGCGCTGATCTTGGTTCGGCCCGCAAGCTGCTGCATGGAGAGCGGCTGATCGACCGTCTCCTCCATCAGCCGAACCGCCTGGAATAGCCGCTTGTCGAGCACGCCGACACTGCTCGGCGCCGGCCGTATCTCGCCGCCCCCGCCGCCGCGCTCGTAGAGGAAGGCGCGTGAGACTTCGAGCGCCATCGAATAGCCCTGTCGGCGCCGGATGATCTCCAGCATCATGTCCAGCGTCGGCAGTGTGCCGCCTGACGTCATGCGCCGGCGGTCGATGACGAAGCGTTCCTTGACCACGTCGATCTGCGGATAGCGTGCGGAGAATTCTTCCTGGTCCTCCCAGTGGACCGTGACCTTGTGATTGTCGAGCAGGCTCGCCTCGGCCAGCAGCCAGGTGCCCGATTCGACGCCGGCGACCATCGAGCGGTGACGCGCCGCACGCGAGAGTGCCATCTTGAGTGCTGTCGTATTGTTGCGTCGCCAGTTGTAGCTCGACACCACGAAGAGCGGATTCTGCGTGTTGCCGGGCAGGAAGGCACCATCGACAGGCATGCCGATCCCCGCCGTGGTTTCCACCGGTTTGCCGTCCGGGGTCAGCAGCCGCCACCCATAGAGCGTGCGCCCGGCAATGCGGTTGGCCGCGCGCAGAGGTTCGATCACCGAAGCCAGCAGGATCACCGTCGTTTCGGGAAATGCGAGCACGTCGATTTCGATCGTCTGGTCTGTCGCATCAAACATGATCCGCTCCGTCTCCTCCGAAAATGTATAGAATTCTGCCGAAAATGCAAAGCATGTTCGTCTAGGCTGGCTCAGACTAGGTCCAACAATTCCCAAAGGGAGGGTCATTCCAATGCCGCTCAATATGAACCGAGACGTCTTCATCACCTGCGCCGTGACCGGCTCGGGCGACACCGCGAGCAAGTCGCGCCACGTGCCGCGCAGCCCGAAGGAAATCGCCGAGTCCGCGATCGAGGCAGCCAAGGCGGGTGCCGCAATCGTCCATTGCCATGTCCGCGATCCCGAGACCGGTGCTCCGTCGCGCCGCAACGACCTTTAC
This sequence comes from Rhizobium sp. SRI_017, assembly GCF_057586295.1. Taxonomy (NCBI): domain Bacteria; kingdom Pseudomonadati; phylum Pseudomonadota; class Alphaproteobacteria; order Hyphomicrobiales; family Rhizobiaceae; genus Rhizobium; species Rhizobium sp. SRI_017. The sequence goes on along the minus strand of NZ_JBYCZP010000003.1, from coordinate 111,956 downwards.
AAGGAAGTCACCGACCGCATCCGCCAGTCCGACACAGATGTGGTGCTGAATCTGACCGCCGGCATGGGCGGAGACCTGATCTTCGGCGGCGTCGAGCAGCCGCTGCCGCTGAACCCCGTCGGCACCGACATGGCCGGCGCCACCGAGCGCGTCTCCCACGTCGCCGAATGCCTGCCCGAGATCTGCACGCTCGATTGCGGCACCATGAATTTCTCGCTCGGCGACTATGTGATGACCAACACGCCCTCGATGCTGCGTGCCATGGCCAAGAAGATGACGGACCTCGGCGTCCGCCCGGAGATCGAAGCCTTCGACACCGGCCATCTCTGGTTTGCCAAGCAGCTGGTCGAGGAAGGCCTGATCGAGGATCCGGTGCTCGTCCAGCTCTGCATGGGCGTGCCGTGGGGCGCCCCTGACGATCTCAACACCTATATGGCGATGGTCAACAACGTGCCCGCCAACTGGACCTATTCCGCCTTCTCGATCGGCCGCAACGCCATGGCCTATCCGGCACTGGCCATCCTCGGCGGCGGCAATGTCCGCGTCGGCCTCGAGGACAATCTCTATGTCGGCAAGGGCCAGCTCGCAACCAATGCGCAATTGGTCGAAAAGGCGGTCCAGGTGGTCGAAGGCATGGGCGCCCAAATTATTGGGCCGGCAGAGGTGCGTGAGAAGCTGAAGCTGAAAAAGCGGTAAGGGGCTCACCCCTCACCAAGCGCGTCCAGCGATCGGCTGCGCCTCTCGCGGACTTGCTATCCTCTCCCACAAGGGGAGAGGTAGAGTGCCACGCTCTCGGCCTTACTTGAGGTAGCAGGAGGAGAGCCACGAGTTTACCTCTCCCCTTGTGGGAGAGGATACGAAGGCCGGGAGAGCGAAGCGAACCCTTGGCCGGAGTTGGTGAGGGGTAATTCGCCGCCCAATCAGGCGCGACACAGAATTCCTAAAGGTGGAACAATGACCAAAATCAACAAGGCAGCCTGCATCGGCGGTGGCGTAATCGGTGGAGCCTGGGCTGCCCGTTTCGTGCTTGCCGGCATCGACACCAAGATGTTCGACCCGCATCCGGAAGCCGAGCGCATCGTCGGTGAAGTCATGGCCAATGCCGAGCGCGCCTATGGCCTGCTGACCATGGCGCCGCTGCCCAAGAAGGGCAAGCTGACTTTCGTCAAGACCGTCGAGGAAGCCGTCGACGGCGCCGACTGGATCCAGGAAAGTGTGCCGGAGCGCATCGAACTCAAGCGTAGTGTCATCACCCAGATCGATGCGAGCGCCGACCCCAAGGCGCTGATCGGCTCCTCGACCTCGGGCATCATGCCGACCGAGCTGCAGCGCGACATGAAGCATCCCGAGCGCATGTTCGTGGCGCACCCCTATAACCCGGTCTATCTGCTGCCGCTCGCCGAACTCGTCGGCGGCGAGAAGACCTCGCCCGAAACGCTCGAACTCGCCAAGGCCCGTCTTGCGCCGATCGGCATGAAGGGCGTCATCCTCAAGAAGGAAATCGAAGCCTTCGTCGGCGACCGCCTGCTCGAAGCCGTCTGGCGCGAAGGCCTGTGGCTGATCCAGGACGACATCTGCGACACCGAAACGCTCGACGACGTGATCCGCTATTCCTTCGGCATGCGCTGGGCGCAGATGGGCATGTTCGAGACCTACCGCATCGCCGGAGGCGAAGCCGGCATGCGCCACTTCATCGCCCAGTTCGGTCCCTGCCTCTCCTGGCCCTGGACCAAGCTGATGGATGTCGTCGACCTCACCGACGAACTGGTCGACAAGATCGCCAGCCAGTCGGATGCCCAGTCGGGTGCTTACGGCTTCCGCGAACTCGAGCGTATCCGCGACGAGAACCTTGTCGGCATCATGCAGACGCTGAAGGGCTCTGACGGCGGCAAGGGCTGGGGCGCCGGCAAGCTGCTCACCGAATTCGAGGCGCATCTCTGGAAGAACGCGCCGAAGCCGGAAGCCAAGGCCAGCGCCGAGCCGCTCCGCCTGCTCGAACCGAAGGTCCATCCGTCCTGGGTCGACTATAACGGCCACATGACCGAGTTCCGCTACAGCCAGTGCTTCGCCGATGCCGCCGACGCACTGCTGCGCCTGATCGGTGTCGACATGGACTATGTCGCCGCGGGTCATAGCTACTACACCGTCGAAGCGCACAATCAGTGGCTCGACGAGGCCAAGCTCGGCGACACGCTTTATGTGAAGGCGCAGATCCTGCCCTCGGATGGCAAGAAGATCCACACCTACATGTGGCTGCACCGCGCGTCCGACGACGCGCTTCTGGCGACCTGCGAGCACCTGATGCTGCATGTGTCGTCCAAGGAAGGCAAGGCCGTGCCGCCGCTGCCGGAAGTGCTGGCGAAGTTCAAACCGTTGGCGGATGCGCATGCGGGGTTGGCTGTGCCGGCGAATGCGAGGCGGGTTGTGGGCCAGAAGAGAGCCTAAAGCTATTCGGGGGTGAGAACCCCTCATCCGGCCTTCGGCCACCTTCTCCCCAAGGGGAGAAGCGGGAGCCTGCCTTAAGCGCTCGGATGGAATCGCGGACGTCGACAACAAGCCGAGAGGGCGCGGCAATCGCCCTCTTCTCCCCTTGGGGAGAAGGTGGCGCGCATGCGCCGGATGAGGGGTTCCAACCCTCCATTGACAACGCTTATGGGAGGACAACTCCATGAATTTCGGATTGACCGACGAACAGGACATGATCGTCAACACCGTGCGGAGCTTCGTCGAAACGGAGATTTATCCGCTCGAGGACGAAGTCGAACGCCTCGGCTACGTGCCGCCGGAAATGGGCCAGGACATCGCGAAAAAGGTCAAGGACCTCGGCTTCTTTGGCTGCAACATGCCGGAGGATGCCGGCGGTGCCGGCCTTGACCACCTGACTTTCGCGCTGGTCGAGCGCGAGCTCGGCCGCGGCTCGATGGCGCTCACCGTCTTCTTCGGCCGCCCGTCCGGCATCCTGATGGGCTGCAATGAAGAGCAGCGCGAACGCTACCTGATCCCTGCGACCAAGGGCGAGAAGTTCGACGCGCTCGCCATGACCGAGCCGGGCGCCGGCTCTGATGTGCGCGGCATGAAGACGTTTGCCCGCCAGGACGGCTCGGACTGGATCGTCAACGGCACCAAGCACTTCATCAGCCATGCCAATATTGCCGATTTCGTCATCGTCTTCATCGCCACCGGCGAGGAAGAGACGCCGCGCGGCCCGAAAAAGCTGATCACCTGCTTCCTTGTCGACCGCGGCACGCCGGGCTTCGAGATTCGCGAGGGCTACAATTCGGTCTCGCATCGCGGCTACAAGAACTGCATCCTCAATTTCGACGACTGCCGCCTGTCCTCGGCCCAGATCCTCGGCGAGCCACACAAAGGCTTTGACCTCGCCAATGACTGGCTCTACGGCACCCGCCTTACCGTCGCCGCCAATTGCGTCGGCCGCGCCCGCCGCGTCTTCGATATGGCGCTCCCCTATGCCGCCGAGCGCAAGCAGTTCGGCAAGCCGATCGGCGCCAACCAGGGCGTCTCCTTCAAGCTCGCCGACATGATCACCGAGATCGACGCCGCCGACTGGCTGACGCTGCACGGCGCCTGGCTGCTGGACCAGAAGAAGCCGTCGAACCGCGAAATCGCCTCGGCCAAGCTCTACGCGTCCGAAATGCTCGCCCGCGTCACCGACGAGGCGATCCAGATTTTCGGCGGCATGGGCTTGATGGACGACCTCCCGATTGCCCGATTCTGGCGGGATGCGCGGGTGGAGCGGATCTGGGATGGGACGAGCGAAATCCAGCGGCACATTATCAGCCGCGATCTGCTAAGGCCGTTTGGGGCGTAAAGGTTGTGCATTCGCGGTGCAGCTCACCCCTCACCAAGCGCGCCCAAGACTTCGCCTTTGGCTCAGCTGGGCTTGCTATCCTCTCCCACAAGGGGAGAGGTAGGGTGCCCCGCTCCCGCCCTCCTCTTGAGGCACCGAGAGCGCCACGAGTTTACCTCTCCCCTTGTGGGAGAGGATACGCAGGCCGCGAGAGCGCAGCGATCGCTTGGCCGAAGTTGGTGAGGGGTAAATCCTCACGTGAGATTACGACGAGGATTTCATGAAAACCCTTTCCCCCAATTCCCTCTCCCGCCTGATCCGCCCGAAATCCATCGCCACATTCGGCGGCAAGGAGGCCGGCCGCGTCGTCGAGCAGTGCAAAAAGATGGGCTATACCGGCGAGATCTGGCCGGTCCATCCGACCAAGGACGAGGTGCACGGCTATAAATGCTACCGCTCCGTCGCCGACCTGCCCGCCGCTCCCGATGCGGCCTTCGTTGGCGTCAACCGCAATCTCACCATCGAGATCATGCGCCAGCTGCGCGACAAGGGCGCCGGCGGTGCGATCTGCTATGCCTCGGGCTTCTCCGAAGCCGTCGCCGAGCTCGCCGACGGCCATGACCTCCAGGCACAGTTGGTCGAGGCCGCCGCCGACATGGCCGTGGTTGGCCCGAATTGCTACGGCTTTATCAACATGCTCGACGGCGCGCTCCTTTGGCCCGACCAGCACGGCATGATCCGCACCGAGCGCGGCGTCGCGGTCCTTACCCAGTCGTCCAACATCGCCTGCAACATCTCGATGCAGATGCGCGGCCTGCCGCTCGCCTATCTCATGACTGCCGGCAACCAGGCCCAGACTGGCCTCTCGGCGCTGGCCGTCGCCGCGCTCGAGGACCCCCGTGTTACCGCCGTCGGCTTGCATATCGAAGGCTTCGACGACATCGAGACGCTGGAGCTCCTCGCCCGCCGCGGCCGCGAACTGAAAAAACCGGTGGTCGCGCTCAAGATGGGCAAATCGGAAGCCGCGCAGAAGGCGACGGTCTCCCACACCGCCTCGCTCGCCGGCAATGACAAGGTTTCGGGTGCGGTGCTCGAACGCCTCGGCATCGGCCGCGTCGACTCGCTGCCTGCCTTGCTTGAAACGCTAAAACTGCTGCATGTCTCCGGCCCGCTCACCACCAACGCGCTCTCCTCGATGAGCTGCTCCGGCGGCGAGGCTTCGCTGATCGCCGACAGCGCCGTCGGCCGCAAGGTCGATTTCCGTGACCTGAAGCCCGAACAGCTGCCAGTGCTGCGCGAGACGCTCGGGCAGATGGTGACGCTCTCCAACCCGCTCGACTACCACACCTTTGTTTGGGGCAATGGCGAGAAGCAGACGACGGCCTTCACCACAATGATGCAGGGCGACTATGCGCTGAACCTCGTCATCCTAGACTTCCCCCGCTCCGACCGCTGCGACCCGGCCGACTGGATGACCACGGTCAACGCCATCATCGCGGCGAAAAGGGCCACCGGCGCCAATGCCGGCGTCGTCGCCTCGATGGGCGAGAACCTGCCCGAGAACGTCGCCTTCACGCTGGTCGAGAACGGCGTTACGCCCTTCATGGGCATCGACGAGGCGCTGGTCGCTGCCGAGACTGCGCACGCTATCCATGTTGCCTGGGCGGCCCCCGCGCCCGCGCCGCTGCTGAAGGCTTCAGTATCCGAAGGCGAAGCCGTAACCCTGAGCGAGCATGAATCGAAGGCAGTCGTAAAACCCTTCGGCCTGCCGGTTCCGGATGGGCGTCATGTTGCCACGGCCGGCGAGGCCGCCAAGGCCGCCGCCGCAATTGGCTTCCCGGTCGCGCTGAAGGGCTCCGGCGTTGCCCACAAAACCGAAGCCGGCGCAGTGAAGCTCAACCTCAGTTCCGAGGCCGAGGTTCTGGAAGCAGCGACCGCCATGTCCGGCGTCGCCAAGGGTTATCTCGTCGAGAAGATGGCGGCCAAGCCGGTTGCCGAACTGATCGTCGGCGCGCTGCGCGACCCCGTCGCCGGCCCGGTCCTGACCATCGGCGCAGGCGGCATCCTCGTTGAGTTGATGGATGATTCCGCCGTCATCACGCTACCGACGACCAAGTCGGATATCCGCAAGGCGATCAACGGGCTAAAGATTACTAAGCTACTCAATGGGTATCGTGGTCAGGCCAGGGGCGACATTTCGGCGCTGGTCGATGCCGTCTACGCGGCTGGCGAATTCGTGATCGCCAAGTCGGCTGATATCGAGGAACTGGACATCAATCCGCTGATGGTGCTGCCGGAGGGCCAGGGCGTGGTCGCGGCGGATGCGCTGGTGCGGATGCGGAAGTAATTCGCGATTAGGTGATGGAGGCTTACCCCTCACCAAGCGCGTCCAGCGATCGGCTTCGCCTCTCGCGGACTTGCTATCTTCTCCCACAAGGGGAGAGGTAAAGGTGCCGCAATTGCAGCCTCGCTTGTGGCGAGGCGATGCCGCGAGTTTACCTCTCCCCTTGTGGGAGAGGATACGAAGGCCGGGTGAGCGATACGCGAACCCTTGGCCGAAGTTGGCGAGGGGTGATCCCTCAATCAAATAGACAGAGGGAGCAACCATGTCCGACGAACCCATAAAGACCCGCCGCGAGGGCGGCATTCTCGAAGTCACCATCGACCGCGCCAAGGCCAATGCGATCGATCTGATCACATCACGCATCATGGGCAAGATCTTCCAGGATTTCCGCGACGACGAGAGCCTCCGCGTCGCCATCATCACCGGATCCGGCCCGAAATTCTTCTGCCCCGGCTGGGACCTAAAGGCCGCTGCCGCCGGCGACGCGGTCGACGGCGATTACGGCGTCGGCGGCTTCGGCGGCATGCAGGAACTGCGCGATTTGAACAAGCCGATCATCGCGGCGATCAACGGCATCTGCTGCGGCGGCGGCCTTGAGATCGCACTCTCGACCGACATGATCCTCGCCGCCGAGCACGCAACCTTCGCGCTGCCGGAAATCCGATCCGGCACGGTGGCTGACGCCGCGTCCATCAAGCTGCCCAAGCGCATCCCCTATCACATCGCCATGGACATGCTGCTGACCGGCCGCTGGCTCGACGCGCAGGAGGCGCATCGCTGGGGCTTCGTCAACGAGATCGTCGCCGCCGACAAGCTGATGGACCGCGCCTGGGAACTCGCCCGCCTGCTGGAAAGCGGCCCGCCGCTGGTCTATGCCGCGATCAAGGAAGTCGTGCGCGAGGCCGAGGGCAGCAAGTTCCAGGACACGATGAACAAGATCACGCGGCGCCAGCTCAAGACCGTGGATATTCTCTACGGCAGCGAGGACAATCTGGAAGGTGCACGCGCGTTCGCGGAGAAGCGCGATCCGGTATGGAAGGGCAAGTGAGCCACGCGTTACCGGCTGGGGGCTGCCGCTAGCAGCAGCCCTTCCGCCATGGCTTGGAAAGCCGCAATGGCTTTCGGGAGCACCGCCTGAGGATTCTCGCTCGCCGCGATCCAAAGCGCAGCATTGAGCGCCGCGCCACTCACGAGCCGCGCGGCCGCTTCTGCATCGAGAGGCTTGAGTATGCCTTTCTCCATGAGTTGCTCGATCGCACCTCTGGTCACTTGCAGACAACTGTTCTGGCTCGGCCAGAGCGACGGATCTCCCAGCACGGCCGGGCCATCCAGAAGAACGATCCGCTGAACCTCAGGGTCAAGGGCCATCTCGATATAGGCAGCCCCCTCGGCCAGCAGCGCCTCCCAGCCGTCGCCGGCCTGCGCGCCGATTTCCTGGGCGCGGGACGCCATTTCGGTGTCGATCTGCTCGACAACAGCCGCGAGAAGCCCGCGCTTGTCTCCGAAATTCTTGTAGAGCGCACCGCGCGTCAATCCGACGCGCGCCGTCAGTTCGTCCATGGAGGCTTCGGCATAGCCACTTTCCGCAAAGGCCTTCCGCGCCGCCGAAATGAGCTTGGCGCGGTTTTCCCGCATCGATTCACTGCGTGGCTTGACCATCAAATCCTCAATTTCAGATACGACACGTATTTGGAATTGACATACGCATTGAGCATCGCTATTTCAGATACGCGTCGTATACCAAAAAGAGCTAACGCTGTGAAGCATAGCTCCAGACTTCATTTCTTTGAAAGCGAGAACCAAATGACCCAGCGCGAGGCAATCTTCCCCGCCAACCGGCACAGCCTCTATGAGGCGCATGGCTATTCCGCCGCCATTCGATCCGGCGATCTCCTGTTCGTCTCCGGGCAGGTGGGCAGCCGCGAGGACGGAACGCCCGAGCCCGATTTCGAACGCCAGGTGCGCCAAGCCTTCCAGAATCTGACGGCCACGCTCGAGGCGGCAGGATGCACTCTCGATGACATCGTCGATGTGACGACTTTCCATACCGATCCGGAAAACCAATTCGGAACACTCATGGCCGTCAAACAGGATATCTTTCCCCGCAAGCCCTATCCGAACTGGACAGCGATCGGCGTCAATTGGCTGGCCGGCTTCGATTTCGAAATCAAGGTGATCGCTCGCATTCCCGCCGCGGCCTGACCGCCGCGCCAAAGGCTTCTCGAGGCGGCAAGCCCGCCTCTATTCGAACCTCGCCCCGTCATGCTCACCGAGCTTCGGCGAGGGCCGATCAAGCGCGAGCGGCGTCCCCGAAAAGGTGATCGGCGTCCGTATTCCCGGCACGCCGTCCGGCGTGATCTTCATGCCACGATGGGCGAACTGCGGATCCTCGAACACATCGGCGACCGAATTGATCGGCCCGGCGGGTACGCCGGCCTTCTCCAGCGCGGCGAGCAGATCGTCGCGCTGCCATATCTTGGTCTTCGCTTCCATCATGTCGGTCACCAGCGCCCGGTTGGCCACACGCGCCGGATTGGTCCTGAAGCGCTCATCGGCGGCCATCTCGGCGAGGCCGAGAATCTCGGCCAGCCGCACGAACTGACCGTCATTGCCGCAGGCCACGATCAGATGGCCGTCGGCGACGGCGAAGGTCTGGTAGGGCGCGATGTTGGGATGCGCATTGCCGAGCCGCTTCGGCACGTTGCCGGAGGCGAGGAAATTCATCGCCTGGTTGGCCAGGACGCCGGTCATGCAGTCGAGCAGCGCCATATCGATATGCTGCCCTTCGCCTGTCCGTGCCCGCGCAATCAACGCCGCCTGGATGGCGACCACCGAATAGACGCCGGTAAAGATATCGGCGAAGGCGACGCCGATCTTCTGCGGTTCGCCCGCGGGATCGCCTGTCAGGTCCATGATGCCGCTCATGCCCTGGATCATGAAATCGTAGCCGGCGCGCGCCGCATAGGGGCCGTCCTGGCCGAAGCCGGTGATCGAGCAATAGATCAGCTTCGGATTGACAGCCTTGAGGCTCTCATAGTCGAGGCCGTATTTCTTCAAACCGCCGACCTTGAAATTCTCGATCAGGACGTCGGCCTCGCGGGCAAGATCGAGCACCAGCGCCCTGCCCTCGTCCTTGGTGAAGTCGGCAGTGACCGATCGCTTGCCGCGATTGGTGGCATGGTAATAGGCAGCCGCCTTCTCGCCCTCGCGCTCGATCCAGGGCGGGCCCCACTTGCGGGTATCGTCACCCTCGGGGCTCTCGACCTTGATCACGTCGGCGCCGAGATCAGCCAGCGTCTGGCCACACCACGGGCCGGCCAGGATGCGGGCGAGTTCGAGCACCTTGATGCCGGCAAGCGGGCTGTCAGCGGTCATGATCGGGACCTTACGATCTGGATGAAGGGAATGGCGGCGAACAGGATCTGGCCGATGAGGCCGGCCAAACGGGCGGGCGAAAGATCGCCCAGATAATAGAGAACGTTGTCGAGATAGCGGTAGGGGCCGAAGGCGCCGAAGAGCAGGCTCTCGGCCATCTGCAGCAGCATAAACGCGGTCAGGCCTATCTCGATCCCCTGGCTCGGCGTGAGCCCCCGCCCCGGAAAAATCCGGGCCGCGACGATCCAGGACAGGACCAGTATCACCGGCAATTCAATCAGAACCGCAACAAGCTCGCCGGTGACCGGGGTGACAAACAGGGTGCGGACTGCCCCGAGGCCGAAGCCGAAGGCAAAGACGATGGCCACATAGAGGGCGGCGAACCGCAGGACGACCATCATCGCGATGGCCCTCAGAAGAACGCCTGAATGCCGGTCTGTGCCCGGCCGAGGATCAGCGCATGGACGTCGTGCGTGCCCTCGTAGGTGTTGACCGTCTCGAGGTTCTGCGCGTGGCGCATCACGTGGTAGCCGATCTGGATGCCGTTGCCGCCATGCATGTCGCGGGCCTGGCGGGCGATGTCGAGCGCCTTGCCGCAATTGTTGCGCTTGACGATCGAGATCATCTCGGGCGCGAAGCGATGCTCGTCCATCAGCCGGCCGACACGAAGCGAAGCCTGCAGGCCGAGCGCGATCTCGGTCTGCATGTCGGCGAGTTTCTTCTGGTAGAGCTGGGTGCCGGCGAGCGGCTTGCCGAACTGCTTGCGGTCGAGGCCATACTGGCGGGCGCGGTGCCAGCAATCCTCGGCAGCACCCATCGCGCCCCAGGAAATGCCGTAGCGGGCGCGGTTGAGGCAGCCGAACGGGCCCTTGAGGCCGGACACGTTGGGCAGAAGCGCATCTTCGCCGACCTCGACGCCTTCCATCACCACTTCGCCGGTGATCGAAGCGCGCAGAGACAGCTTGCCGCCGATCTTCGGGGCGGAGAGGCCTTTCATGCCCTTTTCGAGGATGAAGCCGCGGATCTCGTTGTTGTGCGCCTCGGACTTGGCCCAGACGACGAAGACATCGGCGATCGGCGCGTTGGAAATCCACATCTTGGCGCCACGCAGGCGGTAGCCGCCGGCGATCTTTTCTGCGCGGGTCTTCATGCCGCCGGGGTCGGAGCCGGCATCCGGCTCGGTCAGGCCGAAGCAGCCGATCAGGTCACCGGAGACGAGGCCCGGCAGGTATTTCTTGTGCTGCTCGGGCGAGCCATAGGCATGGATCGGATACATGACCAGCGAGGACTGTACTGACATCATCGAGCGATAGCCGGAGTCGATGCGCTCGACCTCACGGGCGACGAGGCCGTAGGCCACGTAATTGGCGCCGGCTGCGCCGAACTCTTCCGGGATGGTTACGCCAAGCAGACCCGCATTGCCCATCAGCTTGAAGAGGCCGGGGTCGGTGGTCTCTTCGAGATAGGCTTCCTCGATGCGCGGCAGCAATTCAGCTTCGGCAAACGCCTTGGCGGAGTCGCGGATCATCCGCTCGTCTTCGCTCAACTGGTCTTCGATGAGAAAGGGATCGTCCCAGACAAAGGATGCGGCGGCCATGATCAACTCCTGGATTTGATGGTGTGGAGAATGCCCCAAACGGCGGGAGATCACAAACCATCTTTACTCATCAAGCCATGAGCTTTACTCATGGCTCGCATGAAGATCACCGCCCGCCGCCTGTTGCCCTCGACCGCCGCGCTCGCGGCCTTCGACGCCGTTGCCCGGACGGGCAGCTTCACCGCAGCAGCCACCTTGCTTGACCTTACGCAAGGCGCGATCAGCCGCCAGATCGCTCAGCTCGAGGAACAGCTCGGGGTCACACTTGTCCAGCGCGAGGCGCGCGGCGTTCGACTCACCGACAAGGGTCGCGCCTATGCCGAAGGTGTTGCAGAAATACTGTCCAAGATCAGGAGCTTGTCGCTCGAAGCTATGTCGGCGAATGAGGAGATGCGGCTCCGCCTCGCGATTCTGCCGACCTTCGGTACACGCTGGCTGATGCCGCGCATGCCCGATTTCGTGCAGAAGAATCCCGGCATCACCATCAGTTTCGCGACCCGCATCGGCCAGTTCGATTTCCGCGCGGAGAATATCGATGCCGCGATCCATATCGGTCGGCCGGACTGGCCGGATGCCGATTGCCGCTTCCTGATGAACGAGACGGTCGTCGCGGTCTGCACGCCCGAGTTCCTCATGGCTCATCCGATCACGGCGGCTGCCGACCTGCTCGACCTGCCGCTGCTGGAGATGGCCTCACGCCCCGGGGCCTGGCGCCACTGGTTCGGCAGTCTCGGCGTCACAGGGCATCACCCCGAGGGCATGGTGTTCGAGCAGTTCTCCAATGTCACCCAGGCCTGCCTCGCCGGCCTTGGCGTCGCCCTGATGCCGCAATTCCTGATCGAGCCGGAGCTCATGAGCGGCCGGCTGGTGCGCGCCTTCGACTGGGCGGTCGAGAGCGAGAGCGCCTACTATCTCGTCCGCCCGCGCCACAAGCTGGATTTCCCCCCGGCCCGCATCTTCGCCGACTGGCTCGCGGGCAAGGTCGCGGAGTTCAAGGCCGACCCAAACTCGATCCTTGGATGGTAATTTCAGATGCCGCCTAAGCCGCCGTCTTGCAGTCCTCAATACACCTGCCCGCCGCCCTTCGCCGCCGCCGCTGCATTCCCGCGAAAATCACTGATCAGCTTCGACGTTGCATTCACGAACAGCCCGACATCGCTGCCGATGCCGACGAAGGTCGCGCCGATCTCGAGATAGCGGCGGGCGAGCGCCTGGTCAGCGGTCAGGATGCCCGCCGCCTTGCCATGGCCCTGAATTCGGGTGAGCGCATCCTCCACCGCCGCCTGCACCTCCGGCGCGCCAGGCTTGCCGAGGAAACCCATATCCGCCGCAAGATCGGCCGGGCCGACGAAGACGCCGTCGACGCCCTCGGTCGAAGCAATCGCATCGAGATTGGCGAGGCCCGACCGGCTCTCGATCTGCAGCAGCAGGCAGACCTCGTCATTGGCGGTCTGGAGATAATCGGGGATGCGGTTGAAATTCGAGGCGCGGGCCAGCGCCGCACCAACGCCGCGGATACCATGCGGCGGATAGCGCACGGCACGGACCATCGCCTGCGCCTGTTCCCGGGTCTCGACCATGGGAACCAGGATCGTCTGCGCGCCGATATCGAGGATCTGCTTGATGATCCAGGCCTCGCCGATCGGCGGACGGATGATCGGATGGACCGGATATTTCGACAGGCCCTGCAACTGAGCCACCAGCGTCTGGATATCATTCGGCGCATGTTCGGCGTCGACGAGCAGCCAGTCGTAGCCGGCTCCGCCGCAGATTTCCGCGGTGTAAGCGCTGGTCAGCGCGACCCAAAGGCCGATCTGGGTGCGGCCTTCCCTAAGCGCCGCCTTGAAGCTGTTTACGGGTGCGGGCATGTCGGCCTCATCGAAAGAAGCAGGAAATCGTGCCGTAAGGCCCAAAATCAGCGGTGATGGTGTCGCCGTGCCGGGCCTCGATCGGGCGGATGAACGAGCCGGCCAGCACGATCTGCCCCGCCTCGATGCCCGCGCCATACTGAGCCAGGCGGTTCGCCAGCCAAACGATGCCGCGGGCCGGATGGTTCAGCACCCCTGCCCCAAGTCCGGTTTCCTCGACCTCGGCGTTGCGCGAGACGATGGCGCCCATCCAGCGCATGTCGACCGCATCTGGCCGCATCTGCCGGCCCCCGATGACGATGCCGGCATTGGCGGCATTGTCTGATATCGTGTCGACGATAGTGCGCGCCTTCTTGGTATCAGGGTCGACGCGCAGCACGCGCGAATCGAGGATTTCGAGCGCCGGCGTCACATAATCGGTGGCATTGAGCACATCGAAGATGCTGACATTGGGGCCTTTGAGCGGCGCCTTCATCACGAAGGCGATTTCGGCCTCGATGCGCGGCTGGATGAAGCGATCGCCGGGGATGGTTGCGCCATCCTCGAACAGCATGTCGTCGAAGAGCACCCCGGAATCCGGCGTGGCGATGTTGAGTGCATATTGCATTGCCTTGGAGGTCAGCCCGATCTTCCAGCCCATCACCGTGTGGCCAGCAGCGATCTTCGCCTTCACCCAGGCATCCTGGATCGCATAGGCATCATCCATGGTGGCCCCGGGATGCTTCAGCGACAGCAGTCCGATCTGCTTGCGGCTCTTCTCGGCACCGTCGAGTGCAGCGGCCGCAGCCTTGATTTCATCCGATGTCAGCGTGGTCATGCCTCGTCCTCGATCGTGTTCCGCAGGATGCCGAGCCCATCGGCCTCAATCTCGACGACATCGCCCGGCTTCAGCCAGATCGGAGGATCGAAGCGTGCGCCGGCGCCGGTCGGTGTGCCGGTGACGATGACATCGCCCGGGACCAGCGTCGTGAAGGTGGAGATGTAGTTGATGATCTTGCGGAAGGAGAAGATCATCCGGCTGGTGCGATCCTGCTGGCGGACTTCGCCATTCACCCGCGTCGTGAGCTGGATATCCGCCAGTTGCGCCTCGTCGGTAAAGGGCACCAGCCAAGGGCCGATCGAGCCCGTGCGGTCGAAATTCTTGCCCTGGGTGACGTTGAACTTGGCATGCCGCACCCAATCGCGGATCGTGCCCTCGTTGCAGAGCGACAGTGCTGCGATGTGGCCAAGCGCGTCGGCCTCCAGAATGCGCCGGCCGCCCTTGCCGATGACGATCACGATCTCGCCTTCGTAATCGAGCTGCGGGCTCTCCGGCGGCCGGATCAGTGGCTGGTCGTGGCCGGTGAATGAGCGCGGGAAGCGGATGAACAGCGACGGATTGGGCGGTGCCGCCTGCCCGTCCTTGTACTCCTCGTTGCGATCCGGGAAGTTGACGCCGACGCAGATCAGCTTCTCCGGCGCCGGAATCGGGATCTCGTAGCGGATGTCGGAGAGCGAGACATCCGCAGGCAACACCGCCGATTCATCCGCGAACCTGGCCAGCGCGCCGGCCTCGATCACGTCGCGCAGGGTCGGCCATTTGGCGCCATGCCGCGCCGACAGATCGACCACGCCATCACCCTTGACGAGCCCATATTTCAGGGTGCCACCTTGCGAATAGCTGACGAAGCGGGGTCTGTCTGTCATGCGGTCTTCCTTTGCGAGCTTCAGGCGCGTTTGCGGGCTACGTCCGTGATCACGTCGAAGGCCGCGTCGGCGTCCTCGCGCGTCATGTCGAACTGTCCCGCTTGGAAGCGGATCGCGATCCGCCCGTCCACGCGGGTCTGGGTGAGATAGATGCGGCCGTCGTCATTGATGGCGTTGACGAGCGCGATGTTGTGCTCGTCGGGGTCGCCGCCGGACGTGTGCCGGAAGGAGAAGAGCGACAGCACCGGTTCGCTGACGATCTCGAAATCGGGCTCGGCACGCAGCCGCTCGCAGAGCTCGACCGCCCAGGCGACATGGTTGCGGATCACGGCCCGCAGGCCCTCGAGCCCATGGTACCGCATCAGGAACCACAGCTTCAGTGCCCGGAAGCGGCGGCCGAGCGGCACCGACCATTCGGAGAAATTGATGATGCCGTCATGGCCATGCGTCTTGAGATATTCCGGCTGGATCGCCAGCGTCCGCACCTGATCCTCGGGATTGCGGATGAATTGCACCGAGCAGTCGAACTGCGCGCCGAGCCACTTGTGCGGATTGAAGACGATCGAATCCGCCGCCTCCACGCCCGTCCAGAGGGTGCGGAATTCCGGGCAGATCATCGCCGAGCCGGCCCAGGCGGCGTCGACATGCAGATAGAGGCCATGGCGCTTCACCACCTCGGCGACCGCATCGATCGGGTCGCACGCACCGATCGACGTGCCGCCGGTGCAGGCGATGACGCCGGCCGGGATCAGGCCGGCCTCGCGGTCGGCGCGGATTGCGGCGTCGAGCGCGTCCGGGTCCATGCCGTTGAGCGGACCCTTTGTCGGGATGCGGACGAGATTGGCCTCGCCGATTCCTGAGATCCAGATCGCCCGGTCGATCGACGTATGGACCTGCTTTGACGCGTAGACACGCACGGCGGCATGGGCCGCCAGGCCATCGGCATTACCCTTCCAGGCCAACGCCTTCTCGCGCATCACCAGCACCGCGGCCAGCGTCGCCGTCGAGGCCGAATCCTGGATCAGGCCGGAGAATCCATCCGGCAGGCCGAGCCCCCGGCGCAGCCAGTCGACGACCTTGATCTCGAGCTCCGTCGCCGCCGGCGAGGTCTGCCACAGCATGCATTGCGCCGCGATCGAGGTGACCAGATAGTCGGCGATGACGGAAGCCGGCGCGGCATTGGCCGGGAAATAGGCGAAGAAGCGCGGATGCTGCCAATGGGTCAAACCATCGGGAATGATCCGCTCGAAATCGGCGAAGATCGCATCCATCGCCTCGCCGGTCTCGGGCGCGGCGTCGGCGATCTGCCGGGCGATGTCGCCCGGCTTCGTCTGGGCGCGCACCGGCCGCTCGCGCAGCGTCTCGCGATAGTCCGCGCCCCAGTCGGCCGCCTTGTGCGACCAATGCCTGAATTCCTCGCCGTTCATGTTTCCCAGCCTTTCCATGCTCTTCCGTCGTTGGCCCTATCGGCTAAGGCCGGTGGCGGAAAATATCAAGGCGCCACGATCGGCTGGGCCTTGAGCACGGAGTCCCGGACCTCGGCACCCCAGAAGAAGCTGCCCTCCTCGAACCAGGATTTCGGCGCCGGCGCACCCCAGAGCGTCTGGCGCTGCGGGTCCTTGAGGTCCCATTTTATCGGCTCGAGATCTGGGTCCACCGTCTGGTAGTCCGAGCAGTAGATTTCAATGCGATGGCCGTCCGGGTCTCTGATATAGAGGAAGAAGGCGTTGGAGATGCCGTGACGGCCCGGGCCGCGCTCGATATTCGCCAGCCAACCCGTCGTCGACATCAGATCGAGCAGGTCGATGATGTTGAGCGGCGTCGGCACCCAGAAGGCGGTGTGATGCAGCCGCGGACCGCGGCCATTGGTGAAGGCGATGTCATGCACGCCGCCCTTGCGATGCGTCCATGCGGCCCAGAGCCGGCCGGTCTCGGCATCCTCGGTATATTCCGTCACGCGGAAGCCGATCTCGTTGTAGAAGGCCACGCTCTCGTCGACATTGGGCGAGAAGCAGTTGAAATGGTCGATCCGGAGCGGCTTCACGCCTTTGTAGAGCGCATATTGCTGGTGGATCGGCGGCAGGCGGTCCATCTTCGAATAGAATTCGAGCGGAATGCCGTGCGGGTCGCGGGTGCGGAAGGTGCGCGACTGGTAGGGCCGCTCGATCCAATCCACCGGCAGACCCTTGCCTTTGAAGAAATGCTCGGCCTTGTCGAGATCCTCTTCCGAAAAGACCTTGAAGCCGAGATCGCGCGCTTCTGCTGTCGCAGACTTCTTGAGCACGATGCAATGATGGCCGCGCTCCTCCAATGCCCGGAGATAGATGGTGTGCGCGGTCTCGTCGGTCACCTGCAGGCCGAGCGTGTCGACATAGAAGGCGCGGGATTTTTGCAGATCCGTCACAGCCAACTCGACATGGCTGAGCCGCACGATGTTGAAGGGCGGATAGAGATTGGGTGTCGGCAGGGGCATTCTTTCCTCCTCAGAGTGGTGCGGGCGGCGATACGGGCGTCAAGGGCCCGCCTCAGCCACCGAGTTTCTGGATCGCATGCGCGGTATTCGCGAAGGCGATGTTCTTGGTTTCCATGTAGAAATCGAAGGACCAGTCACCGCCGTCGCGGCCGATGCCGGAGCTCTTCACGCCGCCGAACGGGGTCGGCAGGTGGCGGACATTTTCCGAGTTCACCCAGATCATGCCGGCTTCCAGCGCATCGGTGAAGCGGAAGGCGCGTGTGACGTCATTGGTCCAGAGATAGCCGGTCAGGCCGTATTGCACGTCGTTGGCCAAGGCGAGCGCTTCCGCCTCGTCCTTGAACGGGATGGCGGTCAGAACAGGGCCGAAAATCTCTTCCTGGGCAATCCGCATCTGGTTGTTGGCGCCGGTGAACAGCGTCGGAGACACATAGCAGCCGCCGCCGGGACCATCGAACTTGGCGCCGCCGGCCGCGACCGTGGCGCCCTCGCCTCGGCCGATCTCGATATATTCCAGCACCTTCTTTTCATGCACCGGATGGATCAGCGGCCCGATTACGGTTTCCGGGTCGAGCGGATGGCCGACCTTGATGCGCTTGGCCTTCTCGGCGACCATCGCGGTGAACTTGTCGTAAACACTCTCCTCGACCAGCAACCGTGAGGACGAGGTGCAGCGCTCGCCATTGAGCGAGTAGATCATGAACACGGCCGCATCCGCCGCGCGCTCCAGATCGGCATCCGCAAAGACCACGACCGGGTTCTTGCCGCCGAGCTCGAAATGCACGCGCTTGAGCGTATCCGCGCCCTGCTTCATGATCATCGAGCCGGTGCGGCTCTCGCCGACGAAGCCGATCGCCTTGATATCGGGATGCTCGGTCAGCGCCTTGCCGGCATCTTCGCCGAAGCCGTTGACGAGGTTCCAGACGCCCTTGGGCAAGCCGGCCTCTTCCGCAATTTCGACGAGCAACCGCGCCGTGAGCGGCGAGAACTCGGCCGGCTTGTGGACGATGGTGCAGCCGGACGCCAGTGCCGGCGCGATCTTCCAGGTCGACAGCATGAACGGCGTATTCCACGGCGTAATGATGCCGACCGGGCCGATCGGCACGCGTGTCGTCATGTTGACCTGGCCCGGACCGCGCAGCGTTCTGCCATCGCGCGCTTCCGGCGCCCGGTCGGCGAAGAAGCGGAAATTCTCGGCGCCACGCAGAGCGGCCTTGGCCATGAATTTCAGCGACTGTCCGGTATCCATGCATTCGACGAAGGCGATTTCTTCCGCGCGCGCCACGATGGCATCGGCGATTTTGTGCAACAGCTTCTTGCGTGCCGTGCCATCCATCGCGGCCCAGGCGGGGAATGCGGCCTTCGCAGCCTTGGCCGCGCGGTCGATGTCGGCGCCCTTGCCGAGCGCCACCTTGGCCAGCGGCTTCAGGTCGACGGGCGAAATCGTCTCATAGGTCGAACCATCGACGGCCCAGACATCTTCACCGTTGACGCGGTTCATGACTCCGTTTTCGAACTTCGCCAGATAGGCCTTTGCTTTTGCAACGTTTTCGTCGAGCTTCGACATTCTATTCTCCGTAAGGGGACGGTCGCCCGCGCGTTAAATCCCGCGCTGGCATCCTGGGAGGGATGGGGTCGTCAGGTCTTCTGGCGCAGCCGCGGGTGGATGGCATTCTTCTTCCAGCTCAGATCCGGATCGATTTCCCGAATCTCCAGCGTCAGCGCGAAATGCGGGGTCTCGAACAGCGGCGTGAGGAACTTGGTCACAGTGGTGAAGATCGCCTCGCCCGTGAGGCGCTTCTCCTCCTCACTGCGGCCCTTGCCGACCCGGAACGACATGTCGATGAAGCCATTCTCCGGCAGCAAGTCGGCCACGGCGTAGGCCTCCGAGCGGAGAGCGCGCACTCTGACAGCGCCGAGTTCGAAGAGGCCGGATTCCATGATCGTGGCGTGCACCGCCCGGCAGAGACCGGGGAAATCCACGACGCCGTCGAGATTGGACGAATACTCCATCGTGAAATGCGGCATTTCTCCTCCTGGCAGTCTTCTTGATATATTTAACATGTTAATGATATCGCGACTCGACGTCAAGCGCTTTCTTCGCTTTACCGGCACCCCTGAAAGACTGCCAGACGAGGTCATCAGCGGTTGGAACAGGTGCCGCCTTCGCTGTTGGATCATCAATGCGACCGTACTGCCCGCCGCTTTCCAGACCTTGACGCAAATCAACCGCGCCGCCCGCACCGAGTTGATTCAGATCAACAGAGAAGCACTTCCGACGCGGTATGATGCAGCAAATCAGGAGGATTGCCATGACACTCGCCTCTTCCCTCAACAGCTACGCCGCAGAACTCGCCCACTGGTGGCAGGTCCAACGTGAAAAACTCCGCGACATCGAAGCGCTGCGCGCGATGAGCCCGCAAGAGATCGAGGCGCTGAGCGGCGAGATGGGCCTCAGCCGCGGACAACTTGAGGCGCTCGTCAGAGCGGGCCCGGAGGGCGCGGCCGAGATGGACCGGATGATGGCGGCCCTCGACATCGATCCCGCCGCCGTTCAGTCCGTGCATCCGGCGACGATGCGCGATATGCGGATCACCTGCGCCACCTGCGCCGATAAGAGCGTCTGCCGCCATACTTTGGCCGATGGCACGGCGGCGGCGCTGCTGACGTCGTTCTGCCCGAATTCGGCGGAACTTCTGGATTTCGCCAAGAGGCCGGACCTCTGTTCCACCTGACCGACAACCGCTGCCGCCTCGCGGCTACCCTCCGAAGCTGCCGACCTGGCTGGGAACGTGAACATAACTCCGATCGAAATAGAGCAGCGCATTGCCGTCGGCCCTCGACCGGATGCCGATGACCTGTCCGATGAAGATATGGTGCGTCCCGACCAGTCGCGCTTCGGCGAGCCGGCAATCGAAGGAGACCATGGCATCGGCCAGCGCCTGGCTGCCTGACGGCATATCGACCCATTTGGCAGCCGCGTAGCGCGCCGACATATCGGCCTGCCTTCCGGCAAAGTAGCCTGCCAGTTCCTGATGATCGTCAGCGAGGACATTGACGCAGAAGCGCCGGTTCTCGAGGAACAGGGCGCATTGCGCCGACTTGCCGTTCATGCAGACGAGCAGCGTTGGCGGCTCGTCCGTGACGCTGCACATGGCGGTGGCCGTGAAGCCACCGCGTCCCGCCGGTCCATTGGTCGTGATGACATTGACGGGCGCGCAGACCCGCGCCATGGCGTCACGGAACACGGTCTTCGAAACAGCCTCCTCCATCTGATCCTCCTCAGCCGTTCAGCGGCGGAAGCCAGGTATCGCCTGTCCAGCCGTTCTCGTCGTAGTCGCTCATGCACTGGTCGACCAGGGCTTCCATATCGCGCAGCCGTCCGGTTCGTTCGGCGCCCTTCAGCACCTGCAACCGCACCTCCTCGGGCGCGCCGGCATAGTTGAGTTCGTAGAGAGCATGGCGGCCGCCGAATTCGGTGCCGGTCGCATCCCAGAGCAGCTTCATGATCTTGATCCGCTCGATATGCCCCATGTCGTTGGAGCCGCGAACATATTGCGCGAGGTAACGGTCGATCTCGGGATTGCCGAAATCCTTGGCCGAGGACGGAAGGTAGATGAGGCCCGAGGCGACCGTGCGGCGGACGATGTCGATGACCCTGGGATAGGCGTCCGACATGAAGGTGCGGTAGCAGAGCGCGGCCTCGAGATTGGGGAGGACGGCGCCGTTGGCCCAGGGGATCGGATTGTAAGCCATTGCGTTGGAGAAGGTCCAGAACTGGTGGCGAATGGCGATCACCTCGCCGAGCAAGGCCTGGTTGCCGCGGAAGGCGTCCCCGCCGGTGGCGCGCAGCGCCTTGGCGAGCAAGCCGGCAAGGAAATCGAGCTTGACCGCAAGGCGGGTGCAGCCCTGAAAGCAATAGCCGTGCATGAAGCCCGAGGCCGGGTGGAAGGACAGGATCTTCGCGGCATCCCGCAGGACAAGAACGTCCTCCCAGGGCACAAAGACATTGTCGAGGACGAGGATCGCATCGTTCTCGTCGAAGCGAGAGGAGAGCGGGTAGTCGTAGGGATTGCCGGCCCGGTTGGCAGTCTCCTCGTAGGAGACGCGGCAGAACATCTTGATGCCCGGCGCATTCATCCGAACGATGAACATGACCGAGAGCGACGGATCCTCGGTGACTGTGGCCGAGCTCTGGGCGAGGAAGTTGTAGTGCGTCAGCGCCGACGAGGTGGCCACCACCTTTGCGCCCGAGACATAGATGCCGGCATCTGTTTCCTTGGTGATGTGAACGAAGACATCCTTGACCTGATCCGCCGGCTTGTGGCGGTCGATCGGCGGGTTGACGATCGCGTGATTCATGAACAGCACGGATTCCTGCGCCCGTTTGTGCCAGGCGAGCGCATTGTCCTTGAACTGCCCGTACCAGTCGGCATTGGCGCCGAGCGTATTCATCAACGCCGCCTTGTAGTCGGCCGTGCGGCCCATCCAGCCATAGGACATCCGCGCCCAGTCGGCGATCGCGCCCTGCTGTGCGACAAGATCCTCCGACGAGCGGGCGACCCGGAAGTATTTGTGCGTATAGCCACCGCTGCCCGTGTCGGTCGGCGATGTCAGCCGACCCTTGGTCTTCTCGTCATGCAGCGCATCGTACATCCGCGCCAGCGATCGCACCGAATTGCGCATCGCCGGATGGGTGGTCACATCCGCGATGCGCTCGCCATTGATATAGACCTCGCGGCCATCGCGCAGCGACTGCATGTATTCCGCCCCGGTGAAGGGTCGGGTCTTGTCCGCCCTGACGTCTTCCGGCAGGCCGAATTGAGCTTGGTCGTGAATATTCATGGACTCCTCCTTTGACGTTGATCAAGAGGATAGTCCTTGCTTAACGTGTGTACCATGTACAGAATGACAAAATCGATTGTACTTTTCACGGTAGGCCCATGACCGGCGCGGTGCCAAGCTTCTTCGTCTATGGCGAGTCCGAACGCTCGCTCGACGTGGGATTCATGCATGTCGAAACAGTCATGGCGCGAAAGAGCTTGCACCTTGGCGAGGTCACAGCACACAGGCACGATCACCTCTCCCAGATCACCTACTGGACCCGCGGTCGCGGACGCTACTTCTATGAAGACACGTCCTTGGACTTTTTGGCACCGGCCATTAGCTTCATGCCGAGCGGGGTCGTCCATGGCTTCAAGGTCGAGCCAGCGGAGTCCGATGCGATTGTGGTATCCATCGCGGATGATGCTCTCCTTGCCATCCAGGCGCAAACCATCCTGCCGCTCGGCGCACCCATGATGATCGCCAATGCGCCTGACAACCTTCTCTGGCGCGGCCTGGACATGGTCATGCGACGGATCGAAATGGAATACAGTGAAGGGCGCCCGGGCATGGACAGGACGCTTTCAGCGCTGGTCAGCGTTGCGCTCACGGACATCGCACGGCTCGCGCATGAGGCACCGGCGCTCATGGCCCCGGCTGGCCCAACGGTGCTTGCCCGCGAATTCCGGCGGCTGGTCGATCGGCATTTCCGTGAGAACTGGCCGATCGAACACTATGAGAAGGAACTCGGCACGACCGGACACCTGCTCGCCAAGGCGTGCCATGGCGCCTTCGGCGTTCCCCCGAAGGAATTCATCGGCGAACGGCGATTGCTCGAGGCCAAGCGCCTGCTGCTCTTCACCGTGCGCCCCGTCGAAGACATTGCCTATGAACTCGGCCTCAAGGACGCGGCCTATTTCTCGCGGTTCTTCAAGGCACGCATAGGCGAGCCTCCCGGCGGATGGCGCAGCCGACAGCAACGTCAGCCGCCGGCTGCGCGCGCCCCCCCCCCGGAACGGATCATGCTGCCTTGATGTCAATCTTCTTCTCGTTGCCGGCAGCCGCTGCCGTCTTGGGCAAAGTCACGTTCAACAAACCCTTAGCGAAATGAGCCTCGATCTCGTCGGCGTCGACATTGTCCGGCAGTCGGAAGCTGCGCTGGAACGAACCGTAGCTGCGCTCGGACAAATGATAGTCCTTCCGTTCCTCCTTCTTCTCTTCCGACTTCTCGCCGCGGATGGTCAAGACGCCGTTGGCGACCTTCACCTCGACGTTCTTCTCGTCTATGCCCGGGAGTTCGGCGGTAATCTCGAACTGGCCGTCCTTCTCGACCAGGTCAACGGCTGGCGCAACAGACCACGCGGCCGATTGAAAGGCGCGTGCGAGCGGCCGGCGAGGACCGAAGGGATGGAAGTCGTCGAATAGTCGGTCGATCTCCTGGCGGAGCGACTCGAAAGGCGCCCAGTTGGATACGGCAGCCTTCGTTTCCTTTTCGACGGGGAGCTTGGAGACATTCTCGTTCATGATCTTTCTCCTCTATGTCCTGGAACGGCGCCTCGGAGCCATCAAGGCCCAAGGCGGCGATCCGTCATTGGCATCGCCATAAGAGCGCGGTCTCGGATCATGTGCATTGATCGAGGTCAACCCGAGGGCCACTCAGCGAATGGACAAGCTGGGCGCTTGAGGCTAAACCGAATCCGTGAACGATCCCTATGACATATTGGGCGTCGGCCGCGACGCCGACGACGCCGCGATCCGGGCCGCCTACCGCCGACTCGCCAAGGAATCCCATCCCGATTCCGGCGGGGACGCGGAAACATTCGTGCTCGGCCAGAAGGCGCAGGATTTGTTGCTCGATCCGCTGCGCCGCAAAGTCTTCGACGCCACAGGCTACGATCCCGAGCTCGCCGATGCGCGCGACATCCAGGGCCTGATGCTGATTGAAAAGCTGGTCAACGATGTCGTTCTCGACGAGCGCGAACCCGGCACGTTCGATCCCCTCGAAAAGATGCGCGCGACGCTGATCAACGATATCCTCAAGGCCCGCTTCCATATGCGGGAGATGGAGGGGCATGGCGCCCGCGTGAGCCGCCATCTCACCCGCCTGGGGCGCGGTCCGGGCACCGACGTGCTTGGCTATATGCTCCGGGCACGCATCGATGCGATCGCCAAGGCTGTACAGGATTCTGCCAAGCAGATCGAAGCGAGCGAACGTGCGCTGGAAATGCTCGGCGCTTACAGCTACGAAATGGATAAAACCGACGCCGCTGCAGCGCCTCTTCGTCGCTGATCGCGTCAGCCCGAGGTTTGAGCCAGCGGCTCATCCTTGCGCCGGAGCAATGTTGATCCAACGAAGGCCATCAAGGGAAGGAACCCAAAGGCACCGGCAAGCGCCAGCAGTGTCGGCGGATGGAACGGTACATCATGCCATTGCGGCCGCACCCGGTCCGCCGTGTTGAACCCCTCGCCGCTATAGATGCAGCCGACAAAGGCGGAGCCTTCCAGCGCCGCCTCATAGCTGATGCGCGAGGTGATTTCATTCGCTTCGTGCGCGACACCGGGCATGTCCCGCATCTTCAGCAGCACTTCCTTGGCGGCCGCGAGATAGGCATGGCTGCATTCGTTGAACGGGCTCTCCTCATCCGAAATGCTGGTCGGCACGAGACCCCAGAGACAGTCGGCATGTTGGAGCTGCGCATAGCGCGTAAGCGTCAGGAACGTCTGGTCGGCGTTTCGGACATGGTCTGACAGCGTAAAGATATCGCCGACATGCCGGTCGATGATTGCCATCTCGCCATGTGTAATGGAAGTTATCTGAATGCCCGAGAGATCGCGTGGCCGGTCGTCTGTGCGATGTGCGAGCGCGTTCGCGGCCGCACAGGCAAAGAACAACAGGATCAAGGCGGCAAGTCTCAACGCAAGGCTCCGGGATGGCTAATCGAGGAGACTATCTTAGCGAGGCTCTCCGTCTTTGGCGAGAACCGGCATCCTCCGTCGCGCCGAACCTATCTGATACTGCGCGCAGCGGCCTGCAGGTTCTCGAAGGCTGCAAAGCGCTTAGCATGCCAGGATATGAGTTCGGGCTGCGGCTGATAGACTTCGCCGATCTCGGACATCGCTGACATGGCGGCGGCCGTATCGGCATAACGTCTAGCCGCGACGGCCGCGAGGATCGCCGACCCGAGCAGAACCGGCTCCGGAGACGTAGAGGCGGCCACCGCCAGCCCTGTCGTGTCGGCCAGCAATTGCCGTACCAAGGGGCTCTGCCCCGCACCGCCACTGACCACGATCGTATCGGTCGGAATACCTTTGTCCTGCTGCGCTAGAACGATCTGCCTGGCGCCATAGCCAAGCCCGCAGACACCGGCAACGTAGAGACCGACGAGGCTCGATATATCCGTCTCCATACCGATGCCGGCCACCAGAGCCCGCGCGTCGGGGTCGGCGAAGGGCGCACGGTTGCCGAGGAATTCCGGGACGACATGCAGCTCGCCAACCAGCGCCTTGGTGGCCGCAGCACCACCGTTGCTCTCGGCTTCACGCGACAGCCAGCCACTCAGGCTCATACCTGCATTCTTGGCCAGGGTTGATGCTTCCGATGACGCCGGATGCATGCGCACGAGGTGATCGATCGCCGCGCCCGCCGCGGACTGGCCGCCTTCATTGAGCCAGAAACCGGGCACCATGGCCTGGAAATACGGCCCCCAGACTCCAGGCACGAAGGCCGGTTCCCGGGTCGTGGTCATCGTGCAGGCGGAGGTGCCGAAGACATAGGCCATGCGCGTCAACACGCTGCCGGCGTCGCCCCGCGCGCCCACCGTTCCGACACCGCCGGCATGAGCATCGATCAGGCCGGCCGCGACCGGCGTGCCAGGCTTGAGGCCAAGGTCGGCAGCGGCCTCCGCTGTCAGTCCTCCGCCGAGCGGCGTACCAGCAGGAACGATCTCGGTGCCGATGCGGCGGAAGCCTTCATCCGCAAGCGCGCCAAGCCCGACCTTGCGGAAATAGCCGTCGTCCCAGCGATTTTCATGCGCGAGATAGGTCCATTTGCAGGTGACGGTACAGACCGAGCGCGCCAGGCTTCCGGTCGATCGCCATGTCAGATAGTCGGTCAGATCGAAGAACTGCCAGGCGCTGCCGAAGGTCGCCGGCTTCTGCTCCGCCAGCCAGAGCAACTTCGGCGTCTCCATTTCGGGCGAGATCGTGCCGCCGACATAGTCCAGCACACGCTCGGTAGACCGGTTGATCCGCCGTGTCTGATCCATCGCGCGATGGTCCATCCAGACGATGATGTTGCGCTCAGGGTCTCCTGACGGCGAGACTGTCAACGGCCCACCGCCCTCGCCCAGGGCGACCAGCGAGCAAGTCGCGTCATAGCCGATGCCGGCGACAGAGACTGGATCGATGCCGGCGTCGGCGACCGCCCGGCGCACACTGTCGCACACCGCCTGCCAGATATCCTCGCTCGACTGTTCGACGACATCGCCGACCTCTCGCCAGACCTGGATATCGCGCTTGGCAGAGCCCAGCATGTTGCCGGAAGCATCGAACACGCCGGCGCGCGCGCTGCCCGTGCCGACATCGATACCAAGGAAATGCTCAGCCATGGCGCTGTTCCGTATGCTTAGAGATCATTGCTCTGCGGCAGTATGACGAGGTCGCGGATCGTCACGTTCCTGGGGCGTGTTAGCATGAAGAGCACCGCCTCGGCCACCTCGATCGGCTCCATCAGGCCGCCCGCCGCAAGCTCTTGCTCGAGCTTGTCCTTTGGCCAGTCGCTGATCAGCGCGGTAACCACCGGACCCGGCGCCACAGCACCGACACGAATGCCGTGCTTGGCCACCTGCCGCCGCACCGTATGCACGAAGGCCTGCACGGCGAATTTCGAAGCGGTGTAGATAGGCTCCCACACCACGGGTACGAGGCCGGCGATCGAACTCGTCATGATGATGTCGCCCGTCTTGCGCTCGATCATATGCGGCAACACGGCCTGAACCGATCGGAAGGCCGCGTTCACATTGAGGTTCAGCAGGCGATCCCAGGCATCCGGATCACCCGTCGCGACCTCGCCGCCAACATAGGTGCCTGCATTGGCGTGGAAGATGTCGAGCTGCCCGGCCTTGCCGAGAATCTGCGGCATCATGCCAGCCACGCTCTGCGGATCCGTTAGGTTGACCACAACAGGGATCGCCCTTGGGCCGAGCTCGGCGCAGATCGACTTCAGACTCTCCTCGGCCCGGTCGACAAGGGCGACGGTCGCACCCGCCTTTAGCATGATCCGGGCACATTCCAGTCCGATCCCGGACGCGGCGCCTGTGATGGCCGCGACCTTTCCGGCAAGTTGCTCACTCATATCAATTCTCTGGTTCGGGTTGGGATCAAGCACGGCCGTGGGAAACACGCGAGCGCCGGGCGAGCGAGTCGACGATCACGGCAATGGCAAGCACCGCGCCGGTGATCATGTAGCGAAGCGACGACGACAGATCGAGCAAGGTCAACCCGCTCGCAATCGACTGGATCACGATGATCCCGAGCAGCGCCGAATACGCACTGCCGCGTCCGCCGAACAGGCTGGTGCCGCCGATGACGGCTGCCGCGATCGCATTGAGGTTGACGTCGCCGGTGCCGGCCTGCTGGCTGGCGGAGGCAAGGCGAGATGCGGCCAGGATGCCGCCGGTGGCCGCGAAGATCGAGCAGGCGACGAAGGCCGTCGTATAGATGAAGCGGACATTGATGCCGGCGCGGCGCGCCGCTTCCCTGTTGCCTCCCACGGCCTGCATCATGCGGCCCCATTGGGTGCGTGTCAGCGCGTAGTTCATGCCGATGGTCAGGAACACAAACAGGCCAAACATCCAGGGCACGCCGCGATCCGTGTTGAGATAGAGCGCCACGCCCTCGAGGACGACAGTGATGGCCACGGCCTTAAGCGCCAGACCGCCCAGTGACGGCGAGGAAAGCCCTGCTTGCCTGCGTCGCGCGGCCGTCCGATAGCCGGTCAGGAAGATGCCGAGGCCGGCGGCCGCGACGAGGACATAGGCCACGATGTCAGGCATCACCATGGTCTGGCCGAAATCCACCAGAGTCGAACCATAGGGCAGATTGATCGAACCGGTAGAGCCCAGGAAATAGAGCTGCAGGCCAAGCACCGCGAGCAGACCGGCCAGCGTCGAGACGAAGCTAGGCATGCCGAACTTGTTGAACAGGAAGGCGTAGAGCATGCCGACCACGGCGCCGAAGAACATCGCGGTGATGATTGCGAAGCCGACAGGCCAGCCCTGGTTGACCCAGAGCACGCCGACGATCGCGGAGGCAAAGCCGCTGACCGAGCCGACCGAGAGGTCGATCTCCCCGACCATCAAAATACAGACGATGCCGAGCGAAATGATGCCGACCGTCGAGCAATCGAACAGCAGGTTGACGAGATTGTTCGGCGCGAGGAAGACCGGGTTCAGCGTCTGGAACACCGTCCAGATGATGGCAAGACCGACGACCACCGGCAGCGAGCCAAGATCGCCCGAACGTACACGGTCAAAGAAGGCGCTGATCGTGCCACCTAGGCCCTCGGCATGTTTGACGCGCTCATCGCTGCGGTCGAGCAGCGGCGCGGCACTGTTTCCGCCTGCATCGCTCATGGCCTCGCCTCCGGGGATTGCTCGCGCTGCGCGCCGCGGCGGCTTGCGCGCCGGGATACGGAGTTGTTGTCGGCACCGGTTATGGCGCTCACCAGTTCCTGGTTGGATGCATCAGGCGTGAAGACGCCGTTGTTCTTGCCGAGCCGGAGCACGACGATGCGATCGGCGACCGCGCGGACGTCTTCCATATTGTGGCTGATGATGATGACGCCGAGCCCGCGGTCGCGGACTCGTTCAATCAAATCCAGCACTTCGGCAGTCTGCGCCACGCCGAGCGCTGCGGTGGGTTCGTCGAGCAGGATCAGCTTGGGATCGAGCAGCAGCGACCGGGCGATGGCGACCGTCTGGCGCTGGCCACCTGACAACGAGGCGATCGGCTCGCGGACGCTGGGGATACGCGCCGAGAGTTCGTTGAGCAGCTTCCAGGCCTTGATCTCCATTGAGACCTCGTCGAGCCGATAGGGGCTGAGTTCGCGGCCGAGGAAAATATTGGCAACGACGTCGAGATTCTCACACAGCGCCAGATCCTGGAACACGGTGGCGATGCCCAGCGCGAGCGCAGCACTCGGATCAGCCATCGTCACCGTATCACCGCGGAACTGGATCGTCCCTGAACTCGGCTGGTGCACGCCGGCCAGCACCTTGATTAGGGTCGACTTGCCGGCACCGTTGTCGCCAACCAGCGCCACGACTTCACCCGCATGCACGTCGAGATCGATATTGGTCAGGGCAGAGACCGCGCCAAAATTCTTGGAAATGCCGCGCAGGCTCAGAACCAGTTCGCGCGAGTGGGAGCCGTGCTGCGTGTCTGTCATGGGACAGGCCCTTTCGTGATGGTGCCGCCCGGCCGCGAGGTAAATACGGCCGGGCAACGCCCTCGGGAGGTTACTGGATGATTCCGAGCTTCTTGCAACCTTCGGCATAGCGATCGACGCAGAGTTCTTCCGCCGTATTGATCTTCTTGTCGATGATCTCGGCTTTCAGGTTCTCGGCGGTGACGACAGCCGGCACGAAGAGCTCCGAGGGGGTATTGTAGAGCGTCGTCTTGGCTTCAGGGGTTTCGCCCGACAGGAACTTGATCGCGATATTGGCTGCCGCAGCCGCGACGATTTCCGAGGGCTTGGAAATCGTGTTGTACTGGTCGCCAGCGATGATCAGCTGGAGGGCGGCGATGGTTGCATCATTGCCCGTGACCGGCGGAACCGGGTCGATGCCTGCCGCCTTGAACGCTGCGATCGCGCCGCCGCCCGTACCGTCATTGGCGGCCACGACGCCGAGGATGTTCTTGCCAAAGCGGGTTACCTGACCGCTCGCCCACTGCTGCGCCTTCGGCGGCGCCCAGTCCGGCGTGTCGAATTCAGCGAGCAGCGGATAACCCGAATTGTCGATACCCTCATGGATGCCCTTCTTGATCAGGCCGGCGGCCGCGTCGGTCGGCGAGCCGTTGATCTGCAGGATGCCCTGGCCTTCGCCCGGGGTCACGCCAGACGCCTTGAGATGGGCGATGAGCGAGTCGGCAATGGCCTTGCCGATGCCCTGGTTGTCAAAGGAGACGTAGTAATCGGCGACCGCATCCGGGATCGGGCGGTCGTAGGCGATGACCTTGATGCCCTGCGCCTGGGCCTGTTTGACCAGCGAGGCGGCGGCGCTCGAATCGACCGGATCGAGCACGATCACCTTGGCGCCCTGCGAGATGACAGAATTGAACTGCTGCTGCTGGCGCGACACGTCGGCATCGGCATTCTGGTAGAGCACGGTGCAGGTCGGGCAGAGCTTTTCCATCTCGGCCTTGAAGCCCGGATAGTCGTGCTCTTCGTATCGGGTCGACGCCTGGTCGGGCATCAGGAAGGCCACGGTGGCATTCTCCACCTTGGACTGGGCGAAGGCGGAAGCGCCGCTGAGAAGGGTCAGTGCCAGAGCGGCAAGGCCGGCGCGCTTGAAGGAAATCATTGTCATGTCGTCTACTCCCTTTGACGATACGGTTGTCAGTCGTTGTTTGCATTGCTAGTGTCAGCGCAAAGTTCCACCTGCGGAGCCCGCAGCTCCTCCGCCACGAACACCCCGTTTCCAGAATTTTGGACAAGCGCCTCCTGTCACAGGCGGCTCCTCGCGCCCGCGTCGTTCCGTTCTCTCGATGTGGCTCCTCCCTTGTCCTCCCTCTATGCGGCCTTCGCCGCGCTTATGTTCTCGACCAGCAGCCTGCGAAACTGCGAGGGCGGCATGCCCTTTTCCGCCAGGAACTGCCGGTTGAAGTTCGAAAGATTGTTGAACCCGACCTCGAAGCAGATGTCGGTGATCGAAGCCTGCTCGTCACTCATCAGGATCTGGCAGGCGAGATTGATGCGCAGCCGCTTCACATATTGCACCAGCGACATGCCGGTGTGGCGGCGGAAGGCGCGCGAAAACGCGCTGGTCGATTGCCCGGCGATCTCCGCGAGATCGGCTTCGGTGAAAGGCACCGTCAGGTTCTCCCGGATATAGGCGAGCGCCTTGTTCATGCCCGCAGACATATAGCCCGACGGATCCGGCAGGTAGCCGGCGCTGGCGAGCATCTCGGCGCCCTGCGCTCGGCTCAAGGCGCCTGCGATCAGCATGAAGAGTTCAATGCGGCGCACGCCCTGTGCGGTCATCAGTTCTTCCATGATCGGCGCGATAGACCGTGCCGTCTCCTCGGGGAACCGCAGGCCGCGCCGGGAGGCTTCGAGCACCGGACCTAGCGCGGCAAGTTCCGGGAACACGCCCATGACGCCGCCGATGAATTCCTCGCTGAACTGGATGATACGGCAGCGCAGCGGAACCGTGACGTCCTTGGGGACGTCGCTGACCCAATTGTGCGGCAGGTTCGGTCCGGTCAGGATGAGGTTGCCGGGTTCGAATTCGCCGATGAAATCGCCGACGAAATAACGACCGGTCGTCGCATGGATGAGATGAATTTCGTATTCGGGATGGAAGTGCCAGCGCACGGTATGGAACGGATAGCCATGCGACCAGGCCTTGAAGGACTCGCCTTCACGTATCTGCACGACCTCGAGATCCGGCCTCATGTCCGTCTCCTCCTGGCAGGATGCACGCGAGGTGCTTCCAGCCATTTCCTCCTCGAAAACCGGTACTTCCGGCTTCTTTATGAAGGAAAGGTTACGCCGGGTGGCGGGATCGCGCCACCACGTTTCAGGCTCGTGGCTGATATTTTTTTGACATTTTGGCCGCGCATTTTAGCGGGATTTGAGTTTCGGCCGGCGCGGTCGAACATGAGCGCGGCCGATCCCGGGATCGGCCGCCTGCCCGGTCATGCGATCCTGTCCGGCGGATCATGGCCGTCGAAGAAGGCGGTGATGTTCTCGACCACCTTCATGCCCATGGCCGTCCGGGTCTCCGATGTCGCGCTACCGAGATGCGGAAGGAGGACTGCATTTTCGAGATCGGTCAGCCCGGCCGGAATGACTGGCTCACCCTCATAGACATCGAGCCCGGCGCCGGCGATCGAGCGCGCATTCAATGCGTCCGCCAGCGCTGCGCTATCGACGACGTCGCCGCGGGCGGTGTTGATCAGGAAGGCATCGGATTTCATGAGCCCAAGTCGACGCGCATCGATCAGATGCCGGTTCTCGGCACCGCCAGGGCAATGAAGCGAGACGAAATCACTGGACGATACGACCGCGTCGACCGACGCCAGTTGCTCTGCCTTCATCGCGCGCATCTCGTCATCGTCAACGATCGAGCGGTTGAAGAAGACGATCTTCATGCCGAAGCCAAAATGCGCCCGGCGGGCGGTGGCCTTGCCGATCCGCCCCATGCCGATGACCCCCAGTGTCTTGCCGCTGAGTTCGCGGCCCAGCATGTGGGTCGGACACCAGCCCTTCCATGCACCGGCACGCAGCTGCCGCTCACCCTCGCCTGCCCGCCGCGCGACCATCAGCATCAACGTCAGCGCGATGTCGGCCGTGGCGTCGGTCAAAACGCCCGGCGTGTTGGTGACGACGATGCCAGCCGCCCTGGCAGCCGCGATATCGATGTGATTGAAGCCGACGCCGAAATTGGCAAGGATTTTCGCCCGGATGCCCGGCTCGGCAAACAGTCCTGGCGGCAACTTGTCGCTGACGGTCGGCAGGACGGCGTCGAAATCCCGCATCGCCGAGACGAAGTCCGTCTCTGCGAGCGGGCGATCGCTTTCATTCAGGGTGGTGTCAAAGCGCGCGCTCAGCACGCGCTCCACGTCTTCCGGCCAGCGCCGGGTCACGAGCACGTGTGGCTTTGCCATTCACGCAGCCTTGCGCATGGCCGACAGAACGTCCGCCACCGTCTCGCCGAAGGAGGACGGCGTCGGCACGATGGTCACGCCGGCTCCCTTGAGGATCTCAACCTTCTCCTGCGCAGATTCCCCGAAGGCCGAGATGATCGCGCCCGCATGACCCATGCGGCGACCCTTCGGCGCCGAGAGACCTGCGATATAGGCGATCAGCGGCTTCTTCATATTGTCCCGCGCCCAGAGCGCGGCTTCGGCTTCCTGCGGACCGCCGATCTCACCGATCATCAACACCGCGTCGGTGCCGGGATCTTTCTCAAACAGCTCCAGCATGTCCTTGAAGGAGGAGCCGTTGACGGGATCGCCGCCGATGCCGACGGAAGTCGAGACGCCGATGCCGAGCGCCTTCATCTGGCTCGCGGCTTCATAACCGAGAGTACCCGAACGGCCGACGATGCCGATGCGGCCCGCCAGGTAGATCGAACCCGGCATGATGCCCGTCATCGCCTGGCCGGGCGTGATCATGCCGGCGCAGTTCGGCCCGATCAGGGTCATGCGATCATCGAAGCGGTAACGCTTCATGTATCGCTTGACCCTGATCATGTCCTGGGAGGGAATGCCGTCGGTGATGCAGACGCAGAGCCGGATGCCGGCATCCGCTGCTTCCATGATGGAATCGGCCGCGAAGGGCGGCGGGACGAAGACGATCGAGGCGTCCGCCCCAGTCTCCTGCACAGCGCCCTTGACCGTATTGAAGACCGGCATGCCGAGATGGGTCTGGCCGCCCTTGCCGGGGGTGACACCGCCGACCACGTTGGTGCCATAGCGCTTCATATCCTCGGCATGGAAGCTGCCGATCTTGCCGGTAAAGCCCTGGACGATGACACGGGTGTTCTTGTCGAGCAGAATGGACATCTGGTGATCCTCCTCAAGCAGCCTTGTTTGCAGTGAATGTACGCCACGCCCCGACGGCCTTGGCGGCAGCCTCGGCCAACGTTTCCGCGACGATGATGTCTTCGCCTGATTCAGCGAGAATGCGCCGACCCTCCTCCATGTTGGTGCCGGACAGGCGCACGACGAGCGGAACGGGCACGCCGACTTCGCGCAACGCCTTGATCACGCCCTCGGCCACCCAGTCGCAGCGATTGATGCCGGCGAAGATGTTGACGAGGATGGTCTCGACATTCTTGTCGCGCAGCACCGCGCGAAAGCTCTTGGCCACGCGTTCGGGGGACGCGCCACCGCCGATATCGAGGAAATTCGCGGGCTCGCCGCCGGCGATCTTGATCATGTCCATGGTCGCCATGGCGAGGCCGGCGCCATTGATTATGCAGCCGATATTGCCGTCGAGGCCGACATAGGACAGGCCGCGGTCGGAGGCAAAGGTCTCGCGCGGGTCTTCCTGGCTCTTGTCGCGCATCTCGGAAATATGCGGGCGGCGGAAGAGCGCATTCTCGTCAAAACTCATCTTGGCATCGAGCGCCACGAGGTCGCCGCGCTTGGTGACGACAAGCGGATTGATCTCCAGCATCGAGGCATCGTATTCGACGAAAGCGCGGTAGCAGCCGAGCAGCGTCTGTGTTGCACGGCCGATCAAGGCATTGTCGAGACCGAGGCCAAAGGCGATTTCGCGGGCGGTGAAATCAGCCATGCCGACTCCGGGATCGACCGTTGCGCGGATGATCGAATCCGGCTCGGCTTCGGCAATCTCTTCGATCTCCATGCCGCCGGAGGACGAGGCGACTATCATGATCCGCTCGGACTTCCGGTCGAGCACGAAGCCGAGATAGATCTCGCGATCGATATCCATGGCTTCCTCGACATAGAGACGGCTGACCAGCTTGCCCTGGGGGCCGGTCTGGTGCGTCACCAGCTTGCGGCCGAGCATGGCGTCGGCAGCTTCGACGATCTCGTGATCCGAAGAGCAGAGCTTGATGCCGCCCGCCTTGCCGCGCGCGCCGGAGTGGATTTGCGCCTTCACCACCCAGCGGTCGCCACCGATCTC
Source organism: Rhizobium sp. SRI_017 (assembly GCF_057586295.1). NCBI lineage: Bacteria > Pseudomonadati > Pseudomonadota > Alphaproteobacteria > Hyphomicrobiales > Rhizobiaceae > Rhizobium > Rhizobium sp. SRI_017. Next base: position 77,101 of record NZ_JBYCZP010000003.1, on the reverse strand, counting down.
GCTTGCGCGATAAGCCGCCTGCTCGGGGCTGTAGGCCAGCCCGCCGCGCGGAATATGGATCTGGTAGCGCGAGAGAAGTTCCTTGGCCTGATATTCATGAATGTCCATAGCGTGCTCCTCTCAGCGGCCGGATGTGATGGCGTCGTGGGTGGCGAGCACATTGCGCGCCATGCGCTCCGATGCGGCATCGATCATCTTGCCGTCGAGCGATGCGGCACCCTTGCCTTGGCTTTCGGCGACCTTAAGCGCATCGATGATGCGGCGGGCGCGGTCGACCTCCTTTTCCGGCGGCGAGAAGACCTCGTTGGCAAGTGCGATCTGGCTTGGATGGATCGCCCACTTGCCCTCGATGCCGAGGGCGGCGGCACGGCGCGCACCGGCCTTGTAGCCATCCGGGTCGGAGAAATCGCCGAACGGCCCGTCGATGGCGCGTAGGCCATAGGCGCGGCACGCAACCGTCATGCGCGACAGGCCGAAATGCCACTGGTCGCCGGGATAATCCGGGTTCAGGCCGCCGATATTGACGGTGCGGGCCTTGAGGCTCGCAGCATAGTCGGCGACCCCGAAATGCAGTGCTTCCAGCCGGCCGCCATAGGACGCGATCGCCTCGACATTGGCCATGCCAAGCGCCGTCTCGATCAGCGCCTCAAGGCCGACGCGGGTCTCATATCCCTTGGCGATCTCGATCTGGTTGACCATGGCCTCGACCATGTAGAGGTCCGCTGGCACGCCGACCTTCGGCACCAGGATCGTGTCGATGCGGTTGCCCGCCTGCTCCATGAGGTCGACGACGTCGCGATACATGTAATGGGTGTCGAGGCCGTTGATGCGGACAGAGATGGTCTTGCCGCGGGCACGCCAGTCGATCTGGTTGAGCGCCTGGACGATATTGGCGCGGGCGCGCTCCTTGTCCGGCGGCGCCACCGCGTCCTCGATGTCGAGAAAGATATAGTCGGCGTCGGAGCTCGCCGCCTTCTGTATCATCTCGGGGTTGGAACCCGGCACGGCGAGCTCGCTGCGCTGCAGGCGAAGCTTTCTGAGGTGATTGATCGTATGGCTCATTTTCGTCCTCCCCTTTGTCTCTCAAGCCGCCTTGGCCATCGTGGCCGCCGTCGCGGAGCGGAACTGGCCGATCGCAGCGCCGACACCCGAACCAGCCTCGATCTTCACGCCGCAATCAAGCAGCGTCAGCTCGGCGACGCCGAGGGCTGCGAGCACCATGCCTTCATTGAGCGAGCCGAGATGCCCGATGCGGAACACCTTGCCCGCGACCTTGGCGAGACCGCTGCCGAACGAGGTGTTGTAAGTGCTGAAGGCGTGCTTGATCAGCTGAACGCCATCGACGCCTTCAGGCAGGCGAATCGCCGAAACCGTGTCGGAATGCCACTTTGGTTCGGTCGCACAGAGTTTCAGGCCCCAGGCCGAGACCGCAGCGCGAACGCCATTCGCCAAGTGATGGTGGCGGGCGAAGATGTTTTCGAGGCCCTCTGCGAAGATCATGTCGAGCGAGGTGCGAAGGCCGCGCAGCAGCTGGGTCGGCGGCGTGTACGGGAAATAGCCCGTGTCGTTGGTCTTGATCATGTCCTCGAAGGAGAAGTAGCAGCGCATGTGCTTGGCGGTCTTCGAGGCCTCGAGCGCCTTCTGGCTGACCGACAGGAAGCCGAGGCCGGCGGGCAGCATGAAGCCCTTCTGCGAACCAGAGACGGCGCAATCGACGCCCCATTCGTCCTGACGGAAATCGATCGAACCGATCGAGGAGACGCCATCGACGAAGAGCAGCGCGGGATGGCCGACCGCGTCGAGCGCGGCGCGGACAGCGGCGACATCGGAGGTCACGCCGGTTGCGGTCTCGTTCTGGGTGACGAACACGGCCTTGATCTGATGCTCCTTGTCGGCGGCCAGCTTCTCGGCATAGAGCTCGACGGGCACGCCGGTGCCCCATTCCATGTCGAGGCAATCGACCACGAAGCCGAGCCGCTCGGCCATGTCGACCCAGAGATGCGAGAACTGGCCGAAGCGGCTCATCAGCAGATGATCGCCGGGCGAGAGCACATTGGTCATCGCCGCTTCCCAGGCACCGGTACCCGAGGACGGGAAGATGAAGACGCGACCGTTCTGGTTCTTGAAGACCTTCTTGACATCGTCGAAGAGCGGCAGGGTCAGTTCCGGATAGCTGGGGGACCGCATGTCCTCCATCGGCAGGTTCATTGCCTGGCGGACCTGTTCGGGAATGTTGGTGGGGCCGGGAATGAAGAGATGATTGTAGCCTGGCATGGTTTCCTCCTGAACATGCGGTCCGCGAACGGACATTTCCTCGACGCCAAGACTGCGCTCGAGAAAAGCGCTCCGCCACACTCGCCCGGGCAGAAAAGAATGCCCGTCGGGTGGTGGGCTGTCGTCGCTGACGGGTAGCGGGTTTGAGGAAACGGGTAGTCGGGACCTACCCGTAGTGCGATCAAGAAAGCCTGCGGTCACACTCCGGAGATGTCGATTTCCAGAGGGCAAATTCGATCAGTTTTGGGAGCTTCAGCTGAGCTTGCGCCGACGCTCCTTGGCGTAGAGAACGACGGCCATGGCGCGGTTGCGCACCTCGAGCTTCTCATAGAGATTCTTGAGGTGATACTTCACCGTATTCTCGGAAATGCCTGTGCGGCTGGCGATTTGCGTATTCGACCAGCCGTTGGCGAGCATGCCGAGCAACTCCGTCTCACGCGACGTGAGATGCTGGAACGGTGAGTGGGAGATTTTCGACAGCACCGTGTAGGGAATGCACATCCGGCCATTCATCACTGCGGTCAGTGTCGTGAAGAGGATTTCCGGGTCTTCGAACTGATAGCACAGCCCGTTAATGCCCATGCGAATCGTCTCGTTGACGACGGACGGCGTGTTGGTGTCGGCGAAGAGCACGATCCGGGGATCGAGCCCGCACCGCCCGAGATCGGTGAGCACGTCGGGTGCTTCAGCATCATCAAGCTGCCAGGAGAGCAGCACGCAATCTGCCTTGGTCGAAGCCAGTTTTGCGCAGAGCTCCTTCGAGGTCCGGGCGGTATCAGCGATAACAAATCTCGGATGTTGCGCGAACAATCCGCGCAAGGCCGCCACGACGAGCGGATTGCGTTCCGCAATCAGCACCCGCCCAACAGCATCGCCTGCGCTGGATGACGTCATTCCTCGCTCCCGATTGGCCAGGCCCTCCCGCCTGCATATTAGAAGCGTATCATCGAAAAACCTGCGCCCTGCGCGACACGCGACGCTTTCTGTTCAGAATTCGCGACGTAAATCGAATAAAATACAGTCTGAGACGCGGCCGGACCATGCCCGTCGTCGCGGCAGGGCAAGCGAGAATCTCTGCGCCGCCTGAATAGTATTGCGGTCCGTCGAAAGCGTCAGGGCCGCCCGGCACGTATCATCGAGAAATAATCGTCGCCGCCAACCTGGCCGCCCTTGAGCGCAATCTGAAGGCCATCGGCGGCCCCACCATGAGCGACGCAGAGCGGAGAACCCGGCGTTTGCGGCAAGGGCATGCTCAATGTCAGGGCCGATATCCCCATCTCCCCCAGCGCGTGACTCGACGTATCCCCGCCCGCCACGACGGCGCGCTTGAGCTTTCCCCGCTCGACCAGCTGGCTCTGGATTTTTCCGAGCGCACGGCCAAGCCGCTGGCGCGCCATGCCATCAAGCGCCGCGCCACGATCCGCCGCCGGGCCGAGCGCGGTATAGAACAACACGCTCCGCCCCTCGCCCAGAACCTTGAGGCCGGCGGCCACTGCGTCATCGACCATCGAGCCTCCCTCGTCGCCGGTGAGCGCCAGCGGATCTAGCGTGATGCCATCGAAACCGTTGGCCAGCGCATGCCGGATCTGCCGCTCGGTGGTCGGAGAGACACTGCCGGAGACGACAGCGATCTGGTCGACGGGGCCAGCGACGGCGAAACTTGGCTTCTTGCCAATCAGCCCGGCATCGCGCCAGGCATGGATGAGGGCATATTCGACGCCCGAGGAGCCGCAAACAAACCGACCGCCCTGCCGCAGCCGCTGCCAAAGCAGTTTGCCCGCAGCAGCCTGCGTCACCTGGTCAAGCACATCGAGTAGGAGGATCGCGGCGTCGCCGATCTCCGGGTCCCCCAGGATGGCGATATTGTCGATCAGCGCTGAAGAGAGTTCGGACTGCAGCGCGAGATGCGTCAAGACATCGGCTTCATCCATCGGCGTCACCGGATGGCGCGACATCACCGGATGCCGGTCGATGCGGTAGTTGCGCCCCTGATAGGCGGCAAAGAGCTGGCCGAACGCGGTGTAGCGGCGGATCTGCGGCGCACCGACGATCAGCGGTACGGTCGCCTCGCCGAAGACCGCCCTGCCGATCTCGATGGCACGGCCGATGCTGCCGACATGGGGCGCAGAGTCAAAGGTCGAGCAGACCTTGTAATGGCAGAGTTCGGCGTCGAGCGTCTTCAGCCAGGCAAAGGCTTCGCGGAGGTGGACATCCATCCAATCCGGCATCTCGCTTCGGCTCGTGCCGGCGAGGCCGAAAGCGCGGGCGGTCGAGAATCGGGAAAGCAAGGCGTCGTCCGGCCTCTTCAGGAACAACACGGTCTGGACGCCATTCGAGGCCAATGCCTCCATGACGTCAGTGGAGCCGGTGAAGTCGTCGCCATAGTAGCTGATCAGGGGTTTGGGCACTGTTGAATCCCGTTCAGTCGTTATCTGTTGTGCCGAGACCCCTCCCAAACCCTCCCCAAAAGGGGGAGGGCTTAACCTAGGTCACCCGCATTCAGCTCCATCATCGTCTCGGCTCGCTGTGCGCTTGAGCGAGGGCAACGAGGGTGCGGCCAATTAAGCCCTCCCCCCTTGTGGGGAGGGTTTGGGAGGGGTCTTGCTGTCAAGCCCCCTTGCCATCCGCAAACTTCTCAATCGATTGCCTGAGTTCGACATGCTCCCGCGCATAGTCCTCGAGCGCAATCCCAGCCACCGCCGCCTCCCAGGCCTGCTTCACCGCCTTCACGCCGGCGCCCGGACCTCCGGGATGGCTGACGATGCCGCCGCCGCAGAGATAGAGCAGATCGGTCGAACCGCCTGTCGCCTTGATCGTATCCGGCGCCTGCCCGCCCCACTGCCCGGAGCCGATCACCGGCAGTGCCACGTCCCTGTCCGAAAACACCGGCGTGGTCACCGCCTTGTAGGACCGAACAAAACTCTCGTCCGGCTCCCAGTATTTCACGCCGATGCCGTTGATCTGGAATTGGTCGACGCCCAGCAGGCGCCAGAACTGCTGCCAGACGGAGAATTCGAAACCAAGGCCTGCATGACGGGTCAGGATATCCCAGCCATTGCGATGGGCGTGCAGCACCAGCCCCGACCGTTTGCGGAGGAAGGACATGCCGCCGAAACCGATCGAATTGATGTTGACCACGGCGCAATTGCCGCCGGCCTTCAGCACCATGTCATGGTTCCGCATCATCTCGTCCGGGTCGGCATGGCTGATGCCGAAGGCATACATGACCTTCTTGCCGGTCTTCTGTTCGTGATCGAGGATGAGTGGCATGATCGCCTTCACCCGCTCGCTGAGCGGCGCATAAGCCGGGCTCATCAGCTTCTCGTCGTCCTTGATGAAATCGACGCCGGCTTCGATGAGTTCGCCGACCATCTCGGCCGTTTCATGTGGCAGGAGGCCGAGCGCCGGCTTGACGATGGTGCCGATGATCGGCCGCTCCCTGACGCCGGTCAACGCGAAGCTGCCGGGAACGCCGAATTGCGGACCGGGATGCGCCGCCGCGAACTCCCGCGGCAGCTTCATGTCGACGATCCGGATGCCGGTCATGCCTTTGATCGAGAACACGCCGCCGATGGCGATCGTCATCAGAGCTGCGAAATCGGTGCCGACGGCATCCATCGGAAAGTCGATATCGACATCGGCGCGATTGAAGTGCGTGGCGCTGCCTGCCTCGTCCGGGAAGGAGGCGTGATCGGTCGGCGGCAGCGCGCGAATACCGGAGACGCGGGCCGCGACCCGCGCCTTTAGCTCTTCGGTCTCGCCGGGCAATGCCACGAAGGTGCCCGTCGACTGGTCGCTTGCGATCTTCGTCGCCATGGCCTCCACGGACCCCGGCGTTTCGATCCTGTAGGTCAGGCGGATCACCGTTTTTCCTCCGGCCGCCAATAGGCGCGGCTTGTCAATTTCTGGCCACTGGTATAATGAGTATTCAAGTCAAAACAAGTGCCCATTTCCGCGGAATTGCATTGGCAGCGGCATTTTCTATGCATAACTACGCCGGGAAGAATTCGAGGGGCCCATGAGTCTGCCGAACGAGCGCATCGTCCGCACAAAACTGTCCGACGAGGTGTTTTCCCGCCTCAAAGCTCTCATCGAGAATGGTGAACTCAAGGCCGGCGACGACATGCCCTCGGAGCGCGAGTTAATGGAACGCTTCGGCGTCGGCCGCCCCGCGATCCGTGAGGCGATGCAGGCACTCGCCGGCAAGGGACTGGTGGAAATCTCCCACGGCGAACGCGCCAAGGTGCTGCAGGTCACGGCGGAATCGATCTTCCGCCAGGTCGACCTGCCGGCCAAGCTGATGCTGTCGGGATCGTCGGATTCGCTCGAATATCTCAAGAGCGCCCGCATCTTCTTCGAGCGCGGCATGGTGCGCGAGGCGGCGGCCAGGGCAACGGCGCAGGACATCATTGAACTCCGCGAACTGGTCGAGAAACAGAGCCGTAATATCGGCGATTCCGAACTCTTCATCGATGCCGACATGGCCTTCCACCAGAAGATCGCCCAGATCTCGGGCAACCCGATCTTCGCTGCCGTCTCGGGAGCGATGCTGGGCTGGCTCAAATCCTATCACACAGAAATGCTGATCTGGACCGGGCGCGAAAATTTCACGCTCGCCGAGCATGAGGAAATCATCCGAATGATCGAGAAGGGTGACGCCGATCTCGCCGAAAAGGCGATGATCAAGCATCTCGAACGGTCGCGCGCACTCTATGCGTTGAAGAACAACAAGAGCTGACCCCCCTTCTGAAATATCTGCGCGCTGAGTTCGAGCGAAGCTGATAATCTCGCGTTGTCAGCATTTTTCATGCTGCAGTATTTTTCCCATCGACAGCGCAAATTCCATCTGATATATCAGATGCATTCCGCAGAGATGGCCGACTGGCCGGTTCAGAGATCAGGAGAATTCCATGGCAGAATCTGTTTTCACTGGCTGCATCCCGGCGCTGATGACGCCCTGCAATGCCGACCGCACGCCGAATTTCGACCTGCTGGTCAAGAAGGGCAAGGAGTTGATCGCCGCCGGCATGTCGGCGGTTGTCTATTGCGGCTCGATGGGCGATTGGCCGCTGCTGACAGACGAAGAGCGGCAGGAAGGCGTGCGCAGGCTTTGCGAAGCTGGCGTTCCGGTCATCGTCGGCACCGGCGCGATCAACACCAAGTCGGCCGCCAGCCATGCGGCGCATGCGGCCAAGGTCGGCGCCAAGGGCCTGATGGTCATCCCGCGCGTTCTCTCGCGCGGCTCGTCGGTCTCCGCCCAGCGCGATCATTTCTCGGCGATCCTCGAAGCCGCAAAGGGCCTGCCCGCCGTCATCTACAACAGCCCCTATTACGGCTTCGCCACCCGCGCCGACCTGTTCTTCGACCTGCGCGCGCGCTTCCCGAACCTCATCGGTTTCAAGGAGTTCGGCGGCAAGAAGGACATGACCTACGCGGCCGAGAACATCACCTCGGGCGACGATAGCCTCACGCTGATGGTCGGCGTCGACACCGGCGTCTATCACGGCTTCGTCAATTGCGGCGCCGGCGGCGCGATCACCGGCATCGGCAATGCGCTGCCCAAGGAAGTGCTGCACCTCGTCTCTCTCTGCGAGAAGGCCGCCAAAGGCGACGCCAAGGCCCGCCGCGAGGCGCTGGAGCTGGAGGAGGCGCTGACGGTGCTCTCGACCTATGACGAGGGTCCCGACCTCGTGCTGCATTACAAGCATCTGATGGTGCTGAATGGCGATGCGGAATACACGCTGCATTTCAACGAGACGGACAAGCTGAGCGCTTCGCAGCAGAAGCATCTGGAGAACCAGTATGCGCTGTTCAAGGCATGGTACGCCGCGCGCTATGAGTAGTTCGAAAACCTACTCGAACACGATCTCGGCGCAGCCATAGGCGCCGAGGTCAAGCATATCGGCCGCCGGAATATCTCGCGGCACGGCCGAAAGCAGGGTGATCGACCGGGCTTTCACGCCAAGCGCCACGGTCTGGTTCTCCGGCGTGATATTGGCGAGCAGCAGCCGTCCGGGTGCGGCCAACCCCAATACAGCATCAGGCCGCGACGTTTCCACCGCATGATAGGCTTTGCCCGACAAAGCACCGAGCCGCGCGATGACATGCGCGAGCGGGCGGAACTCGCCTGCTGCCGCGGGCTCCCTCTCGCCTGCAATCAGTCCAGATGAGCCGGCTAGAGTCGAGAGTGTCAGCACTTCGAGCCCGGCCGAAGCCACCGTCGCCGCATAAGCCAGCGTCCACGCCGCACCGTACTGCCCGTTGTGGCGCGGATCGACATTGGCCATGGGAATGCGCGACAGGCCGGGATTATCCTTCGTGGCGCTGCCATAAGGGTTCTGCCGCATGGCGATGGTAGAGGGACCGATGCGGTAGGGCGTGTCGCCATAGATCGCGCGCGTCGAGGCGGTCACGAAGCGAAGCGCCTCGAAGGTCTGCATGACCGAGAGGTCATCCGCCGCATGCACGATCGGGTTCGTGCAGTGGCTGACATAATCGATGAGGTCGCCGGGCACGCGCTTGCGGTTCAGCTCGGTGAAGTAGCTCATCATGCCGCCGCCGAGCCGCACGCCGGGGAAAGCAGCACGCGCTGCGGTATAGACATCCTCAAGCGGCGGGCATTCCGGCCACTTACTACCCGGCGGGGTAGATTGACGATCGACTGAGGGGCAGACGAATAGCGTATCGAGCATCAGCCCGGCCCGTTTCACCAGGCCGGCATATTCCGACAGTTCCTCACCCAGTGGGCGGCGGCATGGAACGGCGAGTTCCAGCGTGACCTTGAGCCCGGACCTCGCAGCAATGTCGGCAAAGCCTTGGAGCGCTGGCAAACCGTGCCCGGCCACGGGATCGAAATGCGCGATCAGATGCTTCGCGCCGATTCTCGCCAGGTTATGAAGCGCGGTACCTTCCTCCGGAAAGCATTCGGGCCTCAGGCCGACGCCAATTTCCGGCATCCGTAGCGCTGTCGGCGTGATATTCAGCGCCACCGCGTCCGTAGCGACCCGCGCGGCTGGCGCATCGGCAGCACCGAAGATGGTCACTGTTATGCGCTGGCTGAACATCTCGCCTTTCTTGATCCGATAGGGCCACGGCAAGGCCAGCGGCCGGACATAGGTCTTGTAGGAACCATCCGTCCAATTGCGCTGGTCCTCCATCTCGAAGACATCGCCTTCGAACGCTGTCGCGACGGCGATGCCGGGCGCGACACGATGAATGAGCAATGCAATATCCTGAAACGGCTGCCAAGGCTCGATGCCATAGGGCCAACGTGCCTGCTCTACGCTGCCGTCCGAATGGCGAACTTCGACAGGTTGGCCGGCAACACCGACCAAAGGATGCAGGACGGCAAAGCCCGCGCGCGCGGTCTCAAAATCGGCATCGCTCACACAATCGGCGGAGAAACCAAGGCTATCGGGGGTGCCCGAAATGGCGAATGTACAATCAAGATTGGCGCCATCGGGAGCCGTGAAGCGGGCCTTGTAGGAGACAGAAAAGCTGCTGGTACCGCCGTCTATGGCGAGATTTGCGATATCGGCGGCACAGGTGCCCCAATCCTTGTCACGGACCAGGAACGACACCGCGCGCAGCACTTCGTGACCGTGAAAACGAAGCATGCGGAGATTGCCGTCCTGAAGCGTCACCGCAAGCGGACCGGCTGTGAGAATGCGGCTTTCAGGTTCGCGCTCATGGGTGCCGTAAAGCCGAAAGCCGTCGTCGCTCATCCCAGCAGATCCTTGAGGTCGATGGTCTTGCCGGTCTCGGCGCTGAGATAGGCCGCATCCACAAGCGCGAAGGTCTTGAGGTTGTCGTGACCGGAGGTCGCAGGTTCGGTGCCTGCGGCGAGGCTCTCGATCCAGTGCTTTTCGATATTCGCCACGCTTTCCTGGATATTGTGCCAGGGCTTGCTCGCCCAGGGCAGCAGTTCGGGCTCAACGTCGCGCCTGACAGTGCCGGCGGTCTTGCCATGCACGACCAACTTGTAATCCTTCGTAAGACGGATCGTGCCTTCCGTGCCGTCGATTTCGACAAAGGTTTCCGGAAACTGCTCCTCGGGCAGGAAGGTGCTGTAGCTGCAATCGACAACCGATGTGATTCCGTTCGCATGATCAAGCAGCATCGTCGCCACGTCCTCGCCAGCTATGTCCGGCCGGACCCGCACCGTGCGCGCGGTCAGCCGGTCGACATCGCCGAACAGGTAGCGCGCGATATCGAGGACATGAATGCCGAGGTCTTCGACGATGAAGCGCTTGCCCTTGGCGAGATAGGGCTGTCCGGCAAACACGTCGTAACCAGAGCGGAACGACACGCGGCCCCAGAAGGGCTGGCCGATCGCGCCGCTGTCGAGCGCCTCCCTGACGGCCATCAGCGGCGTCTGCCAGCGGAAATTCTCATGCACCATCAACGACACGCCGGCATCGTCGGCGGCCTTCACCATGGCCTTCGCGTCATCGAGATTGAGCGCGAATGGCTTCTGGCAGATGACAGGCACCTTGTGGCGCGCCGCAAGTTCAACCAGCGGCCGGTGGCTGCCGACGGTGGTGGCTATGTCAACGAAATCAAAGCCGCCTGCGAGAAACATCTCTTCGGCCGACTGATAGCGTCGCGCCACGCCGAACTGGTCGCCGACGATCCGGAGCCGTTCGGGATCGCGGTCGCAGATCGCCACGATCTCCGCGCCTTCGGCATCCTTCCAGCCATGCATCTGGTTGACCGCGAAGAAGCCGCAGCCGATCAGAGCGCCTTTGAACATTGTCATTCGATCCTCTCCCACAGCCTGCGATCGACAGGGCCTTACCCCTCACCAACTTCGGCCAAGAACTCACTGCGTTCGTTCGACCTTAATATCCTCTCCCACAAGGGGAGAGGTAGAATTGCGACGCCCGCCTCCCCTTTACCTCTCCCCTTGTGGGAGAGGATAGCAAGTCCGCGAGAGGCGCAGCCTGTCGCTGGACGCGCTTGGTGAGGAGTGAAACTATATACTCAACCCGCCTTGGCCATCTGCATCAGCGTCACCCGCTGCTGCAGCCGCCGCTGCGCCTGGTCGACCACGACGGCCACGATGATCACGAGACCCTTGATGACCATCTGCCAGAACGAACTCACGCCCATCATGACCAACCCATCGGAGAGAATACCGATCACGAAGGCACCGATGATCGTGCCGCCGATCGTGCCACGTCCTCCCGACATGGATGTACCACCGAGGACGGCTGCCGCGATAGCGTTCAGTTCCAGGTTGGTGCCCGTGGCCGGATGCGAGGCCATCAGTTCCGAGGAAATGACCAGGCCGACGATCGCCGCGCAGAAGCCGGAGAACATGTAGACGAACATTTTCACGCGGTTGACGCGGATGCCCGACATGCGCGCCGCCCGCTCGTTGCCGCCGACGGCGAAGATATGCCGGCCGAGGGGCACGAAGCGGGCGAAGTAGGCTGCACCGAGTGCCACGACGACCAGCATCCACACCGAGACCGGCAGGCCGAGGATCGTACCCGAGCCAAACCAGGCAAAGCCCTGATTGCCATAGTCTTCCCGACCTGTGAGATTGGGCAGCGTCTGGCCGTCGGAATAGAGCAGCGCCGCACCGCGGGCGACATAGAGCGTTCCGAGCGTGGCGATGAAGGGCGCGACGTTGAGACGGGTGATGAGCAGCCCGTTGATGGCGCCAATGACGATGCCGACGATGGCGACGATGACCGCGACCTCGACGATGTTGAAATAAACCGTGTAGCCGATCGGCAATGCAATGCCGTACATGATGAGCCCGCCGGCGATCATGCCACAGAGGCCGACGATCGAGCCGACCGAGAGGTCGATGCCGCCGGTGATGATGACGAAGGTCATGCCGATCGCGAGGAACGCATTCTGCGTCGCGTGCTTCGACATCAGGATCATGTTCGCCGTGGAGAGGAAATTCGGCGCGAAGATCGAAAAGAAGATGATGACGGCGAAAAGCGCGATGAAGGTGCGAAGCTTCATCAGCGTAAGGAGGATCGATCCACTATTGAGGCGCTCGGGGCCAACAGTTTGTGTTGCTGTCGTCATCACGCGGATATCCTTCTGGTCTTGTGGCCTTCGGCCGAGGCCGAGACGATCATCTCTTCGGTGGCATCCTTCCGGTCGACTGTTATGACCAGCCTGCCGTTGCTCATCACGGCGATGCGGTCGGAGAGCGCCATGACCTCCTCGAGGTCGGATGTGGAAAACAGGATTGCGAGCCCCTCGCCCGCAAGCCGGCGCATGGTGCGGAAGACGTCGGCCTTGGCGCCGACATCGATGCCGCGGCTCGGCTCGTCCATCAGCAGCACCTTCGGCCCGGTCATCAACGCCTTGCCGATCACCACCTTCTGCTGGTTGCCGCCGGACATGGAGGTGACGTCGAGCTCCGGGTTCCTCGCCTTGATCGACAGGTTTTTGATCGCATCGGCGACCGCCTGCTTTTCGCGGGAGAGATCGATATGGAAACCGGCCTTCACGAACTGGCCAAGGCTCGCCATGGACAGATTGCTCGATATCGACATGGACTGCACCAAACCCTCGCGCTGCCGGTCCTCGGGGATCAGCGACAGGCCTTCGCGGATCCGCCGCGTCGTCTCGCGCCCCTTCAGTTCCTTGCCTTCGACGAAGACCTTGCCTGTGGAATGCTCGTGCCGGCCCATCACGCATTCGAAGAATTCGGAACGCCCGGCGCCCATCAGGCCATAGATGCCGAGGATCTCGCCCTTGCGGACCGAGAGCGACACGTGATCGACCGCGTAGCCGCCCTGGGCGCGCGGCAAGGAGATATCCTCGCTGCGGAACACCTCTTCGCCCACCGCGTGTTCACCCTGCTTGGCGAAATCCTTGGCGTCGGAACCGATCATCGAGCGCACGATCCAGCGCGTGTCGATGTCCTTCACCTTGGCATGACCGGTGATCTGGCCATCCTTCAACACCGTTATGTAGTCGCCGATCCGCATCAGCTCTTCCAGGCGATGCGAGATATAGACGATGGCGACTCCCCTCGCCTTGAGATCGGCGATGACGCGGAACAGGATATCGACCTCGGCCGCCGATAGCGCCGAAGTCGGCTCGTCCATTATCAGTATCTTCGTGTCGAGGGACACAGCACGCGCGATCTCGACGAGCTGCTGCTGGCCGATCGGCAGGTCCTCGGCCAGCGTGTCGGCCGAGATGCCCGCTTCGAGACGATTGAGAAATTCATTGGCCTTCTCGACCTGGGCCTTGTGGTCGATGCCCCTGATGCCACGGGTGATCTCGCGCGTCGCAAAAATGTTCTCGGCGACCGAGAGATTGCCGAACAGGTTGAGCTCCTGGAAGACGATGCCGATGCCATGGCGCACCGCATCCGCCGGGCTGTCGAGATGAATGCGCTCGCCCTCCATCCAGATTTCGCCCAACGTCGGCTGTTCGACACCGGCGATGAGGCGCATCATCGTCGACTTGCCGGCGCCATTCTCGCCGACCAGCACATTGACCGCGCCGCGCCTGAGCTTGAGGTCGGCCTTCTTCAGCGCCACAATGCCGGAATAGGCCTTGGTGATATCCTTGAGTTCGAGAATGACGTCGCTGTCGTCGGTCTCCGCCATGGTCATCCCCCGATCGTGATCGTGGCTGGGACGAATTGCGGCAGCTGGCCCTTCGATGGCAACGGATAGGCCCCGGTCGCCGTGAGCTTCTTGCCGGTCAGGCCCTCGCGCGGTAGCTTCTCGAGCAGCGTTTTGTTGACATGCGTGTTGAACGACTTGCCGAACTGCGCCCACTCGATCTGGTTCTTGAACTCGTTGAAAGTCACGAAGTCGAGGCTATCCCGCAACGCCGTGCCGCGGATCGCGGGGCCGATCGAGACGCGGACATCGGCTTTACTGTCACCGTCGACATCCACATCGACATAAGCGGCGCGCGACTTGGTCTCCTCGGCAACGATTGTGCCATCGACCTTGGCGACGAAGGTCCAGGGCGCATTGCCTTCCTTTTCCTTGTGGCCGTATTTCGCACCCGCCGCGTCGACGTCGGAGGCGACGAGGGCCGCGACATCCTTGAAAGCCCCGGCGCGCTGGTCAAGATAGGCCACAACCTTGGCGTCCCAAATCTCGGCGACCCGCTTGTCGGGATCAAATGCGCCCGCGGCCGCTTCCTTTTCCTGGTCGGCAGTCTTGATGAACTTGCAACCGGACAGGCCAAGCAGGCTCGCGAGCGCGACCGCGGCGGCGGCCTTGAAGTGAGGCATTCCAGTCTCCATCGACACCAGTCAAACGCGAGGCCGGGTTTGACCCTGCCTCGCGCCATCCCTCGGGAGGATTATTCGCTCAGCGCGAAGGTCTCGAGCTTGCCGGCATTGTCGGCATTGACGAGCACGCAATCCATTAGCTGCTTCTCTTCGGCCGGCTTCTTGCCCGTGGTGATGAAGTCATGGGCCTGCTGCACTGCCATCTGCGCCTGGGCGAATGCCGGCTGCAGGACGGTCGCCTTGATGCCGCCCGCCTTGATCGAGTCGCGAACGTCATTGGAACCGTCGAAGCCGACGACGATCACGTCCTTCTTGCCGGCGGCCTGGAGTGCCGCGATCGCGCCCATGGCCATCGTGTCATTGCCGGCGATCACGCCCTTGATGTCGGGATTGGCCTGGAGGATAGTTTCCATCTTCGAATAGGCCTCGGTCTGGCTCCAGTTGGCCGACTGCTGCGCGACCATCTTCAGATCAGGATATTCGTCGATAACGTCGTGATAGCCCTTGGAGCGGATGCCGGCATTGGTGTCGGATTCCTTGCCGACGAGCTCGACATAATTGCCCTTCTCGCCCATCAGCTTGACGAATTCTTCGGCACCGAGCTGCGCACCCTGGTAGTTGTTCGAGACGATCTGGGAAACCGCGACGCCGCTGGCATTGATTTCGCGGTCGATCAGGAAGGACGGAATGCCGGCGTCCTTGGCCTTCTGCACGGCAGCGACGGACGCGTCAGCGCCGGCATTGTCGAGGATGATGGCCTTGGCGCCGCGGCCGATCGCGGTGTCGATCAGCTGGCTCTGCTTGTTGGCATCGTCATCGTGAACGAGGACCAGAACTTCGTAGCCGAGTTCCTTGGCCTTCTGCTCGGCGCCGACAGCCTCGGCCTTGAAGAACGGGTTGTCGTGGCTCGGCGTGATGATGGCGATAAGGTCGGCGGCAAAGGCCGGCATCGCGACGCTGGCGGCCATGATGGCGGCGAAACCGGCGATCGTCAGTCTACGAGTAATGTTCATGCTTTTCTCCTCCTTGTAAGGCACAGGAACCCTCCGGGCGCCTCTCCACTGAAACGACCGATCCGGTGCAATTCGAAATGTGCGGGTCAGGACCCGGGATGGGCGGCCTTCGCCACCATGCAATCAGGTGATGCGCTGGATGCTGGCGGCGATTTCTTCGGGTTCGAAGACGCGCTTCCAGTCGTCCTTCATCAGAACGGGCTTGCCGAACTCGATCGCCTTGTTGCAGGCATCCGAAAACACACCCTGGACTTCCTCGAAAATCACGGCGCCGAGCACGTTCATATGGCCGAGCAGGAAGTCGCGGGCGGCCTCCTTCGGCACGCCGCGGCGCACGCATTCGTCCATGGCTTCGCGCATGACGACGAGCAGCGACGCGCAGACGGTTTCGGAGAGGCCCGGCTCGAGCAGCGCCATCTGTTCAACGGTGACGCGATGCGAGCGCATGACCGGCGCCCAGATCGTCTTGGCGATCTCCTCGCCGACGGCATAGGCCTCTTCCGGACCCTGCATCAGGGCGGAGACGATGTGCTGCTTGGCATGGATGCCGCCGAAGTGATCCTTCTTCGCCGCCATGTCGGTCTCGTCGTTGAAGATCGGCGGGTGGCAGGGATGGGTCACGAAATAGGTGAGGTCCGGTCGATCCGGAAAGTGGCCTGCGAAGGGCGCGGCTGCATCGAGCGCCACGAGCATCATGCCGGCCTTCAGCTTGTCATTGATCGACGCCGCAACCTTGCCGATCGCCGTATCTGGCACCGCGAGAACGACGACATCGGCGCCGTTGAGCGCCGTGTCGACATCGACGGTGGAAATGCCGAGTTCGTTCTGAAGGCGAGCCTTGCCCGCGTCGCTGACCTCGACATGGCGCACGTCGTAGCGCGAGCCCTTGAGGTTCTTGGCCAGCCGGCAGCCCATCTTGCCGCCGGCGCCGAACAGCGCGATCGATGTCATCTAAGACCTCCCTATATCCGTCCCCGGCGCCAAGCGCCGCAGACGGAGAGTATCATCATTCATGGGGTCGTCATAAAACGCAACTGGTATAACATGTCAATGACTATTTCTGTAGTTATGTGATATCCAATGTGATTATCACAGAGGATCGCGCGATATCGATCCGACCCGATGGATCGGACGGTTGAAAATCATGATTGCTTGGAAATGCGGAAACGCAGGCGGATGAGGGGCAGTGTTCAGCTTGGCAACACAGATCTCAGAGCAGCCCGGCGATCGTCTTAGCAATCATGCCCAGCGACGTCGCGCCCGCGTCAGGATGGCCAACGCTCCGGTCTGCAAGAGGGCGCGCCCGGCCGAGTTGTGGCCTGAGCGGCGCCGTGGCCCGTGCCGCCTCTTCGCAGACCTCGGCCGCCTTCGACCAAGCCTTCGCGATCGGTGCACCCTCGCCCAGTTCCTTCTCCAGTGCTTCGACGAAGGGCACGAAGGAATCGACCAGCGTCTTGTCGCCTGGCTTTGCGCCGCCGAGGCGCATGACATCATCGAGCGCCAACCGTGCGCCTCGGACGATATCGGCATCCTCGATCGGCGCTTCATCCGAGAAGGCCGAACTCCAGGAACGCAGCATCAGGCCCCAGATGGCACCGGATGTACCTCCTGCGCGATCGGCCCAGGCATCACCCGCCGCGGCCAACGCGCTTCGGGCACCGGCCCCCTTTGACACAGCCTGATGGATCGCCTCACGCGCGGCGGTGGCGCCGCGGCGCATGCCCTGGCCATGGTCGCCGTCGCCTGCAAAGGCGTCGATGTGGCCGAGTTCGGTCTCCGCCTTGGAAAGAGTCTCGACGAGGGCGTCAATCACACCGGACAGGCATTGGGCACCCTTGCGCGAGCCCTGAGATGCTGGTCCGAAGGTTGGCTCCGCGTCATCGGGTCCAGGCACAAAGCCCGTGGGCTCGGTTGCGAACGTCGCCCCTCGCCGGAAGACCGGCGTATCGCAAGGCGCAAGCCAGAATCGTTCCAATTCCTCGTCGAGCCACATGACCGTCAGCGAGCAGCCCTGCATGTCGAGGCTGGTGACATACTCCCCGCATTCCGGCGCCACGAGATCGACGCCCGCCGCCTGCAATTGTTTCTCGACTGCACCCCAGAGCACGAAGAGCTCTTCATACTTCGTGGTACCCAGGCCATTGAGCAGCACACCGGCACGGCGTGCGCCGTCCGGGCGTTCGGCGAGCACCGTGTCAACCAGGAGCTTCGCAAGCTCGCTTGCCGTTGCGATTTCCGTATCGCGAATGCCCGGCTCACCGTGGATGCCGAGGCCGAGCGCCATCATGCCCTTGGGAACCGTGAAGAGCGGTTCTGTCGAACCCGGCAGCGTGCAGCCGCCGAAGGCCACGCCAAAGGAGAAAGTCCGGTCGTTCGCATGCCGGGTCAGCCGCTCGACATCGTCGATCGCAAGACCAGCCTCGGCCGCAGCCCCCGCCACCTTGAAGACGACGAAATCGCCGGCAATGCCGCGGCGCTGCAAATGCTTGTCCGCCGGGCCGCTCGCGACATCGTCTGTCACCGTCACGATGCGGACGTCTATGCCCTCCGCGCGCAGCCGCTCCGCCGCCACGCCGAAATTCAGCACGTCGCCGGCATAGTTACCGAAGCCGAGAATGATGCCGCCGCCATAGCTGGCATTGCGGCAAACCCGCGCCACAGCCGCCGTTGAGGGCGAGGCAAAAATCTCTCCCGCCACCGCCGCGTCCGCCATTCCAGGACCGACATAACCGGCGAAGGCCGGGTAGTGACCCGAACCGCCGCCGACGATGACAGAGACCTTGCCACCAGGCACTTTCGTCGACCGCACCACGCCGCCCTTCACCAGCCGGACATAGCGCTCATAGACCCGCGCGAAGCCCGCAAGCGCCGAAGACGCAAATGTTTCCGGATCGTCGACGATCTTGGTCATCCCACTCCTCCACCGGCGGCTCGCCCTCCACGGCAACGCTGCTCCGGGCCAGAAGAAGCAATATCGACAAAGTTGTCAACGCCGCCGATCGAGCAGAAGAAAATCACAATATCACATGATTCATGTTACATTCGCGATCGATTGTTGTTATAGGAGCATCCGACCCGACCCGCCATGGGCGCACCGATGAAGCGCGAAGACCGCAGACAGGCCATCATAAATCTCCTCATCGAGAGCCGCGCCGTCGATCTCGACGATCTCGCCACGCGTTTCGCGGTGTCCCGGATGACCATCCATCGCGATCTCGACGATCTCGAACAGGCCGGCGTGCTGCGCAAGGTGCGCGGTGGCGCGACGATCGACGCCGGCACGCAGTTCGAGAGCGATTTCCGCTTCCGCGAATTGCAGGAGGCCGATGTCAAACGCGCCATCGCCGAGGCTGCGGCCGAGCTCGTTGAGCCGGGAATGACCGTGATGATCAATGACGGCTCGATGGCATCGGTGCTGGGTGATGTGCTGGCGCGCCGCAAACATGTCACCGTCATCACCAACAATGCGGCGATCCTTGAACGCAGCAAGGGCGAGAGCGGCGTGACGTTGATCGGCCTCGGCGGCCTCTATTCGTCGAAGTTCAATGCCTATTTCGGTATCGTCACCGAAGGGGCCCTGTCTCGCCTGCGCGCCGACATCGCCTTCATCTCGGCGCCTGCCGTCTCCGGCCGCCTCGCCTATCACATGGACGAAGCGGTGGTGCGGACCAAGCGGGCGATGATGGCGTCGTGCCGCCAGAGCTGCCTGCTCATCAACAGCCGGCGGTTCGGCCACACGGCGCTGCATGTTCTCGCGGATCTCAAGGAGTTCGACACCGTTATCTCCGACAGGCCGCTGCCGCATGAGACATCCGTGGAGATCAGGGACGACGGCACCCTGATAAGAATTGCATCGAACGAGGAAACGACATGACCACCAAGCGCCACGTCTGGATCGGTACCAGCTGGAAGATGAACAAGACCCTCGCAGAGGCGAAGGCCTTCGCCGAGGGACTAAAGGCGGCCGATGGCAAACGCGATCCCCGCATCCAGCGCTTCGTTGTTCCGCCGTTCACTGCCGTCCGGGAAGTGAAGGCGATGTTGCAGGACACATCCGTCAAGGTCGGTGCCCAAAACATGCACTGGGCCGACGAAGGCGCCTGGACTGGTGAGGTCTCGCCGCTGATGCTCAGGGATTGCAACCTCGATCTCGTCGAACTCGGTCATTCGGAGCGCCGCGAGTTCTTCGGCGAGACAGACGAGACCGTCGGCCTCAAGACCGAAGCCGCTGTCCGCCATGGCCTCGTGCCGCTGATCTGCATCGGCGAAACCCTGGAAGACCGCGAGAGCGGACGGGCGGACGAGGTGCTGGCCAGGGGGGTCCGCGGTGCGCTCGGCAAGCTGACCGGAGATCAAAAACAAGCACCCATCCTGCTCGCCTATGAGCCGGTCTGGGCGATCGGAGAACGCGGCATCCCGGCGAAGTCCGACTATGCCGATGCCCGCCACGCCGAGATCGCCAAGGTAGCGGAAGACATACTCGGCCGCCGCATCCCCATTCTCTATGGTGGCTCGGTCAATCCGCAAAACTGCGAAGAACTCATCGCCTGCGATCATATCGACGGGCTCTTCATCGGTCGTTCGGCCTGGAAGGTCGAAGGCTATCTGGACATCCTGGCGCGCTGCGCCGCAACGATTTGAAAGGACACGACAATGAAACTCGCTGTAGCCGGAGACAGTGCAGGCGAAGGCCTGGCCAAAATCCTCGCCGATCACCTCAAGGACCGCCACGAAGTGCATGAAGTCTCGCGCACCGATGCCGGACCGGACGCCTTCTATGCCAATATCTCGGACCGCGTCGGCTCGGCTGTCCTCAAGGGCGAATACGACCGGGCGATCCTGGTCTGCGGGACCGGCATCGGCGTCTGCATCTCGGCCAACAAGGTGCCGGGCATCCGAGCGGCGCTGACCCACGACACCTATTCGGCCGAGCGAGCGGCCCTGTCGAACAACGCGCAGATCATCACCATGGGCTCGCGGGTCATCGGCCCGGAACTCGCCAAGGCGATCGCCGATGCCTTTCTCGCTCAGACCTTCGACGAGAACGGACGATCGGCAGGAAACGTCAACGCCATCAATGACGTCGACAAAAAATATCACGGCGATCGCTGATCGCGGCGATATCGGAACCCTACCCGGCGCAGCGCCTGCGCCGGCAGAAGACTCGGCTACAGGATGGGCGCTAGCTCCCGTCCTCAGTCTGTTATCGAGCGATGCCCTGGAACCAGCTGGCCCACCCCGCCGTTATTGCGCAGCGCAATATTCCAGGGGATGCAGATGGACGCCAAGGTGTCGCAATATTCAGTTCAAGCCGGTCAATCAGGCCCGCTCGGCGCGACGCTTGTCGATGGTGGGGTCAATTTCGCGGTCTTCTCAGCGCATGCGGAGCGCATCGAACTCTGCCTGTTCGACCCATCCGGCACGATCGAGATGCAACGGATCACCTTGCCGGAAAATACGCATGAGATTTTCCACGGCTTCGTCCCCGGCCTCTCGGCCGGTGCGCTCTATGGCTTCCGCGCCTATGGCCCCTTCGATCCCGAAAACGGCCATCGTTTCAATCCCAACAAGCTGCTCGCCGATCCCTATGCGCGTGCTTATTACGGCACGCTTGCAAAATCGGATACGCATTTTGGCTACGACCTGCTGGCAGAAGAAAGGGACCTGACCTTCGACGAGCGCGACAATGCCCGCTTCATGCCGAAATGCCGGGTCCTGGCACCGCGACGTCAGACCAACCTTATGACGCCAAAAATCTCCTGGCCGCGGACCATGATCTATGAAACCCATGTGAAGGGTTTCACCAAGCTCAATCCTGATATTCCCGAGGAATTGCGCGGCACGTTCGAGGGCCTCGGTCACAAGGCGGCTATCGACTACATCAAGAGTCTCGGCATCACTTCGGTCGAGCTCATGCCGGTCCACGAGTTCTTCGATGACTTCCACCTCGCCGACAACGGGCTAACCAATTACTGGGGCTACAATACCTTCGGCTTCTTCGCGCCGGCATCGCGCTATTTCGGACCTGCCGGACGCGACGGCTTCGTCAGCATGGTGCGCGCCTACCACGACGCCGGCATCGAGGTGATCCTCGACGTAGTCTACAATCACACCGCCGAAGGCAACGAACTCGGCCCGACGCTGAGCTTCAAGGGCCTCGACAATTTCTCCTACTACCGCACCCTGTCGGACCAGCATCGCTACTACGTCAATGATACCGGCACGGGAAACACGCTCAACACCTCGCATCCGCGCGTGCTGCAAATGGTGATGGATTCGCTCCGCTACTGGGTGGAGGACATGGAGGTCGATGGCTTCCGCTTCGATCTCGGCACCATCCTCGGCAGAGAGCCCGAGGGATTCGACCAGCGTGGCGGCTTCTTCGACGCGATCATGCAGGATCCGGTGCTCGCACAGGTCAAGTTGATCGGAGAACCCTGGGATATCGGCCCGGGTGGTTATCAAGTTGGTGGCTTCCCGCCCGGCTGGGCCGAATGGAACGACAAATATCGCGACAGTGTACGCGAGTACTGGAAAGGCGACGAGCATACCGCATCCGACTTCGCCGCGCGCATCCTCGGCTCCGGTGACTACTACGACCAACGCGGTCGGCGGCCATGGTCGAGCGTCAACTTCATCACCGCCCATGACGGCTTTACGCTGGGCGACCTCGTCTCCTACGACCATAAGCATAACGAAGCGAACGGCGAGCACAACAAAGACGGCCACGACCACAACCGCAGCCACAATTACGGTGCGGAAGGTCCGACAGACGATCCTGAAATCAACGACATCAGGGAGCGTCAGAAGCGCAATTTCCTGGCAACCCTGTTCTTCTCGCATGGCACACCGATGCTGCTCGCCGGCGATGAAATTGGCCACAGCCAGTCCGGCAACAACAATTGCTATTGCCAGGACAATGAGTTGACCTGGTTGAATTGGGGCGATCTCAACGGCGCCAATGCCGAACTGCTTGAATTCACGAAGAAGGTCATCGCGCTGCGCAACGCGCAGCCTCTGCTCCGGCGCGAAAACTGGCGCGACGGAATGAACGTCAACTGGTTCACCTCGGCAGGCGGCGAACAACTCCCCGAGCATTGGCATGACGAGCCGACACTCTGTCTTCACCTCGAGCGCAAGGACCTGCGCGACAAGCCGGATTGCTGGGCAGAAGTGCTGATGATCTTCAATCCGCAAAATGAAGACATCTCCTTCAACCTGCCCGACTTTGGCGAAGAGGACTGGAGCTTTGCGCTCGCCACAGCGCCCACGCCTCTGTCGGAAGGCCCAGTGAAGGCACGCAAGCCGGTACTGGCCAGGGCCCGCAGTTTCATGCTGTTTCACCGCAACGGCAAAGCATGAGCGCCCGCGATCTCTCCCGTGGCGTCACTCGCGACCTGTATGCCAATATTGTCGAGGGAATGGCCGGAAGGCGATATCCCGATCTCCGGCGGGGCTTCGGGCGAGAGCCGCGACGTCGCGGACGCAGTAGCATTTCCTGTCTCGATCCGGTCGGGGGCACGCGGTTCCGGATCGACGGCCGCCGGGCTCTGTTGTGTTCTGGTGCGGTGGAACCGCGAAGGCGCCATTTCCGTTTGTTCATCGCACCTTAGCGGTGCCGCGTCATCCAAGGTAACGGGAAATTCATGCAGGCCGACGGCTCATCAACCAAAATCATCGATCTCGAGAACAATGCATGGCGCTCCGACGCCGCCGAAAGGCTGGGTTTCATCGTCGATGGCGCGGATTATTATCTCGCGCTCAAGGATGTGATGCCGCAGGCGGAGAAGAGCATCTGGATCATCGGATGGGACTTCGATCCCGATATCCGCCTCGATCCGCGGAATTCCGACGAAACACTTGGCGCCTTTCTATTCTCGCTGGCCGAAGCAAAGCCTGACCTGGAGATCCGAATTCTGGTCTGGGCCATGGGGCCGATCTATTCCGGGAAGTCACTGAAGCTGTTCAGCGAAAGCGGCTGGTCGAGCCATGAGCGAATCCATCTCCGCTTCGACGCTCGTCATCCGTTGCGCGGCTCGCACCACCAGAAAATCGTCGTGATCGACGACCGTTTGGCCTTTGTCGGCGGCATCGATCTGACCGCCCGCCGCTGGGATGATCAGTCCCATGCCGTGTCGAATCCCTTCCGCGTGTCGCCTGATGGCACGCCCTACGATCCTGTCCACGATCTGCAAGCTGCAGTGACCGGCGATGTCGCCCGCGACCTTGGCGACCTTGCGCGCCGGCGCTGGGCCCGCGCGACGGGAGAAAAACAAAGCCGCGTTTCCGTTCCCGGCGACCTATGGCCCGACAAGGTCGACCCCGCGCTCGCTGGCTGCCAGGTCGCTCTGTCGCTGACGGAGCCGGGCCGTGGACGGCGTAAGAGCAAGCGACAGGCAATGCGCCTGACACTCGACGCCCTCTGGTCGGCGAAGCGCCACATCTACATGGAAACCCAATATCTGGCGTTTTTCGGCATCGCCGATTGCTTGACGCGCCGGCTCGCGGAGATCAATGGTCCGGAGGTCGTGATCGTTCTGACCCGCGCCTCCCACGGCTTCATTGAAAAGGTCATCATGGGCGGAAACCGCGATCGCCTCATTCGGCGCCTCAAACGCGCCGATCGCTTCGGCCGGCTGAAAGTCACCTATCCCGTCGTGCCGAAAGACGACGGCACGGAACAGGACGTACTGATCCATTCGAAGCTGCTTGTGGTCGACGACCGATTCGTCCGGATTGGCTCCTCAAACCTCAACAATCGCTCCGAGGGCCTAGATACGGAAGCGGACATCGGCATTGAGGCAGGGGGCGAAGGCTGCTCGCAGTCGATCATTGCGCTGCGCGACAGGTTGCTTGCCGAGCATCTCGACGCGAGCGAAGAACTCATTCACCAGACGATGACGCGCACAGGCTCGCTGATCCGAACGATAGCCGAACTGAATGTCAGGCCCAGAGGCCTCAGGGACATGGTGGTATCCGTTTCGGAGGGTGAAGTTCAACCGGTCTGGGGGACCGATATCGTCGATCCTGCCCGCCCCTTTCGCCCTTTCCGCGGCATTCGTCGGGGCGTCAATGCGCTCATGACCCGGCTCGCGGGTATATTCATCTAACATGACGCACGCGCAGTCTAATGCGACGGATCTGGCGCTTCCTCAGATTTGAGGATGACCTCGCTCGCGATAAAAAGCGGAATGCCGATGGCCAGTGGAATGAAATAGTAAATGACGCGGTAGGCAACGACAGCGGCGATCGATTCGGCGCCCGGCATAACGTGCACGACCGTCGCCTCCAGCACACCCAGTCCCCCGGGTATATGGCTGATGATGGCCGCGATATTGGCCGTGATCGATGCCGTCGCAACCTTGAGATAGGGCGCGTCGCCGAGCGCCGACAGCATCTGGTGCAGGCAGGCTGCGACGAAAGCGAAATTGACTGTACCGACGATAACCTGCCCGACGGCCAGCCGGAATATCGGCATGTCAAAATGCCACCGTCTGATCCTGAGCGGCTTCCTCAGCGTCGCCGACAGCACCAGATAGATGATCGGGAAAGCAAGGCACGCAATCGCCACGCCGGAGACCGCCGACGGACTGAGCCCCGTCATCTTGGCCGCATCGTCCGGGCGGAGGTAAAGGCTTATTGCTCCAAGCGTCGAGAGGCCGAGCGCAACTGTTGCACCGCAGAAGACGATGATCTTGGCAATCTCCTCAGCGGCCAGCCCCCATCGCGAATAGAACCGGTAACGCACTGCACCGCTGCTGAGCGCAGCGAGCCCGACATTGTGCCCGATCGACAGCCCCGTGAACGAGGCAAGCGCCGTCTGCCGAAACGGCAGCGGCTTACCGGCATAGCGCACGCCCAGCCAATCGTTCCAGGCAAGACAGAAATAGGAGCAGGCTGCAAAGAGGAGCCCAAGGGCGAGATTGGTCTTCGGGATCGATTTCAGCGCACGCATCACGTCATCGAACGAATACTGGCTCCAGGTGCGGTAAAGCAGATAACCGGCGCCCAAGACGGCCGCGACGAAGAGAAGCTTGAAGGCGTAGCGGAGGAGCATCGACATTCCCGTTTGACTGACATCGGCGGAACGAAATGCGGCCGTCACGGGTTCCTTGGCGATGCAAGCACAATCGAGTGGATCCGGCGTGCAACTGAGGATCCTGACCTACAACGTCCATAGTTGCCGTGGACGCGGTGGCCGTCCCGATCCTCGGCGGATTGCCGACGTCATTGCCTCCGCCGAGCCTGACGTTATCGCGCTTCAGGAACTGGATGTCGGCCGCATGCGGACCGGCGGCATTGATCAAGCCCATACGATCGCCCAACACCTGCGGGTACTGGCGCATTTCCACCCGGCACTCCATGTCGACGAAGAGAAGTATGGTGATGCGATCCTGACGGCCCTGCCCTCGCGTGTGATCAAGGCAGATCAACTGCCTTCATTTGGCGAACCGCGTGGGGCGATCTGGGTCGAAGTTCTCATAGGAAATGTCCAGCTTCAGATGGTGAACACCCATTTCGGTCTGCGCCGCCGCGAACGCATGATCCAGGCCGCAACGCTTTCGGGGAACGACTGGCTCGGTAGTCCAGCCTGCGCGAACCATCCGGCGGTACTCGCAGGCGATTTCAACGCCGTGCCGCGCTCCCGCGCCTACGGAATACTGGCAGAAGGCCTGTCGAGGCAGGTCCTGACGATACCGGCCCGCGCGACCTTCCCAGCGCGCTTTCCAGTCTTGCGGCTGGATCACATCTTCACTAACCGGCGGGCGCGGATTGTCCGCTACGAAGTGATCGACACCCCGCTCGCTCGGAGCGCCTCCGACCACCTGCCGCTGCTCGCCATCGTCGAGTGCCTGCCGCAGGCTGCCTCGGAAACCGAGCAATCCAATATTTCACAACATGTCCAAGAGCTTGCCACACATGGCTGACGTGAAAATTCCGCAAATACCTGTCGCGACCTATCGGCTTCAATTCCGCAACGGCATGACATTCGACAAAGCCATTGAACTCATTCCTCATCTGAAATCGCTTGGTATCAGCCACCTCTATGCGTCGCCGATCTTCGCTGCGGTTACCGGTTCGACTCATGGCTACGACGTCACCGACCCCAACGAGATCGAGCCAGAGCTTGGCGGTATCGGCGACTTCGGAAGGCTATCGAACAGTCTTCAAGCCGCGGGTCTAGGCCTCATCCTTGACATCGTACCCAATCACATGGCGGCGTCCCTGGAGAACCCCTATTGGCGCGATGTCCTGAAATGGGGACAAGAGAGCCGATTTGCTGCCTTCTTCGACAATGATTGGGACCAACAACTGACACTTCCAGTGCTGGATAGTTCGCTCGAAGACGTGATCGAAGCAGGCAATGGCAAGCTGCTCTGGGAGCACGAAACCGGTGAACTCGTTTTCGACTATTGCGGCAGCCACTATCCGCTCGCGCCCTCAACCTACCCGCTAGCCATTCCACCGAGCGCGACAGCAAAGGAATTCGAAGCGCGCGATATCATCGCGCTTCTCGGGAAGCAGCCTTGGCGCATGATCCATTGGCGGGATGCCGCGAAGGGCCTGAGCTACCGGCGCTTTTTCGAGATCACCGGCCTTGTCGGTGTCCGCGTCGAAGATCCTGATGTCTTCGAGGCAACGCACCGCCTTGTGCTCGACCTCGTCGCAGAGGGTCGGGTGCAAGGCCTTCGCGTCGACCACATTGACGGGCTGGCCGACCCCGCCGCCTATCTCAAGCGCCTTCGCGCCGCTATCGGTCCGGATTGCTATCTGGTTGTCGAAAAGATTCTTGAAGGCGACGAACAACTGCCCACTGACTGGCCCGTGGATGGCACGACCGGCTATGAATTCATTGCCGATCTCGCAAGCCTCCTGACAGCTGAAAGCCCGGCGCTCGACCGCGCTTGGCTGGACGCGGCGCCGGATCTCGGCGAGCCCGAACAGGCTCTCGGAAGCGCCAAACGGCTGATGGTCGAGGTCAATTTCGAGGGGGAGATAACTGCGCTTGCCAGGATGGCGCAGGCAGTGGCAAAGGGCGAGGCACGCGGAGATCTGTCCTACGAGACGCTCGCCGAGGCCGTGCGTGTGATAGTGACTGGCTTTGACGTCTATCGCACCTACTGCACTGTCCTGGGCCTGAGCGATCAAGACAAGCGCGTTCTGGAAGAACTGTTCGCACGACTTCGGACGTCATCGCCCGATCTCCGACCTGCCCTCACTTTTTTAGAGGAGAGTCTTTTCGAACGCGTCGGCGAGAAATCTCGCGAAGCTGCAATCACCTTCCGCACCCGCCTCCAGCACCTGACGGGACCGGTACTGGCCAAGTCGCTCGAAGACACGTTCTTCTACCGCTACAATCGGCTGATTGCCCTCAATGAAGTCGGCGGAGACCCGCTCCGCAGCGCCGCCGGCGTCGACCATTTTCATCCGCGCATGAAATTACGACGTCAGAGCCAGCCACACGGTCTCTCCGCCACTTCAACGCACGACACCAAGCGCGGCGAAGATGCACGGGCGCGTCTCTATGCGATCAGCGAGGCACCCGAGGACTGGATCGCCGCCACGGCGCGCTGGAGGCAGCACCTCGCCCCGAACGTCATGTCGCTTCCAGATGGCCCTGCCCCTGAGCCATCGGTAGAATGGCTCATTTTCCAGGCGCTCGCCGGCATGCTGCCGCACGATTTCGATCCGTCCGACCCCGTGGCACGCGCGGAAATGCAGGATCGCTTCCTGCCCTATGTCGAAAAGGCTCTGCGCGAAGCCAAGCTCCGCACCAATTGGTCAGATGTGAATGCAGGCTATGAAGAGGCTGTGAAAAACTATGCCTCGGCGGCCCTCGGGTCCGATGCCTTCATGACCCGCTTCTGGGACGACATTCAGCCCTTCGTCCGCACCGGGTTGATCAACAGCCTCACCCAGACGCTGATCAAGCTGACCGCGCCCGGCATTCCCGACATCTATCAGGGCTCCGAGGGTGAGGATACGAGCCTTGTCGATCCCGACAACCGGCGAATGCCGGATTTCGAACGCCTCGCTGCTCGGGACGAAGCGCTATCCCTCGACGACTTTGCCGCGACGAAAACCTGGCTCATCCGAAAGGGATTGGCTCTTCGCCGTCGCCACTCCGATCTCTTCACCCTGGGCAATTACGCTCATCTAGAGTCAAGCGGCAAGCGCGCGGCCAACCTCGTGGCGTTTGTCCGAAGGCATGGTAGCGAGGCAGCCATTGTCGTAGCACCCCGCCTCGTACACCACGCGTTTTCCATGAGCGCGCTCCTGTCGGGTCCATTTTGGGGCGACACTGAAGTCATATTGCCTGACGGCATTCGCTCGATACGCGATGCACTCGGTAACCAGAAATTTCCGCAGGCAGACAGAATAATGATCGCCGATCTCTTCAGAAGTCGGCCT
Source organism: Rhizobium sp. SRI_017 (assembly GCF_057586295.1). Classification (NCBI taxonomy): domain Bacteria; kingdom Pseudomonadati; phylum Pseudomonadota; class Alphaproteobacteria; order Hyphomicrobiales; family Rhizobiaceae; genus Rhizobium; species Rhizobium sp. SRI_017. The sequence goes on along the minus strand of NZ_JBYCZP010000003.1, from coordinate 48,169 downwards.
CTTGCACTGCTTCACGCCGAGATCGGATAGAAAGAGTGAGTTCGTCAGGCGACCTTGGCGCGCGCCCTTGCTGCATGGAGTAATCTGGCAATTTCATCGGCCGCATGGGCTTCCGAGGCAAAGGCCTTGCTCGGGACGATGCCCGGATCCTCCTCGCCATCCCGGAAGGTCGCATCCTCCTGGAGCTCGTCGAAGACTCGTGCATGACGGCCTTCGGCCATCATCGATGCCATTAAAGAAATCAGCACTTCCCGATGAGCGTTGAGACGTGCTTCCATTTCATGAACATTCATGCGGTATCCCTCCCCATTGTCGCCAACATTTCCGCAAGGGATACTCCCCATCCCCGGACATGCCTAGCGGATCGGGACAGCTGCCTCGATCGACGCCGAAATGAAGACTTCGCGCGCCGCCTCTGCCGAAGTCAAGCGGGCGATGGCGGCATGACAGACTTCCTTGGCCGCAGCATAATGGCGGCCACGCTGCACCGGCCATTCATTGTCGAGCAATTCGAGCGCAGCCTTCGGCCCATCGACCACGCGCGCAAGCCGCCGCGGATACTCGATGTGAATGGGTTTGCTCCAGGGAATGTCGTACATTTTGGCTCCTTGATTTGGACGCTGTTAAACGCCCAAGATACCGGGCGAGTTCCGGCGCAAAGCGTTCGGAATTCAGGCCGCGACGTTTCCTTCGGGCATGACTTCCTCGGTCACGACTTCGAAGACGCGCAGCACAGTCGGCCCAAAGTTGGTTGTGAGAGCAACGTCGGTCGCATCGCGGCCGGTCGCCATCAGGATGCGCCCGATCCGCGGGATGTTGTGGCGAGCGTCGAGCGTGTGCCAGCGACCCGAGAGATAGACCTCGAACCATGCGGAGAAATCCATCGGTGCAGGATCCTTGGGAACACCGATATCGCCGAGATAACCCGTGCAATAGCGCGCCGGAATATTCATGCAGCGGCATAGCGTAATCGCGAGATGCGCGTAGTCGCGACACACACCCGCTTTGTCGACATAGCCGCCATGGGCGGTGCGCAGCACGTCGGCGCGCATATAGTCGAAGGCGATGTGATTATGCGTGAAATCGGTGATCGCCTTGACCAGCGGCCAGCCAGGCTCGATTCCGGAAAACTGCTGCCAAGCGAAATCGCTGAGCTTGTCCGTGTCGCAGTAACGGCTGCCGAGAAGATAGACCAGCACATTATCGGGAAGATCCTGAATGGCATGCTGCACCGCATCTTCTGGCACCGGATCCGGCAATCCGGAATCATAGACATCGAAGCGCGTTGAGATTTCCATCAGGCCGGGCGGCGCGACGATGCGGCTGCAGGCATTGCCGAAACCGTCGGTATAGCCCCATGCCTCGATCGGTGGTGAGAACTCCAGGATCTGTTCGGACAACAGATCACCCCGCCGAGATGGGTGGATATTCAGGCATAACAGCATCGGGGTCGGCTGCGCACATTCGTAACCGATTCTGAAACCCGCGCGTATTTTCATCAATAACCCTGTGGCATGGAACATGCGGCATCCGCCGCGCCATCCAAACTCACGAACCGCCGAGCGGTTCCATCGCATCGCGGTATTCGATGCGCGGTCGGCACAATATCTCCTTTGCGCATCGGCAAAAAAGCGTGGCTTGCGACAGCCACGCCGAGCTTTCACGCAGGAGGAGCGGTTAAGCGCGCGACTTCCTTCGCTGCCGCTGCACATCGATGATGACCGCGGTAACGATGATCATGCCCTTGACGATCTCCTGATAGTAGGCGCCGACCTTCAGGAAGGTGAAGCCTGAGGTGACCACGCCGAGGATGATGGTGCCGATCACCGTTCCCGTAATCCGACCGACACCACCGGCGAGCGAGGTACCGCCGATGACGGTCGCAGCGATGGCATCGAGTTCGAAGGCGACACCCATATTCGGCTGACCCGATTGAGCGCGCGCAGCCAGCATCACGCCGGCGAGGCCGGAAAGAAGGCCGGCGACGGCGTAGACTTTGATCAGGTGCTTGCCGATATCGATACCGGAGACGCGGGCGGCAAGCGGGTTGGCGCCGATCGCATAGGTGAACTTGCCGTAGCGGGTGTAGCTGAGCGCAATGTGGCAGATGATCGCCACGATAAAGAAGATGATGACCGTGCGCGGCACCGGGAAGCCCCAGACCTCGAAACTCTGGCCTAGCCAGGTAAAGTCCTGGCTGAGCAGGGCGACAGGCTGGCCCTCGGTGTACCATTTGGCGAGCCCACGGACCGAGACCATCATGCCCAGCGTGGCGATGAAGGGCGGGATGCCTGATTTGGCGATGATGAAGCCGTTGACGAAGCCGAGTGACAATCCGAGCAATAGCCCCGCCGCGATCGCCCAAAGCGGGCTTGAATCGATGAACCAGGACATGCCGAACGCCGACCATTCCGGCTGCAGGAACACGGCGCGAGAATTGATCGCCGTTTGCGCGAAACTTGCCGCGACCATGGCGATGAGTCCCACCATCGAGCCGGATGACAGGTCGACGCCGCCGGTGATGATGACTTGGGTCACACCAACGGCGATGATACCGATGACAGCGACCTGAAGCACGATGATCGAGAGCCGCTGCTTGTTGGCCAGAAAGCTTTCGCCGACCACATACCAGCCGAGAATTTCGAAGACGATCGCGATCCCGAAGAGCACGCCCAGAATGGACACCTCCGCCGGTAATCTGCGGACCTTCTTGAGGCCTGTCGTGGATGTGCTGCCGAGTTCATTTGCCGACATTTGATAGTTCTCCCCGCTGTCTCGCACTCAATGCGAGGCCAGTTCCATGATCTTCACCTGATCTGCGTCCTTGCGGTCCAGGATCCCCGTCATTCGTCCTTCATGCAGCACCATGATCCGATCGCTCATGCCGAGCACCTCAGGCATTTCGGAGGAAATCATGATAACGGCGACACCCTGCCCTGCGAGTTGCGAAATGAGCCGATGGATTTCCGCCTTGGCGCCGACATCGATGCCGCGCGTCGGCTCGTCCAGGATCAGGATTTTCGGCTCGGTCAATAGCCAGCGGGCGATCAACACCTTCTGCTGATTGCCGCCGGAGAGATTGATGATCGGCTCCTTCATGTCGGGCGTGCGCACCCGCATGCGGTTGGCCATCGCCGCGGCATCCTTGCTGAGCCTGCCCTGCTGGACGAAGCCGAAATTGACATAGCGGTTCTGCAGCACCGCCATCTGGGCGTTATCCTGGATATCGAGCAGCAGAAAACAGCCGGTTTCCTTGCGATCTTCGGTCAGGAAGGCCATGCCGTGGCGCATTGCGACCGCAGGCGACGAAACATTCACTTGCTTGCCGAAGAGTTCGATTGTGCCTGACGTGGCCGGAGTGACGCCGAAAATGGTCTCGGCGACATTCGAGCGTCCCGAGCCGACAAGGCCGGCAAGCCCGAGGATTTCCCCCGCCCTCACGTCAAAGGAAACGTCGTGGAAGACGTCTTTCAGCGTCAGGCCTTTCACGGACAGCACGACATCGCCGATCGGCACCGTCTCCTTCGGAAACATCTGGGTGATCTCGCGGCCGACCATCATGCGGATGATGTCGTCGCGGGTGACTTCACTCGCCGGCTTGGTGGCGATGTAATGGCCGTCGCGGAAAACCGAAACCTCGTCGGCGATCTCGAAGAGTTCGTTCATCTTGTGGGTGATGTAGATGATCCCCTTCCCCTCGGCCTTCAGCGACCGGATGATGCGGAAGAGATGGCTGACTTCCTTCTCGGTCAGCGCCGAGGTCGGCTCGTCCATGATCAGGACGTCGGAATTGAACGACACCGCCTTGGCGATCTCGACCATCTGTCGGTTGGCGACGGAGAGTTTGCCGATCTTGATCTCGGGGTCGATATCTATATCGAGGCGGCGGAATAGCTCTTCCGTCATCCGGAACATCTTGCCGTGGTCGATCAGGCCGAAACGGTTCTTCGGCTCGCGGCGGATCCAGATATTCTCGGCCACCGTCATCGGCGCCATCAGGTTGAGTTCCTGGTGGATCATCGCGATGCCATTCTCGAGCGCATCGAGCGGGCTCTTGAGGCGGATATTCTGGCCCTTGAGCTTGAACGTGCCGGTATCGGGCGTGTAGATGCCGGCGAGGATCTTCATCAGCGTCGACTTGCCGGCGCCGTTCTCGCCCATCAGCGCGTGTACGGTGCCGCGCTTGAGCTGAAGCTGGACGTTGTCCAGTGCCACGACGCCCGGAAATTCCTTGCGGACATCAGCGACTTCGAGCAGGAACTCGGCACCCGGCACGGCGCCGCTCTCGCGCACGGCCTTCATGGTGGTGGGGCTGACGACTGGGGTCATGGCGCTGTCTCCTCGCGGCAATGCCAGCAGGCTCGGCGATCGCTGCGAACCCACCGCAGTAAGCGGCGGGTTCGCTCGCTAAGCCTATCTCAGTTCTTGGTGACGAACTGATCCATGTTTTCGGGCGTGACGAGCTGGAAGGGGATCCAGACCTTGGACTCGACCTTCTCGCCCTTGGCGAGCTTGATCGCGGCGTCTACCGCACCCGAACCCTGGCCAAACGCGTCCTGGAAAACCGTGACGTCGAGATCGCCTGCCTTCATATAGGCAAGCGCTTCCTGGGTCGCGTCGATGCCGCCTACGACGACATCTTTCATATCCCAACCGGCCGACTTCATGGCGTTGATAGCACCGATGGCCATGTTGTCATTGTTGGCGATGACGGCTGCGGGCTTGTGGCCGGCCGCGATCCAGTTGGTCATCAGGTCCTGCGCCTTGACCGGATCCCAGACGGCAGTCTGCTCGTCGAGAACCTTGAGGCCCGCGCATTCCGGCGTGGCGATCACGTCGTGGATGTCCTTGGTGCGCTGGATGGCAGCCTGGTTGGCAAGGTCGCCGACCATGATCAGGATGTCGCCCTTGCCGCCCAGCAGACGGCAGACTTCCTTGGTCTCGAGCGTGCCGGAGTCGACTTCGTTCGAAGCAACGAAAGCACCCTTCGGGCCGAGCGCATCGACGTCGATCGGCTGGCGGTTGACATAGACGATCGGAATGCCGGCATCGTTGGCAAGCTTGGTCATCGGCGCCGTTGCAGATGTATCGACAGCGTTGACGATAATAGCGTCGACCTTGGCGGCGATGAAGTTCTGGATCTGCGAGAGCTGCTTCTGCACGTCGTCATCGGCGATTTCGATCTGCACCGGCTGGTTGTTGTCGGCAGCCGACTTTTCGATGCCCTTGCGCAGAACGGTAAGGAACGTATCCGAGTTGGCCATGGAGACGCCGATGTCGCCAGCATAGGCAGACACAGAGGTCAGCAGTGCAATAGCCGTTCCAAGAAGTAGCTTTTTCATATTTCATTCTCCTCCACATGGGTGTCCGGCTCACCCAAAACAGCCGGATTCCCCAGATCTACAGCCGGGGACAAATGCCGACGCTCGTCTCCCGCCGAGCATCAATGGAACATAAATTTCCATATTTCACAGTTCGGAATGTTTATTCCATTTTCTGCGCCTGTCAATAGACTCTCTTGCGGGTCGAGACGACAGGCACAAAAGATTCAAAGCGCACCGGCTATATGCTCGATACTCGCACGCACCATTGCCGCCGGATCCTTGGCGGCATGCATTTCGGCTGCAAAGGGCTCGAATGAGAACGGCCCCCTGTAGCCGGCCGCCTGCAACGCCCTGATCTGGCTGACATTGTCGAGCCGGTCGCGGATACCCACCATCACGCGGTGCGGATCGCGCATGTCGTCGATACTGACCGCCTGGTCCTCGACGCCGGAGATGTGGACCAGCCCGGTCCGATCGGGGAAAAGCTCGGGTTCACCCGCCAGAACGTGGTGGAACGTGTCATGCACCAGCTTGAAGCGGCCCTCCCCGCCAGTGGCTGCGATCGCTTCGACCGCCTCGCGCTTTGAACGCAGCGAACAGATCTGAAAACCAAGCGGCTCGACCAGTCCGATCAGGGAGTGCTTCTCGAGAATCGGTATCAGCGCCTTCAGGGCGACCCGCAGATTGCCCTGTCGCTCGCCTTCCAGCTTGCCGCTGCCATCATTGACAGGAACAAGCACAAGGGCCCTTGCGCCGCACGCTTCGGCATAGGCCGCGAGATCTTCGGCTTCCGCAGCCCGCGCTGGCGTCCAGTCGTTGAAGCGCTGAAGCGCGTTGATGGAGATGATTTCGATGCCGGCAGCGCTTGTCAGCTGGCGCACCGCTTCCGGCGACGTTCCGTCCAGGATGGCATTGCCTGCCAGATCGTTGCGAATCTCGATCTTGTCGATCTCGAGTGCCTTTGCCGCCTCGATGAACTGGGGCAGCGGCAAGCGGGGCGCAACCATGTGGTTGAGCGCGAAGACCGGTGCAGGCATGTGAAATTCTCCCGAATTGCGCGACAGCTTCCTCCCGTCGCCGACAGTCAGGTCATCAGGTTTCTGATCTCAGGTCAAAGAGGATTGAGCGACAGAAGCTTTCATTCATGCAAGAATTTGCAAATACGAATGACGGTATTCTATCATGCGCGACTAGATGTTCTCCGGCACATACATTTCGAAGGGCAGGAAGGTCTGCCCCGGAACACTTGCGGGACCGTTCTCAATCGCTGACACCATCAGGCGGACAAGCTCACGGCAAAGACTCGGCAGTGGCGTTGTGATCGCCAGCATGACGACCTCATCTGCAAGCGCGGAGCGCGATTCCGGTGTGAGTTCGTTCACAGCGACGAGATATTTGCCGTTCAACCGCTCCTCTCGAATCGCCGATATCGCACCCTCCATGCCGCCGCCGGCGACATAAAAGCCTATGAGATCCGGATGACGATGCAGCAGATCGAGGGTGGCTTCATGGGTAATCTGGCTCGTCTCGAGGTTGACCAGGGTGTCGAGCACCTCGAAATCCGGCGCATTCTCGCGGAAATAGGAGCGAAAGCCGATCTCGCGAAGTTCATGGCCGTGGAAGCGGTGGCTGCCGACGAAAACCGCCACTTTCCCCGGCCTCTTCGCCATTCTGGCGATCATCCAGGCCGCCGTCCGTCCGGCCTTGCGGTTGTTCAGGCCGACATAGCCTTCACGCACGCCCGAGGCGAAGTCAGACAGCAGCGAGAAGACCGGCACGCCCTTCCCCTTGAGTTCTTCCACGACGACCGTCAGCGCAGGATAATCCGGCGAAGCCATGGCCACCGCCTGGTTTCGGCTGCCGACCTCACGAAGCTTCGTGGCGAGCTCCGACGGCGTCTGGCTGCTCGAGAATTCGATCTGCACGATTCCGCGCATGCCCTGGCTGTTCTGCACGGCAACCTCGATCTCGCGCGCAAAGGCCTGATAGAAATGCTGCTCTGGCTTCTGCAGCACGAAGCCGAGCTTGTAGGTCGGCAGGCCCTCGTAGAGGCGCTGCCGCAACAGGCTGAGGGCGTGGAAGCCGATGGCATTGGCCGCATCATAGACGCGCCGCGCCGTATCCTCTCGCACCTTGTGCCGGCCATTCAGGACGCGGTCGACCGTCGCCACACTGACATTCGCCGCCTTTGCGAGATCCTGAATTGTCGGGCGTGACGCCATGGGCAGACCTTTCCTGATATGATTTTATCATCACATTCCCCAATAATGATAGGAAATGATAGAATCTATCATGACGCCATTGTGCACTTTCTGGCAACTGCTAATTCTCTGCCGGCCGCAAAGTCGAACGCGGTTTGATGCAGGTCGCAGGGAGGTCCACAATGGCGGGGAAAAGAGATTACAGCCTTCTCGGGCGCGATGCTTCGGCCGCGGTCGCCAATGGCCTCTCCGCTGCGGAGTGGTACCACACCGAGGTGCCGCGCAAGCAGATGAAGGAATTGATGAAGCGTGAGGACGGCCCGGCGATCCGCGACACCGCGATCTGGCTCGGCTGCCTCGTCTTCTTCGGTGGACTCGGCGTCTACTTCTGGGGCAGCCTCTGGTGCATCCCTCTCTTCCTGGCCTATGGCGTGCTCTACGGCTCGGCCTCCGACAGCCGCTGGCACGAATGCGGTCACGGCACCGCCTTCAAGACGATGTGGATGAACGATGTCGTCTACCAGATCGCCTGCTTCATGATCATGCGCAATCCGGTGACCTGGCGCTGGAGCCATACCCGGCATCACACCGACACGGTCATCGTCGGCCGCGATCCGGAGATCGCCGTGATGCGTCCGCCGGACCTCGCAAGGCTGATCCTCAACGTCTTTGGTCTTCTCGACGCCTGGCATGCTGTCATCGACATGGTGCAGAACGGCTTCGGCATGATCAGCGCGGCGGAAAAGACTTTCATTCCCGAGAGCGAGCAACCCAGGGCGATCCGCGTCGCCCGGATCTGGCTCGCCATCTACGCTGCGACCATCGCGCTTGCGCTTTACCTGGGCTCGGTTCTGCCCTTGATGCTGATCGGCCTACCGCGCCTTTACGGCGCCTGGCACCATGTGATGACCGGTCTGTTGCAGCATGGCGGCCTCGCCGACAATGTGACCGATCACCGGCTCAACAGCCGCACGGTCTACATGAACCCGGTCAGCCGCTTCATCTACTGGAACATGAACTATCACGTCGAGCACCACATGTTCCCGATGATCCCCTATCACGCGCTGCCGCGATTGCACGCGCTGATCAAGGATGACCTGCCGGTGCCCAATCCCTCGATCCTGCATGGCTATCGCGAAATGATCCCGGCCTTTCTTCGGCAACTTCGCAACGAAGATTATTTCCTGAAGCGTGAATTGCCGCCGACAGCACGGCCATATCGGGAAGAGTTCCACGGCGAGGCCATGGCATCGGCAGCCGAGTAGCCGGCCCCGATTTTGAGATAGGACTGGAGGAGACTATGAGCAACTGGGTCGAAGTCTGCGAACGCGACGAGATCGACGAGGAGGATGTGATCCGCTTCGATCACGACGGCAGGACCTTTGCGATCTATCGCAGCCCCGACGACACGTTCCATGCGACGGATGGGCTCTGCACGCATGAAAAGATCCATCTCGCCGATGGACTCGTCATGGACGATATCATCGAATGTCCGAAGCATAACGGTCGCTTCAACTACAAGACCGGCGAAGCCAGAGGCGCCCCGGTCTGCGTCAATCTCAAGACCTATCCGGTCAAGGTGGAAGGCGGCTCCGTCTTCATTCAGGTGGGCTGACGTGGCTTCGCGAGGAATGGTCATCGTCGGAGCCGGCGAATGTGGCGTGCGCGCAGCCTTTGCCCTGCGCGAGGCCGGTTATGCGGGTCCCGTTACACTTGTTGGTGAAGAGGCCGCGCTCCCCTATGAGCGGCCGCCGCTATCCAAGGGCTCGAGCGCGGTCCCCAAGCTGATAGCCGAGGAGCACCGCTATGAAGAAGCAGGCATCCGCTTCCTGCGCGGCACGCGGGTCAACGGCGTAGATCGCGAGTCCAAAACGGTCGACATCGCGGATGGGCCCGCGATCCGTTACCAACGGTTATTGATCGCCACCGGTGCGCGCCCTCGCCCGCTTCCCGGCCTGCCGTTCGACGGTGACCGCGTCCTTTCCCTTCGCAATCACGAAGATGCCATGGCACTCCAGCGCTGGATGACGGCCGGCAGGAAGATCGCGATCATCGGCGGTGGCTTCATTGGCCTCGAACTTGCGGCAACCTTTCGCCAGGCCGGCGCCGATGTCACGCTCATCGAAGTTCTGCCACGCATCCTCATGCGTGGCGTGCCAGAGGGCCTGGCGGCGCTTCTGCACGAACGCCACGTGTCGGAAGGCGTGACCTTCCACTGCGGATTGGCAATAAGCACCGTGTCCCGGACCGCCGAGGGTGTCTCGGTCTTGCTCGCAGACGACACGGTCATCGATGCCGACATTCTCGTCGTCGGCATCGGCGCCATCCCGAATACGGCACTGGCCGAGGCCGCCGGCCTCTCCATCGACAACGGTATCATCGTCGATCCCCATCTCAAGACCACCGATCCTGACATCTTCGCCGCCGGCGATTGCTGCAACTTTCCGCTTTCCGTCTACGACGGCAGACGCGTACGGCTCGAGTCCTGGCGGAGCGCCCAAGAACAGGGCGCCCTGGCCGCCGCCAATATGCTTGGCACGCCGACGCCGCTCAGCGCCGTGCCCTGGTTCTGGTCCGATCAGTATGACCTCACGCTACTGGTCGCGGGCCTGGCTGATGGCGCAAGCGGGACTGTCGAGCGAAGGCAGGACGACGGCAGCGTGATCCTGTTCCACCTGTCTGATGACGGCAGGCTGTTGGCCGCCTCGGGACTGGGCACGGGAAACGCCGTCGCCCACGATATCCGGCTCGCCGAAATGCTCGTCGCCGCCGGCGCGCGGCCCGATCCTGCCACGCTGGCCGATCCGACATCGAAACTGAAATCCCTGCTCAGGGCCGCATGAGGAAAATGCCGTGAAGAAGTCCTACCGTCCGACCGTCGCCGACCTGCTCGCGCTCAAGGGCCGGCGCCAGCTGAGCATGCTGCGTGTCGCGACCCTCGACGAGGCCGCCGCGGCCGAAGCCGCCGGCATCGAACTGGTGTCAGTCCCGCCGGCTCTTCTCGGTCCGGCCTTCCGCGAAGCAGCGCCCTCCGTCTTCGCCGTTCCCGGCCTGGAATATGGCGACTTCATCACCGCCGAGGACTATCTCAGGGCTGCATTCCAGGCGATCCGCGCCGGTGGCGATGCCGTCTATTGCGCGGCAAGCCTCGGCACGATCCGCCGCTTGCGCGACGAAGGCATTCCGGTCTGCAGCCATGTCGGCCTCATCCCCTCGAAAGCCACCTGGACCGGCGGTTTCCGCGCCGTCGGCAAGACCGTCGAGAGCGCCATTGCGATCTGGAAGGCGGTCAAGACGCTCGAGGACGCCGGCGCATTCGCTGCGGAGATCGAAGTCGTTCCCGCCGAGATCGCATCCTCGATTAGCGGGAGAACCAGCCTTTTCATGATCTCGATGGGCGCCGGCGCAGGCTGCGACGCCCAGTATCTCTTCGCTGACGACGTCCTCGGCCAGAACCGCGGCCACGTCCCACGGCACGCCAAGATCTATCGCAACTTCGCCGCCGAATTCGACCGGCTGCAGGCGGAGCGCATCGCTGCTTTCCGAGAATTCCGGAACGACGTCTCCTCTGGCGCCTATCCCGAGCCGCAGCATCTGGTGAAAATCCCGGAACAGGAGCTCGAACGTTTCCGCGAGTTGGTCGGCAACGGCTAATGCCGGCAGGCAACGGGCAAGCAGAGATCGCGCCTCAGATGCCGGTTAACTCGCCAGATTGCGGGCCAGTGAGGCCCTCAAGGTGGTCGGAGACTGACCATAGGTCTTTCTAAATAGCTTGGCGAAGTGGGACGCATTCTCGAACCCCACCTCGATGGCAATTTCTATCAAGGGCGCCTTGGTTTGAATGAGCAGATGCCGCGCACGCTCCAGGCGAACGCGCCGGTAGGCAAGCGCCGGCGAACTGTTCATATTCTCGAAGAACAGCCGTTCGAGCTGGCGTCGCGACACCCCGACGGAGGCCGCCAGTTCCGGTATCGACAGGGTGTTCTCGACATTCCGTTCCATGATGATCAGCGCGGCCTTCACCTTCGGGTCATCGCAGTCGATGGACAGCGGACGTCGGGCCTGAATGTCCAGCGCCGTCCGCGCCTTTCCGATCTGCAACACCTCCATGGCGTTCCGTTCGGCCTCCTTGCTGATATGACGCCCGACAATCCACGCCGCCATGTCCGCAGCGCTGCTACCTCCGGCACATGAGCCGCGATTGCGATCGAGATTGAAGATCCGGTCAGCCCGCACATCCACATCGGGAAAACGCTCGCGGAAGGCGTCGTAATGAAGCCAGCTGACACAGGTCTGGTGGTTCTTCATCAGCCCAGCTTCCGCAAGGATGAATGTCCCCGTGCAGACCCCGATCAGCGGAATCTTCTGCGCCGCTGCCTTCTTCAGATAGGCGACCGTCTCATTGTCAACGGGCGCGTCGTGGTTCAGGAGTCCGCCGACGACCACGATATAGTTGAATTCCGTCGGATCGACGAAATCCGACGTCGGCGCGACCTGCACGCCGCAACTCGATGAAATGAGATGCCGGGTATTTCCGAGCACCTGCCAATCGGCAAACCGCCTGCCCGACCGATCGGCTTCGTCACTTGCCAGACGCAGTGTGTCCACAAACAGCGCGAAAGCAGAAAGCGTGAAGGAACGGGCCAGAATGAAGCCGATTCTCAAGCGGTCCTGCTTGGATTGTGTGGATTCGGGCTTCATCGACGCTCTCGGAGATTATTGACCGCACGACGATTACGCCTTTCGGCGCCCGGCTTCCAGTCCTGCGAGCGTCTCCGTCCTCGATGGGAGCGCCTTGGGGCTCCCAGCAACGCCTCGCCGTCAGCCTAACGGCCGAGTTTATGTCTTCGGGCTGGATCTGATTTGGCCAAACCGGGTGGTGATGAAGAATGGAGTGTCACGCCAAGAGTTCCTGCGGAAACAGCCACATCGCATTACGCTCCCTATAAGCCGGTCTTCACTTTCCAGGACAGCAAGACATGAGACCGCTTCTTACCGCCATCTTTATGACAATCGCCTCTGTTGCAGCCATCACTTGTGCGCTCGCCGTGGCACCCTCAATAGCTCGTGCAGATGAGCCGCGATTCGACTTCAGTTCGAGGAAGACGGCCGAGGCCAGCTATGCCCGGGTCTTTGCACAATTCTCGCCCGCGGGCAGCCGTGCCTTCGAGCGTGATGTCAAGAAGCTGGTCATCGTTCAATTCTCGACAGATGGAACCGTGTCAGGCGGTCGGGCCGCAATCAAGCGTCGGAAGCCGATGGCAGCTCAATACTATGCGGCGATGACAAAGGCCTTGAATGGCAAAACTGCTGCAGAAGTCGTCGCCCTTGCGGAGCGATTGAAAAATTGAGTGACGACCTCGGGCCAGACCAGAAAGAACCCAACTGGCCGCACTATTTCCTCCCGCAAAAGGGTCCGCGTCAGCCGTCGAAAGTCCAGGTCGCTTTGATACGATGCGCATCGGGCAAGCCGGTCGCGACTATGGCGGCGAGCTGATGAGAACGAGGATCCCCGTATAGGTCATGTGATGAAGCAGCTGATCGGCGCCGTGCGCGGCCCAGTAGGCGCGCGTGGTCATTGCGGCCGGCTTCCTGTGAGCATGCACCGCCTTTAGATGGTCGATGGCAAAGTGCACGGCAAACTCGCCAAGCACGAGCGCAGCGATCCAGGCGCGATCCAGGTCCAGCAGCACCAGCGCCGGCAGGCTGCCGAGAGCGTGAAGGCCGGCATGCGCATAACCGCCGGGATGGAGCAGATTGCCCTTGCCGCGGAGTATCCAGGCCGGCTGCATAAGGTAGTCTGCGACAAAGTGCTTGAACTGCAGCCATGCCAGCAGGCCGATGAGAGGATATGCGCCTTGCATTGCTCTCCTCCCGTCAACCGGTCGCGGGCTTTCCATCGATGGTGAAGATCGGCACCGGCTTTGATTTGCCGCGAATGGCCGTTTCCCCAAGAGCGCGCGTCTGAAGACCGTGCTTCGTCCGGGCGAGCGTCTCGCCGCTCAGCACGATCTCGACACCGTGCTCTTTGGCGACGCCGACCAGCCTGCTCGCGAGGTTCACGGCATCGCCGATCGCCGTGTAGCTCAGGCGCTCCGTCGAGCCGATATTGCCAACCAGCGCGGTGCCCGAATTGATACCGATGCGAACGCGAATGCGGTCGTGCTTCTCGGCCAATGGCGGCATGGCATGCAGTGCCGCGCTTATCCTGGCCGCGGCGCGGCAGGCCCGGAGCGCGTGATCGGACTGGTCGTTGGGTGCATTCCAGATCGCCATTACCGCGTCGCCGATGAACTTGTCGACCGTGCCGCCCTCGGCATGAATGGCGTCGATCGACAGTGTGAGGAACTGGGTGAGCAGCGGCTCGACGCCTGCGCCGAGCTCTTCCGTGAGCTCCGTGAAGCCCGGCAGGTCGGCGAACATGATCGTGATGTCACGCAACTCCCCACCCGGCTTGGCTGCAAGCCCACCCTCGATCAGCGGCCGGACGACATCCGTCGGCATGAAACGCGCGAATGCGGCAAGCCCCGTCGACATCCGCTTCAGCGCCTGTGAGAAATCGTCGAGTTCCGCCAGCATCGTGGGACTGTGCTGCACCGACTCGAGATCGAATTGTTCGACGGCCTGCAGTTGGCGCGACAGCCGTGAGAGCGGCCGGGCGAAGAGTTGCCGGGCAAACAGGATGGCGATGACAACGGCCAGAAGCGCAATGCCGGCAATGATGAAGAGCACGCGCTGTGTGTTGCTGTCGATATCGCCGGCGAATGTCGCCCGCGGTATCGCCGTTACCAGCCGCCAGTCCTCAAAGGGAAGTTCGGTCGAGGAGACGAAGACCGGGCCGATGCCGGGGCCTTCTGCAACGGCGCGGAAGGAAGCCTCACGATGGGTCTTTCGGGCGTTTCGCACGGCGACGGACAGACCATCAGCAGAAGGAAAATCCGCGAGATGTGCCGCCATGGCATTGTCCGATGGATCGGATGTCGCTAGCACCATGTCGTTCTTGGCAAGCAGATAGACCTTGCTCCCCTTGGGAATCGAGAGTGCCTTGAGTGTCTGCGACAGGCGCCCGAGGCTCACCGCCACCATGACGACACCTTCGAAGCGGCCAAAGAGCTCCACGCGCTTGGAAACCACGATCGAGGGCTCGAAACCACCAGGCAGAATATCGACCAGCGCCCATGCGGGCTCGCGACTACCCTTGCCCAGCCGGAACCATGGCGAACCTTCCGCGATGTAAGCCGTCTCTGTCTTCAGCCGATCCTCGAAGAAAATGTCGCCGGGAATGGGCTTGTAGCGGTCGCGACGCAGTGGGCGTGGGTCGCCCCGCTTGGTCTTGCCGATCTCGATCATCTCGATCCGCCCGTCGGGCGTGGCATGCGAGCCGAAGAAGCGGCCATCGGGAAAGCCGAAGCCGATCCATGCAATCGCCGGCTGCTCCCGAAGCAGCGACAGGAAGAGGAACTCGCGCTTGACCTCATCGTCCGGTTTGATCGCCCCTTGAAAGAAGATGGAGCGCACGATCTCGGCCGTGCTCGAAACCAGTGCGAGATGCGAGGACAGCTCGTTGCGCACAGCTGACGCGCTCTGGGTGTCGAGGCTTGCCACCACCCTCTCGACATTGCTGCTCGCGGTCCGGAGCCAGATCAGATGCACCGGGCCGGCGGTCGAGATGACGGCAAGCAGAAGCAGCGTCGTGACGGCGCGGCCCAGCTTTATGCGGAAGAGACCATCAGCGCTCATAGCGGTCAGTGATCAAACGGGCGTTGCGCTCGTAGCGGAGATAGGCAAGCGCCCAGTCCATGAAGACGACGAGCCGGTTGCGAAAGCCGACCAAAAACCAGAGATGGGCCAGGTTCCAGACCAGCCAGGCCGAGAAACCGGAGAGCCGGACGCGTCCGAAATCCACGACTGCGGCCTTGCGCCCGATCGTCGCCAGGTTGCCGAGGTGGCGGTAGCGGAACGGGTCGACCGGCAAGCCGGCGACGAGCCGGCGGATCGAGCCCGCGACATGCTGGCCCATCTGCTTGGCGGCCGGCGCAATCCCCGGCACGAAGCGGCCGTCCGGCCCCATGGCCGCAGCCGTGTCGCCGATGACGAAGACGTTGGCCTGGCCCGGCAGATTGAGGTTCTCGTCGACCACGACGCGGCCGGCGCGATCCTTCTCGGCATTCAGCCATTTTGCCGCCTTGGAAGCCATGACGCCTGCAGCCCAGAGGAGACAGTGCGAGGCGATTTCGCGGCCATCTGCCAGAGCCACGCCGTTCGCGTCGCAGCGGACCACGGCAGCCGACGTGACCACCTTGACGCCGAGTGCTTCCAGCTGGCGACGCGCCTTGCCGGAAAGACAGGCGGGAAATGCGGGAAGCAGCCGGTCGCCGGCCTCGATCAGCATGACCTGGGCGGATGAGGCATCGATGTGCCGGAAATCCCGGACAATGACCTTGCGGGCGAGCTCGGCGATCGCGCCGGCGAGTTCGACGCCGGTCGGCCCTCCGCCCACGACGACGAAGGTGAGCAGCGCCCGTCTCAGCGCTTCGTCCTTGGTGACCTCGGCGCGCTCGAAGGCGGAAAGGATGCGGGCACGAATGGCGGTAGCATCGCCGATCGTCTTGAGCCCGGGTGCAGTCTCGGCCCATTCCTCGTGGCCGAAATAGGCGTGGCGGGCGCCAGTCGCCACGATGAGATAGTCATAGGCGATCGTGCGATCGATCGTGTGGACGAGCCGTGCCCTGACGTCGATGGCCTCGACGCGCTGCATCAGCACGGTCGCATTCTTCTGGTGCGACAGGACGCGACGGATCGGCATGGCGATCTGCGCGGGCGAGAGCCCAGCCGTCGCCACCTGATAGAGCAGCGGCTGGAAGAGATGATAGTTGCGCCGGTCGACCACGGTGATATCGACGTCGGCCCGCCGGAGAGACATGGCGGCCGTCAGGCCACCAAAGCCGGCGCCGAGGATCACCACGCGCGGCCGGCCGGCATACGCCTCGGTCGG
This sequence comes from Rhizobium sp. SRI_017, assembly GCF_057586295.1. Lineage (NCBI taxonomy): Bacteria > Pseudomonadati > Pseudomonadota > Alphaproteobacteria > Hyphomicrobiales > Rhizobiaceae > Rhizobium > Rhizobium sp. SRI_017. The sequence goes on along the minus strand of NZ_JBYCZP010000003.1, from coordinate 31,649 downwards.
CTCTGCTGAAACGACCTCAGCGGTGGGGGCAGTACCGCCCGTCATCACTTCCTGACCATCAGTGCGCATGCTCAGCCCCTCGCCGGAAAGAACAGGCGAACGAGGTGGTCGAGCGAGATCACGCCCGCGCCACGCGCGAAGATCAGAAGCAGCGCCACGGCCCAGGTAAGGTGCTCGCCCCAATGGCCGGGATAGACGAAGATCTGGATCGTCGCGACCACGCCGAGCAGCATCAGGGCCGCCAGGCGCGAGAACAGGCCGAAGAAGATCAGGACTGCTCCAGTCAATTCTGCCGCCGTCGCCATGTAGGCTGCAAGGACCGGACTAATGACAGGCAAACGATACTCGAAGGCGAAGAGCTGGAGCGTGACCTGCCAGCTCGCGAGCTTGCTCTGCGACGACTGCCAGAAGACATTGGCGACAGCCAGGCGCGCCGTGAGCTGCACGACGGAGAGCGGCACGGCACCCGCCAGCTTGAGCACATTCTCATAGAGGCCGGTTATCCCGCCTCGCGCGGGCATGGATGCGGGGTTCATCATGGTCATCATCCTATCCTTTCAGTGGGCGGGGGTTTGGTTGCCGGCGAGCGGCCGGATCGCGGCAACGAGGCCATCGGCAAACAGGCCGTGCAGCGTTGCGACGAGATCGATGTCTGCGGAGCGGGCAACGGCGCGGCCGACGGCGGTTTCGAGGCCGCGCTGCTTCGCAAGCGCATGCAGGAAGGCGTAATGCGCCGAGCCGAGACGGAGAAAGCGAACGCTGTCATGGCTGCGCCAGAGCGCGATACGCTCGGGACGGCGGCTCACCTTCGAGAGAGACTCGAGATCACCGCCCGGCTGATGCGTGGACCAGATGTCGAGCGCCGGCCAGCGCGAGAACAGCAGCCTGAGCGATGGCTGGAGTTGGATTTCGGGCACGGCCGCGGCGCCGCGCGCCATGAACTCCGAAAGCGGCCGCGGTTGGGCCACCGGCGCGTCGAGCGCCTCGGCGATCAGCCATTCGAGCCGGGTGACGTCGGCGACAAAGGGCATTGAGTGCAGCTCGCCCAGCCGGCCAAGAAAATCCGCGAAATTCGCACCATAGCGGACCAGCCGCGGCTCCGTCGGCGGATTGCCCTTGATAAAGCTTGCCGCGACGAAGCGGAAGTAGCCTTCGCCGAGCAGGCTCGCGGTCACCGGAAACACGGAAAGCAGGGTAGCGGTCAAGGAAGCGAACGTGTTGTTGCGGTAAATGTTGAAGCGGCGGAGCGGGTCGAAGCGGCCGCTGGCGAATTCGGGCGCAAGGTCGGTGGTTGCAGAACCGAGGATGGCTTGCCTGACGGAAGTCTGGAGAGCAGCGTTAGACAGCATGGCGGATCCTCCGAACGGTGGAGTTGGCGGCAAAGACCGAAGGCGTGATTGTCGCAAGGGCAGCCAGGACCGGCATCCGGGTGGCCTCGCGATCGGTCGGCGTGGACAGCGCAGTCGGCAGCTGTGTCGCAAGCTGATGCGCGGCTGGGCATTTCTGGAACGCGATCGAGGCGGCCATCATGTCGGCCCACATGGCTTCGCCGAGCAGCACATCGAGTGCGGGCACCTCGGTATCCCATTCGATGAGGGTTGGGCGGGGGCCGATCTGGCGCAGCACATGGGCATAGAGCGACCAAACAGCCGGCGGCACGCGCGAGCCATGGTCGTCAATCAGCACGATGTCGCCATCGACCTCGTTGACGGCATGGCCGGCGAGATGGATCTCGCCGATCGCCTCGGCCGGCAACGTGTCGATGAAGGCCTTGGCGTCGAAGCCCAGATTGCAGGCGGAGACATAGACGTTGTTGACGTCGAGCAGAATTCCGCAACCGGTGCGGCTCACGAGCTCGGCCAGGAACTGCGCCTCGGTCATCGTCGAGCCCGCGAACTCGACATAGGCCGAGAGATTTTCGATGAAGACGCGCCGCTGCAGCGTGTCCTGCAGGTGTTGAACATTCGACGCGACGATTCTGAGTGCATGCTCGTCGTAGCGGAGCGGCAAGAGATCGTTGAGATAGGCGCCGTCGGCGACGCTCCAGGCGAGATGCTCGGAAAACAGTGCCGGCTGGAAACGGCGGCATGTGCGGCGTAGCCGCTCGAGGTGGTCCCGATCCAGACCGCCGGCGCTACCGAGTGACAGGCCTACGCCATGCATCGACAGCGGATAGGTCTCGCGGATCCTTTCGAGCGCGGAAACAGCAGCCGACTCTCCCATGTAGTTTTCAGCATGGACTTCGAGCCATCCCGCGCACGGACGGCGCGAGAGGATTTCGGAAATGTGCCGGGAGCGCAGGCCGATGCCCGCTGATTCCGGCACGGGAAGGCTTGGATAAATCTTGGACATGGATGCTCTCCCGGGTTCTAGAGGATGGGCTTGGCGATCAGGCCTTCGGCTCGATGGCGCCACCGCTGATCTTTGCGCAGGTGCCGGCCGGCACGTAGATCCAGGCATCGTTCTGGTTGTCGGCGGTGGATGTGCCAGCACAGGAATGCGTCGCCGTCTGGCAATCATTGAGGCCGGCCTTGACGACGCCGTAGCACTTCTCGAATGAGAATTCGGGCTGGGCGGCGGGCTCCGCATAGGCGGACGAAGCAGCGAACGAGGTCATGGCGGCAAGCGCGGAACCGAGCAGGATGCGGGTATTGGTCATCGGGAAACTCTCCTTGGGTTGATGGGCATCAGACCGTCCATCGATCTGACTGACCGGAGTTTCCCAGAAGGGGTCGAGCGATCGAAATGCTGTTGCGGCATGGTTTCGATAGGTCGCGGCTATGCACGCCTAAGCCCTTGAATCAAAAAGGGCTCCCTCTCGTCAGAGGGAGCCCGGTACCGCATGGAAGGGAACGGCGAATCCATGCGACAAACTTGCAGATGGGATCAGAGGTAGCGGTCGCGAATATCCACGGTGGAACGCCGGCCGATGGCCTGGTAGTTCTCGGATAGCCACGCGTCCGCGCATTGCCGGCCGCGGTCGCGAAGGTCGACAAGCGCCCCCCAATCGGCATTCATCTTCGAGGAGACGCTCAGCCCGCGCATCGTATCGTCGTCGGATATGCCGTGCACGAAAATGCGCTTGAGGTTGTGGCGATCGTCGGCGGCATTGTCGATCAGATCTGTGACGAAGGCGATCGCCCGCATCTCCCGCAGAAGCGACGAGTTGAAACTGATCTCGTTGATGCGGTTGAGGATCTCCGATGCTGACTTCGGCACTTCCTCCCGCTCTATCGGATTGATGTGTACGACCAGCACATCCGGCGTGTCGCAGCTGTAGATCAGCGGAAAGATCGCCGGATTGCCCATATAGCCGCCGTCCCAATAGGCCTCGCCATCGATCTCGACGGCCTGGAACAGGAAAGGCAGGCAGGCCGACGCCATCACGGCCTCGATCGACAGTTCGTCATTGTCGAAGACCTTCACCTTGCCGGTGCGCACATTGGTGGCACAGATATTGAGCTTGACCGGGCAACGCGCCATGCGGATGGCATTGACATCGATCGACTGCTCCAGCACCTGCCGCAGCGGATTGTAGTTGAACGGATTGAACTGATAGGGCGACATCAGCCGCGTGATCATGTCGAACATCACGAAGGCAGGAGAAAATTCGAGGCTGCGCGAACCCGTGATCCGATCCATCAGCGATGGCTGCAAAGGCCCGGAAGCCGAGGCATGGCTGACGCGCCGCCAGAAATTGGCAAGCGCCGTCTGGGCACCGCTCCGGCCACCTTCCGCCAGGCCATAGGCCATGACCGCCGCATTCATCGCACCGGCACTCGTTGCGACGATACCGTCGAAAGCCAGTTTCGGCTCATCGAGCAGGCGATCGAGAACACCCCAGGTAAAGGCGCCATGCGCCCCACCGCCCTGGAGCGCGAGATTGATCGTCCGCGGGCCACGCAGCCCGGTCGCGGACGCGGCCATGGCTGGTTCGGCCTTCATGCTCTTTGGATCAGCATGTTTGTTCATCTTCGTCCCTCCGGGAAAGCACTGTTGGGTCAATGAGCCGTCCAGCCGCCATCGACAGGAATGGCCGCGCCGGTAATCGATCCGGCGAGGTCGCAGGACAGGAAAACCGCAAGCGCGCCCATTTCCTCGACCGTTGCGAAGCGCTTGGTCGGTTGGTTCTTGAGGAAGACATCGCGGATCACGGCGTCGCGGGCGATGTTGTGCGATTTCGCCTGCGCCTCGATCTGCCGTTCGACCAGCGGGGTCCAGACATAGCCAGGGCAGATTGCGTTCGAGGTCACACCGAACTCAGCGCCTTCGAGCGCGATCGTCTTGGTGAAGCCCACCATGCCATGTTTGGCGGCGACATAGGCCGACTTGAAGGGCGAGGCGACCAGGCCATGGGCAGATGCCACGTTGATGATCCGGCCGTAGCCGCGCTCGCACATGCCATCGAAAGTCGCCTGCACAAGGTGGAAAGCGGAGGAGAGATTGATCGCCATGATCGCATCCCACTTCTCTGCAGGGAACTTGCCGATCGGCGAGACGTGCTGGATTCCGGCATTGTTGACGACGATATCGACCTGACCGAAGCGCTTCTCCGCGCGCTGGACCATCATCGCGATGTCGTCGCGCCGGCTCATGTCGGCAGGGTCATAGGCGACATCGACATCGTTGTCCGACGCCATCTCGGCGCGCAGCATCTCGATCTCATTGGGCTCGCCGAAGCCATTCAGCATCACGGCAGCGCCGGCACGGGCCAGGGCATGGGCGATGCCCAATCCGATGCCACTCGTGGATCCCGTTACGATCGCCGTGCGGCCTTCGAGCCGCTTGCGGCCGACCATGGCTTCGGTTTCGGTATCAAGCGCATTCAGCATTCTCGTCTCCATCAAGTCAGGTTGCCGCTCTCGGCCTGGAGTGAGAATGCCGCCTCCCATGCCTAATTAAAAATGCCGGTCTGGCATGGAATTGATAATGGGATTGCATTGGTGGAGTATGTGAAGAGAGACTAGATGCAGACGCATCGACACCTCCGGGGGAACCGTCAATGGATATCCATCACATCCGCTACTTTCTCGCAGTCTGCGAGACGCGGAATTTCACGCGGGCCGCGGAAAAGTGCAATGTGACACAGCCGGCGCTCAGCCGGGCGGTCCAGCAACTAGAAGACGAGGTCGGCGGCCTGCTCTTCCGCCGCGAGCGCAACCTCACCCACATAACCGATCTCGGCAATCTGCTGCGCCCGCGCTTCCAGCAAGTGCTGGACGAATTGACCGGCGTGAAGAAGGAGGCATCGATGTTTCTTTGCCTCAATGAAGCGCATCTCAAGGTCGGCATCATGTGCACGATCGGGCCGCGTCGCTTCACGGGCCTGCTCACCGACTTCAACATGCGCCACAAGGGCATTCAGCTGCAGCTCGTCGAGGGCGTTCCAGCCAAGCTCTCCGAACTGCTGGAGCAGGGTGCGATCGACGTGGCGCTCATGTCGACAGCGGAAAAATTTCCCGAGCGGTTCGACGTCACGCCGCTCTTCCGCGAACGCTTCATGCTCGCCTTTCCGCCCGGCCACCGTCTCGCCCAATATGACGAGATCCCAATCTCTGCGATCGACGGCGAAATCTATCTCAAGCGGGTCAACTGCGAATATTGGGACCACCTGTCCGCACTCTGCGACGCGCAGGGTGTGAAGACGCACGATTCCTATTCCAGCGAGCGCGAGGACTGGATCCAGAACCTCGTCGCCGGCGGACTCGGCATCTGCTTCATCCCGGAATATAGCGCAGTCGTACCCGGCCTTCAGGTCAGGCCGGTGACAGACCCGGCTGTGACGCGAGAGGTCTGCTTGGTGACAGTCGCCGGTCGACGCTTTTCACCCGCCGTCTCGGCCTTCGTCAATGCTGTCAAATCCTACGGCTGGGCTGCACCACCGGCCCGCACCACATGAAAAGCAACACAGGAAGATCTGGCCCCGCCTCGGCGGGTGCTTTCGTGCGTCCGGAATTTCACGATAGCCTGAAGCTATGAAATCGAGAAGAAGGCGGCATTTCTCTTCGTTGCGGCCGTCCTCCATGCTCCTTCCATGCCCGGTGAGGACGCCTCCCGTCCGGGCCCAACAAGGAGATATTCATGAAACTCGAACTCAATGCCAGCCGCCTCGCGCTGTCCGCCGCTCTCGCACTTGCCGCCTTCACCGCCATTCCCACAGGCCACGCCTTCGCCGGCGAATGTCCCGCCGACCAGGTCGCCGCAGACGGCATGCAGCCCGGCGAAATGATGCCCAAGGATGTCACGGACGAAGTCATTTCCTCGATCGACCTCTCCACCAAGGGCGATGCCTGGAAGAACAGCGCCTTCCGCATGCGCAAGCTCGTCGTGCAGCCGGGTGGCGTCGTGCCGTGGCATTCGCACGAAGCCCGCCCGGCCAATATCCTGGTCGTGTCCGGCGCGATCACCGAATACCGCAGCACCTGCAAGGTGCCGATCGAGCATAAGGCCGGCGACGTTACCGCCGAGTTCGGCATGCTGTCGCACTGGTGGAAGAACAATGGCAGCGAGCCGGCTGTTCTCTACTCCGCCGACATCCTGACCCAGGACATGCCCGCTAACGAATCCATGTGAGCACACCCCGGGCTCACCTGACCAGCGTCTCCGGCCCGCCCGCCGGAGACGCATCCCTATCCCGTCCCCCAAGATCCGACCAGAAAGTCAGGCCATGACCGGCATCGAACATGTCATCAACCCGCCACAAGCGACCTCAGGCGCGGCTGCCGATCGCCTGCGTTTCGCGATCATCGCGCTGATTGCCTTTCTGACGCTCGTCGATCTCTTCGCCGCACAGGCAATCCTGCCTTCGCTCGTCCAGAAGTTTCAGGCGACCCCTGCCGAGATGGGCTTCGCCGTCAATGCCAGCACCTTCGGCATGGCGATCGCCGGCTTGGGCATCGCCTTCTTCGGCAGTAGGATCGATCGCCGCAACGGCATCTGGATCAGCCTTGCATTGCTCTCGATCCCGACCACACTTCTCGCATTCACCGATGACCTGACGATCTTCGCGATACTGCGGGTGGCGCAAGGGCTCTGCATGTCGGCAGCCTTTACGCTGACCATGGCCTATCTCTCGGAACATTTCTCTCCCGCCCAGGCAACCGGCGCGTTGGCGGCCTATGTCACCGGCAATGTCGCGAGCAACCTCTTCGGCCGGCTCCTCTCCGCCGCGGTCGCTGGCGTCGGGGGCCTGCCAATCAATTTCCTCACCTTCGCCGCTCTCAATCTGGCAGGTGCTTTGCTTGTCTGGCTGGCGCTGGAAAAGACTTCAGGCATGATGCGGACCAGCGATGACGGTGCGTTCCACATGCGGCGCTGGACCTATCACTTCGCCGACAGCGAGCTTCGACGCGCTTTCGCATCCGGCTTCCTGATCCTCTTCGTCTTCATCGGCACCTTCACCTATGTGAATTTCCGCCTTTTCGACCTCGGTGTCGCCCAGATGATGCTCGGCCTGGTCTATCTCGTATTCCTTCCCTCGATGCTGACAACGCCACTCGCCGGCAAGATTGCTGCCAGCATAGGTTCGCATCAAGCAATTGTCTGGACACTAGCGCTTGCCATCCTGGGTCTGCTGGCCCTGCTGAGCAGCCATCTGGCGGTCGTCTTGACCGGCCTTGCGCTTGTGGCGGTCGGTACCTTCATGGCCCAGGCCATCGCGACCGGCCTCGTCGGCCGCCACGCCGTGACCGACAAAGCCGGCGCCAGCGGCATCTATCTCGCGTCCTACTATGCCGGCGGCCTGGTCGGCAGCTTTGTCTTAGGTCAGGTCTACGACCGACTTGGCTGGAATGTCACGGTTGCGGCACTTGCAGCGGCGCTTGGCTGTGCGATCCTGGTCACCGGTCTTCGCCCGGGCATCCGGCAGGTCAGGAAGGACGCTTAGCCAACGTGCGCACGGCCTTACCACTGCAGCAGGTGCCTGCCGACGAGTGCGCCTGCGAGGGTCACGATGATCACCGCCAGCGTGTACCAGGTCGCGACAAAGAGCGGACTGTCATCCGTGCAATTGGAGGCATAATAGGTCGCGGCTATGCCGGCGGAGGCCAGTCCTGCCATGGCGCCGGCCAGCGTCGGGCTCCACGGCGCGCCGTCACGCATCACATAGAGCAGGCCGGCCAGTATCGGGATCGAAAGCGCCGGGATCGCTATCAGGCAGTGAATCCAGTTCCTGCCAACCAGCCGCGCTTCCCAGCTCGCCTCCGGCATCACGGCAAGTTCGATCGCGACCGCTCCGATCAACAGCAAGGCAGGGATCGCCAGTGCCCATGCAGCCGGGGCGAGCGGCACGGCCGGCCGGCCGATGCGCCAGACAACGCCTATTGCTGCCGCAGCCAGTGACAGCGTCACCAGGAATTTGAACAAGAAACGCATCGTGTGCATGGCGCTTTCGATGTCATGCCGGAAGCCAAGCGTCGTGAAGAAGGCGGCCCCGGCGATGGCAGCGCCAGCCACGAGTGCGATCAGCAGTGATCGACCTAGGCGTCCTTTGGACTCGCTGTCCACCGCCAATGCGCTGATCAGGTCTTCCGTCTTCACTGTTCGCTCCTGTAAAGACTTGCCAGGGTCTTCAACGCCCGATGCAGCGCCACCCTGACCGCCACTTCCGTCATCTTCAGCCTTGCCGCTGTCTCGCGGATCGATGCGCCGTTCAGCGAGATCGATCGGACGATGTCATCCTGCGGTGGCCGCAGCCGATCGATCAGGCGTTCCGCATCCATCGTATCGAGGCTGGACGGCGTGTCTTCGGCGGCGAGCGTCTCCAGCACATCCTCGATCGGCACGTCGATACGCTTGCCGCGCCGCCTGAGGATGTCGATCAGCTTGTTGCGCACGATGATCGACAGCCACGGCCCGATCGGCCTTTCAGCATCCCACGTGCCACGCTTCAGATGGATCGCGATCAGCACTTCCTGCAGCACGTCCTCCGTCTCGCTGGCCGGCACATTGAATTGCGCGCATCGCCGCGCGGCCATCGCACGCAGATGCGGAGTGACGGTGACGAGAAAGCGCCGATACGCCTGCTCGTCGCCGGCAAGCGCCGCGCGCAGCAACCCGGCCCACTCTTCCTCGCGGCCTGCTTTCGCCACCCGCTACCATCCCTACGCGTGAGAACACGGTTTTGTTACCGGCCCGGTCGAATTTCGTAAAAGGCCTCAACCGGCGCATTAACTCGCAGGAGGCGTGTCGCTGCGCAAGAATTTTTTCGGGTCATCTGTAACAGGGCCAAAGCGGTGGGCGTAGTCCCGGATGTGAGCCAATCACGGCTGACAGATTTGGGAGACCACCATGAACCGCAAGATCGTAACTCTGGCTCTTGCCAGCTCGCTCGCCTCTGTACTCGCCGCAGCCGCCGCGCCGGCCGCCGCGGCCGATACCGAAAAGTGCTTCGGCGTCGCCATGAAGGGCCAGAACGATTGCGCCGCGGGCAAGCACAACTGCGCCGGCCACTCGACCGTCGACTACGACGCGGCATCGTTCAAGCTGGTGCCCAAGGGCACTTGCGTCAGCATGAAGACCCCCACCGGCATGGGCATGCTCGAGCCGGCCTGATCCCCTCACCCTGCTAGCCTGACAGATCGAAAATCGGAGACGAAAATGTCCAATACCCACCTTCTCGGTGCCTCTCTGGCCGCCGCCCTCGCGCTCGGAGCCGCGGCACCGCTTCATGCTACTGACGCCAAGGAGAAATGCTACGGCGTTGCCCTCAAGGGCCAGAACGATTGCGCTGCTGGCGCTGGCACCACCTGCGCCGGCACCTCCAAGGTCGATTATCAGAAGAACGCCTGGAAGCTGGTTCCCGCCGGCACCTGCGTCAGCATGAAGACGCCTGACGGCATGGGCATGCTGGAAGCCGGCCCGGCTCCGGTTTGATCCGAGTGCTTCGCGCATTCGTCCGCCATTGCCCCTCACTCTAGCACTGTGGGCGAGCCGACGGTCTCGACCCGCCCCTCGGGACCCTGCTCGCGGGAAGAGGGATGCTAGAGGCACTGGAGGCGCCACATCTCCCTTCTCCCCGTCACGACGGGGAGAAGGGTCCCCAAGGACACAGGCGGATGAGCGGCAGAGGTCCCTCGCCAATCTTCCGATTTCATCCCGGAGACCCATCCATGAAGCCCTCAATCCTTCCCCGCCGCTCCGGCGTCGGCTTCAAGCCCGAACACTTCGCTGAGATCGATGCAGGCCACCAGCCTGTCGCCTTTTTTGAGGTCCACGCGGAGAACTACATGGGATCAGGCGGCCCCCCGCATGCAAAACTTGCGCGGCTGAGAGAGGACTACGCGCTTTCCATCCACGGCGTTGGCCTCTCGATAGGCGCCATGCAGCCGCTCGACCGCGACCATCTCGCGCGCCTCAAGATCCTCTGCGATCGCTACGAGCCGGAGAGCTTCTCCGAACATCTCGCCTGGTCGTCGCATGGCGAAATCTTCCTCAACGACCTGCTGCCACTGCCCTATACCGATGAGACGCTGGCGCTGGTCGCCGACCATATCGACGAGGTGCAGGAGGCGCTCGGCCGGCAGATGCTGCTCGAAAACCCCGCGACTTACTTGCTCTTCGAGGAAAGCACGATCGAGGAGACCGATTTCCTACATGCGCTCGCCCAGCGTACCGGCTGCGGCCTGCTGCTCGACGTCAACAATGTCTTCGTCGCGGCGACCAACCAAAATCTCGATCCATACGCATATCTCGCCCGCTTCCCGGTCAACCATGTCAGGGAGATTCATCTCAGCGGTCACTCAGAGACGGTCGACGATCTCGGCGCGCCACTGCTCATCGACTCGCATGATACCCCGGTCAAGGATCCGGTCTGGGCGCTCTATGAAAGCGTCATAGCGCAGGCCGGCGGCGTCGCAACCTTGATCGAATGGGACAACGACGTCCCCGATTGGCCGGTGCTCCGCCGGGAGGCGCAGCAAGCCGGCGCGATCCTCGACCGCGCTTCCCGCGCCGCAGCTGCCTGAGGCGTCGATGTCGAGCCTCACCCAAGATCGCTTCGCCGAAGCCCTGACGAACCGGCACAAACCGGTCCCCGATGGACTCGTCGCCTGGAACGGCCCACGGCCCGAGCGGCGCTTCGGCGTCTATCGCAACAATGTCTTCTGGGGTCTCATCGAGGCGTTGAAGTCGCGATTTCCGGCTGCGGTGACGATTGTCGGCGACGCGTTCTTCACCGCCATGGCGGGTGAATACGTCCGGCTCGAGCCGCCGCGTTCGCCGCTGCTGCTCGGCTACGGCGATACGTTGGCCGATTTCGTCGAATGCTTCGAACCGGTGGCGGACCTGCCATACCTGGCTGACGTGATCCGCCTCGAGGCCGCCCGCTCGCATGCCTATCACGCCGCCGATTGCCCGCCACTTGATCCCGGTGACCTCGCTTCCATGCCACCGGAACGACTGCCGTCCCTTACCTTACGACCACACCCATCGCTTTCGGTGCTGCGCTCAGTCCATCCCATTGTCACCATCTGGGCAATGAATGCAGGCGAGCTGCCGGTCGGCCCGATCGATGACTGGCAGGGCGAGGACGCCCTCGTCGTCCGCCCGGCCATGACCGTCCATGTCTATCGTTTCCACCCCGGCGGTGCAGTCTTCGTCGCGGCGCTTGCCGCGGGCCGCATCCTGGGCGATGCGGTGGAATCAGCACTCGCCGCCGATAGCCGTTTCGATCTCACCGCCAATCTGGCCGACATCCTTCGGGCCGGCGCCTTCGCCGCTTTCGAATAATCAGGAGACATCCATGCAGACCGTCCAGACCATGGAAACAGTGGCAAGGCCCCGTTCCCTCACGTCCCTCGTGCCACGCCTCTTCGCCCTGCTTGGCACCATCCCGCACAGCTTTGTCGCACTGATCGCCCGCCTCTCCATAGCCGCCGTATTCTGGCAGTCGGGCCAGACCAAGATCGATGGCTTCATGCTCAACGACACTGCCGTCTATCTCTTCGAGAACGAGTACAAGCTGCCGTTCGTCGACCCCACGATCGCGGCCCATCTCGCCGCCATCAGCGAGCATCTCTTCCCGGTCCTGCTCGTCCTCGGCCTCGGCAGCCGCTTCGCCGCGCTGGCCCTGCTCGGCATGACCGTCGTGATCCAAATCTTCGTCTATCCCGATGCCTGGCCGACCCATGGCACCTGGGCCGCTTGTCTGCTGGTCATCATCGCGCGCGGGCCTGGCATCGTTTCGCTCGATCATCTGATTGCGCGGTGGACGCAGCCGGCACAGCAGGTGTAACTTTTTCCCGCGGTGTCTCGTAGTCGTTGATGTCGATAGGACAAAGATCGAGGAGGAACCCGCATGTTGACGAGACGAAGCATTCTCAAGTCTGCCACGGCACTTGCCGCAATGCCGGCTGTTGCAGGTGGACTGGCGGCCATTGCCGGTTCAGTCGGGGCGGCAGCCGACAAGGTGATCCATACAGACGCCGAATGGCAGGCGTTGCTGACCACCGACCAATATCAGGTGCTGCGCCAAGAGGGTACCGAGCGGGCTTTCACCAGCACGCTTCTGGGCGAGCATCGGCGAGGAACATTCATATGCGCGGGATGCAATCTGCCACTCTTCTCCTCGAAGACGAAGTTCGATAGCGGGACCGGCTGGCCGAGCTTCTGGCAGCCACTCGAAAACGCCGTGAATGAGAAGCAAGACACCTCCTACGGCATGACGCGCACAGCGGTCGAATGCCGTCGCTGCGACGGTCATCTCGGCCATGTTTTCAACGACGGCCCGCCGCCGACCGGCCTGCGCTATTGCATGAATGGCGTGGCCCTCGAATTCACAGCCTCGAGCGCCTAACGCATGCCCGGCCGAGGTGGCGTACCTTCGGGTCGCCAGCCGATCAAGATCGCGAACCCGCTTCCACGGCCCGGTCAGGAAGCGATGCATTTCCCTTCGATTGAGGAGACAGCCATGCAAGGCAAGATGAAACGCTACGGCAAGTTGGCCGCACTTACCGGCTCCGCCCTCGTCATCGCAATCCTGGCCTTTGGAACGATCGCGATCGCCGCGACGCGGGACGGCGTTGCGATTCCGGCGCCAGTCGTCGACGAAGCCGCGAGTGTGGCAGAGAAGGAAACCGCCATTTTCGCCGGCGGCTGTTTCTGGGGCGTGCAGGGGGTGTTCCAGCGCGTCGAGGGCGTGACCAACGCGGTTTCGGGCTATGCGGGCGGGGAGAAGGACACGGCAATCTACGAACTCGTCGGCCGTGGGACGACTGGCCACGCCGAGTCCGTCAAGATCACCTTTGACCCGAAAAAGGTGAGCTATGGCCATCTGCTGCAAATCTACTTCTCGGTCGCGCATGACCCAACCCAATTGAACCGCCAGGGACCCGACAAAGGCCCGCAATACCGCTCAACGATCTTCCCGACCAGCGACGAGCAGGCGCGCGTGGCCAGGGCCTACATCGACCAGCTCGACAAGGCAAAAGTCTACGAAGCGGCAATCGTGACGACCATCGAGCCGGGCAAGATGTTCTATCCCGCCGAGGACTACCACCAGGACTTTCTGACCAACAATCCGGACTATCCCTATATCGCCTATGTCGACATGCCGAAGATCGCGAACCTCAAGCGGCTGTTCCCGAGCGACTATCGGGCAGAACCAGTGCTCGTCGCGAAGGTTGGCTTGGGGGAGTGATCAGCCGGCGAAATGTAAGGCAATGTGGGGAAAGCCAGAGCCGAGATCCGCTGAAGCGCGGTGTCCCAACGACTACCGAGAGTGCGGAAGGTACTGACCCCCAATATTGCTGCCCCCACTTTCTCGAATTCGGACAACACCGCAGCACCATGGATGTCCCCTGACCCATTGGCAATCTCCAATACCCTTTACTGCAAGCGGCGCATTTGACTTGCAGCGGCCACATAACTGATGTCCTACTCCCTCCCGCAATCACCCAATCGGGGGATTGGACCCGCCCAGGCGTTGCCTGATTACCGGGAATATCAGCGCAAAGGTTGTCAGTGGACCCCACCCAGAGCGGCCGCGTCATTCTCGAGTATTTTCGCCTTCTCAACATGAAGGTCGGCGATAGCGTCCCGGTCGATGATCTCGCGGAATACGCCATCGACCAAGGCATCGGGCTCGATGAGATTGAAGAGGCGATAGTCCATGCCAGTGCAAACGGCTGGATTGACGTGGTGGACGAACACCTTCGCCTGACAATCGGCGGTCATCGGGTCATGACCCCCGCGAATGACAATCGTTGATCTTCTCACCAGCGACCCATGTCGTCGACACAGGATCATTGTTCAGGCTTCTCCCCCGACCGGATGGTCCGTGACTGCTCGGCCTATTTCGCATGACATGCGTGTCGTCCTGGCCATAGCAAATCCTGTGTTTCAATGCCCAGCGATGCTGACCACGAGCCGAAGCCGACATTTGCGACCGGCTTCGAGCCTCGAACCTGAGCTCCAGACTTAGAAGCCATAAATCGCAATGACGATTCCGAACGCGATGACGAATAAAATGCCGACAAAGGTCATCGCGCTCACAATGAGGGCGGCCGCGATCGGATAGACGTTGCGCCATGAAAGCATGGCCGCAGCGATTGCGAAGATGGGCGGTGCGGCGAAGTATACCGGGGTGAGTTTGCTGTTGCCGTAAAAGTCGAGTCCCTGCTGAAACACGGACGGCAGTGTCGAAAGCCAGCCCAGCATGATGCTGCCGGCGACTGCAAGGGTAGTGCCGCGAAGATCGCGCCGAACGGCCAGCATGAAAGCAACGACAGCTGCAGCTGCCTGGATCCCGCCTATCGTGGCCGCTATCCATCCACCGAGCCCGGAGGCGGGGGTCGGCACACCGATGAACGGGTATGCCACGGCCGACAGACCGAAATAAACCTGCAGCACAGCCGTGAGAACGAGCAGTGGCCATGCAGCCTTTGCCGCCAGAGATTTGTTCTCCTGCTCTTCGCGCGCCATTTTCCGTTCTCTGAAACTCGGACTATCTCGGCTCTGCAACAGCCTGGCCTCAAGCCGCTTGTGAAAAGGACCTCAGGTACGGAAGTGTCCGCCCGGCAGAAACATTTTGCAATCCCACCGCCCAAACGACAAGTCTCGGGCCGATAGCGGGCCAACGGCTTCTGACGTATCGAAGCGAGAAGCAAAGGTTCGAATTGCGGACCAATCCGGTCTTCTTCTAAACAATCGCGGTTCTGCTCTGGAGGCCCTGGCAGGTTTCGGGCCCTGCGGCAACGGTGTCGACCTGGATGCCACATGGTCTTGGTGACCGTTTTGAAAATCGGTCTGCTGGGATTTCGTCCAAGACCAGCTCATGATTCAGACTGTGGATGTGGGCAAGCAGAGCCGCGGCCGGATGCCCAAATCGGCAAGAAGACCGACCCCTACCCGTTCGATCTGACGGATGAGGAGTAGGAGCAAAACAAAACATGAATTGGCATCTTTCAAGTGATCGTCGCGCCCTCTGAGAAGGTCTGCGGCAAGTCCTTCATGAATCTTGGCAACGAGATGAGCGGTACTGAACCTCGTCATACGACCAGATCCCCACTTATCGTCGCTCGGCTGTTGTTACGGCCTCAGAACGCCTTAACCAGCGTGCCGACGGTAATGTGCGGGAAACTCATGCCGCGGAAGTTCAGCATGGCCACCTGCGAATATTGCATCTGCAGGAACTCGTTGCCGGTGGAATCGACGATGGTCTGGATGGCGAACACGGACACCATGTCGAGCGCGTTGGCATTGCTTGAGATGAAAGGAATGTTGGCGATACCGCCTGCCTTGGAGGTGGAGGTGATCAGCAATGTCCTTTCGACGAAGGTGCAGCCCTGTGCGTTGATCTGCTGGGCGCAGGTGTCGCGCAGCAGCTGGTGCGGGTCGTCGATGATCGCCTGGGTGATGCCGAGGGGTAAGGGAGTGGTGCGAGAGTCCGTGGGCGTCGATAGGTCGTATTCGGCAAACGAACTCTTCGTACCCGGCGGTGGCGGAGCGGCCCCGGTCGCAAACGGCACGATGTTGGCGGGCGGAATCTCGGGTTGGCCATGGATCGCCTCGGTGACTGAAAAGCCCACCGTGCAGAAGGCATTGCCATGCGGGATGGTGCCGAGCCGCGCAATGCTCGCATCGGCTTGGGGTGCAGTCGTGGCCGGCACGTTGAGCCACATGCCGGGTTCGATATGCAGGGCGCCGCCGGTCTCACCATCGGTCACCCGGTGCAGGTAGGTCACGCCGTAGATGGCGATGTCTTCCTGGGCGCTACCGCGATTGAGCACCGGCGAGCCGATCGTCGTGAACTCGATCGTCTCGTGCAGATTGTTGAGCTGCAGGAAGAAGCCGTTGGCGCTGCGGCCCGAAAAATCAGGACGCGCAATCAGGCTGAAGCCGGTGCCTTCCCAGAATCCGGGCAGGTTCTTGAGCGCGCCGAGGCGGTCGGCGGTGGTCTTGTGCGATTGCACCCCGCGCAACTGCGTGTGGGGCTTGTGGCCGCCAAGCTTGGGCGATTGTGTGGTGTTGGTCATAGCATGATCTTCCGGTGTCTTAGATCGTATCGGTGTTACGGGGCGCTCAGTCGCTGAAACTGGTTCTGGAGTATGGCAAGCCCGTCGCGGGCGACGTCATAGGCACTCGGCCAGCCGGCCTCTGGCGCGTCCTCGCCGGGGATCCAGAACTTGCGCCGCGTCTGGCGCAACGAATTCTGGAAGGCCGGAATGGCGTTGAACACTTCCAGCAGGAACGGGCCCTGATAGGCCGGCAATATCGGTCCGAGAAATGTGTCCCACGGGATCCAGGTATCGTCGAACGAGCCACGGTCGAGCGAGGAAATATGCACATAGTGCAGGCGCTTCTGGGCGATCGTCGTGTGAATGTCCCGCGCATAGGCAACAGGGCCGTCACTGCCGAGCATCACATGGGCGCAATCGACCGTCAGGCCGGCCGTCGCGCTGTCTACGCCCTTGAGGAAGTCGAGCACATCCGAAACCATATTCGGCGCCGGAGTCTCCCAATGATCGACGGGTTCGATCGCCAGCTTGACGCCTTTTCCGGTGGCGTAATCGGCCAGTTCGGCAATCACCGAGGTGGCCAGTTCATAGCGCGGCGCGAGCCAGTCCTGCAGCAGATCGCTCCACAGCGGAATGCCTTCTTCATTTGTCGGAAAGACGCCGTAGGGAAAGATGATCGGCCCTGCCATGACCGTCTCGCCCCCCAGCACCGAGGTGATATCGACGCGGGATTTGAGATAGGCCAGCGCCGCTCTGCGCGTTTCTGCCACGGGCGAAGTGGGGTCGAAATCGCGCGTCGCGCCGACATTGGTGGTGAAGCCGACATTTTGCAGACCCGCCTCGTCGAACCTTCGCTTCAGGCGGATGTAGCTTTCCACTTCGGCCTGGTGATCCGTGGTCGGCTTCGGCGGGATCGGCAGGTCGAAACCGTCATAGCCGATCTCGGTCAGCGCCCGGATATGATCGATCAGCACCTGGCTATAGGCCGCATCGTCCGGCCGCATATCGACCGTGAACATGAAGAAGCTGAAATAGATGGGCCTGCTCGTCGGCTTGGCCATTGTCACCATCCCAGGTTTTCGCGGAGATAGGCGCGGGCCATCTTGGCATAATGCAGCGGATTGGCCTTGGCCGGATTCTGTTCGGCCTCGATGATCAGCCATCCGTCGAAGCCGGCGGCGGCGATCGCCTCAAACATCTGCGGGAAGGTCTTGATCGCACCGTCTCCGGGCACCGTGAAGATACCGGCCTGGATGCCTTCCTCGAAAGACAGGCCCTCCGCATGCAGCGTTTCCACGGCCTCGGCGCGGATGTCCTTGAGATGCATGTGGCGGACGCGGGCGGCATGCTTGCGCACGACCTCAAGCGGATCAGAATGGACCGCGGCGAGATGGCCGGTATCGACCAGAAGATGCACCAGCTCCGGATCGGTTGCCGCCATCAGCCGGTCGACGGCATCGGCCCGCATCACACCGGTGCCGAGATGCGGATGATAGCACAGCCGCCGCCCCTCATCCCTGGCGATCGTGCCGATCTCGTGCAGACCCTCCACCAGCAGTCCCCATTCGCGGTCATCGAAAACCGGGCAGTTGGCGATCAGGGCCAGCGGCAGCGGATTGACCGCCCGGCCGAATTCGGCGACCACGAGATCCGCCTTGCGCTTGCCGACATTGCCGGCTTCCATCGCGTTCATGAAATCAAGCTGCTGACGAACCTTGCGGACCGTCTGCTCCTTCATCGCGTTGATCGTGAAATAGGTGCTGACCCAGGGTTCGGAGACATTCATGCCGCGCAGATCGAGCGCAGCCTTCAGCACGGCCGGATCGGTGGGGTATTTGTGGCCAAGGCTGCAACCGACATAACCGGCCAGCGCCATTTCGCTGATCGCCTGTTCGAACGGGATGCCGATGTCGATATTGATGAAGTCGTCATTCCACCACAGCGTCGGGGTGATGCCGAACGACACATTTTCCGGGGTCAGTTTGGGGGCTTGCGTGCTCATCGTAATGGTCCTGTCGATCGGCTTCAGACGGAAGCGTGATTGGTTCGGGCCGGCGCTGCCGGGTCGCCCTCGAAATCGGGGATGCGCGGAGCAGCCGCCCAGGAGCCGTAGCCCGGCGCCTTGGCGCCGGCCGGATGGGCGCCGATCGCCTTCCACAGCAATCCCTCGATATAGGCCGATGGCGAGACGACGAATGTTCGGTCCCCGGGGGCCGGGCCAAAACGCTCGGACCAGCTGTGCGGCAGCTTATTCCAGGTGCCGGTATACCAGAGCTTGATGATGTTGCGGGCGACGGGGCCAAGCTTGGAGTCGCCCATGATCTCGCGGCTGATTTGGGCCTTGCGGTCGGCGGGCGATGCGCCGTTTGCAGTCGCCGAGATCTTCCCATGGGCTTCCAGCAGCGCGTCCAAGACTGCAGGCCCGGCGACGTCATCGACAGTCTTCATATAGTCTTCGGCCATTCCCGTGCCCTGCAGGTCGAAGAGGGTAAAGGCAGTCGCCTCGGCGGAGAAATCCAGAAAATTCTGCAAACGGGCCGGGTCGCTCATGCGTCCACCATTTTCGTTGTTGCGGCCAGTTCTGCCATCGCTCCGTCGATTTCGAATGTCGGCATCGCATGCAGGCCACCACTGCCGGGAAGCGGATTGCGGATCAGTTCGCCCATCAGGTTGCGGAATTCGAACATCCGCGGCACCGCTTCGAGCAGCAGTTGCGGCTGCCCGTTGAAGGCGTCGGTCAGCATCTTCAGGAAGTCGGCATACTGCGCATTGAACGACAGGGCCGCCTTGTAGAGCGCCGAGTCGGTCGGAATTTCGGCCATCTTGAGGTTCGGCTTGATCGGATAGGCGCCATCCCAATCGACGGTGAAGGTCGGCCCCGTAGGACTGCCCGCGGTATCGCCGGGTTGATAATAGCGGCCGAGCGACAGTTCCTCGAAGCGGAAGTAATGCGCCAGCTCGCGCTCGTTGTCATAGATGCCGCCGCCGTCGCCTTCGCCCTGTTCCATGATCAGCCGCATACCCTCAAGCGCGCTGCTCAGGTCGACCACCGCGTGCAGCTCGCCGCCGCCGGAATAGTAATATTCCGACGTCACCTGGCGCTTGGGGTCGCCGATGAAGATCGTTTCGCCCCTGGCCTGCGCCTGCTTCTCCAGATGCCGGAAGCCCTGCTCGATGGCGAAGTAGAAATCGCCGATACTGTAATAGTGCATTTCTGCGTGGCCGGGAGCGGCGGCGATGGCCGTGGCCCCGGGATGGTACCTGCGATGCACCAGCTTGCCATGCTCGATTACAGCGCCGGGCCGCTCGATCTGCATGAAGGTGGCGAGTGAATCCTTGTTGAATGCAGCGAGGCCTACCTCGAAATCCGTCTCTCCATCGGGGAGATAGGCAGGATAGGACGGCACGAAACCCTTGAGCGTCAGGTCGGGCGTCCCGCCGATCGCGTTCATCAGGTTGGCCGCGATCGTCAGATGCAGCATTTCCTCGACCGCGATCACCCGGAGCACCTTGACCGCGTCGATATTGGTGCCGTTCTTGATCGAATAAAGCGCGGTCAGGTATGGCGGGATCGTCGCGTGCTCAAGCTGCATCGCCAGGTATAAATGCGCCTTCAACTCATCCACGGACTCAATCTTGTTGGTGGTCATGTCGTGCTCCAATCGTGTTGCGCGGCGCGATGGTGTTCTGTTGGTCAACCCAGA
This sequence comes from Rhizobium sp. SRI_017, assembly GCF_057586295.1. NCBI lineage: Bacteria > Pseudomonadati > Pseudomonadota > Alphaproteobacteria > Hyphomicrobiales > Rhizobiaceae > Rhizobium > Rhizobium sp. SRI_017. Next base: position 11,491 of record NZ_JBYCZP010000003.1, on the reverse strand, counting down.
TGTTTGAGCATCGCCCGTGCCGTGCGGAAGCACAGGGCGGCAAGCGTCAGGGTGACATTGGACGTGCCGATCGAGGGCATGCTGCCGCCGCCGACCAGGTAGAGATTGTCGTGATCCCAGGAACGCTGATGGGTATCGACGACGGATGTGTTCTTGTCGCGGCCCATGACATGGGTTCCGGCGAGATGGTTGCCGCCGCGGATGGCATAACCTTCGCCCTCGTAGGTCACATAGCCATAGTCGCCTGGATCATAGTGAGTATGGTCGTCGGCGCCCAGCCGGGCAAACACCGTCCTGGCGAATTCCCGCGCCGAGGCCGCGCCGCGCAGCGTGTAATCCGATAGCGAAAAAGAGACGATCGGGCGCATGTTGCCGAGATGATCGGTATAGGCGGGATCGACACTGACGCGGTTGCTTTCATCGGGCATCACCTCGATCATGAAAGCCAGCAGCAGCTGTCGCGAAATCCGGTCGATGATGCCACGGCGCAGGTCGGCACCGAACAGGTTGTGCTGATCGACCAGCTCCTCGATATCCGACATGGGTGAGCCGGTGGCCCAACCCCAGCCGTCATTGTGGATGTCGACGGCAAATGCCGCCTGATGCCGGCGGAAGGGGCCGCCGCGCAGATCGACGATACCCCCGGTGCAGGTCGTGCCGCGCATGGTGCCGCCAACCTCGGGCAGCAGTGCCCAGCTGAGCAGATAGGAATGATCCATCAGGTTGCGCCCGACCAGACCGCTGGTGCTCTGCAAGCCGGAGGCCAGCATCAGCCGCGGCGTCTCGATCGCATTGGCGGCGATGACGAAAATCTTGGCCTTGAGAGTCACAGTCTCGTATTCGGCGGAGTTCAGATCCTTGTAGACCTTGACCTCGATGCCCGTGACCCGGCCGCTGTCGGGATCGATCACGATGCGCGAGGCGACGGCCTGGACGAGAAGATCGACCCTGCCGGTATGCAACGCCTTGGCGACCGTCTTGCCTGCATGGTAGCGTGCCTGCACGGGACAGATGGGAACGCAATTGGTGTTGCCCTGGCAGCGGCCGCCTTCCTCGATCAGATGATTGTGAACGGCGCCGGTCGGCCTGTAGCCCTTGCCGCCGGCATACGCGGGGTTCGGAATGCCATTTCGCCCTTGCGGGAAGGGCCGCACCTTGATCGGATATTTCTGACCGTAAAGCTCGACATCGGTGCCGTCGATGCCCTTGGACACCATCTGGTCCAGATAGGACAGCGGCAATCCCTTCATCGGATAGACGTAGTTCTCCGGGAATTTCAGGTCGAGATAGGTCTGGTCCTCGACATCGGCCGAGACGCCGATCTCATGCTCGGCCATCTCATAGTCAGCCTCGAGATCCCCGTAGTCGAGCGGCCAGTCGACGCCCTGGCCGAACAGCGCGCGGGCGCGAAAATCCTCGGGCAGCATGCGCGGTGTCTTGGCCTCCCAGTGCATCGTCGTGCCGCCGAACACGCGGGTAAACACGGTGTCGGTGACATAGGGGCCGGACTGGACGATATAGCTGTCGCCATCGGTTTCGCCCGGCTGGAGCTTGCGCAATTCAGACCCGCGCGGCATGCGAGCATTCTGATTGAAGGGATAGGGAGACTGGTTGTCCTTGCTGGCCGCGCTGTAGAAATTCAGCATATACTGGTCGTAGCCGGCCTCGCTGCGGTCCGTGCCCGGTCCGGCCTCGACGATCAGCACCCGCTTGCCTGATTTGCTGAGTTCCTTGGCGATGATCGCGCCGGATATGCCGGATCCGACGATGACCGCATCATAGCCGGTATCGGCCGCCGCCACGGCCGCATCAATCAGGTGTCCCGATGGATTAGGGTTCGACACGTAAAGCTCCCGCATGCATAGCCGACATCGATGAATTCAGCATCGCGTATTATCCCCAATCAGCGAACGCAGAACGCGTCGGCTCATCTCATTTTCCAAAGCCTGCGATCAGCCGATCCGCTGTCCGCAAAGCCAACGCCGCCAGTGTCAGCGTTGGGTTGGAGGTACCAAGCGTCGGAAAGCTGCCGGACCCGACCATGAACAGGTTGCTGTGCTCCCAGGCGCGCTGATCGGAATCGATGACCGACACATTGCGATCACCGCCCATCGCATGCGTGCCCGCGAAATGCCCCATGCCGTGGTAGTGATAGTCGCGGCCCTGATAGGATGCCGTGGGAAACCAGTTGCCCGTAGCCGGATCGGAACAGTCGGTGATGCCGGCGCGGCTGAACACCGCCTGCGCGGCTGCAAATGCGGCTTCCATCCCCCCCAGCGTATAATCGTCGATCCTGTAGTCGATCACCGGCCGGGGATTGCCGAACGCGTCGAGAAATCGCGGATCGATGCTGATGCTGTTGGCCGCGTCGGGGAGCTGTTCAACCGCCAGCGAGAAGCGCATCTGGCGTGGCAGCGTGTCTTCCAGATGCTGGAGCAGAGCCGAGCCGAACAGGTTTTCTTTCATGACCGCTTGCGACACCGTGGTATCGGGTGCGCCGGTGCTGGCCCGCCAGCCGTCATTACCGATATCGAACCGGAACGCCGCGTGTCTGGCCCGGAAGGCGCCGCCTCGCAGGTCCTCTAGCCCCGACGAGGACTGTGGTCCCCGGAACGCACCAATCGGCTTGGGCGCCAGGCCCCAGGCATAGATCGTCGGATGGTCCATCAGTGTCTTGCCGACCTGTTGGCGCGGACCCTCAAGGGCCGATGCCAGCATCAGCTTGGCATTCTCGATGGCATGCGCCGCAAGGATATAAACTCGCCCCTTGGCGACATGGGTTGCCGAGTCCGCCGAACCTTTATCCTGATAACGCTGATACTCGATGCCCTGCACCTCGCCGCTGACGGCATCAACGAGGATTTTCGAGGCGACGGCCTGCGTCAGTATCGTCAAAGTGGTCGGATCGGCCTGCGCCAAGCTCTTGCCGGCATTGTACTTGGCCTGCACGGGACAGATCGGCGTACAGGACGTGTTTCCCTCGCAGCGTTCGCCGAGATAGACGTCGCCCTGCGTGCCGTCCGCCTGGACATCGACGGCGCCGACCGGCCTGTAGGATTTGCGCGGCATCGAATTTCTCGCCGCGGGATAGGTCCGGACCTGGAGCTTGACGCTTTCGTCCCCCACCTGGAAATCCATGCCATTGACGGCCGACGCCAGGAACTGGTCGGAATAGCTCGGCGGTATCCGCCGCATCGGATAATCGTAGCCTTCGGAAAATTTCAGCCCGAGATAATCCTGGTCGGCGGCATCGGCCGACACGCCGATTTCGTGCTCGGCTTGATCGTAGTAGGGCGCGATGTCGTCATAGCCGATCGGCCAGTCGCGCCCGACGCCGTAGCGCGTGCGCATCTGGAAATCCTCGGGCAGCATGCGCAGCGAGACGCCCAGCCAATGCATGGTCGAGCCGCCCAGCACGCGCGTGTAGCTGCTGCCGTAGAGGTGAGGCCCGCGCTGGATGAAATAGCCATTGTTGGCGCGCAGGTCGCCGGTATCCGGCTGCGGCGCGCCGATGGCGGGCGGCCATGGCGATTCCGGTCCCTTGTGGGTCGCCCCGTAGAACCGCTCGACATGCTCGGTATAGCTATCGAAGCTGCGGGTCGTCGCCGGCCCGGCCTCGAGCAGCAGCACCCGCAACCCCGCCTTGCTCAGGCGTTTGGCGATCAGAGCGCCGGCAACTCCTGCGCCGACGATCACCGCGTCGAATGGGGCCTCGTCGCTCATGCCCTTCTCCGCTTCGGTTCGAGGGCCCATGAGCCGAATCCCTGATGCTTGGCGCCCGGCGGATGGGCACCCGCGACTGCCCATTGCAGGCCCGCCCGGTATGCCGCACCGGAGGTCGTCCGCGTCACATCCAGCGGCGACGCCCCATACGCCTCGCGCCATGCGGTAGGCAATTGTGTCCAGATGCCGCTATACCAGAGAACGATCAGATTGCGGGCGATCGGCCCGAGCCTCTGGTCAGCCAGGATGGTTGTCGCGACGGCAGTTTCACGCGCATCGTCCGCTGGGAGACGTTCGAAGGCGTCGATCAGGTCGGAAACGATATCTGCGACCAGGACCGCGTCGAGCACGGCGAGATGCTCGCCGGCAACCCCCGAACCCCACAACTGGACTTCACTGAAGCCTGTCAGAAGGGCTGACAGCGCAACGAAGCTTTCGAGTCGCTCGCTCATCGGCCGCTCCTTAAACTTTGGTTTTTGCCGCCTTGGGAAGGTGAGCGGCCTTGGCACGAAGAGCAGAGAGGAATGCTGCATAGCTCCAGGTCAGATCACGCACGCTCTTCTCAAATCCGTCATTGCCGTCATATTGCTCGCTGAGTTCGTAGTGATCGCTATGGAAGACGACGCTGCGCATCATGGCGTCGCCTGCATTGCGCAAGGCCATGGCAGCATCGGCCGGTGATTGCGCTGCGGTGACACCGACCTGGGAAAAGAATTCCTGCGACAGGTCATCGAAAGGCACGGCCTGCGTCCGGTCGATCTCCAGCGCGACCTTGTAGTACAACTCGGCGAAATTGCTGGTGCAGAGCGGCCAGGGGTGTCCGCCGCGAACCGGATGGGCGACATCGCCGTCATAGGTATCGCCGGGATAGCGTCCCATCAGCGGCCCGATATCCCGCTCCTGATCGGCAACGTTGATCGGAAAGACGGAATCGGACGCCGGATCGGCCCATTGGCGCCGCATCCGCGCCGCAGTCGCCAGGAGCTTGGTATCGCTGAGCGGCATGTTGCCATAGACGGCGGCGCTGACGATGTCGATGTTGGGATCGTAACCCTCATCGTCCGGGACGGCGGATATGCCAGTGCCGGGCGCCATCATCGACACGTACCACGCGCCGTTCCAGTGCTCCTGAAGAGCGCTCTCCAGCCAGGCGATCGCCGCATTCACCTCCGCCGGCACGGCCATTCCGAGCCCGTTGGCGGCAAAATCCTTGAAACAGCGCAACTGGATGGCGCGGGCGAAGAACGACAGAGCCACATGCTCTTCCCACAGATTGGTGGTGGGATCCTTGTAGCAGCCGAGCAGGTAGGCGACGTTCTTCTCGATCACCTGTCTGGCAATCGCCTGCGTCGCCGCGTCGAGTTGCCCATAGGCCTGCAACATGGCGATCGACTGGATCGCCGGTCCGTCATTCTGCTCCGACCAGGGGCGCGAATGGCCGGTGATCGTGAAGCACGCATGCCCCATCGTCGGCTCGGCGTTGCTCTGACAGAGCTCAGCGAAGGTGACATAGTCGTTGAGCGCCTGGACTCCACCGCCATCCGGCATCGACGGCAATCCGGCCGCGGCAATTTCCAGCGCGGTGATCGCAGCATCCCGCACCCAATTGAAGACGTAATTCTGATCGACACCCGGTGTGTTGGCCGGAAACGACGGCGCGGCGATGACACATCCGGGCACCGAATACTGCCCCGGGCTGCTCGGATCCTCAACCACGAAGCCGTCGCTGGTGACGTTGCGCATCATCATCAGGAACATGTAGGGTGCAAGCGACGTCAGGTCAGTCTGCTGGTAAGCCGCCTTGGGAGCGTGCTTGTCGAGAGTGAGGGGCGCACCACTTTTGGCGCGAACAGCGGTCTTGTTCGTCAAAGGAAGCTCCACTTAATGGTCTAAACGGGCGCAAACACGCCGGACAAACTCAGAAAAGCAACTTTACAAAACCGTTTCAGCCTCGAACCCAGGACATTTCGTTGACGACCGTCACGCCGCCGATTTCAACGGGTGGCGTCCGCAACATCAAATGCTCGCCCTGCAACTCGAACGGACGGGCCTGCGTGTCTCCGATCCAGTTGGGAAATGAGCTTCCCTGAATAATATGGTGAACCTCTCCACCCTTGACTTCGTAACTGCCGAAATAGGCGAGATAGCCGGAATAGGCCGCGGCGCGATCCGCCACCTCGCCACCGATCGGGTCATTGGTCTTCAACGGTTTACGACCGCCGGCCGTCATCTGCACGATCATGCCCCCGGTCTCGGTATAGACCAGCATGCCGGTGGCATCCTTGCCGAACGGGAAAGCTTCCGAGCCGTCGCTCGTCACCCGTCGCCATGCCACGAGATTCCACTGCCCCTGGATGCGAATCATTGTTCTTCCCCTTCGCATTCTGCGTGCATTCTTTGGGACTTTCAAAAATTAATCCAGCTTAAAGATGTTGCGTCATCAAGCATTCATCGAATGGTAACAAAAGCCTTAACGCCCCGACCGTCGTTTTTGGTGGAGAGTGATCTGGCACAAGTATCATCGGGTTCGAATTGACTTGCCAGGAGGCAAAAGTTGCTTCCCCGGCTCCCGAAATAGGACGGAAGCGGGCCATCTCGTTAAGGCGTCATTAGCCAAAGCAGGCGTCAGCCTGCGTCGATTAGAACGCCCTTAACACTCGCGCCCTAATCTCCGCTTCACCTGAACGGCGGGAGAGATCCGATGAACGAAAAGGTCATACCCGAAAGGCATATCCGCAAACGCAGTCATTCCGAGGGCCTGTCATTCGCCCATGCGACGCGGCACTACTTCCGGCATTTCGTGGTGCGTTTCGTAGCGCCGATATCGCGGCACCCGGCAATGACGCTGATCACCGGCTTTGGCCTGTTCGTCAGCGGTTCGTTCGAACTCGCAGAACAGATTTTCACCCATTTCGATTCGGTGGTCGGCATCCATCAGGGGGTTATCCTACTGGGGATAGTGACCTTCCTCAGGGGGCTTGCCGATCTCGTCGAGGCCTCGGAATGGCTTTCCAGGGGCACGGACGAAGAAGAGGCCGAGACGGCCGAGACAAATGGCAGCGCTAGTGCCGCCGCCGCACCTTCAAACGTGCAACTTGCCGAACTTCGACGACGGTTTGGCTGAGCGTTCGAATCTCAGATTGCAGCCTCCGCAGCGGGGCGCGTAGAGATCTATCAGGCACCAGCCTTGCGATAGAGCGCGGCGAGTTGCGTGCGTGATGACGGTAGCTCTGGCACCACGACCAACATCGTAATCTGACCGCGCTTGAAGGCTTTGAGGAACGGTTGATAGTTCTGGAAGGCGACACAGCCATGCGAGCCCTTCTGACCGCGCAGCAAGTTTGTATGCGTCAGGAGTCCAGTTCGGTTCTTCGGGTCGCGCCCGTCGATTGACGTCATGCGGATCGCCTCGACGCCATAGAAGCGCTTCTCGCGCATCGAAAGGCGATAGATGCCGGCAGGCGTCGGGCCCCTCATAGTGACATGCTCGTAGCGTGGATTGTCGCGCATCTTGCCTATGCCGGAATGGGCACGCAGTTTGGTCCCATCGGGCAGGTAGACGGTGGCATTGGAAACGTCATAGATCGCGACCTTCGTGCCCTTGCCCGGCCAACTGGTGTCGTTTGACTTGCTCTTGAACAGATCGCCGAACAGCGAGCGATCGGGTTTCGCATAGGCGACGTCTTGCGTCTTGTCCTTCTTGTCCTTCTTGTCGAGGCTTCTGCGGGCGACAGGTTTTTCGTCGGCCGGCTTTTGCTCAATAACGACCGTCTCAATCAACGGTCTGGCTTCAGGCAGCGGAATCTGGCTGGGAAGAGCCACGTCTTCGTCTGTTTCGGGTTTCGCCAGCACAAGGCCGAAGGGCTGAATGCTGCGGACAGAAACATCTTCCACCAGTGCCGTTACCAAAGATGGCGTGCCGTTGATCTTCTCTTCCAGTTCCACCGAACTTTTCGCACGCGCAAACGCGGCCAAGATCTTTGCCTTCTCAGCTTTCTTGCTTTTTTCCGCAAAGGCGAGTTGGGCGGCAAGGCTGCGCTGGTGCGCCATCCGGATTGCTGCGACAGTAAGCTGCCTCCGCCGGATCTCGGTGTCGGACGGTTTCGAAAAGCGCGAAGACTTGTCGGCCCTGAGCGCCTGTTCGCGGCGGCGGTCGTCAGCCACCACTGCCGTGAGACGGACAGGAGCGACGAGGCTCATGTTTTCGGACAATGAGCGAGCCGCCTCGTGCATGACACCGAGCGCCGAAGCGAGGCCCCAAGCGGATCCGGCGATAATGCCGCAGGAAAGCAAGGCGCTTACAGCGATGCTGAGGGAACGACCTCGGCGGGATTTTGACGCGGAATGCGCGGACTTGTTCTGAGACGCCATGACTAAAGGTACCCGATACTCGTTACTCGACGCGGCCGCGAAAACACGGTCCGCAGGTCGTTACGCTGCCAACGGAGTGCGGAACTCTGACTCCCGCAACTGCGCCGAACGGGCAAAGCATGAGGAAATATGGTCAACAAATCTTAAACGGTGCCCCGATCTCTTGAAGGAATGCGGCGGGCGGTAGTCCCCCCGCGCCCGGTAACGCCTGCCTCTCATGAGAATGCGGCGCTGGCGTGTCCGCGATAGTCCCAAGAAATGGGGATGGTGGAAAGGCGGCAGCGGCCTTGGTAGGCGGTAACTGACGTTCCGCTCGCAATGTCGTCGCTTCAAACCGCATGGGCACGATGATCCGCGTCCCCAAGCGAGTAAATTCCAACGGGACAGCGAGAGGGTGGCGTAACTCGAACGAAGTTGAGCGGTCAAACTGCGGCGCTGAAACACGATGTAGCCGACAATGGCAAGCGCTTCATTCCGTCTCGCGAGAACAACGTGACATCACCACTTGACTTGCTCGAAGAAGCGTCTCTTGAGGAACAAGGGCAACGATTTGTTCGGTGATCGGCTGGAGCACGTCTCTAACGACAGCCATCTCGGGCCCAAATGCGCAGGGCGGCCTTGAATTCCACGCCATACGGATGCGGCTTGGAGAACGCAACTGCGCTATCAGCCAGATAGGTCTTGGCTTGGTCGCAAAGATTGTCCTTCTGCCATTGATGGCAGTTGCTGCAGGTCTTGCCTTTCCAGTACACCTCGGGCAGCTCTTTGATCGGAGGGTGCACTGGGGAGCCCTTGATCAGATCGGCTATGCTGCGATTTGCGATTTCGGGAATCTTCGCGTCAATGGGTTGGTCGAAGAAGATCTCGTCCGGTAGATCGAACGATTTTGACTCAGGCTGTTCGGCCTTTTCCTCATTCGCCGCGACCGGAGTTTCTTCTTTGGCGACCGGCTTCGACTCCGTCTGTTTGATCGTGTCCAGTTCTGCACGCGCAAACTCTGCAAAGGTCCCATTGGGGAAGGCCTTGAAATAAGCCTCATAGGCCTCCACCGTTCCCGCTTGCCGCGCTGCCTCGATCATGTCCCGTTCGCTCTTGTCGGGATCGACAGGTTTCAGCTTGTCCTTATCTGCAGATTGAGTCTCGGTTTTCGAGGTCTCGTTCGACATGAGCTCGCTTAGAAGGGCACGGGCTTCGCTGGTGTAGGGACTGTCCGGATTTGCCCTCAGAAAAAGCAGGACCTGAACAGGATCCTTGCTCCGTTTCACCGAGTCCCAAAGCTGACGCATTTCAAGAGCTTCCGCAGACGGGGGCTCGACAGGATTGAACTGGAAATCCACTGTCAGCGAGGATGTATCCCAGGGGGTTTGCGCGCCGTCCGTTGCTTTCAGAACATCGATCCTGACGTCTCTGAACAAAGCTTCGATCGGTTTGCCAGGAATGGAAAGTGCGCGCGCAAGGGCTGCGGTAAAGGGGCTGTTTTTTTCGTTCTCGCCGTCCAAAGCCGTTTCTCCAGGGGCCGTGGAATAGGCCAGAAACGTGCCGGTTGGCGCGTCCATTTCGGCCAGCCCGTTGTCGTTGAAGCCCGGAACACTGGTAAAAGGGTTGTTTCGGCAGGCATCGAGGATAACGATATTTGTGCGGTTCCGCGCGGAAGACATCTGGCGCAGGACCGCCTGGGCCGGTACCGCGACGAGGCTGAGGTCGGCGGGGTCGCTCAATTCGACATCAACAGGCAGCAGAAAGTTGGACCCGGAGGACTGCACACCATGTCCAGCATAATAAAAGAGGCCGGTCGCGTCTCCTCCGGCTTCGCGTAACTCGCGACCGAAGGTCGAAATAGCCTTGGTCACTTCTCCTTGCTTGGCGTTGGTCAGCAGCGTCACCCTGAAACCCACCTTTTTCAGCGAATCCGCCATCAGCACGGCGTCGTTCACGGCGTTGTCGAGTGGTGTAACGCTGGTATAGGCGGCGTTGCCAATGACAAGAGCCAGTCGCGCCCCGGATTGCTCCTGAGCCCAGGCAGCCGTTATCAACAGCAGCAGAAACGCTGCAATGCCACCGCCCCGGAAAAGTATGCAAACGCTATTGGACAACGGCAAACTCGATCCTTCGGTTTCTGTGTTTGCCCTCAGCGGTCTGATTGGAGGCCACGGGGCGCGTTTCACCATAACCCACGCTCCTTATCCGGTCCTTGAGGATGTTCTTCGAAGCCAGGTACTGCGCAACCGCCGCCGCACGAAGTCTAGAGAGACTCATGTTTGTCACGGCCGACCCATCACTGTCGGTGTGGCCGCTCACCTCGATGATCAGTTCGGGACATCTGGAAATGATGTCCACAATACTGTTCAAAAGCGGCTCGCTCCTTGCATCGAGACGAGCGCTACCACTCGCAAAGTAGATGTTGTCGGTCCGGGAAAGAATCTCAAAGCGGCCCTTGCAGGCTTCAACGTCAAGATTTCCTTTTGGCTCGAGTGCTTTGGAAGCAGCGAGCTGAGAGTCGGTCGCTGAAACGATCTCCGCTTCTTTTGCTTCGGCACCATTTTGCGCGAACACGAAGTCGAATGAGACTGTTGCGGACGGGATGATCGTCACCTTGGCAGCTTCTTCCAGCTTCTTGACGCCGCCGTCCAGATTGAAGGCAGAGGTCGGAATGGAGATGGGCACAGTCGACGAAATGGCAACAAGGTCGTCATTCAGAAGCGTTGCCGAGACCTCCGTATCGAAAGATGCCTTTACGCCATGAAGTTCCACGTTGAACTTGAGCGGAATGAACTTGCGTTTCACGGAAGGCAGATCGCTCAGTTGCGCCGGCTCGATCTGGGCGGTTATCACCGCTTCGGGAAACTGGAAGGTCTCGAACAGGAGAAACCGCATGCGGACGTTCCGTAGATCGATCTTAGTGTCGACGGAGTCCAGGAATACTCTGATTTTCGCCGCTCCCGTTTCGTCAATCCCACCCTCGAATTCGGCGAATGTGCTCGATTCGACCTTCGTCACGTTCTTGACCGTTTGAAACCTGATGGAGGACGCGTCGCGCCGCAACGTCCAGCCGTTTTGGAACGGGGATTCCTGGGCGAACGAGGGGTGCGCGAGCAGGAGGGATGAAGCGAATGAAACGAGTAAAATCAAGCACACGGAACGAATAGTGGACATACCTTCCCCCATTGTGCGACTTGCCGCCCCGCAGAGATGCTCCGCTGAGAAGTACTGGCACAAGTCTACTAATTTTCAAATGTAATTCAACCTCCTGCGGGTTGCCAGCGTTGGTGCGGAGATCGGTATTGATGCTCCGTCGACGGGTGCATAACTGCCGAAAATTCCATAGCGCGGAAAAATTGTGCCTGCTGTTAACAGCACTTGCGTGTGGCCCATGAGGGGTAGCCCCCCTTTGACATGG